>CAYQMG010000129.1:0-11083 GCA_964418585.1 uncultured Gammaproteobacteria bacterium | reverse complement strand
CTGCTCGCCGAACGGAAGCGCTGCAGATCCCTCAGACCCCGCCATAAAGGAGGGGCCGGCGACACCCACAACGGTTTCCGTTCCACGGCAGTCCCGCTGTCTGGTGGTTAGCGTTACGCCGGGCCGCCGGTCGCGACGCCGGCCTTCGCTGGGTTACCTGCCGGAGGGGAGTTCGAAACGTCGGGTGGGTACCCCGCCTGCAACCTGGCTGTTAAACAAGACGGGCTGTGAAATGAAATCTTTTCACTGATTAGTCTTAATATGGGAGCATCTGTGCCAATTCGCTTGAGTCATGAAACAACTTCCCCAAAATGTTATTTTACATCATCCGATTCATCCAAACGCTTTGAGAGAACACGACGGCGCCTCGCCTGATCTATAGCATCTCTTACCTTTCTTCTGATCACGTATTCAGGTAATCCTTCATTATCGCTACGCACTTTATTGGCGATTTCCACGATATTAAAAGGCATTGATTCTGACATTTCGATATCCAAAATAACGGGTAACGTCAATTCTCGTTGCCAATTTATCTGGCGTCGAATTGAACCGAAAGTCAGATTGTTTATCAGGAAATCCAAAGACAGTAATGGGGAGGGAGGAACACGATCTCTGAATCCTTCTCGTAGAAGATCTCGAATTTGCCAAGCGATCCTGTCTAAGGTGAGTAACCAATGTTTATATCCTAGTTCCGTTACGTGCTCTGCCTGACGCAAGGCGATAACCCCCAAATACGTCTCAACATCATGCCTAATAAGCAAGTCCGTAGTCGGCATATCTTCTTGCTGCTTTCTTTGGCGCCGTTTTCGATGGGCCTCCTCCCACAAGGCGTTAACGGTCCACCTAAGCTCCTCTTCAACCTTTTGTGCTTCTTCTGCTAATTCTACCTGTTTGATCCCCAAAACATCTTCTAGAAATAGTATTATATCCTCTTCTGGACGCTCTGAGCCCCGGAATAAAGATAGCCATTTTCCAAATCCGCTTGGCGGGTTCCCTGCAGCCAAGTACTGATAATATAAATATGGAGTACGCCCCTGCCACGGCTGTTCTGCTGAACGAGAACAGGCAAGAGCATTGTTCATATGACTGTTAACCTCTTGTACAATACCTCTTGTGACGCATAGCTCGATACCAGTTTCCCGACACACGGAAAATGTGCGTGTTAACTTGTGGAGGCCTTCCTCGTCATATAAACGTTCGGCAAATAAGGGCAGCAAAACGGTCGTATCGATCCATATCTTACCGTGTGATAACAACTTCCGTGTGGCGGACTGAACGTCAGGTGTTTCCCTTAGGAAGGAGAATAAAGTATATGAATTAGAAAGTCGCTTTAGGTATATTTGTACCGGTTCAGAAGGATTCCCCAAGAGGTCACGAATAATCCCGTTAACGATCTTGGGGAGATAATGCACAAACTTTTCATTGGCTTCTTTGGGTTTATTCTTGGACAAGTCGTCTAGAATAACATCATTGAGTCGTTCAAATCCAATGCGCTCCAAACGGCCAGTGGTTACAGCTGTTGCAAAAATTTCGCCGCGACGATACAATAAATTTTCAAGCACTCTTGGGAGGCGTTCAAGAAGATCTGCAAGTGTTGCGTCGCCGGTATTCCCCAATTCCTTTACATACTCTTCACATCGGCGTTCTATTTCTTCGATGAACGCCGTTTCTTCGTTTTCTTTTTTTGCTAGAAGTGCTTGTATTCTTTTGTGTTCCTCATGAGTCAAACAGAACTCATCTTCCTTCTGCCAATGACGGATATACCGCTTAGTTAACCTCTTAAGCGCAGAATTTACGTACGTTGTTAATCGGTTTTCATCCACCCCTGATAGGTAGCTTTTAATCGTTTCATGTACCTCTTTACGCGACATACGGTGGTCAGAGTGCGTCTTCCGCAAAGCAGCTCTTACTAACGCATCGAAAGAAAGCTTGGTCAGTCCCTTATCTGTAATGTCATCCTGCCATTGGAGGCCAAGGTACACCAGGGCGGCTTGTGCTTCCTGCAACGTCAAAGGGGATGAAGGCTTGTGGATAATATGTTCGTCAGATAAAATTGGGCGTGCAATGCGGTCAATGAAATACTCAGCAGCATGCATGCAGGCATCATCTAGCTCGGCTCGTTCCAGGAACCAGTTAATGTCTCTAATATCAAGCGATAACCCAAGATCAAGCAACTTTCTCTTTAGCGTGTCTCCACGAGCTCCTATTTGCTGATTGGTAAGATATACAAGCATCCTTACATCAGGAAACTCTTGGGCTAAGCGCGATGCGGTTTGCGTGATTTTGGGCTTCCAATTTTTGGAAATGGAATACTGAAAACACACAAGTGGCTTGCCATCAGGCTGAAAAAGTTCCGAATCACGCCCTCCATCTCCTGTCGGATGAGCCATTGTTCGGAGTTGAGGATAATCTACTGCAAGGAAAGCCGACGCCAGATCCTCGAACAGCTTCCAATGAGATGGTTGTATCTGTTGCAAAGCATACCTGAAGAGATCGAAGTTCATGGCAGTTCCCCAATCACGGGTAATGCCAATTCTTGTGGCAATATGGTTTGACAAGTTCGCAATCTCAAGTCTGGGTACCCCGCCCGCAACCTGGTTGTTAAACAAGAGGGGATATTAAACGGAGAATCGGAGAGTTCGAAGGGGATATGCGTGGGGTTCGCCTGCAACCGTGGGGGGTGCGGGTGCGAGCCAAGCGTTCGTTCTCGAACCGAAGAATGGGCCGGGATGTCCGCCACGGCATAACCCCTTGCAGAAACGGGGGAAGCGGAGTTTCGCAGCCCTCCACTTCCCCCGCTCTATGCGTTAACCACGGCCCCCGGAAAGTCCGTAGGTTTTCGTCTGGCTCCCCCGGACGGACTCGAACCGCCGACCCAGTGGTTAACAGCCACTTGCTCTACCGACTGAGCTACAGGGGAATCGTCGTAACGTTCGACCGCGGTATATACCCCAGGACCCGCCGCGTGTCAACCCCTTTTCCTCCATTATCCCAGGTCCGCTTCGAAGTCGGCGGCGTGGGCGCATGGCCGCTCCGCCGCTGGCCCGCCGCCGAGCGGCGGGGTTTGCGCCAAGCGCGGAACTCCAGGCGCAGCGGTTCATGGCAGAGGGTCATGCGACAGCCCTTCCACCCTCCGTGGACTGCTGCGACCTCAATTGTGGTGACCAAAACAACAAGGTGCAGGAGGTAGGATTCCCAGCCCATTTCAACCAAGGTCTACTCCAGGGACTGCTGGACTGATGACGCGCCGGCACCGCCTTGACTCCTCGAACCAGGCGCCAGAACGGACAGGGAGGCGTCCAACGGGACGTTCTCGAACAGGTCGAGGGAGCCGTCAGGAGAGACCACCGGCTCGATACCCCGACAAGTACCTCGCCCTCACACGGAACCCCGGAACCTCTCACGCTTGCACTCGGTCTTCAGGATCCCACGCAGACACCCAACACGATTTCCCTCGCAAAAAGCTGTACTTCAGGACACTCGCTGCGATAACATGCTACCGAGTTCGACTTCGCGGAACACCAGGACGTTCCAGCTACCGGTCGGCCTTTCCTCGAGACCGTCATGTCACACAGGCATCGAACAAAGGACCAAGGAGGTAAACATGTCGCTGAAAGCCTGCCCGCGCACGATGGCCCGAACCCTGTGGCTGACCCTGGCTCTCATGACGCTCTTGATGAACGTTGCCGGAAACGGAGCATGCGGAACCGAGTCTGATGACGATGACACCGCCATCGGAGACGATGACACCGCCATCGGAGACGATGACACCGCCATCGGAGACGATGACACCGCCATCGGAGACGACGACGCCACCATCGGCGACGACGACACCACCATCGGCGACGACGACGCCACCATCGGCGACGACGACACCCCCATTGGAGACGACGACACGCCACCGAAAAAGGGGTGGATAGGTTTCGTTTTGATCCACTGCGATCCGCAGGATATCCTCCAACAACATGACAATTTCGAGCCGGAGAACTTCAACTACCACAGCGAGGATCCGTTCAACAGTGCCGATATGTGGCGGGGGTTGATGGACGTGGTGGACCTGGCCGACCTCTACGGCCACAAGCTGACGTTGCAGTTATCTCCTCCCTATGTCGAGTACATCGCCGGTGCGGAGTGTGACACCACGCTCGACGGTGGTCGAGAGTATCCTGTGGGGAGCGGGACGATCCGTGACACCTGCCGTTCTCTCGTTTTTGCATGGGAAGCGGCGGGGCACGAACTCTCCATCCATCATCATGGAGTCCACCATGACCCTCTGAAGTTCGACGGATACACGAACCTGCCAATCTGGGATACAAGCGGCAAGCGGCCCTGCCTGAGCAATGGAGACTGCACTTGCGAGGAGACGGGATGTTTCTGGTGCGCGCCTCCTGAATCTCCTTTGATCTGTACCGACTACGAGGATCCTGCGACAGCGGTGGGGTACGATCCCGAATGGCGCGGTCCCGCCCACGGGCCCGGCGGCATGTGGGAACTCGTCGAAAACGTGCTGGGGGAGCACACGGTGACCTCGCTCTGCATGAATCATCAGGACGAAGTATCGGACATGCCACCCGATCCGGATGTGATCTACACGACCCAGGGGGGCGGTCTGGAAAACGATGGGACCCGCTTCCCCTTGTGCGTGGTTCACGACCCACAAGCCGCGTATCACGTAGAGCCCAAGTACGTCTGGTTCTACCAGCACGAACTGATTTCCGGTCCCACGCAATTCGAGGAAGTCATGTCCACGGTGACCGGCGGGCCTCCAGCGACCCCGGGAACGGTCCTGGGAATGGTGTTTCACGTCAGCGACTTCGTGGAATCGGAACTGGCTCCGGAGGACGCACCGGCCAGCGGCGTGCACCGGGCGCTGCTCGCCTTCCTCGCGGATCCGAACGGGGATGGGGACACCTCGGACCGGGTCCGGATCGATACTCTGTCCAACTTGATGAAAGCGGCGGGCAAGACAAACGCTCCCTCGCCCTGTGCCGACACCTGTTTCGCCCTGGACACCACCCTGGATGAGGCCTCGTACACGATACCCATCCCTCCGCCTTCTGAATGTCCTTGATGAACTTGCCGGAGGGCAATCTGAACCTCTCGGGCAACTTGGTTACCCATCCCTCCGCCTTCTGGATGTCCTTGTTCACCCGCGAAGGCGTTCCCGAAACGTGCTCCCGGCACGTTCCCCCCCTCGCCCACCTGCTGTCCGAAACCCGCGCCTCGAGGTGGTTCGGTTCCACGAAGCCCACGTTGATTCAACAGGTTCAACCATCCAGACCGATCGTCCCCTGCTTGATGTGGGAGGTGTCCTGGGATACGACCACCTGCCTTTGGCTCGGGCGGAGCCGGGCCTGTCGCCCCGTCCACTCGAGTTCCCGGGATGAGACGTCGCCCGCAATGCCCCGTCCCTCCAACCAGGGCCGCCGGGCACCCAGGGAAGCGGTGCGCCTGGATCCAGACCGCACGTCCGCTCGAATCGCGGGAAAAACGATGCTAGACTGGACGCTCGATCGAGTGGAGGCCTCGCCGAGGTCGCCCGCTGACGACTTCTCAAATCGAACACGCGCCAAGAACACGAGGAGATCGATCGTGTCATACCGAATGCGCCAGTTCCTGTTTTTCGCCTGGATCCTGTGGCTCATCAGCGGCTGTCCTGGGGAGGAGGACGACGACACCGGGACATCGACCCCCCAGGCCCCAACGGCCACCCCCTTCCCCACGCCGGTCCCGGACCCGTTCTCCTGGGACAATGTGACGGTCTACTTCGTGATCACAGACCGATTCGTCGACGGCGACCCTGGCAACAATGAATCCTACGGGCGAAGGCCGGACGGAGACCAGGAGATCGGGACCTTTCACGGAGGAGACCTTGCCGGCCTCACCCAGAAAGTCCGCGATGGATTTTTCACCGACCTGGGGGTGACCGCGATCTGGTTTACCGCTCCTTACGAGCAGATTCATGGATGGGTCGTCGGAGGAAACGGTGAGTTCCAACATTACGCCTACCACGGCTACTATGCGCTTGATTTTACCCGCATGGACGCCAACATGGGCACCGAGGAAGACCTCGCCGATTTCGTCGAAGCAGCACACCGACGCGGCATCCGGGTGATCATGGACGTGGTCATGAACCATCCTGGCTACGCCACAATCCAGGACCTGGACGAGTTCGGTGTTGACGTCCTCCTCCCCGGGTGGGAGGACGCAACCCTCGCGGACTACTACGACTACATCGACTTCGAGAGCGAGAACTTCGCAGACTGGTGGGGCGTGGACTGGATCCGAGCGGGCCTGGGCGGCGGTTACGACCCGGGAGGCACCGATACTCTCACCATGGGTGTCGCCTACCTTCCCGACTTCAAAACCGAATCGACTTCGACCGGGTTCGGCCTCCCCCCGTTCTACGCAAACAAGCCGGATACTCGCGCAGTCGAGGAACCATCGTGGACCGTGCGAGACTACCTGGTGGCCTGGCTTACCGATTGGGTGGAACGATTCGGTATCGACGGGTTCCGGTGCGACACGGTCAAGCACGTGGAGACCGATGCCTGGGCAGAACTGAAAGAGGCCGCAGATCAGGCCCTTGCGGCCTGGCGCGAGGCCCATCCGGAGGATGCGTTCCCCGATTCCGATTATCCGGACCCGACGCACCCCTTCTGGATGACCGGAGAGGTGTTCCCTCATGGGGTTACCAAGGACGCCTACTTCTCGAACGGCTTCGACTCACTCATCAACTTCGATTTTCAGGCTGCAGCCGCCGCGGCCCTGGAGAACTACGCAGCCATCGACAACACATATGCGTCCTATGCCGAGAAAATCAATGAGGATCCCGGGTTCAATGTCCTCAGCTACATCTCCTCTCACGACACCTCCCTGTTCTTCTCCCAATTTGCTGGAGGTAACCTCGAGAAACAAAAACGGGCCGGCGCACTCCTGCTCCTGGCGCCGGGCGGCGTTCAGATATTCTATGGAGACGAAAACGCACGGCCAGACGGACCGTCGAGCAGCGACGCGACCCAGAAAACCCGCTCCGATTACGTCTGGGGCGACCACCCGGACGTGCTTGAACACTGGGCACGAATTGGCCGATTCCGGAGGGCCCACCGCGCGATCGGGGCCGGCTCCCACACCCGCATCGCAGAGACGCCCTACACATTCCGTCGCGCCTGGAACGATGATGTGGTGTACGTGGTCCTCGGCGCAACAGACGCCACCACCGTGGACGTTTCCACCGACTTCCCGGACGGCTCCATCCTCCGCGACGACTACACCGGAGCTACCGCCGAGGTCTCCGGTGGAACAGTCACCTTCGATCCCGACCCCAACGGAGTGATCTTGATCGAAAACGCATCGAACACGCACTGAAATCAAACAGGCGCCGTTCTGTTCCCTCGCCGCCGAGCCCAGGACCATCCCCCCTCCCCCCGTCCTCCCAGATGACCGGCCGCCGTTCTGTTCGTCCGCCACCCACACTTCCGAGGCCGTCCATCTTGCCTTCCCGGATCCGGCCGACCACCCTCCCCTCCCGTCGAATGCCGAATTGCTCTGAGCACAGCCAAAGCTGCACCCAACCATCCGGACCTGCCTATCCTCCCGGGTCGAACACCCGGGTTGCCATCTTCCGGACGTGCCCCCGGAGCACCAGAAAATTGAAGTACCCCACTTCCTGATTCTCCCGGTCCCGCATCAAAATGCTGACTGCCACATAGTCTTCGAGGTGCTTCTGCACCCATGGAGGTCGGGTGCGCACCAGCGTCGCTCTGGGCGCCGGTTGTCGCGTCAGGCCCCGATTGATCATCACAAAGGTGGGACGCTTCGCCAGAAGATAGGCGTAGTCCCCTTTTTCATGCCCTGGGAGCCCTCTCCCCAGAAAAGGGGCATCCAGGTGCGCGATGTGCGTATCGACAAGGCCATGCTCACCATACACACGGATACCTGAATAGTACCCAATCGCCCCGATGGCGTTGGTCAGGACCGAGTCATCCGGAGACCGCGCATACACGTGGAAGAACTTGCCCAGAAGCGCCAGGCGCGTCGCGTGCCAACGCTCGAGCGCCACGCCGTCGGCATAGCCGTGCATATGGCTCGGTTTCCGGTAGAAACGTACCACCCAGGCCGGAAATCCGAGCGCCTCCATCCGGGCTCGAGTCATGCTTGGGAACCCGGTGTAGACCAGCATCACGGCTAACCACACGGTGAGCCACCATCGGCAGGGCCGGTTCACTCGACGATACAGCCCTGCCCATCCCTCCTGGATCAGAAGGTAGACAAGAGGGAGAATCGGCACGAGGAAGCGAAACATGGCCATGTAGTCCCCGCCCACCCAGACGAGGTAGCCCAGGTAGCCCAGCACCAACAACGCGGCTTGGCCTTGCCAGCCTATTCCGCTCTCCCCTCTCGCCGCCCCAGGCACCTCTCCGGTCGCCGCCTGCGCTGCAAGGCGTGTCTCCGCCGGTTCCCCCCCTCTCCTCCTCCTTGCCCGCCGAAACACGAGCCACCCCCCCCAGGTGAGCACAAGCAGCAGCACCGGGGCGAGGTAGATCCGAACAAAAAGCCAAAGATATCCCGCGCCTCGAGCCACCTGGGCCACGCCTCCCCCGGTCTTGGCGTAGAAAGTATTCGGGAGCAAGTAGCCGAAGTAATGATATCGCCACAGGAAATAGATGAACCCGGGAACCGCGAACAACGCAGTCCACACACCGAAATCCGCGCGTTCCTCCCGCCTCGTCGGCTCCTTGCCCAGCCGGTAGACCGTGTGGCCCCAGAGCAGGGCAAAAAAAAGCACGCCCTCGGGCCGGGTCAGTGCAGCGAGAAAGAGCAGCACCGGGACGGCGGGACTCAGTCGGCCTCGCCGAACTCCCTCCACGTGGTGCACGAACGCCGCGAACACCAACGCCCCAAACAGGTTCGTCTCCATGCCCGAGGTCGCCCAGGTGGCCACCGGTCCGGATGCTGCCATCAGGGCGGGCGCCACCAGGCCACCCACCCCGGGTTTGGAACCACGAATCACTCGAGCCGCCCGCAAAAGGTAGGCCATCGTCACCGCGGTTGCCAGGACCCCCACCACCTGGGCCGTTCCGCCCGGGTTCAGACCCAGTTTCAAGGCGCCGGCCAGGAGAATGACCCACAAGAAATTCGTGTACCCTTCGACCGGCGGTTCCCCGATGTTCCACACCAGACCGTGGCCGTCTGCCAGGTGTCGTGCAAATCGAAACGAGATGAAAGCGTCCTCGGCCACGCAGGCAAGGTGGTGGGCGTGCAGAACCATCACGGTCATGAGCCCGGCGAGGACCAGGCACGGCCAGTGATCCGCAGCGCGATTCAACACGCCCGCCATCCACCTGTTCCCGGCCGGTTCGTTCGAGCTGACTCGTTCCACGCGCCTCTCTCCGCTGTCGCCACCCTGCCCGGTCCCGGCGTGGTGCCCGAACAGGGGCGGCCTCCGGGAATCGTTCCGGCAAGGCATTCATGGTGGCACAGTCCTTGAGGATGTCAAGGGCCGGGGGAATACCCGGCTTCTTTCGGTGCGTTGGGGGGAGATGACCCGGGCCGAGCCCGGCAAAGGAGGCGGGGAAAAAAGGAGAGACCAACGCCCGTGCGTCTGGATCAGACCGCCTGCCCGGCGAGTACGAGGATCCAGCGGAGGGCGAGGCCGCCTGCGAGGATCAGCATGGGGGCGGCCAGGGTAGGCTGGAGCTTCCGCCTGGCCTCGAGCACCTCGAGCGCAAGGGGAGTGGCGAGTCCGACCGCGAACACCAGAGTCCAGAAGGCGGCGGTGTAGGGTCCTCCGAGGAACAGGGCGACCGCTTCATGACCTCGAGCCCCACCGCTCGCGCCCAGGCTGAGCAGGAAGAGGAAGATGAGGACCAACTCGGTCACGATTGCGGCGACATCCCATTTTCTGAGCAGGTGATGGTCCTCCCGGGTGACCGGGAAGAGCATCATGAACGCCGCCCCTGTGGAAAGTCCCGAGACGAGAAACAGGAGGGCGAGCACGGTGGAGTTCCAGGCCGGTCGTGCGGCCAGGGTACCGAGCAGAAGCCCCGTGTATGCGCCGAGGCCTATCCCCAGGACGATGTTGGTCCAGTAGACCGTTCGCCGGTGGGTTTCGGCCAGGGTCCGCCCCCAACGCACCAGTGCACCCAGGCCCGGAAGCCGGAACGGCCCCCACGACGCCACGGCCTCCACCTCGTCTCGAGTCATGCCGGAAAGGCCGAGGAGCACGGTGGCGGGATAGATCCCGATGAGAATCCACGCGCCCCAGGACATCGGGGATGAGGGACGGAAGGTGAGGTAGAACCGGAAGACATACTCCCGGTGTGCCAGGTCGATAAACAGAGCCAGCATGCCGATGGAAATGGCGATGGGAGCGGCGAACGGCAACCAGCGGGCCC
Source organism: uncultured Gammaproteobacteria bacterium (assembly GCA_964418585.1). GTDB lineage: Bacteria > Myxococcota_A > UBA796 > JAJRTE01 > JAJRTE01 > JAJRTE01. Next base: position 686 of record CAYQMG010000129.1, on the reverse strand, counting down.
AACGTGCGTCGTCACTGCCCTCGTGCTGCATCCGCAGGAGTGGCCACAGAATCATGATCCCAGCAGCAAGACCTCCAAGGAAGAGGTAGATCGGAATCTCCCACCCCCAGATGGTCAAGTGGGGATCGATTTGCAAGTTGTTGCGTACCATGTCGATTTCTACCATGGATGACTCTCCTGGTCCTTTCTTCGGGCCCCGCCCGCACGCCTTTCCGGCGCCTCGAGGCCGTCATGCACCCGTTCTGATCGAGCCTGACACCGGCTTTCTCGAATCAGCCGCTGCACCCGCCTCCCTTCCTCGGCTTCGGCGGTACGTACTGCTGCACCGGCGCAGCAGGCGGTGGAGGCGCCACCCGGCCGGTCAGGGCGCTGTTCATGGCCGCCCGGAACCGGTAGGCCTCCCGCTCGGCCTTGCTCGCCTCCGGCCCCGGTGGCTCCGGAGTCTCCAGTGCCCACTGCTTCCAGGCATTGAACCCACCCTTGAGCAACAGCACTTCCCCCTTGTACCCCGTGGCGGCCACAGGGATTTCTGCCGGACCGTCGTCGTCCATCAACACCAACGACCGCGTCCCCGGACTGTACTGAAGCCCCAGATCCGCCAACTTGTCCGCAGGGACACACTCGGCCCCGGGCACTCGAGCCTTTGCACACGCTTCTCGAGGGCGCATGTCGATGATCTTGAGTTC
>CAYQMG010000128.1:0-45473 GCA_964418585.1 uncultured Gammaproteobacteria bacterium | reverse complement strand
GGGTGCCGGACGCGCGGGTGGAGGAGCGGATTCGGGGTGTGCGCAAGTCTGCGTTGTTGGAGCGTCTTTCGGAAGGTGTGTTGACGGCGAACACGCCGGAGGAAGTCCTGGCGTTGATTCCCACGACTGACGAGGGGTAGCCGCAGACCTGGTTTCATCCCGAGAACAGGAATGGGGCGCAGGCGCGCAAAGCGCGCGCGGCTACCCCTCGTTTGCTGACCAGTTCCTCAGGGCCGCTGGCGCCATGCTCCTCTTCATCGTTGAAGGCGCCAACCGTTTCTCCCCCGGCTCCAAAACGGCGGCACTCCTCCCACCCGGAGGGGGCCATCAGAACCCCGGCCCCCTCCGCAGCCCGCTCAACCCGAGCACCCACCGCCTGGGGGGCCACACGCCTTTCGACGCTCGGCCTCACGCGCGGTTCGATGCAACCTGAACCTTCCAATCTCCCTGAAGTGAAAACACAAATCCACCACCACGAACGAAGTGGGCGCGTTGCCCGCCTTCTTCAAAGCACTGATCCAATCGCAACAGCTCCCTCGACCTGTTCGAAATCGTCACTTTGCACCACTCCCCATCCGTTCCGGCGCCTGTTTCGATGGACCAAAGAGGCGCTCGCGCGTCATCAGTCCCTGAAGTCGACCTTGGTCAAAATGGGCCGGGAAGCCCACCCCCTGCACCTTGTTTCTTGGTCACCACAATTGAGGTCGCAGCAGCCCACGGAGGGTGGGAGGGCCGTCGCCCCCCCTCTGCAACGAACCGCTCTGCCTGGAGTTTCGCGCTTCGCGCAGAGATCGCCTCTCGGCCGCACGCATCCTGAGGTGCGGTCATCCGTCTTGGCCGCGGACTTCGAACTTCGAATTGGACGAGGGCACCAGGCACGTCTTTGTCGACGGATGGATTCGGATCATCTATAACTAACCAGTCCCGACAACCAGAAACCCTACAACCATGCAGGAACTCGAGATCATGCAACCAAACTATCTGTCACGACATGCCATCCTCGTCGTGTGCCTGGCCGGTCTTGCGTCGACCTCACCCGCTCGGGCCGAGGAGGGCATGTGGCTCCCCGACCAGGTCCCGGCTCTGGGCGATCGCCTTGAAGCCATGGGGCTCGAGCTGGATCCAGCCGTTTTCAACGACTTCGAGAAGGGGCCCATTGCCGCCACGTTGACGATGATGGGCGGCACGACGTCATTTGTTTCACCCACAGGTCTTATTCTGACGAACCATCACGTGGCCTACGATGCCATCCGTGAGAACAGCACGCCTGAGCACGACTATCTGGCCAACGGGTTTCTTGCCACGTCCCGAGAGGAGGAGTTGCAGGTCCCTGGGTACAGAGCTTCCCGCGTGGTGTCCATGACCGACGTGACCGATCGTGTGCTTTCTGCGATTCCAGGGGATGCGGACGACAAGGCCCGGCAGCAGGCCAGGGAGAAAGTGTTCAAGGAACTGGTCGCGGAGTGCGAGAAGGATTCCGACTATCGTTGTCGGACCGCCACCATGCTTGGCGGCCTTGAGTACTACCTGATTGCCACGGTCGAGTTCAAGGACATCCGGATTGTCTATGCGCCTCCGAGCGCTGTGGGCAACTTTGGGGGGGATGTGGACAACTTTGTCTGGCCTCGCCACACGGGGGACTTCTCCATCATGCGGGTCTACGTGGGACCGGACGGCAAGCCGGCCGAGTACGCGCCCGACAATGTTCCCTACGAGCCGCCCGTATACCTGAAGCAGGCCAGCGCGCCTCTCGAGGAAGGCGACCTGACGATCACGATGGGGTTTCCGGGCCGCACGAGGCGGTACCAGACCTCGGCCCAGATTGCCATGGCCCGCGAGGTCTACTATCCCCAGGTTATTGCCTATGTGAAGGACTGGTTGAACGTGATCGATACTGCTTCCAGCACGAGCCGAGAACGGGAGATCCGACTTGCGTCGATCCGTGAGGGTCTTGCCAATGCGCTCAAGAACTTCGAGGGCAAACTCATCGGGCTGGATGCGACACGGATCATTGAGCGGCGGCGGCAGGAAGAAGAGGAGCTGACCCGCTGGATCGAAGCGGATCCGGCTCGTCAGGAAGCCTACGGGACGGTGCTCCAGGAGATCGCGGACCTTGTGGAACAGAACCGGGAGGACTTTCCCCTGGACCTTGCGCTCCGTCGCATGGTGCGCCCCTCCCATCTCCTGTCCATGGCTGTGGGTCTGGTTCAGCTCGCCGAGGAACTGCAGAAGCCGGACATGGAACGCAAGCCTCGGTTCATGGAGCGCAACCTCCCCCGGACCCGCAAACGGCTCGAGCTTGTTCAGCCGGACCTGGACCCCGAAGTGGACCGTGTGTTGCTCGAGCATGGTATCCGCGCCGCCCTGGACCTGCCGGACGGAAAGCGGGTGGATGCGGTGGACGCCTATTTTGCGTCCGGTACCAGTTCGGCCCAGGAGAAACGTATCAAGAAGACCCTGGATCGGTGGTATCGCCAGACCCGGCTCACCGATCTCGACTATCGTCTCGCCCTGTTCGACGGCGGCACCGAGGCCATCCAGGCCTCCGACGATCCGTTCATCGAGTTCGCCCGGAAACTCGTGCCCACCCTGGAGACCCGGGAGGAGGTGAGCAAGCAGCGCGAAGGCGCGATGAGCCGGCTCATGCCCCTCCTGCTCGAGGCCCGACAGAAGTTCGAGCCGGGCATGATGTACCCGGATGCCAACTCCACACTCCGTATCAGCTACGGCCAGGTGCGCGGCTACTGGCAGCGAGACGCGGTGTGGTTGAGTCCCTTCACCACGCTCGCCGGGGTGCTCGAGAAGGAATCCGGTCAGACCCCGTTTGCAAGCCCCAAGGCGCTCCTCGAAGCCATCCCGGGCTACGAAGATCTCCGGATCAATGTGGTCACGACCAACGACACCACGGGGGGAAATTCGGGCAGTCCGATGATCAACGGTCGAGGTGAACTGGTCGGCCTGCTGTTCGATGGCAACTACGAAGGCACCTGTGATGACTTTGTTTTCTGGGAAGAGAAGGGCCGGTCCATCTCCGTGGACCTCCGATACATCGTCTGGTATCTCGAGGAGGTCGCCCATGCGGACCAACTGCTGAAAGAACTCGACTGGTCCTCTGCCCGATTCCAGGAAGGATCGCTGTGACCTTGAACCGGGTGACCCTTGCCACCCTTGGAACCTTCCTCTACCGTCACCGTTCCTGGACCGCGATCCCGGTGATCGCTCTCGCACTCACCCTGCTTGCCCGCCATCCTCCGGCACCCGCCGAATCCACCGCCATCACCTTGTTTTGCCACACGTCGGCCGCCCTCCTGGTTCTCTCCGGCGTGCTTCTCCGAATCTGGACCATCGTCCAGGTCCCTCCCGGGGCGTGCGGACGAGGTCGGCGACTCCACGCCACCCTGCTTGTCACCTGGGGGCCCTATCGCTGGACACGGAATCCTCTCTATTTTGCAAACTTCCTGATCGTGCTCGGACTCCTGTGTCAAACCCGATCGATTCCGGTCGGCGCCCTGGTCATTCCGTTCTTCGTACTCCAGTACCACGCCGTGATTCGGGCCGAGGAGTCCTTCCTGAGAAACACATTCGGCGCCACGTTCGAAACGTGGGCTGCCCAGGTCCCTCGCTTCTGGCCTCGCCCCCCCTCACGGACGGCGACGAGCCCAGGGACCTTTCGTCCCAAAGGGAGTACTTCGCTTGACCCACTGTTCATTCACCGAATGGGAAACGCGCTGATGCGCGACGCCGATACTTGGTTTGCCTCGCTCGGGGGCCTCCTCCTGCTCCGGTGGTGGTCCGGCGCTCCGGCCGGGATCGACCAAATTCTGAACGCGGGACACGCCGTGTCTTCCGAAGCGGCCCCGGCGGTCATCCCCCTCCATACGTGGTGGGAACCTCGAGCCTTCGGCTTCCTCCTCGGTGCGTACCTCGCCGTTCGGATGTGGAAATGGGCCTACCGCTGGAAACGAGGCAACAGATGACGCCACCGCGCCTGGGAAAGAAAACGTTCAATGCTCCCACGGACCGGCTGCGTCCCGCAGGGACCGATTCATGGTGCCGGGTTCGCCCGGTCAGCACCTTCTGGTCTCGAGACGACCCAAGCGACCCGGATTTCACACTCGAGTACCACCTGGACACACCTGCCGTGGTCCGAATCATCCCCTGCCGGACCCTCCGGGTCGCCCTCCGGGTCGCGGGGAAACGCCTCGCGGTCTCCTTCATGCCTGGTTCAACCGGGGACCGATGGACCGTCACCGTTACGGTGGGACTCACCTCGATCCACCGGATTGCCGGCACCCGCCTGGACGCCTGGCTGTCGAGGCTCGTCACGGTCCAGGTGCGCACACCGGACGCAACCCGGGCCGACCATGGCGCCGACCGACGGGTTGGACACGGCGTCACAGACCACCGACGCATTCTGGACAGCACAACGGTCTTCCTGGAATGATGCCCTTTACGACGCGGTGAACACGGCGGTTTCAGCCCCGAGCCCCGACCTCGAGAAGGAGCTTTCCAGTCCGGTTTCGCAGGCGCATGCCGCTGGTCAACACCACCTGAGTGGCGGACGCGCACGGGACCGGCGTCTATTCTCGATTCTCGAAGTGGACGAAATCGATCAGAAACACCGCTGCCAGGAGAAGCAGGCGGTCGTCCGGGTCCAGTCCTGGATAGAACTCGACACCGAAGTTGTCTGCGTCGGTGAACATCTCCCGGCCCAGTCCGGACCACTTCTTCTGGATCTTCCCCATTACCTCGTCCCCCCGCCGTATCTCGAACGTCCAGGGACGAAACACCGGACCGAACAATGTCAACCGACTCTGACCACCGGCGTCCATCACCTCGTAGATGCGCCGCAACAAGCTGAAGCGTCGCTCCACGGCGCCCAGCGGTCGGCCATGCGCATCCTCCACCTCGATCCGGTGGAACATGAAACGAAACGGACGACGAAGTTTCAGGAACACGTTTCCGCCCTGGTCCATCAAGGTCATGGTGAACGGGCGCAGGGCCTTGAGCCACATCCGAAGGAACGCACCGCCCAACCCGGTCGAATCCTCTGCGGCCAGAATCAGAGGCTGCCCCTGCTCGTCCCGAACGACATACTTGTTGCGCGTCTCGAATCCGGTCAGGATCTCGCCCCATTCCTTTACCTGGCTCACCTTCAAGTAACTGGCACCCGCCACGAGCGCCGTGGTCTGTTCACTGCCCATCCTTTCCTCCCTCGTGCACCGGGACCGCACCTCGTGCACATCGCTACTTGAATTTTTCCTGCAGCGACGCGGCGCAAGCAGTCCCGTCGTCGCCCCACGTCGTCGGGTCCGAACCACCCTCACGTTGACCCGGCCCTCGTCTTGTGATACTCCATGAATGAGACGCAACGCAAGCCCTGACTTTCGGGGCACACCCCCGGACCAGACCACGACCCATGACCGTCTTCTACCTGCTGCGGCACGGCGAAACCTGTTGGGACCTGGCCAACGAACGCTGCCTGGTGGGTGGAGAACGCGATCTCGTCCCCCTCACCCCACGAGGCTGCGAACAGATCCACACCGCCGCCCGCATGCTGGCGAGTGAACAGATCGAGCTGGTCGTAAGCTCACCCATGTGTCGAGCACTCCAGTCCGCCGCTCTTGTCAGCCGGCTCCTGGACCTTCCTCTCGAGGTCCAGTTCGACCTCCGCGAATGGCTGATGGACCTCAGCCTGACGTACCGTTCGTCCGAGGAAGCAGAAGCGGCCTACCGGGAGATGCTGGCGCTCGGGGGGGAATGGCCTGCGGGGGAGCGGCGGGGTTGGGAACCGCTTTCTCGAGTCCGGGCGCGTGTGACCCGGGTGCTGGATCAGTACCTGGATCGAGAGCGGGTCGTGGTGGTCTGCCACGAGGTGGTGATCTATGCCCTGACCGGTCGATTGCTGGGTCTGGCCGACCACTGTCTACATACGCGGACCCGGTCGTAGTGTGGTCTCGGGGCCTGTTTTGGAGTCATGAACAGGTGTGGTCGAGGCGCGGTGTGGGTGGAGCCTAGATGGAGAACAGCATGTCGAGGTAGGTAGGGAGAGGCCATTCGGCCCGATCTACCAACTGCTCGAGGTGGTCTGCAACGGTGCGTACGTCGTCCATGGCCGGGATCAACCGCTCGACGCACCACTGCGCTCTTGCCCGTGCGTCCGACTGCTGCTTCAGGTCGACCAGGCTTTTCTCGAGGCGGTCGGCCCGTGCGATCAAATCTGCCAGGCAGGTGGCGACGCGGTCCAACCACCGGACCTGGGGGTCGTACAGGCCATCGGAGAGCGTGCCGGTCCGACGGGAGACCTCGAGCAGATTTCGAACCGCGTGTGCGGCGCGTCCCTGGGATCGCATGCCGGCGGGGACGATCAAGGTTCGGACCATCTCGAGCTGGGTGCGTGCCTCGATTTCGAGTGCTTTCACGTATTGTTCCAGCCGCACATGGTACCGGGCGCTCATCTCGCCGGTCTTGAACACGCCCAGGCGCCGAAACATGTCACGGGTATCGAGACAGAGCCAGGCCTCGAGGGCGCTGGGAGTGTCCCTGAGGTCGGGGAGGCCGCGGCGGTCGGCTTCCTCGGTCCATGCCTCGCTGTATCCGTCTCCTTCGAACCGGATGGGAGCGCTGTAGCGGACTTCTTCCTGGAGCAGGCTGCGGACGGCCTCCTCGAGGGCTTTTCCGCCGCCGAGCATGGCTTCGAGGCGGTCCGCCATTTTTTCCAGGGCCTCGGCGACCACGCCGTTGAGCACGGTGACGGGCATGGAGATGGACATGGAGGATCCGACCGCGCGAAACTCGAACTTGTTTCCGGTAAAGGCGAAGGGGGATGTTCGGTTCCGGTCGGTGTTGTCCCTGGAGATGGTGGGCAAGGATGGGAGACCGAGGCTCAATGCTCGAGGTGCGTTTTCACTGCTGACCGTTCCGTTGGCGATGGCCTCGAGAACGCGCGTGAGCTGTGCGCCGACGAACACGGACATGACGGCGGGGGGCGCCTCGTTTGCGCCGAGGCGGTGGTCGTTTCCTGCGCTGGCCACGGCGGCGCGAATGATGGGAGCGCGGTCGAACACGGCCTTGAGCACGGCGACGAGAAACACGAGGAATTCGCGATTGGTCTGAGGCGTATCACCGGGTTCGAGGAGATTGCGACCGTCGGAAGTGATCAGGGACCAGTTGACATGTTTTCCGGAGCCGTTGATCCCGGCGAAAGGTTTTTCGTGGAGCAAGAGGGCGAGTTGTTTTCGAGCAGCCACCTTGCGGAGTGTTTCCATGAGGAGGAGGTTGTGGTCTGCCGCGACGTTGGCCGGTTCGTGGATGGGGGCCACCTCGAACTGTTGCGGTGCGACCTCGTTGTGCCGGGTCTTCACGGGCACGCCGAGGGCGAGCAGTTCCCGCTCGACCTCCACCATGAATTCCAGAACCCGCTCACTGATGGCGCCGAAGTAGTGGTCGGCCAACTGCTGCCCTTTGGGAGGGGGTGCTCCGAGCAGGGTGCGACCAGCCATCTTGAGGTCCGGTCGAGCCTCATAATGTCGCCGTTCTACCAGGAAGTACTCCTGCTCGGCACCCACCACCGCCCGGACGGAACGGACCCGGTCGTTTCCCAGGAGCTTGAGCATGCGCAGGGAGGCCCGGTCCAGGGCATCGATGGACCGAAGCAGTGGGGTCTTTTCGTCCAACGCTTCCCCGTTGTATGAGAGGAAGACCGAGGGCACGCACAGGGTGGCTGCGCCGGTCGGACTCACCATCACGAACGCAGGGGTGCCTGGGTCCCAGGCGGTGTAGCCTCGAGCCTCGAAGGTGCTGCGCATGCCGCCGGAAGGGAAGCTTGATGCGTCCGGTTCGCCCTGGATGAGTTGGTTTCCGGTGAACCGCTCGATGGGGGTTCCATCCCGGTCCAGGGTGAGGAAGGCGTCATGTTTTTCGGCCGTGCTTCCAGTCAGAGGTTGGAACCAGTGGCAATAATGTGTGGCGCCCTGGGCTCTTGCCCAAACTTTCATCGCGTGTGCGACCGCGTTGGCGATTTTCGGCTGGAGTTTTTCCCCGGCGGCGATGGTTCTCTCCAGGGAAGCATAGACATCGGTGGGCAAGCATGCGCGCATGGCACGCAGGTGGAACGTGTTCCGGCCGAAGACGGCGTCCATGCCCCCGCCCGCGGCACATTTTTCCTGCTCCATGTCCCGAACTCCTCCTTCCGTTCATGGATGACTTCAGTTTTTTGCACCACGGCCCGATAGACGGGATGGAGGCCGTGCTCCGGACCGGGTGGAAGAACCCTAACACAGGCAGGCAGGGACGACAAGGGCTGGTTCGCGCCTTTCTTGACACCAGGCAGGGGACGGGCTAATGTGAACTTGCCCGCAGGAAGCAGGTGGAAAAGCTCCGGGGCGCACGCAGAGACAGCGAACGTGGAAGCGCCAGTGGATAGAGACACGCCGGTGGAGGCCGAGTCGAGGATATCCCATCCGGGAAGTGGAGCGCCTTGTGCCGAGGACGCTCCCCCTCGGCGCTTCGGTCGCTACCAGGTGAACAGGCTGCTTGGAGCCGGAACATTCGGGAAGGTCTACGCTGCTCACGATCCGCTGCTCGACCGGCCCGTGGCTCTCAAAGTGGTTCAACCGGACCTGGATGCGCATCTCAAGAGGACGTGTCTGGATAGGTTCCGGGTGGAACTTCGGGTATTCGGCCGTGTGACGCACCCCCATGTGGTATCCGTGTTCGACGCCTGCCTGACGGGGGAGACTCCGTTCCTGGTGATGGAACTCTGTTCCGGTCCCACGCTTTCGCGATGGCGGGCCCGCTACCCGAAAGCCTCTCCCGGGCAGGCTGCAGCCATCTTCCACCAGGCTGCCCTGGCGCTCGATCACATCCACGCAATGGGTATCGTGCACCGGGACATCAAGCCATCGAACTTTCTTTTTCACCACAAGAAACTGAAGCTCACCGACTTCGGTATCGCCCGTGCCGACTTCATCCCGTTCGAGGAACCCCCCGGCATTCATGGGACTCCAGGGTACATGCCGCCGGAGCAGTATGCCGGCGAAGGAGTCACGGCACGAAGCGATCTTTTCGCACTCGCGGCCGTCCTGTACGAACTTCTTACCGGCCAGGTGCCTTTCCCGGGAGATCCCACGTCCATTACCTATGCGCGTGTCTTCGAGGAACCACCTTCGGCCCTGGCCGTCGCGCCTGACCTGCCGCCGGATTTCGACGACTTCTTTGCACAGGCGCTGGCGCCGAACCCGGAGGATCGATTCCCCTCCGCCGCGGACATGGTCGCCGCCCTGGCTCGTATCGTCCCCGAGGACGCCCTCGAGTCCATCGCCACCACCACCGGGGAAGGGCAGTCTCTGGCCCCCCCTCCACCCACGGGTTTCCGGTATGGACGCACGCCCCGGCGCACATCCGGGTTTTTCCCGGGCGTTCCTCCCCGGGAGCCTCCGCCGCCGCCTGCACCCGCGGGTCGTGTCATGGGCGCTGTGCCGGCCCCGTGGACCGAAGATGCCAGCCCATTTGGGACGGACGTGGTGCCGTTCGAGAACGGCTCCCCCAGGGCACAACTGCTTCGGGCTGCGCACTCAGTGGTGAGGTCCCGGCCATTTCCGGCCGATCATGAGGCAGACACCCTTGAAATCGGCCCCCCCGCGCCCACGGATCCGCTGGTGCTCGCCGTGCGGGGACAGCAGAATTCCTCCGACCCTCCGTCATTTCTCGAGGAAAACGAGGAAGAGGACGAGAAAGCAGACCCCCCGCATGCCCCGGTGGAAACCCGGTCAGCCCGACCGGCCACCCTCCCCACATCCCGTGCGCCGGCTCAGAGCGTCCGGTGCTGGCAACTTCTTGCGGCCGGACTGGTCGGCGGCATGCTCGTCAGCCTCGCCGGGGCTTCCGCAGGACTCACAGGCGCCTGGAGGACAGACCACACGCCTCCAGCGTTCGGGAACGCCCCGGTCGAAACACCCCACACCGGCGTCCCCGCGTCGACGCCTGCGGGGGCGGAATCTTCACCCCAGGCGGTATCGCCTGAAACGTTGGAGCGGTCCCCCGGTACAATCGAGGCTCCGGCGACGTTTCATCTCCGGATTCTTCCCGGCAACCGCGCACTGCACCTCGAGGGGACTCTGGAGACCGGCGGTCGTTCCTGGGTGGTGACATCCTCCAGGCGCTCCGGCAGAGGCCAGTATCTCCTCACTCTGGAGCCTGCCCGCCGAGCCGAAACGGGAGGCACTCGTAATGCAGCCCACATCGGTGCCGATCCAAAGGGTGACAGCCGTTGAATCGTGACTATTCTTTCGAACGGACAACGTCGGACCGCCTCGGCGCCACGGCGTTCAGATCACGATGGAAGCAAAGGTGAAGGAAAAAGAATCCATCCTGACGGTCATGACCTACAACGTGGCTCACGGGCGCGGTCGACGTTTTCATCAGGCGCTTGTCGACCGTGCCACCATGGAGCGGACGCTGGCAGGCATCGCTGGACACATCCTGGAGCAGCGGCCGCACGTGGTGGCCCTTCAGGAGATCGATCAGTCCTCGGTGTGGAACCATCGTGTGGATCAGCTTTCCTATCTCAAGGAACTGACCGGGTACGATCACGCGCGGCACGGAATCCATGCGGACAAGAGACTCCTGGACAAACCGCTGCTCAAGTACGGAGTCGGGATTCTGAGTCGTCTGGAGCCCATTTCCTTTTACAGTGAGCCGTTCAAGCTCGGCAGACTCGACACCAAGGGTTTCACCTGCAAGCGGTTTCAGTTCCGTGGGCACTGTTTCATGCTCATCGCCCTCCACCTGGATTTCCGGAGGCACCGCCGACGGGTGGTGCAGGCCCGTCACATCATCGAGCATGTTCAGGCGAACCGAGGTGCCCATGAGCACCTCATCGTGATGGGAGACTTCAACTGCACCCCGAAGCGCCCTTCCAGCCCTCTCCGCATGCTGATGGGCGAACTGGACCTTCACACCGTGGATCCGACCGAATACCGGTCCGAAAAGCATGCGAGCTTCACACAATTCGGCGGATTCCGGCTGGACTACGTCCTGGTGGACCGGACACTTCGATTTGCCGACTATCGCACTGGAAACGCCAGGCTTTCGGACCATGAATACGTGGTGGCGCGCCTGGCGCTGGACACCGACGCGCCGGACAAACGCCATGGTTGTCGACACCAGCAGGAGATTTCATCATGAATCTGACCCTTCATGGGATTCCAACTTGTGGAACGGTCAAAAAAGCCCGCAAGTGGCTCGACGCGCGATCCATCCCCTACACATTCGTGGACTTTCGCTCTTCCCCTCCCTCGAGGGAGCAGGTGGCGCGATGGGTCGAGCACTTCGGTGCTCGAGCGCTCAGGAACACCAGCGGTGGAGCCTACCGTGCCCTCGGCCCGGAGAAAAAGACCTGGGACGACGCCCGTTGGCTCGAGGCGTTTCTCGCCGATCCCATGCTGATCAAGCGACCGGTGGTTGAGATCGACGGAGCACCGGCGCTCGTCGGGTTCAAGGAACCTCTCTGGCTGGAAAGGGTGGCATCGGAGGAGCAGGCCTGACCACCCGGTCGAGGCAAGACGGGTCCTTGCCCCTGCCCCACCGCACGCTGGTTGGCATCACATCGTTCCGCTTTTTCCCGCAAACACCGCTTCTCGGCGGCAGGTCCGTGGCGGGGCGGCCATCCGCCCACGCTGCCGACTTCCAATTGGACCTGCTCCATCTGGACGCGATCCTTGCAGATTCCCCCGGTTCGATGCTAGATTGGACCGCCCCGAACGACACGGGCAGAGGCGCCCTGGGGCACAGGCAGCGGGGTGGGGCGATCGTTCCCCATGGACCACGTCGGAACGGTCGTCTCTGTCGGCCCCGGGCACCGCAACACCATCAAGGAAGTGAGACTCCGTCGATGCCGAGGGAACGCATTCGAAAGCTCGCAAAACGCCTCGAGGTCCCCACCGACGACCTGCTCAAGGTGCTCGAGCAGCTTGGTCATGCCCGGTATCGACATCCCAGCGACATGCTTCCGGAGGCGGTGGTGGCGGAGGTTCAGCGGGCCTTCCGCCGCTCCAGGCCCTCGGCGTTCCGGGGGGCTGGCAAGGCCGGCTCCGATTCGTTTCGTTCAGAGGAACCTGCTCGTGCGGAAAGGGGGCTGCCGGAACTGCCGGAGGAGTTTCCGGGTGAGCCTGCGCTGAGTGCAGCCCTGAAGGAGTACCTGGCGGCCAATCCACTGGCCCAAGCCAAGGTGAATTCGACGCGGACGGAAACGCCGCGTGATGTCAAGCCTTCCCCAGCGACCGCGGCGCCGCAACCGGGCAGCACGGAGGCTCGACTTCGGGAATCCCTTGGCGCCGAGATTCGTCAGCGCCGCATGCTTGCCGATACGCTCGAGGAGACTCGAGCCGATCTGGCCCGTCTCAAGGCGTCATTCGAGGCTCGCGAGCAGGCGTTGCGAGACGAGATCGCGGCGATTCACAAGAAATACGAGGCCCAGGAACGACTCAACCTGGCGGAGAAAGCGCGTCTGGAGCAGGAACTCGCCGATCTCCAGGAGTCGCTCGGGGAACGGGTCGCACTGCTCGAGCGGGAACTTCACGATACGGCGGCTTCTGAACGGGAGTATCGCGCCGCGCTGGAGGAAACCCGGGACTCGGAAAGCCGCCTGCAGGAGGATCTCGCCTCTCTGAGAACCCGGCTTGCCGAGGAAGTGGTGGCCCGGCAGGTTGCCGAGGGGCGGGTGGAGCGTCTGGAGCAGAAGCTCAAGGAGGCACATGCGCGTGAAGTGGTGCCGAGGGCCACGCCCACGCCGACGCCCGAAAGCCCGGCCCCGCTCACCAACGCTGTGCCGCTCGACGAGGTGTTCGAGCGGCGCGGGTTGCGGGGTCCTGACGAGGTCCGCACGGCGCTCCGCGTTCTGCTGCGTGACAGTTTCTACCACACCACGATGGAACTGCTGGCCACGTTCTCCCCTGCGGCGCTCGAGCGTGCCTTGGAGCGGACCATTGCGCTGGTCTGCGAGAACTGTGATCCACCCGAGAACCACTATCCGATTCGAGTCGAGGACGAAGCCCGGTGCGAGGTATGCCACGGCACGGGTCTGGACGACAGCGTCGCCCGGTTCGTGACCATTTGCCGTGAGCGGGGTATCCACCGCATCAACCTGGTGGGCGGTGCTCCTGGTGCACGCAGGCGTCTGGCCGAAGCCCTGTCCAGCCACCTGGACATCCGGCTCATCGATCAGCCGCTCACGATCCCCCCGGACTGGCTCCGGGATACTGCGGAAAACGTCGACCTCACCATCCTCTGGGGAGACAGCTTCCTGGACCACCGGGTCATCTCCCAGTTCTCATCACTGCAAAACGTCCACGTCATCCACGTGGTCCATCCCGGACCAGGCGGCATGCTCAACGCGGCCACCCGCGCCGTGGCGGACTCCCGCCCGGTGGCCTCGCTGTTCGACAAAGAATCCTGATCCTGCCACCCACTGCGCAAGAACCTTGTTTGGATTCCCGACATTTCACGATAGAATAGCCTCGGCACCAATCCAGGCAGGAACACAACACACCGCCTAGACGAAGGAGCAGACCCATGAGACGAACAACGCTGTATCCACTCGCCCTCCTGTGCCTTGCATGCCTCGTCACCGCTTCTGTACAGGCCGCCCCTCGACCGGCGGCCCAGACACCGCGTCACGACGCCGGGGAAATGTTCGTCGGCACCCCTGCCGAGCTTGTCGCCGCCGCCATGCCGGAAATGCTCGCCAGGGTGCACATCGCGGTCAACCCGGCAGCCCCGGCCCTGGCCGAAGAACTGGCCACCGCTTTTGGAGGAAGCGCGGCTTTTGTGTGGGGCGCCACCTGCGTCCAGCTTGACGAGCAGGGCAACGGCTTCAGCTACACCCTCCCCGCTCGAGTGGACACCATCCGGGACCGGTACCTGGTGCTCGGCATCGTCGAAGCCCACCACCTCGCCGCCGCCTACGAAGTGCAGGTCATCCTCCATGAGGACTCGGTCCAGTTCCGCTTCGCCCGCCCGGACGGCTCACATGCCCTGAACGTGGATCTGGGCCTGGACGGCAACGGCGCGCTGCTTGTGGCCCCGGTCCAACTCCTCAAGATCGTCACCCTGTTCTACCCCAACGCGGCCAAGGGCACCTTCGACCCCATCATCGAGGCACTCCAGGGTGCGCTCAACGCACTCTACAACGTGCTCAACATGATCAACATGGCCATTTGCGCTGTGAACGAGGCCATCGAGTTGATGTACGAGCTGAACGATTGTCCTCTCTACGACATCGACCTGGCCACCGGTGAGCTTGCCCAGGCAATCATCTGCCTGGTGAAAGGCGTCATCGCCTTCGTCGATGAGGTCCAGTTCTGCTTCTGACCCCCCTCCCCCACACCGCCCCGAACATCGTCCACCCAGCGGATTGGACCCACGCCCAGCGAAGGGAACGGGCACTTTCGAGGCCTACGGAACCGACGATCCGTCTGTCTTCGAGCGCACACTTTCCGCTGCTCGAGCAAGCACTTCCTTCAGCTCTTTCAGCCGAAACGGCTTGGCAATGAAATCGAACACGCCAAACTCCGCGGCTTTCCGGGCTGTCTCCATCGTCGCATACCCGGTGATGATGATCACTTCGGTGTCCGGCCACAGCCGTTTCTGAGCCTGAAGCAAGTCCAGACCGCTCACGCGGCTCATCTTGAAGTCCGTGACCACGATGTCGAACCGGACCTCCTGGATACGTCGTAGCGCACGCTGACTATCGGTCATCACCTCCACCCGGTAGCCGGCGCGCTCGAGGCTGGGCTTGATGCGCGAACCCACGATGGGTTCGTCGTCCAGTACCAACACGTTCAAAGGCTCGGTCATGGGCTCCCTCCTTGCGCACGGGCGGCTCGAGATCGGGTCTCGAGTTCCAGAAACTCCTCCACGAACCGGGTCACGCAGTCGTCCGATTTCATCAGCACGTCGAGTTGACGGGCGAAGCCGATCAGCCTTCCGGCCATGACCAGGCTTTCGTGCATCATGGTCTCGCCGATCTTGCGCACCCTGGCCACCAGCAAGTCTCCCTTGATTTCCACCAGGTAGTCGAAGTGGCCGAGGACCTCGGCGAGGAACCTTGCCCGGCGAGACCGGCGTGACAGGTCGGTGACCCCTCCCATGAAACGGAAATAGACGTAGTTGTCATTTCGGTTTTCCGACATGAGGGCGTCGACCATGTTGAAATGGTAACCGAGTCGCAGGTTGACGTTCATGTAATCTCTGGAGACCACCGCCAGGTTCTGGGCTTCGCCAGGGTCCATTGCAGTGAGCTGGGAGGTTCGGGTGAAGCTGGTCATGAAGCTTCGGAAATCGATGTCCACCGGGGCGGTGCGCCAGGCCCCCTCGGCGCACAGTCCTTCGAGCAATGCCTTGAGCGGCCGGGACTCGACTTGGTCCGGGCGAATGACCCGGTGGGAGGCAGTGTCGGCCACGCCGCCGCCGATGTCGATGACCACCAACCCCAAAGGGACGGGCAGGTCGAGCCGCCGGGTGGGAATCCGTCTCCAGCGTCCGCCGCGCAAGTGCAGGTTGATGAACTCCTGGACCACCATCTCGTGGCAGAATCGCGTGACATCGTGGTAGGTTTGGCAGTTTGCCGCGGTGAATGCCTTGGCCTGCGGGTCTGTGAGGTAGAGGGGGGCGATGGTCTTGACCAGCCGTCGCAGCACACGGAACTCTCGAGCATCCGCAAAAGGCTGCTCCACCAGTGTTTGGAAGTGGAGCAATTCGCGGATGATTCCCTCGTACACGACCCCCTCTTCCGCGTCCACCGTCACCTCCATTCCCTCCAGCAGGACCTGGGTGGCGTCCTGGGTGTCCACCAGGGTGGGGACCCGGTACTCTCGAGCCACCGTGGCCATGTGGCCGGTCGGCGTACCAATGTCGGTGACGATAGCGGCGCAGAGGGGGATGACACGCGACAGACGGGGTGACGAGCTTCGGGCCACCAACACAGCGCCTTTCTCGAACCGGTCGAAGTCCTCGTCCGAGAGTACCTGAATCACCTTCCCGGCTCCGATGCCCCGACAGGCGACCAGTCCGACGTCTTCCATGAGCACCCTCGAGGTGCGTGTGACCTGGGAGACTCGCTCCAGGTCGAGCTTGCGCGCCACCCGGACCCGAAGCGGCCGGCTTTGGAGGATCACCGGTCCGTGATCGTTCGTGAAGCACCACTCGATGTCCTGGGGACACCGGAAATAGGTCTCAAGCTGCTCGGAAACTTCCACCAATTCCTGAATCTGATCCTGGGACAGCGAAGAACACCCCTGGTACTCGAGCCCTACGTCGACTTCCCGCTCGCCGGCCTGCGGGTCCAGACGCACCTGCCGGAGCTTGTTGCCTATGCGGGCCTCCAGGACCCGTGGTGGAGAGGTGTACCGCTCGACTCGATAGTGGTCGGCGCCGCTGGAGCCGTCCACCACGGTTCTTGCAAGGCCCCAGGCGGCGGTGATGAGGATGACCGGCTGCTCTGCGTCCTCGGGATCCCTGGAATAGACCACGCCGCTCACGACCGGGTCCACCATTGCAAGCACGCCGACCGCCATGGCAGCGTCCTGGAGTCCCATGCCGTGACCGGCACGGTAGGCGACAGCTTCGGGGGAGAAGAGCGAAGCCACCACCTCCTTGTACCGGTCGGCCACCTGGTCGGACGGTACCTGGAGATAGCTGCGGTGAATGCCGGCGAAGCTCACGCTTCCGTCCTCTCCGACCGCACTGCTCCGTACAGCGAAAAACTCGTGTCCGTCCGCCTCGAGCTTGCTGACTGCGCGCCTCAAGGCGCCATGCAGCTTGCCGGGGAGGTCCGCTGCCAGGATGGCCGTTCGAACCTCGTCCGCCACCGCCCCGGGATCATCCCCCCTGGTCAGGCGCTGTTGCACCTGGGTCAGAACCGATGCGACCGGTTCCCGTGAAAGGAACGCCCGAAAGGCCGCTGTCGTGACGACAAATCCGGGAGGAACCGCCAGGCCGAGCCTGGTGCGGATCTCCCCAAGGGTTCCCATTTTGCCACCGACCAGCTCGAGGTGGTCCAGGTCGGCCTCCTCGAGTGGAAGCACGAGCGGGCCGTCCATGCCTCCCGGTTCCAGTTCCAGTTCTGCTCGGACCCGCTTTTGAATGCGGGCAAAAGCCTCTCGCAGTTCTGGGTATCGATCCCCGGTGATCACATTCAGGTCGTCGATGATGCTCTGCACCAGACGCTCGATCTCCTCGACGGTTTTCTCGAGGTAGCGAGTGTCGAACACGTAGTCGCCGGAGAGCTTGTCGCCCATGTCTGCAATGAGGCCCAGAACGCGATTGTTGGCGTCCAGGAGGTTGCGAAAGCGTTCGAACAGGGCGCGAAACGATGCAAGCGCCTCCTCGCGCCCGGCTCCGAAGAGCCGTTTTCTCAACGCCTGGAACCTGGTCTTCATTTGCCTGACCGACCGCCCTTCGAAGGCATGAGCGCGCCCACGCCGAGGCCGGAGGCGAGGGCGATGACCACGGCCATGATTCCGTAGAGCCACCCGTGTTCGAAGGCGAGATTGCGAAGGAAGGCCACAGTGCCGACCTGGCGCACGGTAAAGGAAGCATGGGCACGAAGCACGGCGGCGCCGTGGGAGAACCCGAGGAGGGCCACGTCATAGCGTCCGTCCGGTGCGCGGGCAGGGACCAGGATATCCCCTCGCACGGTTTCCATGCCGCCGTCTTCGGGGAGGATTTCCAGTGCGCGCTCATGAATGGCGTACAGTCCCCTTTTCTTCATGTACTTGACGAGTTCTCCTTTCCAGTCCTTGCCGGACACCTCGTCCGAGGTGTCACTGGATTCGATCCGCATTCCGAACGCCTGTTTGACGGTATCGAACCCGAGGTCGGCTCGAGCACCCGGGTCCTTGGCAGCCATCGCGGAGAGCGGTTTCGAGGTCAGCACCTGGTAGAAAGCCGGCACATGGTCGAATTCTGCCGAGCCCACGGTCATCCACAGACCCAGACGCCGTCCGCGCAAGCTCATGGTCATCTGCTCGTCCCGGCCGCGCACGATCACAGCGGCGTCGAAATCCCGAGGCAAGCGACCCTCCACCGCCACGTGCCCTTCGTAGAAAAACAGACCCATCTCCACACGCTCAGGGTCCAGGCGAACGGTCGCCGTTCGGCTGGAGGAGGTAGCGCGATTCGCTTCATCCGCTCGAATCCCCGTGCTATCCGCCCCGGCAGCAGACGGTGCTTTTTCGGATCCGACGCCTGCGGCCCCGGGTTGGGAAGAAGCCGTGGCCACGGCGCCGCCGAGGCCGAACCACAGGAGAAAGCATAGACACCACCGTACCGTCTGGTTCGTGCGCAACATCTCAATGCCCTCCTCTCGGTGCGAGCAGCAACTCGGGTGGAAGCAGCAAGGAGAAGAGCATCTTGACCATCACCAGCAACACCAGCACGGCGAGCATGATCTTCAACTGGTCAGCCTTGAGCCGCGTGGACAGTCGCGCTCCCACCTGCGCTCCAATCACCGACCCGATCATGAGGATCACAGCCAGAAGGAAGTCCACCGTATGATTGGCCGCCGCCTGCTGACAGGTGACGTTGATGCAGGTGAAGAGCACATTGAACAGGCTCGTGCCGACCACCACATGCATGGGCATGCGTAGGAGGTAGACCATGACCGGCACCATGATGAAGCCGCCACCGACGCCCATGATCGCGGCCAGGACGCCCACCAGGAGGCCCAGCAGGAACGGCACGAAAATGGACATTTCCACCCCGGACTTGGGGAACGATGTGCGATACGGAAGAGCCTCGATCAACCGGACATAGAACGAAGGGGACCCAGATTCCTTATGTACCGGCGCCACTGGCTCGGGCGTGCCCCGAAGCGCCCGCAAGCTGTCGATGAACATGTAGGTGCCCACCGAACCCAGCATGAGTACGTAGGTGACCACGATGAGAAAGTCTGCATTTCCCATCGCTCTCAGCACCTTCACCAGGTGTACCCCGCCGGTCCCGCCGATGAACCCGCCCACCAGCAGCACGAGTCCCATCTTGATGTCGATGTTCCCAAGCCGATAGTGGGCAAAGGCACCGGATGAAGAGGCCGCCACGATCTGGTTGGAATCGGTCGCAGCACCCACGGTGGGAGGGATTCCGATCATTATCAGCAACGGCGTCATCAGGAAGCCGCCTCCCACGCCAAACAGACCCGACAGAAGGCCCACGACAAAACCCAACCCAACCAGCAACGGTATGCTTACACTGTTGCCAGCGATGGCCAGGTACAGATGAGGATTCATACGTCCTGTCTCCCTCCACGTCTGGTGTCGTTCGAGAACAACTTTGATTCGGCGCCATCAACCCAGAGGAACGCCCGGCCCTCGTTCCGGCCGACCGCACCAGCCTGGATGGACGCCGCCTGTTCCCGACGTTCAGTCGCCCTTCCCGGAACGGTCCTCCCGCTCCAGGGCCTCGCCGGCACGTCCAACCATCTCGCGGATGTCCCGCAGCTTGAACGGCTTGGCGATGAAGTCGAAGACCCCCTTGGTCAACGCCTCGCGGGCAAGTTCCATCGTGGCATACCCGGTGACCATCAGCACCTTGGTCCGCTCGCTCCCGGCCCGAACGTGCTCAAGCACCTGGATACCGTCGATTTCCTTCATCCGCACGTCGGTTATCACGATGTCGAACGTCTTTTCGTCCAGCCGGTTCAGTGCCTTGCGCGGATCCGTGAAGGTCTCCACCCGGTGACCATCCGCCTCCAACGCAGGCTTCAGCCGATCCCCGACCGTGCGCTCGTCGTCCAGAACGAGAATCTCGAGCCCTTCTGCCATGGCATGCCCTCCCGAACTCGAAGCCTGGTGGTTGTCACCACCTCATCCCGCCCGCTCCTGGCTACCGGGTCAATACGCCGGTCGCTCGAACGGCAGGTAGATCGAAAACGTCGTTCCTTTCCCGGGTTCGCTGTGAACCTCCATGCGTCCGCCGTGCTTTTCCACGATCGAATGGCTCACAGACAGCCCGAGGCCCGTGCCCTCCCCGTTCTCCTTGGTGGTGAAGAAGGGATCGAAAATGCGATCCATGTGCCGGGGATCGATTCCCACACCGGTGTCGGTCACATCGATCACGCCCTCATTCATCGCCTTGCTCAAGCGAATCACCACCTTCAGGTCCCCACCTCCCGGCATGGCCTGGATCGCGTTCAAGAACAGGTTCAACAGGACCTGCTGCAGGCCTCCCTGGTCCACCTGCAAGGGGGGCAACTGGTCGCGAACCTCCTTGGAAAACCGAATGTCGTTCAGCTTCATCTCGTTCGCCACCAGTTGCGCCGTCTTGTCCACCAGTTTCTCCAGCGACACCTCCACTCGACGAGGATGGTTCGCACGGGAAAACTCCAGGAGATTCCGGACAATGTCGCTCACCCGCTCACACTGTTCCATCCCCTCCTCGTACAGACGCCGTCGCTCTTCGTCGTCCATGGCGTCCCCGCTCTCGAGGAGAGATTCCAGAATCAGGGAGATATTGTTCACAGGATTGTTGATTTCGTGCGCGATTCCGGCCGTCAGCGTTCCAACGGCAGCAATCTTTTTTGCCTGCACCAACTGCTCGTGGCGCCGAACCAGTTCCTGCATCATCCGATTCATGGCCAGTGACAGCTTGGTGAACTCGTCCCGGTACTTGCGCACCGGCATGATGGGCGTGAAATCGCCTTCACCGATTCGCTTGGTCACACTCACCAGGAAATCGAGCCGTTTGAGGAGGTGGCGGCTCACGAAATTCGCCATGTAGATCATCACGACGAGCAGCGTACCGAGGGTAAACAGGTCCAGCTTTCGCATGAGGCCCAACGTCTCCCGGACGTTTTTGCGCTCCTGCCGTGTCATCAGAAGCGCCGTATCCACCAGGCGCGCGCCGTGTGTCCGCAATCCTTTTTCGATCTCCGGGTTCTCGAGTTTTTCTCCGGGTGGGAGATTCCGATGTATTTCCACCAGGTCGATCACCAGGCCCCGATACGCTTTCAACTCGTATTCCAGCGCATCCAACTGCTCAGTGCCTACCACCCGCCCCAATTCCGCCTTCACCCCGGTCAACACGCTCGAGGCGGTCTCCAGGTGTTGCAGCACCTCGGAGAGGCCGGAGCCGTACAGGAAGAAGTTTTTCTCGTAGCGCCGGCACTGCTGGATCTCGGCGGCAAACTTGTCCGCGCGCTCGAGGAACTCGAGCTTGTCGTCCAGGCGGAAGACGATGAGCCAGGTGGCGGCGGTCGCACCGAGTGCGACGAAAAAGATGACCAGGAATCCGAAAGTAAGCCGGGTTCGGATGGATACGCCTGGCCGGGCGAGCAAGGCCCGCGTTGCCAGGTCTTCAGCGCCGCTCCCCCCCGGTGGCGCGTCGGGGCGCGTTCCGGGCACGCTTCCTGCAGAACTCTGGGCGTTCGGCCGAGTCGTCGACTGTTGCTCAGGCTCGTCGTTCATGGTCTCCCGGGATCCGTTGTGGGGACAATCGGGATAGAGACGCCGCGAGCGTCGAAGAGTCAATTGTAGGGGACATCGGGGTGGGATTCAACAGAATAATCGGGGTCGCGTCACGGTCTTTCCGGGCGACGGCGGCGCCGTGCGAGTGTGCCCAGGCTGAGTGCTGCGAGGGCAAGGCCTCCCAGTGCTCCGCGGTGAGCGGGGGTCCGGCCGGGGGTATTGCAATCGCAGCCGCCGGGGTTGTCCGGTTCCGGGGTGGGGGAAATGTCCTCGACCGGGGTGGGTGTGGGCTCCGGCCCCGGCGTGCCCAACGGGGTCGGTGTGGGGGTCCAGGCCGGTTCCAGCGTGGGCGTCAGGTCGGCCGGTGGTGTCGGAGTGGGTGCAGCGGTGGGTGTTGCGCCCGGGAAAGGCGTGGGCGTGGCAACCGGTTCGGGGGTACCGGTCGAGGGAGGTGTAGGCGTGGGTTCGACCGACGGCGTCGGTGTGACTCCGACCGGGCAAGGGAGGTCGAATCCGTCACAGTCCTGATCCATGCCGTCCTCGCACACCTCCGAAGCGCCCGGGTAGATCGACGGGTCCTCATCGTCACAGTCGTCTCCACCTTCCACCTGGTCGGCGACAAATCCGTCCTGGTCCACGTCCACCAGGTCCTCGCCGTCACAATCCTGGTCCACCCCGTCATAGGGGACCTCGTCCGCCTCGGGGTAAACGGTCTCGTCGCCGTCGTCGCAATCGTCACCCACGGAAACCTGGTCCGTGGTCGGGTCACACGTGGTCACACCGGTGTCCGGATCCCCATGCCCATCCCCGTCCATGTCGGAATAGACCGAGACCATCAGCCACTCGTCTACCTCTCCGTCGCAGTCGTCGTCGATCCCGTTGCAGATGTCCGGAGCCGCAGGGTTGATGCCCGGATCGGTGTCGTCGCAGTCGTTTTCGTTCTCCGTGTACCCGTCCCCGTCGTTGTCCACGTCCAGGCACGAAAGGTCGGTTCCGTCACAGTCCTGGTCCACTCCGTCGCCGCACACCTCGGGAGCCCCTGGATAAGCGCCGACATCGGCGTCGTCGCAGTCACCTTCGTACTCGTTGAAACCATCTCCATCGTCGTCGAAGGCGAAGGTGTTCTCGTCCACGGTACCGTCACAGTCCTGGTCTATGCCGTCCTCGATTTCCTCTGCGCCTGGATGGATGGTGGGGTCGAGCGGAGCGCAGTCCCCTTCGGTGGAGGTGTACCCGTCCTCGTCGTAGTCGATGCGGATTTCTGCGACCGTTCCCGGGAGTCCGGGCTTGGCATAACTGCAACTCCCCACGGTGCCCCCCGAAACGTTGGTGCTCCCCGAGACAGTGCCCACGTCGTAGAAAAACTTGATGCGCCCGCCACCGCCGCCGCCACCGTAGTCGTCCACCACACCGCCGTTGCCGCCGGGGGCCTGTGCCACCCCGGAGAACTCGAGGATGCCGGCCCAGAGAAGGATCCCCCCCCCGGCGCCCCCCCCGCTGGAATCGTTGTGGATGACTGAACCGCTGTTGCCTCCGGCGCTCAGGGTACCTGCCACGGTCACCCGGTCTCCGTACAAGGCGATGGCGCCTCCCCCGTTTGCGCCGTAGCCACCATCGTCCCCGTCCGCAGAACCAGCAGCGCCGCCTGCCGCACCCATGGCGATGTCGGGTCCGTCCTCGGTGCCATAGATTGCCCCTCCGCCCGATCCGTCGACCCCGCTGCAACCGTCCCGGCCTCCCACACCGCCCGGACCTCCATAGCCACCACCTCCACCGGCGTCCATGCAACAACTGCCGCCCCGGCCTCCTCCGTTGCTTCCTTCCGGAGCCTCTCCGGTTCCGTTGTGCACTCCACGGTAGCCTGCACCGTCGGCCACAATGCTCGAGGTCTCGTCCACCAAGATGGAGTCGGCGTGGATCTCGAGCCAGCCGGTACTTTCCGCGCCGTCGTAATGAGCCACATTGATCCGGGCGCCGTTGGTCAACTGAACGGTGCCGTAGGATTTCGCCCCGGACAGGGTTACTGAAGCGCCATCCAGGATGAGGTCCTCGGCCTCGGCCCGGTTGGCCCCGGTCAAGGCGGCACACAAGAAAGAGAACGTGATCATCCGGCGTCTCAATTTCGACAGTGTCATAGTCATTGGAAACCTCCAGGTACCGAATCGGCCTCGGCCGCCGTCAACGCAGCTCCGCCTCGTGCTGCCGGCGTCACCGTCCAGGCTCACAGTATAGCCGGAATGGGGTGTGAACGGACACGAAGTCTAGGGTTGCCGTGGTTCGCAAGGACTCGAGGGCACCCGGGCTGGGGCGTCGACCGGGGAACACGTTGACCGGACCGGGCCTGCATGATAGGGTACAGAAGCACGAGCGAACCGGAGCAGACGAGATGAGACGTATCCTGGCCCCTTGCGCAGTCCTGGTTGCCCTGAGTGCGACGAGTTGTGATGTGACCCCACCTCGCGCGGAACCCCAGGAGGCGCCGAAGCCCTCCCTGGATCTCCCGGAATCGGACGTTTCATTCCAATGGAAGGGAACGACTGTGGATCAGGGGTACGGTGGTATCCAGACCGCGATGGCTCTGGACCTGGCGGGGCACCCGACGGTGGCCTATTTTGCTCCTGCCTACGAAGCCCTGCCTCCGCCTCCCGACATTCCGGAAATACCGGAAGAGGGGTCTGGAAGCGACGGCGGGTCCCGCACGTTGCAACCGATGGAAGCCGGTGGAGGCACCCTGTTCCTCCCGGGAGGCACGAGTTGGAGCGCGCTCGAGCTGCCGTCGGACCTCCCCTGGGCCGGGGATGGGACGCCGATCCAGGACGCTCTCGAGGATTTCGTGCCCCCCACGTTTTACCACCTGCGGTACGCCCGCTGGGACGGCGCCTACTGGACCGTGGAGGACGTGACCGACGTAAGCCATGCTCGAGGGCTGTCGCTGCTCCACACCCGGGACGGCTATCCGGTGATCGCCTACCTGGACTCGGACCATGAAATCGGCCCCGAATGGTGCGCGGGGACGTTCCTTCGGGTGGCGGTACGCACATCCGCCGGGTGGCAAATGACCACGGTGGTACCCCCGACGCAGGTCGTGGACGGTTTGTGCACGCCTGGGGAGGACTGCCCAGTATGCGAGGTGAACGGGCTCGATCCCGTGCTGGCGCAGGGTCCTTCCGGCGTGGTGGGGCTTGCATTTCGCCGCGCCCGGTACACCGAGGGGTCTTTGGCGGACCCGGACACGGATCAGGCGTTCGTGGAAGTCCAGATCGAAGGTGGACGTGTGAACCCCGGGCTGCCCCAGATCGTGCATCGCGCCGAGGGTGCGGGATTTTTCTCCGCCCTTCAGTATGCCACGGACGAGTCGGGCTGGCTTGTGCCTCATGTGGCCTACCTGGCACTTGGGGAGTTCGAGACGGGAGATGCGTTTGGCGCCTGGTTTGCACGGTACGACAAGACTCGAGACCAGTGGGAGAAGCACGAAATCGAGCCGTGGGAGGACTGGATTGCCGGGGCACCGCTGCAGATGATCATCGACAATCGGGACATCTATCTTTTGATGTATGCCGTGCGGGCACGACACACCTCGGTGCTGCTCGACCTCACCTTGCTGCATTCGGAGGATGGTGGGGAGACCTGGGATCGGGAATACATCGTTTCCACCGGCAGGGCGGGGGGGTACCCTTCCCTGGCCATGGACCCGTCGGGCCGCCTTGCTGTGAGCTTTTATCAGTGTGGAGGGGCGTTCGAGCCCACGTGTGACCCGGAAAACGATGGGCTGATGTTCGCCTTGCGTGAGGACACGGGCTGGAACATCGACCCGGTGCTTCACGACGATGCCCGACTGGACGGCACCTTCACTGCCCTGACTTTTTCTGGCGACACGCCAGTACTGGCTGCACGCAGCGCCATGCACAGAGGGCCAGGCGGAGGCCAGGTACTCAAGGTGTACTTCGGCTCGCCTCCCGAATGATGCCATGGGTCGAGTGCACCACTGTGCACCGGCTGCGGCCACCTTTCAGAAACCCCACCTACGGCTGAGTGCCCCTTACCAGGCGGTCTCCACTCCGCCCAGCACGCGCCAGTTGCTGTAGTTCCACTGGATTTCGTAGTTGCTTGAGCTGGGGAAGATACCGGGCTGGTAGTCCGGAAAATTGGTCCGCCGGAGCCAAAGGTCTCCTTGCACGACGGCCGCATGCAACCGCCCGAAGGGGATACGCAAGCCGGTGCTGACCGTGGTTCGAGCGTCCACACGGCGGTCGCCGAAGGTGAGGGGTGGATGACCGGACATGCCCGGTTCCCATCCGGGGGTTTCCGCGTAGCTGTTGGGCCCATATCGCCTGAATCGGAAGGAAGCGGTTGCGGAGATCTCCACCCCAGCGGGCGTGCGATGCCGAATGCGGAGGCCGGGCCGCGGAGCGGTGTAGGAATAGTATCCCTGGAACGTGTCCTGAACGAAGTCGTAGCCGAGGGAGGCGGCGCAGCGCAGGCGCTCGTCAAGGAATCGGAACTCGGTCAGGACCGTGGGACGGATCCCGCGGAACTGCTGCAGCGGATTGGCCGGCTCGAATCCGGGAGAAGCGTGTGTCTTGCCGGTACCCGCGTCCCTGGCGAACACGTAGAAGTAGTCCCGTTGATAGGCGATGAAGCTGGCGACGAACCGGAAACCGGGCCGGGACCATCGCCAGCGAATCCCCATCCGGTGCTCCTCGTTGTCCCCCGGTACCAGGTGATTCGGGTCCGCGTCTGGGTCATCGACGGGATGAAAACTCGGGTCCTTCTCCCAGGTGGAGAGCCGATATCGGTAGAACGCCTTGACTTTCTGCCCCCTTGCCGGTCTCAGCCCCACCCTCGTGCGAATGTGCCACGCCTGGTATCCGAACCGGTCGGTGGGCAGGTATCCTTCGGGAGACATGGGCGGGTCGGTGGGCTCCTCCGGAATGGGCTGGTAGAGGTCGAGCCATCCGGGTCTACGAACGGAATCCACACCTGTCCCCAGCTCCACCCAGAACCGTTTCGTCGGCTTGACCCGAACGGCAGGTGCCAACCGGGTCCGGAACTCCCGCAGGTCGACCCCGTAGGTTTCCCGATACTGGAGGTCGACGGGGACGCGCAACGCCACCCGGCCTGCGTCCAGCACGCCCCGGGTTTCCAGAGTCAGGAGGCTCATGGGACCGCTGTCCGGTCGCACGCCGAGGCCGGAGAAGGCTCCTCCCAGGACGGCTGCGTCGAAACGCAGCTCCGACTCCACCCGGGTCCTGGGTTTTCTGCGCACGCGCACAGGCGCTTCGTCCGGTTCCGGGCGCCCTTCCAGACCCGTGTCGGTCTGAACCTCCTCCGGTTCCTCGGCCCGGGCCGTCCAGACTGTGCCGAAACACCCGCTCAGCACGACGAGCACGACGAATCGCCACGGGCCGGTGCTCTCCCCCATGGTTTCACGTTTCCAGAATGCCATTCAGGGTCCTCCTCTCGGTCTCTATTCGCCGGTGGAGCCACGGGCAGCCAGAGCCACCAGGCAGGCCCGGCTCAACCGCTCCGCCCGGCGGCTCCGGGGATTGCGGGACGCCACAGCCCGACTCATGTCCAGACACCCCCGGTAGTCCTCCATCTGCCTCAGCACGTCGGCGAGCTTGAGCCGCACCCGGTCGTTGCCCGGGTCTCTGTCCAGCAAGTCACGATAGAGCCCGGCCGCACGCGCGTAGGCACCACGCGCCACCTCCAGCCGGGCCAATCTGGTCAACGAGGCCACGTGTCCCGGGTCCAGTTCCACAGCCTGACGGGCCGCTTCGTAGGCCTCCGTGCGCCGCCCTGCCTTGCCGAGCACCACACTCAGGTTGTAGTAGGCTCTGGCGTACCTGGGATGCTCGCGAATCAGAGCCTGGTACACCGCGATGGCACCGTCCAGGTCGCCGCTGCGGCTCAACGCCACGCCCTGGTTGAGCGCCGCCTCCCGGTACCGTGGCCGAACGTCTCGAGCCCTCTGGAACGAGGCTGCGGCCTCCCGGTATTCCTTGCGTCGAAGCTGGAGCTTGCCGAGGTGGAACCAGGCCGCTGCGTGGTCCGGGTTGACTTCGGTGGCGCCACGCAGCACCTCCTCGGCCTCGTCCAGGTCCCCGTTGGCCGCGTGGGCTGCGCCCAGGTTGATGAGGGCTTCCAGGTAGTCGGGCCGAATCGCCAGGGCTTGCCGGTATGCGTGAATGGCGGAACGAAGGTCGCCTGCCGTCCGGAACGTGATGCCCAGGTTGTACCAGGCTTCGGGATAGCGCCCTCCGGTCAGCGATATCGCCTGCTGGTAGGCAGTCCGGGCCGCTTCCAGGTCCCCGCTCCGCATCGCGACGAGTCCCGCGAGAAAATGGTGTTCCGGTCGGTCCGGGTCCATCTCCAACAGGGTCTCGGCCTGGGCTCGAGCATGCGCCATGTCCTCCCGGTCCAGGTAGAGCCGCAGGAGCCGGCGTCGGGCCGAATGATACTCGGGGTCGAGCCGGAGTGCCTGAACATAGGCGTCTTCCGCCTCCATCAGACGACCTTCCAGCTCGAGGATGCGTCCCAGCGCGCTGTAGACCTCCGGCAACTCGGGGGCGATGATCCGGGTCTCCTCCAGGTATTCTCGAGCCAGGGCGAGGTCCTCGGGTGCCCCTGCGTTGATGAAGGCCCAGGTGGCGCCGAGACGGATGTCCGAGAGGGCCGGCGCCCAGTCGATGGCAGAGTCGAACTCGGTTCGTGCCGCCTCGCGTCTTCCTGCCGCCAGGTAGGCCCGGCCCAGTTGCAGGTGTGCATAGGCCCGCTCCTCGTTGCCCCCGTGTGCGGTGGTGGCCTCGAGCACCTGGATGGCCTCGTCCAGGTGTCCCTGTCGACGCAGGAGTACCCCGAGCGCCAGGCTCGCCGCGCGGTAGGAGGGGCGTTCCGCGACCAGGTCCCGGAGGATTTTTTCCGCCTTGTCCAGTTCACCGGCCCTGCGATAGGCGATTCCGAGGTTGAGCACTGTCCCGTAGCTGGTGGGTCCCAGCGCCATGGCCTGCTCCAGTGCTTCGATCGCCTCCTCGGGACGACCGGCGACCAGAAGCCAGTAGCCCAGTTCCGCCAGGAGCGCAGGTTCATCCGGACGAAGCCTGGTTTCCTCGCGCAGCAACGCCAGCCCCTGGTCGAACTCGCTCCGCCGAAGGAGGATCCGAGCACGGGCATGCGATTCTGTCTGGGCCTCCGTGGCCACAGGGGGGGCTTCCTTTTCCTCTTCCTCCAACTGGGGGCCGGCAGCATTCCCTCCTGGACCCGACGGAGCCACCACGATCACGCGGGGCGGCTCACGGTACCCTCGTGCAAGCGATTCCAGCGCGAATGCGCCCACCAACAGTCCTGCCAACGAGGCCAGCACCGGTGCGAGCCGGTTGGGACCCAGGGACCTCATCCGAGTACCTCCATCAGGCGGGTGCCGAGTCCTTGGCCGTTCACGTTCTGGATCTCGAGGCCGGGCCGGGCATTCAGTTCCAGGACCAGGGTTCGACCGTCTCGATCCACCACGATGTCCGTGCCCAGGTAGGCCAGGGGGACACGGGACGCTCGCCGCGCCGTGTCCAGCACCTTGTCCCACTCGGGTTGCTCCACGCCGATCAATCGCTCCCCGTTGTCCGGGTGCCGTTCGATGGGCCTGCCCCGGAACGAAGCCCGCACGGTCCGACCGGTTTCGATGTCGATGGCCAGGCCAATCCCCCCTTGATGGAGGTTGGCCACCCCGCCCGAGGCGGCGGTCGGGACGCGAAGCATGGCCATCAGCGGTGTTCCGCGCAGCGTGATGATCCGAAGGTCACTCAATCCGTCTTGCCACAGCCGCTGGTAGACCGGGTGCGCCTGGATACGTTCCTCCACGTAGGCCCGGTCTGGTCTGTCCTTGGAAAAGGCTCCGAACACGATGTTTGCCACATGCTGTCGGATCTGGGCCAGGGTCACACGCCCGCCTCCCGCCTTGATCCACACACCGGGCGCCACCTGCTCCCCGACCACCAGCAGGCCCTGCCCACCGCTGCTCTGGGCAGGTTTGACCACGAAATGCTCCTCCCCCTCG
Organism: uncultured Gammaproteobacteria bacterium; assembly: GCA_964418585.1. Lineage (GTDB taxonomy): Bacteria > Myxococcota_A > UBA796 > JAJRTE01 > JAJRTE01 > JAJRTE01. Next base: position 15,962 of record CAYQMG010000128.1, on the reverse strand, counting down.
ATCCGAGCCAGCAATCCGCCCACCTCGTGCAGCCCGTTGGCCACGCCCAGGAGCCGCGGAACCGGGACGCCCAGGCGTGTGAGGACCTCCTTGGCCACCAGCTTGTCGTCCGCAATCGCGAAATGCCGTCGCTCGTTGAACGGATAGATGAGTTCCACATTCCTGCGATTGATTCCGACCACGTTCTGCCGCCGGACCAACAAGTCGCGCCAAACAGAGCGCCAACGGTTGAGCTTCATGGTGTCTCCTCGACCAGCAACCCGCGAAACCGGAAGTATTCGGACAGACGGATACCGACCCAACGCCCGAGGTAGAGTTCGAGAGCGACGACACCGAGGAGGACCTCGGGGAACGCCACCAGGAGCATCTGCACGGCGAGGGAATTCATGACGAGGTAGCAGGCCAGGATCACCGCGGTGGTGCCGGCCAACCGTTTCAAGGCGTCGGGCATGCCGTCGTCCGAGATCGACATGTAGAAGCGCTCTGCGCTGATGGCCGTGACTGCGATCGGAAAAATGGTGGCGCGGGAGAGCTGAGCATTCCCGACGAAGTCTGCGACCACGGCCATGCCGAGCAGGGTTGCGGCCACGAAGGCGAGCAGGATGGCCAGCAACGGGGCGTGGAGCAGATTCAGATCCTGGAGTGTGGAACGGAGGAGTCCGACCACAGCGATGACCGTGATCCAGCTCAACAACCCCCAGAACAGCCCGGTCTCCGCCATGGCTGCGGCCAACAGGGCGGGGAGGAAGGTACCCCAGGTGGGTACTCCTACCACGTTCCGACAAAGCACCACCACCAGGGCGCCCACCGGCAGCGTCAGCAGGGTCCGAAGCAAGGAGAAGGGGAGCCCGGACCGCTCGAACACGCCCCAAAGGTTGAATGCTCCGGGCACCGCCGAGGCCACCTGGGCCGGGACCAGCTCGGTGCTCACCCAGAACTGGTACTCGAAATTGATGTCCCGGGTGTGTGTGAACAGTACTTCGTCCCCGGTGTACAGCTCCAGGTAGTGCTCGGGCAGCCGCGCGAAGTAGCCGTTGGTGGGGTCGAACGGAACCCAGTGCCCCCCCACGTAGCTTTCCACCCACTGGTGTGTCGTCCGCGTGGTCCCCGGATTCATCACCAGTCCACCCACCAGCCGCGTGGGGATACCTGCTTGACGCGCCAGAGCAACGAACAGCCGACTCTTACCGTTGCAACTCGCCTCGCCCAATCTGAGCGCGGTGAGCGCGTCGGTGGTTCCCTTGAACGGCCTCGCGGTCAGCGCAGAGGTCCGCGCGTAAATGGCGCCGAGTCGCTCGAGAATGGTCCCGTGGTCAGCGCCAATGCGCCGCACCTCCTCCTCGATTTCCGGGGAATCCACCTGGATGTACGGAGCCGGCTTCAAGTACCTGGCTATGGACAGAGGGTAAGACGCGGGCAGGTGAAGGCCCGGATCGATCTCGTACCGGATGGGTTGCACCACCACGTCCACCCGCGTGCTCAGCAACACCCCATCGGGCACATGCCGACCGGTCCAGATCACCTTCCGGTTCATGCCTTCGGTAACCACCGCATGGGACAGCGATGCGTCCGCCACCTGTTCGTCTCGAATCTGCTGTCGGGCGTCGGACATTGGAAGAAACGACCGAACCACCACGCTGTCATCGTTGCCGTCCAGCCGCATGCTGAGGCGCACCGAGTACTGGGTGCGAGGCAACACGTCTGCCAGGGACAGGCCCCAAACCCACACCTTCAGCCCAACGATGCACACCGCCACCAGCACCAGCGCTCCGGCTATCGCCGACAGCCTCGGGATACGTTTCCACAGCCCTTTCAACTTCAAGACACTCAACATCCCGCCCTTCCCTCTCGGTACACGGTGCCAGCCGCTCACCTCCTGACAGCGGCGTCCTGGACGCTCCGCCAGTTCCCGGTCGTCGGCCCGGCCAACCTTCAGAACGACCTTGCCCAAATATTCGCTACCCCACTCGACCAGGGGTAGCGGTTCCTCTTCTCATTGCGTTACAAAGGATGTACGAGGTTACCCCGTGGAATGGTCCCGCCGGATGCCCCCTCCGACCGGGACCCAGGCCCGAGTGGACAGGCGACAGGTGACGACGTGACGCCCAACCCCAGAGACCCCCACCTCCATGCCCCACGCTCGACCGGGCACCCCATCCGAGTCGTCACGCTCATCGCACTTTGCAGCGTGGGCGGGTTCTGGAGCTGCTTCTCTCTCCCACTCGGCGGCGACCAGCCCGAGGTCGTGGGAACGCCCACACCCGTCCCCGGAACCGACCACGACCAGGATGGATTCACCACGCCCGAAGATTGTCGCGACGACAATCCCGACATCCATCCACAGGCCGCGGAACGTTGCGGCGACGGCATCGACCAGAACTGCAACGGCTCCGTCGACGAGCAATGTCAATGCACGCCCAGCGACCTGCTCGCCGCCCTCGAAGCCTCCTCGGCCCATGCCGACACCTCCCCGGTCATCATCGAGTGCGAGGAAACAGCCGGATTCCGTGCCGGCCTGCACAACCCGTGCAACAACACCGTGCTCCTCGCCAGCAGCACCACTTGCTTCGTCGAGGTCGTCCTGGTGCGGATCGAGTCGGACGACGAGCGGCCAATCGTGGACGCCTTCCCTGAAAACTGTGACGCCCCGGACACCCGCTGGTCTCTGGGCCCCGACGAATCCCTCACCCTCTCCTGGAACTGGCCCCAAGAACCGACCCGGGACGAAGCCGGCGACTTCCAGTTCCGCGCCACCTGGGCCAACGGCGCGGAGGCCACACTGAACGTCTCCTTGCTCCCCTGCGACGAGCACCGTGACGACCCCCCCGGCGAAACCCCGGATGAGACCATCGAGCCCGACGATGACACACCCGAGGCGTCCGTCACCGCGACCCCCGATTCAGGCGACGACGATACCCAACACCCCTCCCGCACACCCGAACCGCTCCTCACACCTACTCCCGATTCGGGCGACGACGATACCCAACACCCCTCCCGCACACCCGAACCGCTCCTCACACCTACTCCCGATTCAGGCGACGACGATACCCAACACGTCACCCACACACCCGAGCCCGGCGACGGTCAGCATGAGGTGTGAGAGGCTTCGTTCCCGAGTCGGAGAACAGGGTACGAGGAACAGCATGCAGGGAGCCGATGGGGACAAGGTCTGTTCGAGGGGATGGGTGTGAGGGGAATGTTCGCGGAGCCAGAATCGGGACACGAGGTCAGAAGCCGAGTTCCAATCCCATGGCGAGGCGAGCCTGAACATTGGTATCCGAATCTCCATCCTCGTCGAAGTCGCCTCCGACGATGGGAAGGGTGGCTTCGAGCGTCAGGAGCACGTTTCGGGTCATCTCCATTCCGGCCCACACAACAGGTCCTCCTGGGAATGAGAGCCATCCCTGGGAGGCGGATACGGCCAGGGACTGGTTCGTTGCCACCTGGTCTGGGAGATCCAGGGCGGGGACGTACACCAACGAGGCGAACCAGCCGGCGCCTCCCTGCCACCGGCCTCGAGACCGACGCATGACCATGTGGACACCGAGATCCAGCACGTTGCGCCGTTGCACGTCGGCCAACACGGTCCAGGCCCCGTCCGATGCAGTGGACCACCCGGCATGGAAGCTGAGCGTGAGACCTCGGAGCGCGCCTCCGCGCATGCGGTAGCCGCTCACCACCCCGACTCGAGGTGCGTCCCGTCCCCACACTCCAGTGGCTTCTCCCGTCAATTGACGGATGTACCCGCTCTCGAGGGCGAAGAAGCGTCGGTATCCTCTCAATTCCTCGATGAGGAGACCAAGAGAGTAGACCTGTCCTTCCGCAAAGGCGAGGCGCCCCTGGGCCACCACGCGGCCGTCCGAATTCTGGACGCGAACCTCGTGCACCCCGGTTGGGATGGAAACCGTGCGCGGGAAGGCCCCTTTGCGCCGACCATCGACCTCGAGGGACATGGCCGAGGAAGTGGCGCCGTAGGCATAGACCAGTGCGGCGGCTCGAGCCAATTCCGGGTCCGGTTTTCCGCTGAGGAACACATCTGCGCGTCCCACGACCCGGAAATTCCCCTCCGGGACCTGCCGACCGTGCGTGTGCTCCACCGTGCGGGCTCGAGCGTAGTCGTGGGCTTCGTAGGCGGTGACCGCGCCATCGCCGTTGGCGTCGGCCTCGATGAGATTTCCGGTCAGGCCCTGGAGAAGGAAATAGGTGTAGGTACCATGGCGGAGTGCGTTGTCCTCCTCGGCCGAGCCTCCCAGGGTACTCGCCATGAGCACAGCTTCTGTCTGCCCGGCAGCGTGTTCCAGTGCGCGCCATGGATCGGGCAGACGGGAGAGGTAGGCCCTGGACGTGGCGGAGATACGAGATTTCCCACTGCCTGAGAAGCAGTTGTCCAGGATCAAGACCTTTCGCTGCGCCTTGAGTTCTTTGAGGAATCGCCGAAGCGCAGCCACATCGATGGCAGTCCCTGCCAGGTCCGAAGCTCGGGTGTCGGTGGTGACCAGGTAGAGCCTGATCCGCGCCTGAGCGTCCACCTCGATGGAGCCATGGCCGGAAAAATATATGAGCAGGGTGTCCTGGCGACGGAGCCCGTTACGCAATCGGCGCAGCTCCTCGAGGATGGCGCGCCGGGTCACATCGTCTGGTGCGGTGAGTTCCACGACCCGATCGAACCCTCCGTGGTCCGGGTTGCGGAGCACTCTGGCCATCTCGACCGCGTCCCGGCGTGCGAACCTGAGCCGGCCGAAGGTTGGGTCATCATACTCGTCGATTCCGATCACGATGGCCAGTCGTCTTGGTCGGAGGCTGTCCTCGAGCACGGAGGACGTGGTGGGCGAGGACTCGAACCCCTTGGTGGTGCGGGGTGCGTGCACGCAACCGGAGCTGATGAGCGCGCAGAAGAGAGTCCCCAGAAGGAGTTCGGGCCTGCGGTGCCCGGATGGGGGCATGCGCTGGGTTCTCCTCGAGCCGCCTGTCTGCCTCATGGGGCTCCCCCATCGTCGCTTTCCTGGCCAGAAGGAGCCTCCACGACCAGACGGATGGCGTCAAGATCCATGTCCACAAGCGTGTCCGGGGCGAGCACATCCCGGTACCGTGCGGCATAGCGCGCCCACACCGAATCGAGCCAACCCGCCAGGTCATCTCCAGGGGGACGCTCGGACGCCACGGCGATGTAGGTATATTCTCCCGGAGTGTCGGGGGGGACGAAGCGCAGATGTCGTCCCTGATCATCCACAATGTCGATGACCGTCTCTCCAGCCGCCCGATCCAAACCGTTGCGCTCGTAGATCAGAGAAAGGCGGTGCATGGGATCCCGTTCGACCAGGCCAAGGAATCCAGCCCGCTCGACCACGAACCGGAAGAAGAGCCCGTCCCCGGGCCGGAGCGTCGCCAGGTCCTCGGCGGGTCGGTGAGCACGGCCACCGGCGGATTCGATCACCACCTGCAGGTCGACCGTTGGAGCCATGGCGACCTCTCCCGGTCCCTTGGTCCGAATGTCCTCGAGGTTGCCTGTTCGGAACGTCCACACCAGGAGGGCCGCCACCACACCCAGGGCACCCACCATCACCGGCCGGAACGATCCGAGCAACAGGTCGAGCCACCTGTGCGTCCGCCGGCTCGCGCCCCCGCCCGTTTCAGGGCACCCCTTTCCAACCTCGATAGACACGTCCGCACTCCGGGACTCCTGATCCACCCGCCGCCATAGCGCCTCCAGCACCGTGTCAGGCGGGATCGCACGCGGCGCCTCCTGCCAGGCCTCGATCGTTCCTTCCACCGCTTGCACCAGATGGGCGAACTCGGGCGAGGCCTCCACCCCCGCTTCCAGGCACGCCGCCTCTTCCGGCGTCCGGTCTTCGGGCAGCTTGTCCAGAATCCTCAAGAGTTCCTCTCGATCCATCGGATCCTCACCCCCTCGGGTCTCCGGCTCCAAAAATGTCATGGGTCTTCAGCACCGTCTCTCGCAACCTCTGCCGGGCCTTGGTGATGTAGGCGCGAACCGAGCCGGGGGAAAGCCCCATCACCTCGGCAATGGCATCCGTGGACATCCCCTCCCGGTAGTAAAGGAGGAAGGCCGTGCGCTGCCCCTCCGGGAGCGTGTCCAGCGCTGCATCCACTGCTCGCAGCGCCTGGCGCATGGAGACCGCCGCCGCGGGACCCGGCACCGAGGCAGCCACGTCCCGCTGCACCGCCGTCCCGTCCCCTTGCGTCGACGTCAACGAATCGGTCACCCGGTCCTTGTGACGACTCCGCAGCCACGAGATCGCCTCCCGCCGGGCTATCGTAAACAGGAAGGACTTGAACGCGCCACGGGGTTCGTAGGTCGCCGCAGCCCGATGCAGCTTGTACAGCGTCGCTGTCAGTACGTCCTCGGCCCCTGCCTCGTCCCGCGTCACTCCCCTCAGGTATTCGTACAGGTTGGACCAATACCGCTTCGCCAGGCGCTCGAACGCTGCCCTGTCACCTGAACGATAGGCGGCCATCAACTCGTGATCCGTCTCCATCTTCCCCCGATACGATCGTTATCCCCCATAACGCCGGGGGCCGGGGAAACGCTACCCCTGGACGGCTCCCCTCCAACAACGCATCAGCGAACCCGCAACGCCTCACCCCAGGCACTTCTCCTGATCACGAACAACGAACCGATCATCACCACCGTGACCAGGGTTCCACCCACCGCTGCAGCCGCCAACCACCCCGTCCGGACCGCCTCACCCAGTCGACCATAGCGAAACATCAAGTAGAGGAGCAACCAGTAGAGTACGCTCGTGAGAAGCCCCGGCGAGTACCGCCTCGTCAAGACCGTGGCCCCCAGGTGCCAAAGCCCGTTGGTGAACATTTGAAACACGAAAACCAGCGGGAGGATGACCCACGCACCACCCAGTTCCTCGTGCAGCACGATGGATCCCACGATCAGACTCATCAATCCGGCATTGAACCAGAAGAATTGCTTCCATCCGTAGCCGGGCCAAAAATGACGCTGTACCATCCCGACAAAACTCTCGCCCAGAACGGATTCGTCCAGGATGTGAACGACATAGGCTGCCACATAACCCCAGAAAAAGAGGGCGAGGGGCACCGGAGTCGAACTCGAGACGGCCGCCAAGCCGATTGTGCCGTGCATGAAAGCCTCCGCGCAGAAACAGGGTGGGAAGCCGAGACATCGGTCTCAGCTCTTCCAGGAGTATGCCATGGGCCATGTAGAAGGAAAAGGGACTGTCCGGGATGGTGCTCACAGAACAGGTGTGGGGAGGGTCGTAAAAAATGAGAGATTCAGACGATGCCCTCTCCCCCATCCAAAATCCAAACCCTGGGATGAGCCGGATCGCAGATCGAAAAAATGGGGGGGACAGGGACTGCCCGCGGTCCGCTACCGTCTCCCGGAGCGGCCTCCGGGACGGGTGCACGGGCTGGCTGGGGAGCCCCTGGAGGCAGGCTCGGTCACAGAGGACACGGCGCGGGAATGGGCTCGGATTCGAGACGGACCCGGAGAGATGGTCGTGTCGTCACCAACCGTTTTCCGCTCACCAGGAACCGCGGTTCACAACGCGCCGCCAAAGACCGTCTCCTACTGGCCTGCGGGTGGGCACACGAACTGCACTTCGTAGTCCATGCAGGTGCCGTCGGGCTGCTCGTCGTTCACGCAGTAACCCCCGATGGTCCGGTCACAGTGGTAGACCTCGCCCGTCTCAGTCCAGTCGATGTGGGTACCCACCGTGCGACAACTGATCGAGATGGGCTCGGCACAGCTTTCCGGAAGCGTTCCTTCCTCCAGAAAGTCCACGATCGTCTCGTAATCCCCTTCGCCGGTAGGGTCGTCGCGGTCCAGCCACTCGGTGGTCTGGCACCCATCCTGGGCGGCGACAAACGCGGCCAACACAATCAGCATGCTCAGGAATCCAAATCTTCTCATCTGTTGCTTCCCTCCTCTCTTCGTGAAATTCCGGGTCTCCCTTCCTGCCGAACCAACCGGCAGGGAGCAACGGGCTCGGCCTGTGCACGGTTTCATGCCTCGCCTCGCACTCATAGTGTAGTCAGTGTCCACCAGGAAAACCGAAATCAGGGAGGGACATTTTTTCCCTTGATCGAAACGTGAGAAAACCTGGGCTTGATCCGCCCGCCGGGCTTGCCCATTCGACTCATCGATTCAGCTCACTGGGCAAGGGGAAGTGCGGTGGGCTTGAAGCAAAAGGCTTGCGAACCAGCATGGAGAGCGATTCGGTCGTCAGAAAAGCTGCACGAAGTGGAAATGCGCGGGACCGCCCGCCCGCTCCCAGACGCGCGCAGCGGATTCGCGTGTTCACACTACCGTATTTCTTCCTCGATGACGGGCGGAGGAATCGGGCAGGACCAGGTGGTTTCCAGCCGTGCACTGCAAAGATAGACTGCCCAGTGGTCGCTGGTGTGGACGGCGTCCACGTTCACTGCGAATTCGATCTCACTCGCGGTGTTCGCCTGAAGCCGATCCTTCACGTCCCAGCTCATCTCCTCCCAAGATTGATCGTAACCCTTGAGCACATCGAGGGAACCTGGACCGAACTGAACCACGTCGAGTTCGGCGTTGAACGCGTCCCGGCCGTAGAAATCCACATCTCCGAATTCCACGCTGAGTGTTGCGGACATGAGAGTGCAAGTGAAGACCGGGTCGGCGAACGCGGTAACCACATCCTCATCCCACCAGCGGTAGTAGTTGCAGTTGAGGTCGATCTTCTGAGAAGTGTGAATGGTGGACCCATCCTTGCTGATGGACGCCAGCACGGGGGAGACGATGGGTTCCGGGCTACCCAGATTCTTCACCTCCTCTCGGTCCTGTCCAAGGGCGACACTGGTGGTCAGGAGCAAGGCGACAAAGGGAATTGCTGCAAAACGTGTCATGGTCGGGACCTCCTCTCCGGTCTCGGGTTGGTGCAAGGGCGGACTGGGAGCTTCTCCCGCCTTACCTACCTGTGATACAATAGTGGGTGCAGGGTGCGGATTCCGAATAGACTTCTGATTTTTCTGGAAAAAAGGGAGGAATGGATTTCGGACCGGAACACCTGTTCAGTCGCAGCGGACCACCATGCGGGAGTTGACGGTTCCGGTGTTGAGAAGGGGCTGTCCATACCACTGGGTTGGAGTGCCCACCATGAGCCACACCTCGGAAATCTCGCCCCAGTCGGCACCATCGAGGGTGACGGTCAGGTGCTGCCCGGGTCCGCTTCCTACCGCGGCGTCGGCAAGGGAGACATAGACATACTCCCCGGTGTCCTCCATGGTGAGACGAAGGTAAAGGAGGGGGAATGCGACCGTAACCTGTCTGAGGTTCAGTTCGAGTTGCAACTGGGGACTGACGTCCTCGCGACAGTAGTCGCAAGAGGTACACGGAGGATTGTCGGGCTGCTCGCGGATGGTTTGTTCCTGACACCAGGGTGCCTGTCCAGCCAGGTCAGGGGGAACGAATGAAGCCGAAACCGAGCCATTTGAGTAGAAGGACCAGGACACGGGTTCGTCGGCCTGGCCTTGCATGTCGGCGAACAGGTTCTTGACTTTCTCCACGGGATCGTCCTCGTGACAAGCTCCCGGTTCCGGGGCACCCAGTCCCTGCCAGGCCACACAGTCGGGTACGACACTGCCGAGTGCAGCGGCCGCTGCGCACAGGTTGAGGTGGTGGCCGGGCTGGAGGAATCCCGTGGAATCGGCGAAGAGGGCCTCGAGCACGTCGTCGTCCGTGGCCCGGGCGGCAGTGCCGGATTGCCAGGCCTTGAGCAGGGCGAAACTGCCACTGACCTGTGGAGCGGCGAAGGAAGTGCCGCTCAGCCGGTGCCAGGATTCCCCGACGGTGCTGGAGGAGGTAAGCGAGCAGATGAATTCGGACGGTGCAAGGAGCTGGTCGTCCTCGGGATCGACCGCTTGAGAGCTGGCGAATCCCTCTGGGTCCAGACCTCCCGCGGCAACGATACGAATCGGGTGGATCTCACCGTCGCCATCGGTCCAGGTCTCGGGTGCGGCGGCGGGAAGCAGCCTGGGGCACGCAGCGTCCGGATCGAAGCTGCACCGGTTGCCTGCGGCGACGAACACCTCGACATCCTTTGCGGTGGCGGCGGCAAAAGCGGCGGCGAGGTACCAGGGAAATCCGAGGTCGTCCCGGGCCTCGTCCATGGGCCAGGCCAGACTCAGATTGAGCACATCGGCGTCCATGGCCAGAGCTTCCACGATCCCGGCGGCCAGGGCCTTTTGTGAGCCCACGCCCTGGTCGTCCAACACGCGAATGGAGAGGATATCGGCGAACCCGCCGGCGCTGTCCGCAGCCAGGTAAGCCACCGAAGTTCCGTGCCCTTGAGGATCGCTTAGCCAGCTCGAGTTGCCGTTTGCAGAGCCGTCCAGGGAGGACCACCCTTTCTCGAGCAGCACAGGCTCAAGGAGCGAGGTCGGCGCCACGCCCGAATCCAGAACAGCGATGATGGGACGTATGACGGGCTGCACCTGCTCGACTTCCCGCAGAAACGTGATCACATCGAGTGCGCCGGTTTCGATCATGTGCCACCGGTCCTCGAGCCTCCCCTCGAAGTCGTAGTCGTACCCGGGTCGCGCCTCTTCTCCGGACGTGCCCATGGCGGCCACGTAGCAAACCGGAGCCAGGTCTTCAAGACCGGCATCGAGGAGCATGAGCAAGTCCTTGTCAGTCAACTCCTCCCCGTCTGAACGGGTCACCGACACAGAACCTGCCAGGTACTTCAGCAAGGGTCCAGCCACTCGCTCTTGAACGTTCTGCGCCACGTTTTCGAGCGTATCCCGCTCGTACAGCGTCTTGATGGCAAACCCCTCAGGACCTCGGAGATCATGGACGGGACACGTTCCGTCGGAGGAGTCGGAGGAGGTATTGTCCCCCCCGAAGCACGCGGCGGCAGGAGAGTAGGCAACCACCTCGGTCCGGTCGCATCCCTCCGGGATGGTCAGGGTCTGCTCCGCCGCCGGTGCCGCCTGCCCGAGGGACAGGAGACACAGGGTCCCTCCCACTATCCAAGGCTTCCTTCTCATGGGGATCCTCCTCTTGCACGGGTTGCCACCGACTGCGATCCTCTCATTTTCGGGCGACACGACACCCCGTCCGGGCGGCCCGCCACGTGCCCAGACCTTTTGCAACCTCAGTTGTCAGTTGTCACGGCCCCCTCCGGCTCCAGCTCCGCCCGGTATGCGATCTCCACCTCGAGCACCTGGCCGTTCTCGTCCCACTGTCCATCCTCCAGCCGCTCCGGTGGGGTGACGGCCGGAGGCAAAAGGAGCAGACGAAGCCGATGGAGGCCGAAATCGCGACCCAGCACCGCCCCGGCACGAACGCGCACGGCAATCAACCCGGTATCATCTGACGAGACTTCCGGGGCAATCGCCAGCGGCTCGAACGATCCGTCAGGCGCCTCGAGGTAGACGACGACCCGGGGTTGGGCCGACGCCTCGCCTTGTACCGGCCGGACCAGGAACACCAGGTCACTTTCGGGGAGATAGACCGGAACCTGGTCGGGTCGCGCGGTTCCGCGAGTTGCCCGCACATACCCGTCGATACTTAGCGTGTAGTCGGGGAGATCCTCCGGCACCGGCGAGGAGGGCACAAGTACGAGCAAGAAAACGGCCGCAGCGGCCGCCACGGCTCCCCCGGTTCCGACCGCCCACGATCGCCAGCGGGGTCGGCGTGGCACGAGAAGACGGAGGAGCCTTCGCTGTGCCTTTCGAGACAGGGACGGTACTTCGGTGTCGAGGCAAACCAGACGGTCACGACAGACTGGGCAATCTGCCAGATGTCGTACCACTCGAGTCGCCTCGACCGGATCCAGGGTGTTGGCACGCAACGCACCGAGTCGCTCGCGGGAAGGGCAGGGACCATCTGGGGCCCGTCGCGCACTCCTCGTTCGAGCGAGCGTTTCCAATATCCCGTTGTCAACCCGGGGTTCGGGAGCGGTTGTTTTCTCGTCCACGTCCACCTCACCGGTCCGACCGCTGTCTCTTCCCACGCAGCGTCCGGCAGTAGGCGCGCCCCCGGGGGCGTCGCGTCTGGTACCTGCCATCCACCGCCGGCATGGTCCCACGCTGACTGAGGACAGCGTCGGCTCCTCCTGTAGTGTGATATGCGATCCACCCTCTGAAAACCGAAGGTGATCCCCACTTTTTTCTTCAACAAGCCATTTTTCTCACCTTCCCTCCCCCGTGGCACGTTCGGAGCTTCCTCCGACCGGCAGCCAGGCGTCCCCAAGCACCTGGTAGGCCGCCCAGAGGGAGACGCGAGCACCCGCCGGTCCGGCACGCCCTGCGGCGAGCGCCCGCACGGTGTGCCCCAGTGCCTTCACCACGGCACCGCCGTTCTTCTCGAGTTCCCGGTAGAACAAGTCGGCCACCCGGGCACTTTCCCGGTCCGGAACGTCCCACAGGGTGGAAATCACCGCTCGAGCGCCGGAGGCCACGAACCCGTCTGCGATACCAAGCGTGCCGCCACCTTCCCGGGCCACCCGACCGGCGCCACATGCATTGAGAAACACGAGCGGGGCCGGGAGCCTCAGCCCGCGAATATCCATCTTGCTGAGGCACTCCCCTCGAGCCAGCTCGAGGCAGGAGAGGAAGGGACGGTCCTCGTCCACCCGGGCGTGGCCGGCGTAATGAAATCGTGCAGCAGTGCGAAGGTGTGCCAGCACGGATTCCCGTGACACCGCTTCCTGGGCGAGCAGGATGGGAGAAGGGAGCAGGCGCGCGACCAGGTCGCCTTCCTGGTCTGCGCCGGCCAGGTCGTGGTTCGGGTCCACCACGAGCAACGAGTCGCCACCACGCGCAGAAGCCACGCGAGTGCGCCAGAAGAGACTCGGGGCCACCACCACGTCGCAACGCGCCACCGCAGGCCGGCCAGCCACGGGTAGGGCGCTCCAGGGCATGGCGCGCAGGACACCGTCAGCAATCACAATGAGACAGGTTGCATTTCCAACGTCTTGGAGCAGCATACGAGCAAGGGTCGATCCTGCGGAGTGGTCCGGGTGGTCGGTTCGACAGGCTTCGGACCACGCGCCCACGAGCGTCTCGAGCCGGGAACGGGGCAGGGGTATCCGGCGATGGGTGAACCGTTTGCCAGAGACGGTCCACACCACGAGTTCGTCCGGGAAAACCGCAGGGCGGATGACAACGGCATGTTCGGGCAATTGCGCGCGCAGGGCAGCCAGGTCAAGCGGTGGAGGGCGTGCAGGTTGCGTGTCTCCGAGCAAGGTTTCGACGCGGGCCCACACGGCCTCACGTCGGGCCTCCAGTCGACCCAGGATTCCATCTGCACGTCCGCCTCCCCCTCTCCGGCGGCTGGCGATCGTCCGGTCCAGGGTGTCCAATTCCTCCTCGAGAGCGCGGGCCTGGACAGACTCTTCCGGTGAGAGTCGGCGCCGCCGGGCGGTTCGCACCTGGGAGCGCCAACGGGCCCACGCGCAACGCTCCACCAGGTCCAGGGCATCCAGTGCCCGGTGCAGATCGAGGCGGGTTTGCACGTCTCGAGCCTCCCACGGCACGCGGGCGGCGAGCATGGTGGCCTCGTGAATGGGAGACGGGACGGCCTCGTTGGCCTCCACCCAGCTCAAGGCACGGTCATACGCCGCGACCGCGGCTTCCAGGGCGCCCATCGCCCGGAGTGCCTCTCCCCGCCCAAAGGCTGCAGCACCGGCGTAGGCGACGAGATTGGCAGCACCGGCCTGCTGCTCGAGACGCTCGAAACGCGCCAGAGCCTCCCGGGGTGCCCCGTCGGCGAGTGAGACCTCGGCCCTCACCCGGTCGAGGAAAAGGTGAAGTTCCGGGTCGGAAGGCGGAGACGCCTCGGCGGCTCGAGCGGTCCAGGCGCGGGCATGTACCAGGTCACCGCGAAGCAGAGCCACGTAGGCCAGGTTGGCCAGGGTTCCGGCACGGTATCGATTCGGGCCGCCCTCGTCCAGAGACCGCCGAAAGAGCGTTTCGGCCTGATCCAGCGCCCGGTTCCGGTCGCCGCCGAGTGGCACACCGGCCTCCACGCCCCGAAGCAGGAGCCATCCCACGTTGTTGTAGAGTGTGGCCGACCCGATATTCTCGATGTCCGCGAGCAGCCGGGTCAACGCCCGATTGACCGCCCGATGATGCCCAAGGCTCTGGAGCAACGAGAGCTTGAGTCGGGTGGCCTCGAGTCGGAAGCGGGGCTTGCCCACCCGTTCCGCCCAGGTTTCGGCCTCGGCAGCCATCTCCAACGCGGGGAGGAGCTTGCCAAGCCGATTGAATATCCAGGCTCGGCTGAAATACTCTTCGGGGAAACGCACCTGGTAGTCGAGGCGCACGGCCAGCTCGAGGGAACGATCGAGGTAGGATAGTGCCCGAAAAAGCGCCCCCTGGTCCCGGGCGGCTTCATGGGCCGCGTTCAAGGCGAGCACGGCCTCGGAAACATACCCTGTCTGCTCGGCGAGTTCCGCCCACACCTGTGCAGCCGCCTCGGCCCGGGCGTCGGCCCCCGCCTCCTTGAGGCACTGAACATGGTACTTGGTGACCCAAAGCCGATCGAACGAACAAAGGGGCTCGCGGAGCACTTGCTCAAACACGGGCAACTGCTCGCCGGGAGGTCGATCTCCGACCGCGTCGAGCCGGTCCCAGATCCTCGGGTCGCAGGCAGCCTCGGTCACCCCTTTTTGGACGAGCACCAGGTGTTCGTCGACGCGGCGACCTCTCGAGGTCTGACCGCAACGCCAGGTGAAGGTGAATCGCCACAAACCGGGCTCGTCTGGCATGCGCAAGGGCGAGAAATTCCCGGAATCCCCGGACGGCGTCCTTTCCGGTACGGGCGAAAGCCGATACCCGCCGTCCACTCGCTGGATGGCTGGAGAACGGAGAGGAATTCGGACCGACCAGATGGGATCACTTCCCGGACGTGCCAGGCTCATCTCGAGGGTGCCACGCGCGAATGGGTCGCACTGGCGCCCCTCCCTGGGTTGAGGGGCAAACAGGAAACCCGGCGCCCGGCCCACCACATAACGCGGCAACGGAAAATCCTCCTCGAGCAATCCCTGGAGGTCCTGGGCGTCCCGACTCGAGGCCTGGTAGAGCTTGACCGGGCCGATGAAGTGCACATCGATCCGCCTTGGGCCGATGTTCTCCCCTCGACACGCGGCGAACAGGACGACCAGACCGGTCCAAAGCAGGGTTGCCACCAGTCCCATGAGCACAGGGACGCTGCGATCCCTGGTCATGACCTCCCCCTCCCAGCCTCCCGCTCGGCCAGGATCTGACCCACCGTGGCCACAATACGTTTCCGGCGAAGGTAAATGGTGTCCGTCGAGCAGCCGAGAACCTGCGCAACCTCGCCCGGCGTCATCCCGTTTTCGTACAGGAGATGAAACGTGAGGACCACCTCGGGAGGCAAGCGTTCTTCGAGCGCCACGACAAGTTGCTCAACCTCTTCGCGGTCCAGCAGACGGCGCTCCGGGTCCGGGGCCGGATCCGGATGGTTGACCCGAAACACGGGCGGATCCCCACTCCTCACCCCTTCCGAACTGCCCGACTCCCCCGACTCGAGCGGGACCTCGGCACGACGAGCCAGGGTGTCGAGACTTCGCCGACGATTCCTCGCCTGGAACACGGCCTGCTGACGAATGTAGGATTCCGGGGAAAGACCCAGAGCACGATTGTAACGGCCCAGCACCTCGGCACGGTTGGACAGGAGGCGCGCAAAGGTGCCTGCCACGACCTCTTCTTGGTCCTCCCTCGAGGCATGGGGAAGTTGGCTTAAGACGGCACGCCAGACCAACGGAGAGAACCGATCGATGAACGCCTTGTAGGCTTCTTCCGTTCCCTCCATACACTGGCGGCGCAATTCATCGAAAGACCAGTTGCTCGCGGCCGGGCCCTTGCGAAATCGTGGTAGCTTCAGAGCCATCCCTGTCCCTGGCGAACGTGGGAGCGCGCCCCGCTCCCGGCCCCTCCCCTGTGAGCGCGGTAGAGGCTGTCCGTCCAACATT
>CAYQMG010000127.1:0-20444 GCA_964418585.1 uncultured Gammaproteobacteria bacterium | reverse complement strand
GGAATTTGCTCGGAATCCCTCTGCGTTGCAAGGCAGTGAACGTGGAAATCCCCTGGGTCACCGCCACGCGATAGTCGTTTT
Source organism: uncultured Gammaproteobacteria bacterium (assembly GCA_964418585.1). Classification (GTDB taxonomy): domain Bacteria; phylum Myxococcota_A; class UBA796; order JAJRTE01; family JAJRTE01; genus JAJRTE01. The sequence goes on along the minus strand of CAYQMG010000127.1, from coordinate 20,363 downwards.
GACCGTGAATGACCAGCATGGGGGTCTTCCAGTTCTTGACGAACTCCACCGGGTTCTGGTCGGTGTAGCCGGCCGGGTTGTCCCACGGCGTGCCCTGGTGGTCCCATTCCGGGAACCAGAGTTCCTCGGTGTCATAGTAGGCCATGCGTTCGTCCAGGTTCCCGTCATGATTGACCAGACACCGGAATCGGTTGGGCCAGTTGCCGGCAATCCAGTTGATCATGTAACCCCCGTAGGACGCACCCAGAGCGGCGACCCGATCCCCGTCCATCCAGGGGTAGCGGTCCAGTGCCGCCTGAAGCCCTTTCTTGAGGTCCTCCAACGGCTTGCCGCCCCAGTCGCCCCGGATGGAGTCGGTGAACGCCTGGCCATAGCCCACCGACCCGTGGAAATCCACCATGACCACCGCGTAGCCCGCGCCTGCATAGGCCTGCGGGTTCCAGCGATAGTGGAAGTCGTTCCCAAACGACCCCTGTGGCCCTCCGTGGATGAGAAAGGCCACCGGATACTTCTTGTCCGGATCAAAATCCACGGGCTTGACCACATACCCATACACAATCTCGTTGTTCCAGCCCTGGAATGTAAACTGCTCCGGTTCCCCCATCCGCGCCGCAGCGACCCGGTCCTTGTTGATGAATGTGATCTGTCGGAGACCACCGCCCTTCACACTCAGCGAATAGAGTTCCACCGGGGACCGGAGATGGTCACGACCAAAGACAACCCGCTTGCCCACGACTGAAGGACTCCGGACCGTTCCGTCCGAAAACAGGGTCTTGATCCGTCCCTTGCGCACGTCGATGGAAAACAGCGCCACCTGGCCCAGATGATCGGCGGTCACGTAAAGAAAACGGCTCTTCGGTCCCCACACGACAGCCCGAGGCGAATGATCCCAGTCCTCGGCCAGGAAGCGCTTCTGACCGGTCTTCCAGTCCATCAGCACAATACGAAATCGGTCCGCCTCGTACCGCGGCCGCGCCATGGCAAGATAGGCAAGCGTCTTCCCGTTGGGGGAAAACACCGGCGAGGTGTCCCACGCCTCGTTCTCGTCGGTCAGACACTCGGGCCCGGACGACCCATCCAACGACACCCGGTAGAGATCGAAATCGGTGGACCAGGCTTCCTCTCTGCCCACGTCCTTGGTGGAAAAAACCACCCCCTGCCCATCCGGAGTGAACGTGACCTCGCTCATGTCCCCGAACGGAATCGAGGGCGTGTCGGCGTCCATGCCTTGCATCAGGTCCACGGCCTGTCCACCATCGGCAGGAACAGCGAACAGATGGTTCCGACGCCCGTCCTTCCAGGTATCCCAGTGCCGGATCATCAGCCGATCAAAAATAACTCCGGTAGCCTTCCTCTTTTCCCGCTCGTCCAACCGGGCCCGCGTGCAGGCCAGGTCAGCACAGTCAGGGAATGTCTTGATGGAGACCAGAAACGTCCGGCCGTCCGGGGAGAGCAAGAAACCGCCCACCCCCACGGCCAGGTCGGTCTTCTGCTCCGCCTCCCCGCCCGAAAGCGGCTGGTACCAGACCTGTCCCGTGCCGGAACGGTCCGAGACGAAGTAGAGTCCTTGTCCGTCCGGCGCCCAGCGGTGGTCCCATTCGCCCGCCTCGTCATCGGTGACTTGACGCAGATCACTGCCGTCCACGCCCACCACCCACAAGTCGCTCACCCGCCGGTTGTTCTCCAGGTCGGTTCGACTCACCGAAAACGCAATGGTCTTGCCGTCAGGCGAAACTCGAGGCTCGGACACACGGTCCATGGCCAGCATGTCGCGGACAGAGAAAGGGTGTGACTCCGCCATCGCGTCGCTCGCAAGCCAGCCGCTCGCAGCGATTGCGACAGCCCAGGTCAGGACATTCCTGCGCATGGGGTCCTCCATCGATGGAAATCCGTGTCGTTGGTCGATTAACTTCCTGTGCGCGTTGCTCTTAGCACATTTCGGAAGCCCATGCCACGGAAACCTGAGCATGCTGGGACCAGCCGGAACAGGTCAGTCGATTTGAAGCTCGATGCCCTCACGCGCGCCAAACACAATCAAGGAAGAATCGAACCGGGTGGCTCGAGCCTGGCACACGTCAATCTTCCGGGCCACGTCGTCATCCGACTGAAGCGGATCGTGGTGGGTGACCGCCAGAATCTTCACCCCTGCCTGTACCGCCAGATCCACCACCGTGGTCGCTCGAGGATGCCCCCACCCCACGCGGCGCCCGTACTCCTCGTCCGCATACTGCCCGTCCGCGATCAGCAGGTCGGCCCCCCGCACGAATTCCACCAGCGCCGGGGGGGCCCGCCTCAGACAATCGGGGTCGCCCCGCACCTCGTCCGAATTCACAACGGCAAGGTCGATCTCATTGTCGGTGGTGTAGACCACCTTGTGCCCACCCCACTCGAACGCATACCCGTAGCAGATACCTCGATGCGTCATCTCCATCGAACGCACCTGCACACCATCGATGTCACACCCCTCGTCCGGGAGCACTCGAGGCGCGATGTATGCATGCAGGTCGTGAAAGTCCACGGGGAAATAGTCGGAAGACATCTGTCCCGAGAGCAGGTGGTAGAGCCGGTTTTCCCCCTGTTCCGGTCCGTACACGTAGAAGGTGTTCTCGCTGCTGTAGACCGGCAGGAAGAAGGGAAAGCCCTGGATATGATCCCAGTGTGTGTGACTGAAGAACAGGTGCCCCACAACCGGTTGGGTCTTGCGCTGCATGAGGTCCAGGCCCAGTTCATGAAGCCCGGTGCCTCCATCGCAAATCAGCAAGGTTCCGTCGATGTTCAGTTCCACGCAGGCCGTGTTGCCCCCGAACCTGGCCGTGCGCCATCCCGGTGTCGGTATCGAGCCTCGCACCCCCCAGAACTTGACATAGAACCCCATCGGCCCGCTCCTTGCGCAGGTCCCCCCGCCGGTCCCGGCCCAGTATCCCCGGGAATCTCAGCGGCCTTCCCGAAACAGAAACACCACGTTCCCGATCTGAATGAGATCGCCGTCCCGCAGCGTTGCCGAGCGGATTTTCAGCCCGTTCAGATAGGTGCCGTTGTGACTGCGCAGGTCTTCCACGGCGATCTCCCCGCCCTGACGACGCAGGCGCACGTGACGACGCGACACTTCAGACGAATCGACCCGAAAATCCACGGCTCGCGACCGCCCGATGACCAGTTCATCCGCGTCCAGCACCAGTTCCACCGGCGCGCCCGGTCCGGAGACCTGTTTCAGCACCGGAGGGCGGAAAGAGCTTCCCACGATCCGCCTCGGTACGCTCCGCACCGACGTCACCGTCATTTCGGTCAGCTCGTCCTCGACCAGATCGGTCAACCGCACGTTGGAACCCATGGCAGGCTCTCCCCTCGCAACCTCCTCAATTCTCATGGATGTGCAGCAGGTTGTCAAGGGCGAGCCACCTTGACCTCGGCAATCGGCAGGGTCTCCTTGCCCTCAACAAGGGTGACCACCCGGGTCATGACCCGTTCCTCCGGCGTCCCCCAACCCTGGACAACCGTGGCATAGACCTTGCTCCGCGCCGACGAACGGTTGCGGTCGCTCGCAAAGTATTTCACCCATATGCGATATGTTCCAGGGGGAGCGGACGCCATCACGTACATTTCCGGGCCGTATCCCTGGGTCACGTCCTGGGTAAGTTTCCCGCCCAACCGTGTGGTGGGGTTGCTGTAGTAGCACTCCTCCCCGGAAGGCTCCTCGACATGCAGATCCACGTCGGTCCCATCCGTGTTCCAGGTGATCACCACCACCAGATCCGGCGTGCCGATGTCGAACTCCCGGGCGACGGTGTCGAGGCGTGCGGCGGCGAAATCGGGGACGGCAACGCGGAGCCGGCCCTGGGCGACCTGTTGCAAGAAGCGGAGGTAGGCGAGGCCGCACACCTGGCGGAAATCGCCGAACCGGCTGTCCCACTGCCCGGCCAACCCCACCTCGTAGTAAAGCATGGCCAGGTCCGCGTTGCCCATCTCTGCAAGGATCTGGGCAAGCGCCAGGTAGGTCTGTGGCTCGTAGGGTCTCGAGTCCGCCACCCGGCGAAGCAGGTGGTAAGCCTGCCCGCCGAGTCCCCAGGCCATGGCGGACATGCCCACGTCCCGGGCAAGGACTGCGTCTCCCGGAGCATGTTCCACCAGAGAAGAGAGGGCCTTCAATGCGTCCGCGGGTCCGTACAGGTCCTGCCGACGCAAGGCCTCGGTCGTCAGGTGATCGTAGTCGAGTCGCCCGGACATCAGCTCGGCCCGCACCTCCGGGGGGACTTCCTCAGCCCGCCTCAAGCGGCACACCAGGCGCTCCGGTCGGACATCGAACCGCGCCACCGGTATCTCGTTCACAGCCGACTCGAGCGCGGTGGGGACCTCGAACGAGACGCCTGGGACGTGTTCCATCCTGGTCAACCAGGCCTTGAACCGGAGCCTGGGGTCCTGCAAGGCCGTTGCGAAATCGGCAAGCACCCGGGCCACCAGAGCAGCGGCAGGCGTGGTCTGAACCACGTAGGCGTCCTCCCGAGGCTGGATACCATACCGGAGATACTCCTCTTCCGACTCCAACATCACGAGTGAGCTGGTCCTGCCCGGAATCCTGAAATGGCATGCATAAGCCCGGGCCACTTCCTCCCCGAACGATGCCAGCGCCTCGAGCTGATTCGTGGCCACCTGGCCGTAGGCTCGAGGGGCCAGGTCCGAGGTCACGACCCGGTCCAGGGGCACCGACACTTCCTCTTTCTTCCCGTCTCGAGACAGGGTCAGCACGATCCGCGCATCCGGGGACGGTGCTCCGCGACCCACAAGGGTCAAGGTCTGCCCCGGAAACAGGGTGACCGGCCTCCCGGCCAGCAGCAGATCGCGCCCGCCCTCGACCGCGACCGTCTCGATCCGCCAGGGACGGGCTCGATGGGCCATGGCCGCCCCCTCCACCTCGGCCTGGCCCACCACCGAGAACACCGCACCGCCCGACTCCCGGGCCAGGGCGGACAGCACCTCCAGATCCGTGCCACCCAACCCGGTGTTGAACGCAAACAGGGGACCCGGAACCTGCGCTGCCAACGCATGCTCGTCCCCCTCCCCCCAGGTCACGGCGCCGTCACTCAGCAAAAACAGATCCGTCTCCAACGCCCCACCCGATTCCTCCAGGAATGCGCCGGCTTCACCCAACGCGCCCGACAGATCGGACGCACCTTCCAGCGCCAACGTCTGCGCATATCGTGCCAGCTCGCCAACCGCTTCCGGCGTGTTCGCCACCAGTGAGGGCTTCCACCGGTAAGCCTCCACGTTGAAAAATATCACCCCGAACGAGGGCAGCACCGCACGGTTCGCCTCGAGGATGCGCGTCATCAGTTCCAGGAAGATGTTGAATCGGTCCGGGGCGGCACTCAGCGAAGTGTCCACAAGAAACAGGGCGTTGCGCGGGTCGGCATCAATTGCATCTGCGGCCAGGGGAGGCACGAACCGGGTGGCGAACAACGGCCCCACGCGCGCGTCCTCGCCCTCGAGCATCACCACACCGGGCGCTTTCAACCGCACAGCCAGGCCGGGGAACGGTTCTCCCTGAAAGTCGTAGTGGATCCGCCCATCGATCGCCGCTCCGGGTGCCGATGGGTCCGTCACCACGCTCGAGGGGTCGGTGGTTGCCACGCTCACGTGAATGCGGGCGGGCACCGGATCCGCGGGCAGGTCAAGCCGGTACTCGAGGTCGGAACCGGCCTGCACCAGGCTGACGTCGTAGCCAATCACGATGCGGTGGAGCCGTCCAGGTGCGAGCGGGAACACTCGCGCGCTGAAAACTCCGGCCCCGGCCCACTCCATGAGCGCAGGGTCGGTGCCTGCCCGGACCGTTTCCCGGTATGCATGAGCGGCTTTCTCCCTTGGGACCATTCTGGCCTCTTTCACCTGCTCCCACCGGGACTTGCGCACCTGGGCGACGGCCTCGGGAGTCAAGCCGGCCTTCCGGACCACCTCCGGAGGAAGGAACCCCGGCCGGTCTCCATCCGGAGGCTCGGCAATCGCCTGGCTCTCCACCACCTCCTGCCCGAATGCGAAGTAGTAGGGCGCCGCTTCCTGCGGAAGTCGAAGTCGGAACGTCCCCTCAAACTGCTGATCCCGGTCGTTGTAATAATAGAGATCCAGAAGCACCCGTGCGCGATACCCGTCGATCTGGACCGACGCCTGGATACCCCGCAAGGGAAGGGTCTCCCCATCCCCGACGCTGAGCTTCGATGTGTTGGGGACCAGCCCGGACCGCTGCCAGGTCGCCACTTCCTCCCCACCCCGCGCACCGTCCCCGTCCTCCGCACTCGCACTCGCCCCCGCACCAGCCCCCACCCCCCCACCACGCTCGACCCAGGCACTCGCCTCCGACAGGCTCTCTTCCGCCGAAAAGGCCTTCTTCTCGGCTCGAACCCCGTCGTCCTCCAGGGGCGCCACCTCGGTGGCCATGCGCACACAACTGCACACCAGAACGCTCCATGCCAACACGCCGACAGGCCACCACACTCGGCTTCGACTCGACTTTTCCATGGGCCTTTCACCCCCTGTGGATCCACTCCCGTCACATGCCGCGGCGACAACACCGGCCCCGTTCCCGAGCAACCCGCCACGCACCGAACTCGAGTCGGCTCACACCCAGGACACACCCCGGACTCAGCCATTTTCCTGCACAGGGTACCACAGCAGGCGTGCAGACGTTTCGAAATCCCGGTGGGTCGCTCACAACCAGAATCGCCCGCGGCTGAAATAGCGCACCAACGCGTGACGCGCAATCCCCCGGGCCATCACAAACGGTCGTGCCCCCCTCCCCGCCTCGAACCGCTCCCCCAACGCCTCACGAACCAGCTCGAGCAGGTGTGTCACCCGGACGGCGAACGGCCGGGTCAAGGCCAGAACCAGGTTGAACGTGAGCCAGCACCCGGTGCAATAGGTGACGACCTCGTCCGCCCCGTACCGATCGAGCGCCCGCAACGTTCGATACGCCTCCGCAACGATGTCCACCACGCTGTAGGCCCGACACCCGGCGGCGATTCCGCAACAGGACCACACCGGCGCCCCGGGGAGCGCGCCCACCACCTCGAGCCCCAGATTCTGAACCAGATCCCGCTGCTGCTGCATGAAGCCCTGGCCGAGCACCCGACCGTGGCAGGAATCCTGGACCACCACCCTCCGCGGCTCCAACCGGTCCAGACGAAACGTGCCTTCCCTCAGTCGGTCCTCGAGCCAGTCGGAAAACAGGCGACTGCGAAAGGAAAACCGCGCGCCAAACCCCTCGGGCAGCACCTGGGAGAACATGCGATAGCAGGCTGGACAGGGAAAAACGACCTCCTCCAGGTCGTACCGCCCAAAGTGGGCCGTGAGTTCAGCGGCTCGAGAAGCCACCTGGTCCAGCAATCCCATGCGGAAAAACGGTTCTCCACAGCACTGGTCCCAGGCGCCCCATACAGGCAGATGCTCAAACAGAACGCCTTCCGCCAGGCGCGGCACGGCCAACAAGTTGCACCCGGGATAAAGCACCACCCGCGCAGGCGGCCGCTCAGACGCCCATGCCTGGTGCAATCGCCGCTCCGCCTGGTCGAACGGGAGGTCCTGACGGAAGTTGGGACGGCGTCCGGGGAGGAAGTAGCGCGCCCGCACCGGCAACCCCCGGGCCTGGTACCGTTCTTGCCACGCAAGGAGAATACGGCCATAAGGATGGGCGTCGTTCGGGCAAAACGTGTCGCACGCATGACAGCTCACGCACCGACGCAGCACGTCCGCGTCCGGGTCGCCCTCGGCCAGCCGCCGCATTTCCTCAACCGCCTCCGGGTGGGACAGTTTCAGGGTCGGACACTGCTCGAGGCATGTGCCACACCCTGTGCAACGGTGCAGACCCCAGCGCTCCGCCAACTCCTCGGGGTCGATCCCTGCTCCTGCTTCGACCACGGGGTCGCGGCCCCGTGGGGAACGGTCATCTCCGCCCATGGTGCCCTCCCTGCCCCGGTCCACGATTCGACCCATGATCTGACCCAGCCATCGATCCAGGACTTGTCCCAGGACTCGACCCGCGATTCAAGCCATGACGGGCGACAGGGCCTGACCCGCTCAGGTCCACCCGGGTCCGCTCGCTCGAGAGCAGCGCCGGCGCCTGGTACCGCACCATGCCCTCGAGGAACAGTCGGGCACGGGACCGGTGTCTGCGGGCCGGCCGCTCACCGACCGCCGCCTGAAGCAGTTCGAGGATGTGGTAGACCGGTTTTCGGAAGAATGGAAACATCTGCTGGCCCACCGAAAACATCTGGAGGCAACCGGCGCAATAGACCACGATCGCGTCGGCGTCCGCCTGGTGTGCGGAGCGGAGTGCCCGGAAAGTGGCCCGGGCGATCCGTGCCGGATGGTAGGCCGAGGCGGCGCTGAACCCGCCGCCGATACCGCAGCACAAGGCGCGCTCCCGGATCAACGGCTGCTCCACCACGTCGACTCCGATGGCGTTCAACAGGTTGCGGACGAGGTCCAGGATGGCGGTGCCGAAGACCTTGGCGTGGCAGGAATCGTGAATCGAAACGGTAATGCCGAGGCCGGAACCCACGGTGAGCGTTCCGTCTGCGACCTGCCGCCAGAGGCGGGCCAGGAGGTGTTCCACCTCGAACTCGAACCGGGCGCCGGCTCGAGGCAGCACGCGCGAGAACATGTTGAAGCCGGCGGTACAAGGCAACACCATCCGGCGCACGCCCATTGCCCCGAACACCTGCTCGAGTTTTGCGGCGGTTTCCCGCAACGGCTCGATCAGTCCCATGCGATAGTAGGTTTCGCCGCAGCAAAGCCCGAGCGCGCCGCGAACCGGCAGGTTGTGGAGCAGTCGTGTTCGAAGCAGATAGGGTGCGGTGATCATGTTGCAGCCGGGAAAGAGGATCTCCTCGCACCGGGATGTGTCGGCCCAGGCGCGCACCATATCCTGTTCGTCCTCGGGCAACCGGGCCACCACGTAAGTACGGAAGTTGGGATGATGGTTCGGGTCGTACCAGGCAGCCCGGGCCGGGAGGCCGTTTCGCTGGTAGGATTCGTGCCATCGCGACATGGTCAGGTGTGCCGGGCGGCAGTCCTGGGGGCAGCGCACATTGCACGACAGGCAGGAAGTGCAGTCTGCCAGCACCCGGCCGGAGCGGGCCCCCAGGTTGAGCCGCACCCGTTCACGGCGGGCACGTTCCGGAGCCAGCCCCATCACCGGGCAGTCGGCCAGGCATGCGCCGCACGTGATACACCGGTCTATACGGTGCTCGAGGACCTGGTCAACCATGTGTACTCCCATTGCGGGGGAATTCGGTGCCGGTTCAGGTTCAGGGCGTTCGGGTTCAGCATAGAGGGATTGGTCGCCGCGGTCAACGGCCGCCCTTCACCTGCCGCCCGTCCCACCGGCGTCGAAGTCGGGAAAGGGCACGATGAAGGACGCGATGCTTGCACTGCCCCGGGAAATGCGCTAGAAGCGACCGTGACAGGCAAGGTCGAAGCGTACCTGCAGGAGGCGAGGCGATGGCGGCAGACAAGGTGGAAGGAGGCGTGAGGCTGACCGGCGAAGGCGCGAAAGGCTTTGGAGGGGATACCCAGTCCATCAAGTGTGAGAACTGCGGTGCGACCATCTGCTACAGCGCGCGGGAACGCAGCCTCACGTGTCCTTACTGCGACTCCAACTACGTGGTCGAGGCTTCCACCGAGGATACTGTCCGGCCCGAGGGAGTCATTCCGTTCACCGTGACCCGGGAACAGGCGTCGGCGCGGTTCCGGGAGTGGCTGGGAAGCGGCTTTTTCCGCCCGGGCGACCTGGTGGAGCGTGCCCGCCCGGACCGCATGCGAGGCGTGTATCTGCCCTACTGGTCATTCTCGTGCACCACCGAGTCGAGCTGGTCGGCGTCGGCCGGATACACCTACACCGAGACCGTGACCCGTCGAGTCGAGGATGCGGACGGCACGGTTCGGGAAGAGGAGGAAGAGGTCGAAAAGACGAGATGGGAACCGGTGACCGGCACCCACCGCAAGGCTTACGAGCATGTGCTGGTCCCGGCGTCCAGGGGCCTCGACGAGAAGCTTCTGAGCGCCATCGAGCCGTTTCACATGAAAGAACTCCGTCCCTACGATCCGGACTACCTGGCCGGCTGGGAGGCGGAGACCTGTGCCGTGGACCAGGACGAGGCCTGGACCCGCGGTGAGCGCCGGGTGAAGTACCGCATCGAACGGGAAGTGGAGGAGATGGTACCGGGAGACAAGTGCAAGGATGTCCAGGTCTCGACGACGTTCAGCGATGTCGCCGCCACCCTGGTGCTTCTCCCGCTGTGGATCTCGGCATACAACTATGAGGACAAGCTCTATCGATTCATGATCAACGGGCAGACCGGGGAGGTGCAGGGGGAGGCTCCCACGTCGAAGACCAAGCTCTTCATCCTGATCGCCGTCATCATCGCCGTGGTGGTGGCCATCGTCATGATGGTCTGATCACGCCGCGTGCGAAGCGTCTCCACCAGGCTCGAGCCGCCGAGCCCCCGCCCGCCACGCACTGCTCCTGCACCCAACCGGTGACCCCGACGGGCCGCAGACTCGTACCTCGAGGAGGACCCCTTGAGCATCTACGCAACCATCGACGTCGGCTCCAATTCCGTGCTTCTCCACGTGGCCAGACGGCTCGAGGACGGGCATTTCGTGCCCCTCATCGACGAATCCACCGTGACCCGCCTCGGAGAGGAACTCCACCGTACCGGCAAAATCTCACCGAACGCCGCCGACCGGACCCTCCGCGTGCTCGAGCGTCATGCTCGTACCATGCAGGCGAACGGCGTGCGGGCATTCGTGGCTGTCGGCACCCAGTGTCTCCGCCAGGCAAGCAACTCGAGCGAATTCATCGAGCGCGTGCGTGCAGCCACGGGCATTCCCATCGAGGTGATCTCGGGGGAGGAGGAGGCGCGACTGGGATACCTGGCCGCTGCTTCCAGCCTGGCGGACCCGGACGTTCCGGTGGCCATGATCGACGCGGGCGGGGCGAGCACGGAACTCACGTTCGGACAGGGGCCTCGCATCGACCGAAAACTGAGCCTCGAGGTGGGCGCCATTCGCCTCACAGACACCCACGTGGGCACGGACATCGTCAGGAACGAGGACCTGGAGCGACTCTTCGACCGACTCGACCAGGTGTTCGCCCGTATCGGTCCGGTCCCCCTCGTCCAGATCGTGATCGCTGTGGGCGGTACGGCCACCACCCTCGCAGCGATCAAACACCAACTCCGCACCTACGATCCCCAACAGGTCCACGGAACGCTCCTCACCCGCAAAGAACTGGAGGACCACATCCAGGCCCTCCGGACCGTCCCGCTCGAGCAGAGAAAACGAATCCCGGGCATGGAACCGGGCCGTGCCGAGGTCATCGTGGCCGGCGCGTCCATCCTGCGCGCAGGCATGCGGCGGTTGAACGCCTCGGAAATCGTAATCAGCGACCGCGGCCTGCGCCACGCCCTCATGGAGGAACGATTCGGCAGGTGATTCCGCCTCCACCTGCCCCCACCAAAATGGGAGGAACACCTTGAAACCGCGTACTCTGGCCCTCGCCTTCGCCCTGGCAACCCTGCCTTGCTCCATGGCCCACGCAGAGGCCAACCTCACAATCTCCGGTCCAGATGGCTACCTCGAGGTGGAATCCCGCATGCAAGTCGTCTACTCGCTGCCGATTCCCGCCAACGACAACGGTACCGCACCGGAAGCCGAGCCGAACGAGGCTCCGCAGGAACCCCTCGGCACCGGCAGCGTTCGGATCAAGCAGGCCAGGCTCAACCTTCACGGGGTCTACCTGGACCGCTTCGACTACAAGCTCACCGCTGAACTCGGACCGTCTCACACCGCTCCCTTGCGCGACGCCCGGCTCGGCATCCGCCTCGCTTCCTGGCTCCGGACAGACATCGGCCAGTTCAAGGTACCCTACTCCAGAAACCGACTTGCCAGCGGTGAGTATACACTATTTGTTGAACGGCCCGCCATGGCCTACCAGTTCGTCCCAGGACGCGACATCGGCGTCATGGCCGACCTCCACGGTCCAAACAGACACCTCCGCTTCCGAACCGGCGCCTTCACCGGAAGAGGTCAGAACATGACCGAAGACGATGACCGAAACCGCCCCTTGCTGGCGGCTCGACTCGACTGGACCTCGACACCAACCTCTTCAACCGCTCACCGCCCCACAACCGAACACCCCAGGCCCGCACTGGCCCTCGGCGCCAACGTGGCATGGTCTGATGACGGCGAGGTGGGACCCGGCGGACCCATCGACAGCATTGACGGGCGAAAACTTCTCTACGGCACAGACTTCGCTGCCGCTTACCACCGATTCTGGATGTCCCTCGAGGTCAACGCCGCCCGGTTCACACCCCGGGACACCTCCGCCTCGAGCTACCACGCCGTGGGCTTCCTCGCCCAGGCCGCGTGGTTTGTGGCGCCCCTCCGGGTGGAACCCGCCATCCGGTACGACGCCCTCGACCCGAACACTCGAACAGGCAACGACCGGCAACAGTCCGTGAGCCTCGGGCTCAACGCCTACCCCCTTGCAGACGTACCGCTCAAGCTCATGCTCGACTACGTGCATCATCTACCCGTGAGCGAAACACACACGCAAGGATGGACCAACGACACCCTCGAGGTGATGATCCAGTTCGTGCTGCGCTGAACTGCGCCCCTTCCGGAGAAAACGCCGGGCGGAGAACCGAGGATCCCTCCCGGTCCCGGGCCGCTTACGGTTGCGTTCGCCTGCGCCTCGAGGCATGCTGAACAGTGGGACCCCGAACACGACCGGGCCGACTCCGGCCGCTGTATCGGTCCGTCAGGGCCAGGGCGGGGGGGGCGGTGTCCAGGTGCCGGGGATGAGGCATTGCGTGGCCTGCTCCAGGCGCGCCTCGAGGGAGCGATCATGGGTATCCCGACGGACCACCCCTGGCGGACCCGTGTGAATCCGCCCGGCTCAGGCCGGAATTCCTGGCGCGGATCCAGCGGATTCACCCTTGTCGAACTCATGATCGTGGTGGCCATCGTGGGTATCCTGGCCGCCATCGCAGTGCCCAATTTTTACCGGTTTCGGCTCAAGGCCAAGCGCAGCGAGGTGTTCGTCAACCTCCGTGGCATCGCCCTCACCGAGATGGCCTACGAGAAGGAGTACGAGCGGTTCGTCGCCTGCAAGTCTTCGCCGCAAACGCCCCTGAACAGCGAGGACCATCCATTCGACAAGACCATCCAGGGATGGCAGGAACTCGACTGGTCACCCGATGGGTTTGTCTACTGTCACTATGCGGTCTACCTGTACACGAACCAGAAAGGCTCGTGGATACGGCCCACCGCCCTGTGCGATCTGGACGACGACAACGCCATCGCCACCTGGTACATGGACGTGGATCCGTATCACACCTCGTCCTCGAGTCAACACATGGTAATTCGCCCAAACTCGTCGACGGCTTCTGAAGGACGATTCTGAACGCGCTGCGGCAAACCGACACAGGCTCCACCCCCATGGTGACGCCGGTTCAGCCCGTCCGGAGCGCCCGCCAGGTTCCCAACAGGGCGCGAGGCCGTGGTCCAGGCTCGAACCGGCCTCGAGTCCCTGTGCGAAACGGGCGGGAGAGGAAAAGGGCGGGGTCTCCGGGCCGAGTCACCGGACGTAGACGGCGCCGGGATAGTCGTCGCCGGGCATCTCGGAGTTGCGGCTATTGAACCAGATCCCCTCGCCCCAGGGCTCACAACAGGTTCGATAGAAGCAACTGTGCGGGCGGGTCGTGTCTCTTTCGGGAATCACACACAGCGCGTAACTGGCGACCCAACTATATCCGTAGGCTTCATAATTTTCGTTCGAGGTGGCCATGCCGGCCGCGATGGTGGTCTGCTGGCGATTGTCCAGGTTCTGGAACATGATCGGCGCCGTGGGGTCGATGGCCGCAGTTTCCACCACCCTCGGCCCCTGGATACTGACCGCCTCGCTGGCCCAGACATTCTTGACGAGGAAGGCGGGGAAGTCTGGTTGGCCGAAGGCATGGAAGTAGAATTCGGAGGTCTGCAATCGGTCCATGTCCGCGTCCGACATGCGCGCATACACCACCTCGAGATCATTGAGGTCTGCCACGTGGTTGCCGTCGTGCAGGGGCCACACGTTGGTGACGTTGTCGGCCTTGATCACGAGCGTCCATCCGCCTCCTTCGGTGGTCATGTCGCACCAGATCGGGCGTGGGGAATCCCAGTCAGGGAGTTGAATCCAGTAAGCGCCGTCGACCGCGCGGCCCGAGGGGCATGATTGAAGGATTTCCAGGCAACTCGCCGCCGGGGATGTCTCGGTCATTCCCAGGGTGCCTTCGTCGATCCAGCCGTCGCCATCGTTGTCCTGGCCGTCACCGCAGATCTCGGTGCGACGCACCATGGTGTACCGGACCGCCCCGTCCGTGTGACACTCGTGGCCGGTCGTGTCCACGTTATTCGGGTCGGTGGCGAAGGTATCGGCGCTGCTGGACGTGATGGGGAATCCAGCCCAGGGGTAGTTCGGTTCGCCGGCATAGGAGGTCTGGGCGTGCTCGTCGATGTGCCATGCACCGGCGCACCCCTCGCTCCGTCCGGTGTGCCAGGTCACCATGGTTCGCCCCTGAACGCGATAGCCCTTGAGCTGTGCGTCGATGTAAGGAACGATCGTCCAGTTGTCGCAACTGTCGGGTCCACCGTCGCCATTGAATAGCTGGTCCGGATAGGTGAGCAAGTAGTCGTCCCCCCGGCAGTCGAATCGGAGGTCGGTGGAAATGCTCACGAGTCGTTCCATCCTGGCCCTGGAAAGCCGGTGCCGCTCGAGGTCGGGCTGCTCCTCGTTGACCGGTACATCACGATAGAGGGCGCGGCCGATGGTGGCATCGTAGGGGCTTTTCTCGAGCACGGTCCAGCCTCCTCCGTCCGTGGTCATGTCGCACCACACGGCAAAGGGGGCGCCTGTACTGCCGGGGTCGATCCAGTAGACGCCGTCGGGGGCGTCGGGGCGCTCCTGAAGGATGGCCGAACAGTCCTCTGCGGCGCACAGCGCGGCCGCCCCGGCAGTGCCCGAGTCTGCGTTGCCGTCGCAATCGTTGTCCACGCCGTCGCACACCTCCTCGGCGCCGGGGTGGACGGCCGGGTTGGTATCGTCGCAGTCGGCAGCGTTGTCTGCGTAGCCTTCCGGCAAGGAGCAAGCCGAGACCGTGGTGTTCGAGTCGCCGTACCCGTCCGAGTCGGCGTCCAGGTACCAGGAGACCTCGTCGAGCGCTCCGGCTTCATCGACCTGACCGTCGCAATCGTTGTCCTGACCATCACAAACTTCGTCGACCCCGGGATGAATCGCCGGGTCGGTATCATCGCAATCGCCCGCAGCCAGGACGAACGCTTCGGGCTGCTCACACTGCACCCAGACCAGACGGTCGCCGCCCCAGCCGTCGTCGTCGTAGTCGAGATACCAGGTCGTTTCTGGGTTCAAGTCTGGATCCTGGTCGTCGCAGTCATCTCCGATCGACACGTAACCTTCCGGGGCGGTGCAGGCCGCCACCGCCGTGGCCGGGTCGCCGTGCCCGTCGCCGTCCTGGTCCGCGTAATAGATCTGGGCGACATCCTCGTCCACCGCTCCGTCACAGTCGTTGTCCACCCCGTCGCACGCCTCTTCGGCGCCCGGATGAATGGTCGGGTCAGTGTCGTCGCAATCGCCGCCTGCTTCGACATGACCGGCTGGAACCGAGCATGAAGCCACCGCCCCATCCGGATTCCCGTACCCATCAGCGTCCTGGTCCGGGTACGAGGTCACCTGCTCCAGCTCCTCGTCCGCCGCTCCGTCACAGTCGTTGTCCACCCCGTCGCAGACCTCCTCGGCGCCCGGATGAATGGTCGGGTCGGTGTCGTCGCAATCCTGTTCCGCCGAGGCGCCGTCTCCATCCTGGTCGGTCACCGGGGTCGCGGTCGCTACCGGCTCAGGGGTCGCGGTCGCTACCGGCTCGGGGGTCGCGGTCGGTATCGGCTCGGGGGTCGCGGTGCTCATCTGCGCCGGCGGTGTCGGGGTGACCGGCCCGGGGTGTGGTGAGGGCGATGGGGTGGGAGTGGGGGTTGTCACCTCTCCCTCGGGTGACTGAGCGGGTTCGGGGCCAGGTGTCTGCTCGTCCGGTTCGGGATTACAACCCGCCACGGCGGTCAACACCAGTCCACAAAAACCGAGAAAGAAACATCGCCTCGCCCACATGTGCATACTCCTGGCCACGTCTGCAATTCAACACCCAGCAACGGGACCGCCGGGGTTCCCGGTCACCTCGAGAGGCGAGGATGTACCTGCGGCTTCCCGGTGGGGGCTTCACCTCCTTTCGAGGTGGCAGGCAGGTCCTTGAGGAAGGCCATGCCCCCCCCGGTCCGGCTGGCCGCGCAGGCATATTCCCCATCTCAACACCCTGGATTCCGTCCCATGCGCCCCCATTCAAGGATGCAACCGCGTCTCCTGTCCAACTTCAACCTTGCAGCGCACAGACACCGCCGTGTGCTCGTGCAAAGCCAATGCCTGTCGAGTGCACAATATATAACACATGTGGCACCGAACATATCCTCAGCGCGGGTTCCGGTCGCAAAACGGCATGGTGGTTTGCGGGTGCGCGATCCGGTCGAAGGCGGCCTTGGATTTGGCGATGTCCGGGGACGAGCTGGAAACGTGCTCCAGCAGGAGGTTGGTGCATCCGTACTTCTTGGTGGTATTCTTGTGCCAGGGGTGCCGGGACGTGCGGTCAGCGGTCCTGGGCAGCCGAAGGAGGGGCTTGTGCAAAAAATTGCACTATCAGGATGGAAGCTTCCTCCGAATGCACTTGACGACACCACGAATCTGACTTAGAATCGGACATGAGGATGCGAATGGTTGAGCATCAAGGCGACAATCGGACCGCGATGGAAGCGGTGGTTCAGGCATGCCTGAAGCAGCTCGTCCCGCTCATCGTGGAGTACTCGCACGTCCAGAAGGCGATCGAGTTCATCAAGTCGGAAGCAATCCGACACCTGGTGGAAGACAAGGGGATGTCCCCTGAAGAAGCGGGAGCGGTTCTGGACCGAAGCGGGCGATGGGTATATGCGCAGCGGAACGGCCATGGAAGTGCGGCGCGCCGGGAGGCGGAGAAGGCGCGTGCCGGGTACGCACTTCAGATGGCGGTGTTGGAGTTTTTTGCTCGGCGGACTCCGGAGCCTGCGTCTGTGGTCGAGTGCCTTGAAACGCTGGACGAGACCTGGCCGGATCTGGACGATCGGAAGGTGGTCAACCTGATCGATGCCTTTTGCAAGCTGGGGTATCTGGAACGTGCGGCCGGTGGATACCGGTGGGTGCAGCATCCCGAGCGAACGCTCGACTCGTCGCGCCTTGCAGGGCGGATGGAGCGTGTGATGACCACGCTGCCACTGTCAATAGCGCTCCAGCTCGACTACCTGAAGGAGGAGACGGTCAAACTGAAGCGGCTGGGAGGCTCATTCAAGCGCTCACTGTACGACGGACTGTCGACCAAGTTGACGAAGGCGGTGACCCGGATACTGTACGAGGCGGCTCTGGAGAGCGACAGGTTGGACGAGGAAGGCGTTCTGGAGAACGACATGGAGGTCGAAGGATTTCTCATGTTGCGCCAGAAGCCTTGAATGACGACGACAACAAAGGAGGAGACGATGAATCCGCGTTACGGACACTGGAGTTGGGTGGAGGAGTTCATGCGGTGGCTCTTCGGAGCCTGATCCGAATGACTCTGACCGGACGCGGTAGTGGAATCGATTGATGCAGGGCTGTAGCGCGCGCTGCAGAAGGGCCCGGAGGTGCGGGCCCTTTTGGTTTTCTTCGATCTGACCCCTCCCTTGGTGAGGCAAAGGGGGTGCTCGTGTGGCACCGTCCCTGTGGCCTCTCGATATTCTTCCGGACAAATCAGGCGCCTGTTCCACTTCGGGCCATGAGCCGTTGTCGGATTCGTCACCCCGACTCGCCCTGTGCCCCGGGAGTGGTATCGTGGTAGACTCTGTCCAAGGTGGTTCCCGGCCATGACTCGAGATGGGTGGAATCCGCGCTGGCCGGGACGTCCGATTCAACCCGCGAAACAGGGAGGGAGGGAAATGGCTTCACGGATCAATCTCGTGACTGGAGCCACCGGCTTTTCGGGCTCCTACGTGGTGGGTGAGTTGTTGAAGGCCGGGGAGCAGGTCGTGGGAACCGACCTGGCCCGGAACCTGGAGAACACTGAGCACATGGCGGTCATCCGGGACACGGCCTTTGATCCGGATCACCCGAATTTGGAACTGGTGGCTGCCGATCTTCTGGACCCGCCGAGCCTGGAACGGCTGGTCGAGCGCAAGCCGAACCGCGTGTTTCACACGGCGTCCCTCTACGACTACAGTGCGCCGATGGAACGGCTGGAACGGATCAACATCACGGGAACGCGCAATCTTCTCGAGGTGACCCGGGGCCTGGAGCTGGAGCGGTTCATCCACTGGAGTACGTGTGGCGTGTTCGGCAAGCCGTACACTGCAGCAGACGGGAAGCGAGTCAATGTGCCGTTCACCGAGGAATCGCCCTCGCCCCGCAACACCCCGGACGATGCCATCGAGCCGACCGGCACGCACCTGGTGAATGCTTATTCGGTGACCAAGTGGCGGCAGGAAAAGATGATGTGGGCGGCTCACCGAAACGAGGGCCTGCCGCTGACCGTGATTCGGCCGGCCCCTATTTACGGACCCGGGAGTTCCTACGGGCACGGGGGAATCATCCTCACCATCGCCCACGGCTTGCTCCCCGTGATCCCGCTCGATGCACGGAACTACGTCACCACTTCGGTTCATGTGCGCGACGTGGCCCGCTTCGCCTGCTTCATCGCCGACCAGGAAAATGCGGTGGGCCAAGACTACAACGTGGTGGACAACAGCATCATCTCCTACTATGAGTTCCTCCGCTACATCGGGCTGCTCACAGGCCGCAAGATGCTGGACCTCCCACTCGTCAACCTGAAAACCGTCCGCCACCCCTTCATCGTGGCAGCCAAGACCTGGACCTGGCTCGAGCAGTCCCTGGGTGTGCCTCGAGTCCGCGTGTTCGAGGTTCAGTCGGCCACCTATGTGAGTTCGAGTTACTGGCTGAGCAACCGCAAGACCCTCGCCGCCGGCTTCGAGTACCTCTATCCCGACGTACGAGAAGGGCTGAAGGACACCATCGCCTGGTTCAAGGATGCGGGGTGGCTGACCGACCGGCGGCGCCTCTTTGCTGGATGAACCCTGCGGAGACCAACTCCTCACCAGGAGAAGTCGCACGCGGGCGACACGACAGGCGGGCCAGGAAAGGCAGGAAAGGCAAGGCGGGGCGTACCCCGGGGAACGCCCTCGTCAGCACGTCACTCGATCAAAATCGTGACACACCATTCCTCCAGGGCGCCGGTTTCCCCCGAAACCAGGTCAGCGATGGAAAGGGTCCAGGATCCTTCCGACGGCAGCCGGTTCAGTCCGCTCAGCGGCTCGAGCGGTTGGTACGATCCCAGGATGGCCGGGGATGACGTTCGGCACTGGTCCTCGGCCGGGTAGGCTGTCAGGTCATCGAAGGTCACATCGAGATCGTCCCCGGCACATCCGTACACACTCGCCGGCACACCCGGCTGGTCCAGGAGCACCACCGTGGAGCCTGCGTGGGTGATGTCTGCATGGAGTTGGCCCACATATGTGTGGGACACCACCAGATCGATGTCCACATCCAGGATACTTCCCTCCTCGAGCACGTCGATGGTATCCTCGACCCCGGCAGCGTTGCCGTCCGGAATGGGGATGGAAGGGGTGTTGCAGACCACGAGGAGGCAGATTTCTCCCTGGTAGGGGCAGTCGTCGCAGCCGTCCGGGATGGCGTCGCCGTCATCGTCGGCGAAGTCGTCGTAGCCGGGGCAGATGTCGTCCGAATCGCACGATCCATCCCCGTCCGAGTCGTCGTTGGCGTCGAGGGGGCAGGGGTCGCAGCCGTCCGGGACGCCGTCCCCGTCATGGTCCTGGTTGTCGTTGTACCCGGGACAGGCGTCGTTCGAGTCGCAGGTCCCATCGCCGTCCGTGTCGTCCGGGCTGTCCAGCGGGCAGGGGTCGCAACCGTCCGCCACCCCGTCTCCGTCCCGGTCCACCCCGTCGTCGTGGCCGGGGCACTGGTCGCTCGAGTCGCATACCCCGTCTCCGTCCGAGTCGTCTGGATTGTCCGACGGGCAGGGGTCGCAACCGTCCGGGACGCCGTCTCCGTCATGGTCTTGATTGTCGTTGTACCCGGGACAGGCGTCGTTCGAGTCGCAGGTCCCATCGCCGTCCGTGTCGTCCGGGCTGTCCAGCGGGCAGGGGTCGCAACCGTCCGCCACCCCGTCTCCGTCCCGGTC
>CAYQMG010000126.1:0-41288 GCA_964418585.1 uncultured Gammaproteobacteria bacterium | reverse complement strand
GTGGACAGGCAAGAACTGGCTTCTGCCGGGCGTTACGTGAAGGGTAGTGGGGCCGCGGAGGTGGTGAATCAGGACGGGGGGGAGCGTGGTGGAGGCTCGGAGGGTCTGTCCATCGAGGACATGATTGCGGAAGAAGTTGGGGAACTGGCTGATGCCGACTTTGTGCCGGTGAAACTGGAGCATGATCCGCTTCTGGACTTCAACATGAGTGGGTTCACACCTCGGGAGCGAGACATCGCGAACCAGTTCAAGGAGACCTACGTCACGATCCACAAGCAGAATTACTTCGAGATTTTCGGGTTGGATCGTCGTGCCAAGGCGGCGGACATCCGCAAGGCCTATTTTGCACTGGCCAAGGAGTACCATACGGACCGGTTGGTGAAGCTTCCGGAGCCGGTGCAGAAGCTTGGCACCGAGATTTTCAACATGATCCAGAAGGCTTACGACACGTTGACCGATCCCGAAAGTCGTGAGAAGTACGTGGACGCGACCTTCTACGGCAAGGCTCATGACGAGGAAGCGGCCATCGAGGAGGTACAGGCGGTTCTGGAGGCGGATCGTCACTTCAAGACCGGGATTGGTTTGCTGAATGCAGGCAACCTTCCGGGAGCGCATGCGGCTTTCTCACGCGCACGGGACCTCTATCCCAAGGAACCGGAATACAACGCCTGCTACGGCTACACCTTGTTCCGGATGAACTATCCGAAAGACAAGAAGAAGTGCGAGGAGGCGGAGAAACTCATCCATACCGCCTTGAGGCAGAATCCGAAACTGGACCGGGGGAACCTGTTTCTGGGTCGAATCTATCTGGCCAAGAACGACCTGCACATGGCTGCCAAGTACTTCGTGCGGGCGTTGAAGATCAACCCCACCAACCTGGAAGCCGGCAAGGAACTCAAGCAACTGCGCGAACGGCGTGAGCAACAGAGCAGCGGCCTCCTGTCTTCTTTCCTGGGGCGTTTCAAGAAGTAGCCGGTGCGGGCACACGGAGGTCTCGAGGAGAGTCATGCCTGAGGAGTCCGGGGTGCCGCAAGAGGGGTTCAAGGGGAAGCGACGCAGCGGGCCTCTGGCCGAGTTGTCCTGGCTTGTGGTCCTGACCTACTCGCTCATGTTTGTGGTTTCCTCGGCCTTTGCGGCCTGGAGAGGCCACTGGACAGGGTGGTTCGACCTGGTCACGCTCGGCCCGGACGCAATTCTGGGGGTTGGGCTGGGGCTCGGGGTGGTCGCGCTGTCCCAAGTCGCCACCCGCCTTGGCTGGTTCGCCTGGTTGATCCAGGAGTTTGCGGCACTGGTCCGCGGTCTGACCCTGTGGCAAGTGGTCCTGTTCGCGGGACTCTCCGCCCTTGGAGAAGAATCCCTGTTTCGGGGCGTGCTGCAGTCCGAGACCGGCCTGATTGCTGCGACGCTCCTGTTCGGTGTCGCTCACGTGGGCCCCTCGCGACGATACCTTCCCTGGACCGGTTTCGCCCTCCTGGTGGGGCTGGGATTGGGGCTTCTCTACCGGCACACCGGGACCCTCACCGCTCCGGTGGCAGCGCACGCGACGATCAACCTCATCAATCTGTTCTATCTTGTACGACTTGGGGAAAAAACGGAGGACGGCGCCAACCATTGACAACGGGCGTCGACCCAGGGCCGGCAGGCCGGTAGGGACGCCCCCGGGATGCTCGACCCGCCCTGGGAAAAGGCCCGCCAGGGCGGGGGTCCCCGCAGGCGACGGACGACCGACGAGCTCGGCGCAACCCACCGCCATCCGGCTACTCTTCGGCCAGCAGTGCCTCGATCCGCTCCGGAGTGAATGTGGTGGGATGGGCCCGGTCTCGTATGATCCCCTTCCGGTCGATCAGCACGCCCGCCGGGACGCCGGTCACCGCATAGTCGGAGGATGATCGAGGGTTCACTCGAGCCACCGGGAACGGAAGCGGGTGATCCTCGAGAAACTGGGCGAGCTTGGCCTCGTCCTGTCTCCGGTCGTTCTTGGTTGCGCCGACCACCACCAGGCCCTGGTCCTTGTACTGCTCGTAAAGTTCGGCAAGCCTGGGAAGTTCCTCGCGGCAATGGGGGCACCAGGTCTGCCAGAAAGCGAGGAGCACGACCTTGCCCTTGAGTTCCGAGAGGGGCGAAGGCTGCCCGTTGACCCAGTCCTCCACGCGCAGGTCGGGCGCAGGCTTGCCAATGAGCCGAAGTTCCCGCAGCGTCTTGCGTGCATCTTTCGCCGTTTTCTCGCGTGGGAACGCGGCGACGAGCCGCTCGAGCGTACTGATGGCGCGGTCAATCTGGCCGTCCTTTCTGAACATGTCCGCAGCCCGGAGCAAGGCGACCGGCGCCTGGTCCGAGTCAGGGTAAGTGTCGGCGACCTTCAAGTAGGCCTGGGCGGCTGCTTCGTGTTCCTCCAGGAGTCCCAGTGCTTTCCCGACCACAAGTTGCGCGTAGGCCCCCACCTCCCGGTCCAACCCGCTCCCGGCCAGGCCACGGGCTTGCTCGAGCACTGCGCGCACCTCGTCCTCGTCCAGGTTGCCCGACCGCTGGTTCCGGGCCTCTTTCAAGATCCGGGCATCCAGGCTCATCACGTCAACCAGTTCTCCGTATGGATTGTCCGGGAAATCCTGCGTCAACATCTGTAGATAGCGCGCAGCCGCTTCTCCATCCCGCGTCTTCAACGACGCATACGCCGCCGCGGCCAACACGTGCTGACGGCCCACGTCCCCGGACGACATGGCCGCAAGGACCCGCTCGAGTTCTCGACGCGCCGGCATGGGCGGCTTCCCGGCAATCAAGTCGTCCCGGGCCTTCTCAAACTTGTCGGCCAGGTCGCTGTCAGAGAAGAGGGCGTCGGCCTGGCCCCCCGGAAGGCGGGCCAGCAACCCGGTCGTCTTCTTGGCCGGTGCAGGCTTCGGCGTTGGAACAGGCTTGCGCGGCTCGGTCTCGGTATGTCGCACGGTGCGTCGCCACTCGGGCTTGTCTCTGGGGAACAGTGCGTCGAGCAGGGCACTGCCCCCCAGGACCAGCACCACCAGTCCCACCGCACCTGCGAGGAGCGGGATCCACCATCGTCTCTCCTGGCGGCGCTTGCTCCCCCGTCGCGTCTGCTGCGCCTTGGGTGGCGTCCGCCGTACCTTCCTCCTCTTTTTCTTCTTTCCCATCCCGCGCCTCCTTCCTCCAGATGCTCGATCAGGAGCCAGGGTTTGACACACGGAGACCTGCTCACACCCACCCCCCGGGCGCCACCGGACTCCGAACGAAACGTCCACCGGTCATTGCCGATGGTATAGACTGGTTGGAAGATCTTGTCCACCCTGCTCTTGCGAGGTTCCCGGCAGACCCCCATGCACCGTCGCCTCCTGTCCCGGGCCGAGGCAGGCGGACAGGGGGGCGCCCACGACCTCCGAATTCGTACAGTCCAGGCCGGTTTGGTCTGCAGGGCTTGAAATTGTTCGTGTGACAGTGTATCACACTTGTACTGGCACGCCTGGTGCAAGCATTTTCGGCCTGAATGTGGGGCGCCGGCAGCAGCGGCGGCGGGATGTGCCTACGTTGTTCTCTGGGAGAGGTACGGGATCTCGATTTCGAACACCTCGACCGGTGATGGCATGCGGCCGGTCGTGGTTCCGTGGACCGTGCCACCAAGCGCCTTTGCTGGGCTGCATGATGGATGACACCAAGACTCTCCGGCTCGAGTTCGCCAGTCTCGTCGATTTCCTGGACATGGCCGGGAAATTCCTGGCGTTCGACCAAGTTTTCGTAGGTCATCGGGCCGTTTCACCCGATGGCGGTCCTGTCTCCGTGACGCTGGTGCTGCCGGTCGCCGGGTTCGAGATCTCCTGTCATGCGGAGCACCTGGAACCCCGCCACGAGGGCACCGTGCTGAAAGTGGTGTCCTGGACGCCGGGTCACCGCGACGCCCTGTGGCAATGGGTCGCTTTGACCTGGGAGATACTCCGCTCGGCCGGGTTGCCGGGGTTCCAGGGCCCTCCTCCTCCTCCGGCCACCTCGGTACGTCCCACTGACTGCCTTCGGCTTCGCGATACAAAACAGGCCACCGGAAACGTCCGGGATGGGGCAACGCCGAGACCGAGTCCGGGAATTGCTCATGAGGCACCCGGGACCGGACCGGCGGCTCGCCGCGACCCGGTCCGTCCGCTGCAGCCACAAACGTCCGGGCCTCCCACCGGAAAGAGTTTACCGGTAAACTCAAAGGGGGAAATTTCCACGCAACCTACTCAGTCGACACCGGTGGGCCGGTCTGCTTCCCCTCCAAGACTGCGACCCCTCAAGCGGCCCCGGCGCCCCCTGGGCGCCCGGCAGTTCCCATACGGCGGCATCCAGGTCCACCCACTGCCCCGGCGCCACCTGTTCACGAAGTCGCTCACCAGTCGCGGCCTCGCCTTCCTCCTGGATGACATCCGCTCACAGGGTCGAACCGGCTGGCTGGAGGTGACCGGGAATCGAGTGACGCGCCGTATCCGGTTCCACGAAGGCGCGGTCGTGCAGCTCGAGCAGCGGCCACACATGCCGGTCGACTTCCTCTTTACTGCGGTGCGGGCGGTCGGCCTCGACTGGCACGCGGTTCGGAAGCATGCGTCTTCCCTGGAACGGGAGGACAGCCCCGAGGCGCTCCTCGTCTCCCTCGGCGTTTTCAATCGCGACCAGGCGGAGCGTGTTTTGTCCCGTCGCGTGTCCGTGCAACTGGCTCGGGCCATCGAGGAGGGATGGAGTGGGGAAGCCGGCTTCATCGAGGAATCGGAAGGAGACCCGCCCTCGCTGATGCCGGATCCTCCGGTCCCGCTGACGCGCATGGTGTGGGACGGTGTGCGTGCGGCCACGTTCAAACGAAGCCAGTCCAGCGCGGCTGCACTGCGCGATCGGCTCCTCGAGGCTTCTCTCCGCTGGAGAGGCCGGGACGACTATGCGATTGAAGAAGCAACTCATCGGGTGGAGGAACTGGACATCATTCTCCGGTGCAAGGAGGATCTCGCCTCGATCGTCGGGTACCTGAGCGCCGAGGGCAAGGAAGACCGGACAGCCCTTTCCACCCTGTGGGCACTCCTCCAACTCGGATTCATCGAGTCGGAACGCCCCCTGGACCAACTCGATGACAGGCGCTTCTCCACCACGGCACAGAACGAACCTCTTCGAAAAGCACGGCCGATCGCCCTGGACCGAACGGCGCCCGAGGAGCCGCCCTCACTACGTTCTCAGGGACCTGCTTCGCCGGACAGGCCCGAGTCACAGGAGACACCTGAGCCCCCTGATTCGGGCGTGCCACCTGTGACCTCCGAGAGGCGCGAGTCCCCCGCGCAGCCGACGGAAACCGCTGGGCCGCGGCCCGACGATACGTCCAGGGATGCGCTGGCAAGAGCGGACGAACACCCCGGTGCGACCGTCCCCGAGGAAGAGACTCGGCCGGGCGTGGCCCCGTCGGGAGGGGAACGGCCCGACCTGAAACAGCGGTTGGAGCAATTGCGGGCCACGTGCCGCCGGATGGAAGAGCTGGATCACTTCAAGGTGCTGGAACTTCCGTGGAGCGTCCATCCTTCCGAAATCCAGCCGGCGTTTCTCGAGCGTTTGAAACGCTACCGTGAAGAGGCGAGTGATCCAGAGCCACGTATCGTGGAGACGGCCCAGGCGATCATGCGGAGGCTGGTCCAGGCGTTCGAGGTGCTGTCCGACGACGAGCGGCGCAGGCGATACCGGGAGCTGTTGATGGGGGAGGAGATCGGCGCCGAAGTCGACCGACTGATGAAGCAAGGAGGACTCCACTATCTTCTCGAGGAGCATGAAGAGGCGCTGAAATGTTTCGAGCGTGCGGCAGAGCTTGCTCCGGAGCGGCCGGACGTGATGAAGGAACTGGAACGTCAGCGTCAAAGCTTGGGCCTTTCCGGCGGAGAACGTTCATGACCGGCCCCGGGGATCCTTTCGTGCACCTGGTCCACCTCCACCGGAAGCTGGCTGCCCACTGGGAGAGGGTGTCCACCCAGGGTGAGGTTCGATGTGGACCCGGCTGTGTCTCCTGCTGTTTCACGGACCTCACCGTGTGCCGGGTGGAGGCCGATTTCATCCTCCGCGGCGTGTCCGAACACGGCCTCGAGCTTCGCTCCTTGCTCGACGCTACGCCTGGCGACCGACGCGGTCTCAGCAATGGTCTGGTTTCCCAGGTGTCCGCCGGGGGCCCTCCCGAAAAAATCACCTTTGTCCTCGGCCCCCCGGCTCCGGGGACCCGGCCGTGCCCTTTTCTCTCGAGCCCAGGAACCTGTGCCATCTACGAACTCAGACCGATCATCTGTCGAACGCATGGCGTTCCGATCCTGGCTGACGGACGCCGCGATGTCTGCCCGGCCAACAAACCCGGTACCGCCCTGGTGGCGCCGCTCAACCTGGAGTGGCTCAACACCACCCTGTTCGCCATCGACCAGGTCTATTGCCGGGAGCAGGGTCGCCCCCCTGCTCGAGTTTCACTCACCGGAATCGCTCAAGCGGTCGCTCGATGAGGGTAGCTGCGCGACCCGGTCCAGACCCGCTTCCAACGCCTCCCGCACCGCCTCCTGGTGCACCACCTTGATGGGAACGTCCGCGCGCATCGCCGCGGTCCGACAGTCCTCGAACTCGGGCATCAAATTGATGACCCGGTCGTCGAGAAATCCCCGCTTGATACGGATCGAACCAAACCGCGTCTCCACAACACGGTGATCTCGTCCGGCACAGGTTCGGACGGCGGAATGGTGCCGCACCCCCAGCGTGGTGGTCTCGGTCAAAATCCGCTCCACCAGCAACTGCCGACGCTCCGGCGGACACACCACCCGCAGCCCGATTCCTGGCCGCCCCTTCTTCATCACCAGCGGCGCCAACGTGACATCGAGTGCCCCGGCGTCGAGCAGACGGTTCACCAGAGGCTCGTATAGCTGGGGACTCATGTCGTCGATGTCGGACTCGAGTACCTCCACCCGGGTTCCGCCTGCAACCTCACCCTCCACTCGGGAGGACGTGCCAAGCACGGCTCGCAACACGTTGGGCCTGTCCCCTCCCCGGCGCGTCCCCAATCCGTATCCGACCCGCTCGACCTCCATGGAGGGAAACGCCCCCGCCTGCGAGGCCAGGGCCGACACGATGGCCGCTCCGGTGGGCGTTACGGTCTCACCCTCGAGGCCTGCATCGACCACCGGAAGTCCCCGAAGCAGCTCCAGGGTCGCCGGGGCGGGAAGGGGCAACACCCCGTGCCGACACGTAACCTCACCCCGGCCCAACGGCAACGCGGAACTGTGTATCTCGTCCACATCCAGCAGGTCGAGGGCAATGGCCGTCCCCACGATGTCCACAATCGAATCCACGGCACCGACCTCGTGAAAGGTCACCTCGTCCGGGGACATGCCGTGCACCCGGCCTTCCGCCTGGGCGAGCCGGCCGAAAATCCGGAGCGAGTATTCCCTGGCCCGCTCCGGGAGAGGGGCCGATCGGATCAGATCAGAAATCTCCTGGAACGTGCGGTCCCCGGGACCGTGCGGATGTCCATGGGTATGCCCGTGTTCGTGCGCATGCCCGGGTCCGTGCGCATGCCCGGGTTCGTGCGCATGCGCATGCCCATGTGGCACGCCGGGCGTGGAATCGTGATCGTGTGCGTGGAGTGTGACCAGGAAACGGGTGCCGGCCAGGGCGCCGTCCCGATCCCGGACCTGCGCGATGTCGTAGCCGTGGACGCCGAGTGCTTCCAGCCGTTGGCGCAAGGTTTCGATGGGCACGCCCAGGTCGAGCAAGGCACCGACCATCATGTCGCCGCTGATGCCTCCGAAGCAGTCGAGATAGAGGATGCGCATGGACACCGTCCTCCTGGACAGGGGAAAGGACACGAGTGAGGGTCTCAGTCCTGGTTGATCAAGGTTGCGGCGTAGGCAGCGCCGAATCCATTGTCGATGTTGACCACGGTCACACCCGCTGCGCAGGCGTTGAGCATGCCGAGCAACGCGGCGAGGCCTCCGAAACTGGCACCGTAACCGACGCTGGTGGGTACGGCAATGACCGGGCGGTCCACGAGACCGGCCACGACGCTGGGGAGTGCGCCCTCCATGCCGGCCACCACGATGAGGACGGTTGCAGCCCGCAGTCGGTCGAGTCGGTGAACGAGGCGATGGAGTCCGGCAACGCCCACATCGGTGATACGGATGACCGTGTTTCCGAACTCTTCCGCCACCACCGCCGCCTCCTCGGCCACAGCCTGGTCCGAGGTGCCCGCGGTCACCACCGCGATCGGCCCGCGCCCCCGGGCATCCACAGGCTGCGCACGCCAGGTCAACACCCGGGCTGTTTCGTGAAAGGTGGCGTCCGGCAACACCTGGAGGATTCGGTCTGCCTTGTCCGGGGCCACGCGGGTGGCCATGGCGTTCTCCCCTCGGGCGTGAATCCGCTCGAGAATGTGGGCCACCTGCTCGGCGGTCTTTCCACTTCCGAACACGACCTCGGGGTGGCCGCGACGCAACGTCCGATGGTGGTCGAGCACCGCATAGCCCAGGTCCTCCTCGTCCGGAGACGCCCGAAGACGGTCCAGTACCTGGTCCACCGAACGCTCCCCGGACCGCAGTCCTTCCAGAAGTTCTCTCAACCGCTCTTCGTTCATACGGCACCGAAACGCTTGCCCAGTTCCTCGTTCAACCTCGACTCGATGCGCGACTTGAACAGGGATGCACCAAAGCCCAACGTCACGTCGATCGCCAGCGTGTCGGCGGTCACCACGACCCGTCCCTCGAATCCGCTGCCCGTCACGTACAGCGTATCCCCCTCCCATCGCCTCGTGGCAGGAAACCGACTGGAAAACGCCTCGACAAGGTCCTCCAGCCGCACCCGCGCTTCATCTATCGGAAACGCATGTCGCCTCTTGATCCTCAGTGTCGCCATCCTCATCCTCTCCCCAAACCCCGACAGTAGCCCACTCACCGCCAACCCAACGCCCAAACCCCGCTGACGTCAGCCAGGCTTCAAGAGCTTCAGGCAGCGGCGCCACCACGCCCAACGGCGCACCCGTCACAGGATGAGAGAACTCGAGCACGCCTGCATGCAGCGGGATTCCATCCACACCCGGGAGCACCTCCCGTGCCCCGTAGCGGCGATCCCCCACCACAGGATGACCTTCGAACGCCAGTTGAGCACGCAACTGATGAGTTCGCCCCGTTTCCAGGACGGCAACCACAAGGCTGATGTTTCCCCGGATGTCGAGCCTTCGAACTCGAGTCACCGCCCGCCGCTCGCCAGACTTCAACGGCCCTCGAGCCGGTCGCACACGGACACGCACAGGACCTCCGGTCGCCCCCCCGCGGGCCATGCGGCCCAGGTAGTGCACCAGAACGGTTTCCTCCTCCTGCACCGGGCCCTCGACCACCACCAGGTACCGCCGTCGGGGCGAATGCTCTGCCATCTGGGCGGACAGGGCGGCGGCTGCTTTCCGGGTAAGCGCCAGAACCACTGCACCGGACGCCGGCCTGTCCAGGCGATGGACCACTCGAGGTGCAGGACCGTTCCGGCCGAGCACTGCGTGGAGGATCTGCTGCAAGGTCCCCCGGTCCGACTCCCGGGTGGCCTGAACCGCCATGCCAGGCGGCTTGTTCGCGACCACGATGTGTTCATCCTGATACAGCAGGTTCAGGGTGGGAGACGGGTGCTCCTCCTCGCGCACCGAGAGGTAGCAAACCACCTCGTCTCCTTCGTGCACCGGCCGGGAGGCAATCTTGACCCGCTTCCGGTTCAGATAGACACCGCCTGCGGCCAGGGCCTTCCTGGCCCGGGTCCGGGACACCACGCCGGTAGAGGCGAGAAACCGGTCCAGCCGTTCGCCCTCCTGGTCCCGCGTGACGATGAAATGATGACCTCGCGCCAACAGTGTCTCCTTCCTGCACCCGCCGACCTTGCCGGCCCGTCCCTCGCCGGCACGTTCCGCTTCAAACGAAGCGTCCCATGGTTGATAATCGATTCGTGCGGCCAAGTCAATCGACACCCCGGCTCGAGGGGATGTCTTCCGACCTGAACCCGGTCCCGGAGAGGCCCCCGGCACAGGCGATCGCGGACACAGCCATGGGCACACACGCCACGTCCCAACATCAACCCCGTCCTGCCCGGAAGCGGACCGTTGCAAGCCTGGCCCCGGTCGCCCGGGTCGCTTTCGTCGCTCTTTCCGCGCTGCTCGCCTGCTCTCATCCTGCCCATCATCCACCGGAATCCACCCTCGAGGCGCAACCTGTGGCCTGGGTCCTGGTCCCCACGCCGCCCCGCCCCCCGGCACAGGGGCCGGACGATACGTCGTCTGCCGCTCTACTCGGCGCTTCCCTGTGGCTCGATGCCTGCCTGGAGACATTCCAGCCTGCCGTCCCGGTGCGCCATCCGGCATCCCTGACCGCGCTTTTTCCCGCCGAAGAGCGGTGCCCACCCGGTCCCGACGGCGGGTTCCTGGACGATTGCGTCTCCCGGTACTTCCCCGGTTCTCGGATCGTGGTGCGACGAACCGAGGGCGAGTTCGTCGCGGACCGCACCACCCACTCGCCTTCTCCGTCCCGGGCCGTGAGGTTGCCATGGCCACCCGCCTTCATGGCCGCGGCCCGACTCCTGACCGACCAGCTCGACATCCCGCGCCTCCCGCTGGTGCAAACAAGGCCCGAGGCCGCTTCCGCCCACGCCCCGGTGTCCCCTCCGCGCGACGCCCTCGCCGCACTGGGTGCCGGCGTTCATCGCCTCTGGTCCGCCCTGGTTCAGCAAGACCACGTGACGTGTGGCCCGGCCGTGGACGAGACATCGGCTGCACAGGCTCGATCCATGCTCGCCCAGGCCCACGGAGCCTATCCGTCGGCCCTCTCGAGCGGCTACCTGGCCCAGGCGTACCTGGCGACCCGGGATCCGGACGGTGCACTGGCCGTGCTGGAGGCGCCCGGACAGGACACCACCTGCGGGGCGGCCGAGGTTCTGGTGGTCAAGGGACGGGCGTTGACAGCCCTGGGTCGGGACGAGGAAGCCGCCATCGCGCTCGGTCTGGCCGTGCGGCTCCGTCCCCTGGACGACCGACTGCTGGCCGAATGGGCCGACAGCCTGGTCCGGGATGGTCGGGACACGGATGGCGTGGCCGCATGGCGGCGGGCGCTCACGATCCGGCCTCAAAGCCTCGCCTACCGGAGCGCTCTGGCCACCCTTCTGGTGGACCTGGACCGCCTCGACGAGGCGCGAACCGTGCTGATCGAGGGCCGATCCCATGCGACCACCTCCGAGGAACTGGCCCGGGTGGAGCAAGATCTGGGCTGGGTGGAAGAGGCATCGTCCCGCTGGAATCGAGCGGCCATGCATTATCAGCGTGCCCTCTCGCTCGCCAACGACCGCGATGTTCTCTTGCGAGGCGCCGTGCTGAACAGCCTGGCGGTGGTGCACTACCACCTGGATGCCCTGGACCAGGCACGAGCCTTCGCCCAGGAGGCCGTCCAGCTCCGCCGAACGCTCCCGGTCGCCGACAGGGCTTGTCGACACGCCCTGGGCACGAGCCTGTACAACCTGGGGCTGATCGAGGCAGAACAGGGCTTGTGGAAAGAAGCACGCACCGCCCTCGAGGAGGCCGCACGACAGTACGAAGGGGAGGACCGGGTCGATACCCTGATCGAGCTGGCCGATCTGCTCCTGAGCGCGGGAAAACCGTCTGACGCGCTGGATGCCCTGGACCAGGCTCGCATGGCCGCCCCACTGACCGGCGCGCGCATGGGAGAGTGGCTGTTCACCCGTGGCCTCGCCCTCGCCGCCCTCGAGAACTTCTCGCAGGCCCAGGAAACGCTCGAGCAGGCGGCCCGGGTATTCTCGGAACAGGGAGAACCAGTGGCCGCCGGTCAGGCCTGGTTCAACCTCGGAACCACCGCCGAACGCGCCGGAGACTGGACCACGGCGACTCGAGCCTATCGAGCCGCCCGGACCATCGCCGTCCGGGTAGGGGACAGGGAATCGGTGGCAGACATCGACGACCGGCTGAGTCGGCTGCCACCCGTCAACGAGTAGCCGGCGATCGGAAACGCCGTTGCTCCCTCCCCCTCAGTTGGTCAGCCCGGCCAGCGCCGCTCGGCTCTCGACCACGCGAGCCTCCAATTCCTCCCGCAGATCCACCGCCTCGGCCAGCACCTTTTCCCGCGCGTTGAGCTGGGCCACAAACTTCTCCAGGTCGTAAGACTCCGCCCATTCCCCCCCCGCGGCCTGTACGAGTCGCACCCGCGCAAGCTCCCGCGCCGCAGCCGCCACGTCCAGCTTGGCCGAAGCCGCCTCGATGCGGGCTCGAGCCAGATCCAGTTGGTCCTCGGCCAACTTGATTCGCGCCTCCCCCGCCGCATAGGCACGCTCCTCCCGCTCGAGCTGGGCGCGGGCGCGCTCGAGACGCTCCTTGTCGTCATTGGCCCGGGCCGCATCCACCTCGGCCACAGCAGCCTTCTTGTTCGCCTTGAGACCCTTGAGCGCCTTCTTGGCCTGCTTCAGCTCCGCCTTGGCCTCCGCCTCGCCCGGCAGCACACGATGATAGCCGACTCGAGCAACCAGGACCGCAATCTCGGTCTCCTGGAGGGACATCAAATCGGCATCCCCAACCTTCACCATCGCCTTGGCCGGCACTGTGTACTTGAGATCCTGTGCACGGGCCGTTCCTCCAACTGCAGCGGCCAGCAACACCATCCACAACACAGCCAGGAACAGGCGGTGAGTCGCCCGTCCGTCCACACGATTGATCAACGCGACCTTCATCATCTCATCTCCTCTCTTCATGAGCATCCATCCCCAATAGGATAACGGGAGTCAGGCGGGAAGGTCCTACTTTTCTCGGATCACGACGCGCAGAAAAGAAGAAAGATCCAGATTCGATCGGACGACGAACAGCGAGAGGCGCTCGTAACTTCCTACAAACAAGGCTCAAAACTGAAACCAGCCACTCAGCTCGACCCCACGGAACGAAGGCACGAATCGGCACTGGCCTCCTCCGCACTCGAGACCGGCGCGCCGGGCCCCTGCGAACAAGACCAGGCCCGCGCCCTGGACGGGCCGCCACTCCAGCCACATGGAGCCAAAGTGGTAGCGGGAAAGAAACAGGAGGTTCCCTTCGCCTCCGCCAAGTGATGGATTGTTCAAAAGGACCGGGTCATCGGTGTACTGCCATCGAAGACCGGCGGTGTACCGCCCATCGTAAATCACTGCCGCCGACACGTCTGCGTCGGAGTAGGCGAGCGGGTCGTCCTCGTCGGTCTGCTGGAACCGACGGGCAAGGGCGTGGAGGCTCACGGCCATTTTGCCCCACGGGGGGCTTTCCAGGGAAAGGGATGCGTGGAACGTTCGGTCCTCCCCGTGGCTCCGGACCGAACGCACGTCCATGCGATAGCCGGCGATGGCGGCGATCCGTCCTCCGCCGGCGGGGTTCCATTCCCATCCGGTATAGAGGTGGCCGATGGTTTCCTTGGATGGAGTGGGCGGTTTGGGATCCAGGTCGTAGAAGTGGCTCCAACTCAGAGTCCAGACGCTGTCCGACGCAGCCAGGAAACGGTCCAGCCGCAGATGGTAGCCCACGATGTTGGGTGAATCGATGGTCTCCGCGCTGTCCCGAGTCACCGCCTCAGCGAGTTCCAGGGTGGGCGGAGTCACATATTCGTACCCGTATTGCCCTCCCCGCACGTTGATCGCCTCGGCGTTCAAGTACCGCTTCGCCTCGAGCAATCCGGTCCAGGCGCCCAGGTAGGTGGTAACGCTCCCATAGACCGTGTAGCCGGTGGAATCGATATCGGGAAACCACTCCTCGGAGAGGTACCGGAGCTGGTTGGCCTCGAGATAGACATCTGCGGCGCCAAGCAGGTCACGCCATTCGAACGCGCCTCCGAACACACGTGCGTCCGGTGACAGAGTCCGCTCCTGCACCGGGGCGGGCGGCTCCCAGTGGTCCTCAAAGCTGAACCGACTCGTCCATGCGTCGAGCGACAGGCCGGGAACCGGGGTGACGCCGACCCGCAAGACCTGCACCAGGTCTCGAGGTGGTGGCAAGAGCCACTCGTTGGGATAGCGGAGCGAAATGATCTGGGGATGGGCCAGACCGGCGGCAGCTTCGGCCCGGATCGGCCCCCGGTCGGCACGCACCCGCAGTCCCATCAAGGTGGCATTGATGTCCAGGTCCGGGTTCGGCACCAGGTTCAGGGCCATGCCCCGGCCCAGGGAGGCACCAAAATCACCCAACGCCAGGTCCAGGCCCCGGACTCGATAGCGGACCATCACCTTCTCGAGCACCAATGCGGAGGCGTCACCGAACAGACCGCTCATGCCCGGCGAAAGCAGTTCCACCGGCGGCTCCTGGTCCTCGCTCCAGGGACCCACCCCCACCCCCTTGGCCTCGAGCCCCAGGGTCCATGGACCACCGGTCCCGGTCAGAAAAACCCGCTGCACCACCTCGTGATATCCCGCTTCGTCCTCGGTCCCGGCATACTGCCGAACCGCTCCGTCCACTTCACCACTCGCGGTCAACGACGCTTCCTGACCACCTCGAGCCGGGCCGACCGGAACGACTGCGCAGAAAAGCACCCACATCGCCCCAGCAGGCAGCAGAGACCACGTGTTCCGCCGACTCCATCGCCCCATCCAGGCCGCTCCCGCCGGCAACACTCCGGCGCCCATCGGTTTCCCGGAAACCCGGTTCATGGCTCGGCCACCTCACCACCCGCACCCGCCGAAACCGCCTCCGCCGGCTTCGCCGCTGGTGTCCCACTCCTCCCCAGCAAGTCGACCACCACCTTCTCCAGCGCCTGTTCGTCCCCAGGCCGATACCCGAGGTGGTTGTACGCCGTCTTGCCCGTCCGGTCGAGCACGACAGTGCACGGCGTGGCTCGAGTAGGGTCGAACGGGGCGGCCAGTTCGCCCTCCGGATCCAGGGCCACCGCGAAGGTGTACCGATAGCGCCGCACCGTGGGCTTGACCCGGGATGCATTCCGCGGTGGGTCCAGGTTGACCGCAATCACCTCGAGCCCCTGGTTTCGATATTTCTTGTAGAGCCGGTCGAGATGAGGCATTTCCGCCTTACAGTTGGTGCAATCTACAGTCCAGAAGGCGAGCACCACCACTTTGCCCTGGTAGTCCTTCAAGGTGCGTTTCTGCCCGTCCAACAGGTTCACCGGGAGGTGCAGGTCCGCCTCCTCCGCGCCAACCTGCCCCGGCCGAGACATCAGCAGGAACGCAAATCCGATCAGCAGGGCGACTGCTCGAGCCAGACGTGGGGAGTGAACGACGCGCGGTCCGTCATGGAGCACGCATGAATCGACCGCAAGCGGCGGGGAATACATGGTGAGCTTCCTCCTTGGGGAACGGAAAAGGTACCGGGGTAGCGGCAATCCAGGGTCGAGGAGCGAGCGGCTCTTCTGGGTGTCAGAGCAGCACCTGGATGTTTCGATTGATCTCTCGATAGTTTTCAGCGCCCATGACCTTTGAACGCAGGACCATTTCGCGATCCACGAAGTAGAACATGGGGTAGGCCTTGACCCCCAATGCGCTCGAAATCTCCTCCCCCACATCGCCGAGCACCGGGTAGTCGAGATCATACCACTCGGCCCAGTTTTCCACGTCGGTCTGGGACACCTCCCCGCCGTTGGCGTCTTGAGTGAGGAGATAGAGGAAGATCACGCAGTCGTCGTTGTAGGAGTCGAGCAGCGTGGTGGATTTCTCCGCGGTCTCGTTGCAGTAGGTGCACCAGACCGCCCCCACCTCGATCATGATGACCATGCCATAGAACTGGTAGAGAGAGACCTCATCCCCGTACTGATCGACGAGGGTGAAATCGGGCAAGACATCACCGATCTTCCATCCGGTCCCTTCCAGATCGCCCGGAGCCTCATAAGCCACCCAGTGGTTCGAAGATTCCACCTGCTCGGCGGGGCACGCATGCCCGGTCACCGGCTCCCCGGTCGGCTCCAGTGTGGGGGTCGGCTCTGCAGGGAGCGGCGACGATTCGTCCTGGTCGTCCGCAGGTGGCTCCTCTTCCACGATGCAAGCGGCGGACAGCAGGAGGGTCGGTAGGGTCAACATGCCGACAAGAAACGGTATCACTCGATTCATGAATGCTCCAGTACGAGGTATTCGAGGCCGTGGCGAGCCCTGCCCCTTTTGTGTCGTGTCACCTGGATCCAAGTATACAGAAAACCGCCGCTCACGCCATACTCGAGCCGCTCCCGGGCGGCAACGGAGCGCGAGGTGTGTTGTCCCGGGCGGAGGGGTGGAGAGGCGCTGGGCCATCCTTGATGTGAGAGGCGGCCTCGGACGGACCCGCGGCGGTCAGGCGGACATCAGCCCTCGGTATTCCTCTCCTGCGGCTTCCTGACGGGATTTTACGTGCTGAAGCACCTCGTCGTAGTTCTCCAGGAGCAGGGTCACGATTCGCGAATCCAGGATCTCGCGGTCGGCCATGGCACGCAGGATACGCGCCACCTCCTTGTGCTTCATTCCGGGTCGGTACGGCCGGTCTTCCGCCAACGCGGTGAACACGTCGGCCACGGCCATGATCCGTGCACCGGTCTCGAGCCGGTCTCTACCCACGTGGAAGGGGTACCCGGTGCCGTCGAGGCGTTCATGGTGGAAGGCGGCCCACTCCGGGATGGGTCCCAGTCCACCGATGGAGTTCAGAATGGTGTATGTGAAGTAGGTGTGCTGCTTCATGATGGCGAATTCTTCCTGGGACAGCTTCCCGTTCTTTTCGAGAATGGCGTTGGGAATGACAAGCTTGCCCAGGTCATGGAGGTAACCGGCGAGTTCGAGGAGGGAAACGTCCTTGCTTGCGAGGCCGAACATCTTTGCGAGTACGGTGCAGCATGCGGCGACGCCGGAGGAGTGGGTAGCGGTGAACGGCGACTTGAAGTCGATGAGTTTCTTGAAGAAGGCGGAGATGGAGAAGAGTTGGTCGATTTCGATCTCCTCCTGCTTGAGGGGTCCGAAGTTGAGCAGGGTGGAGTAGAGGCGGGGGGAGACCAGGTCCAACCAGAAGTCCTCCCGGCGGGCCACCTGGAGCAACAGGTCGACCACGTCCGAGTGGATCTGGTCTCGCGCCATTCCCCGGATTTTCTCAATCAATTCTGCGTGCTGGTGAAGGATGAAGACATCCCGGTTGGTCCAGCGCTCCAGCGTGTCGGCAAGATGGAGTATCTGAGCGTCGACGACCTCATCCGCCGCAATGGGCCGGTCCCAGTCCTTCAGCCCCCGGTGGTGCCACCGGACCATCTGAGCCGCCTCGGTCAGGACTGGACACGAGTTGTAGAGACACGCACCGCGGATACAATGGGTTTCCACGTCCCCACGGGCGAATTTGTGCAGCCTGGTCTTGTCCTCCGGTGTGAGCGCACCGACGTCATGAAGGATGGAGCCGATGAACACTCGCCGGACCCGGGCCTCGGGAAAACCAGCCTCGACCGCCATCTGCCATGCGACGAAGGCGGTCCGGATCTGGTGGTTCGAGATCGAGGGGTTCGCCAGGTCCACCGCGTCGGAAAAAGAGAGCAACGCATTTCCAAGGTTCACTCGCGGTTCGCGCAACATGATACCGCCACCTCCTTGCCAAGAGCGATTTCCGGCCCCGTTGCGTCACGAATCGTCATTCTTTTTCCGCATGCGCGCGGTACAACTGGCCGCAAGCGGCGGCAATGTCTGCCCCTCGAGGCCGCCGCACCATGGTCCGGATACCCTGCGCATTGAGCCGGGAAAAGAAGGCGTCGATCCGCTCCGGCGCGGGCCGGGTAACCGTCGAGCCGTCAAACGGATTGAATGGGATAAGGTTGACACGGACCGGAAGGTCCGCCAGCATGCCGGCCAAACGGTCCGCGTCCCGCTCCGAATCGTTGAACCCTCCCATGAGGATGTACTCGACAAAGAAAATCCGGTCACCCCCGTGTCGGCCGATG
Organism: uncultured Gammaproteobacteria bacterium; assembly: GCA_964418585.1. Lineage (GTDB taxonomy): Bacteria > Myxococcota_A > UBA796 > JAJRTE01 > JAJRTE01 > JAJRTE01. The sequence goes on along the minus strand of CAYQMG010000126.1, from coordinate 23,388 downwards.
AACGACACCAGGTCCCGGATGGACCACCGCCGGGCTACCGACATCAGCCGGCTTCGTTGCTCGTCCGTGGTGGCATTCAAGGAAATCGCAAGCCCTGCGTTCGAGCGGGCCACGAACCGCTCCATGGCCGGAAGCACGCCGCTCGTGGACACGGTCACGTGCCCCGGTGACACCGCAGCTCCGGCAGGCTGCTCGAGCACGCTCACGGCGCGAACCACCGCATCGAGGTTATCCATGGGTTCGCCCATACCCATGAATACCACGTTGCGCGCCGGTGCTCCGGCCGGTGCCACGGAGCGGGCGGCCAGGACCTGCGCTATCATCTCGGCCGCGGTGAGGTTGCGGCGGAACCCCATCCGGGCCGTGGCGCAAAAGGTACAGTGACGGGAGCACCCAGACTGGCTCGAGACACACACGGTGGTACGGCCGCGCCCCGGGATCATCACGGTCTCCACCGGGACCCCATCGAGGTCCAGCAGAAGCTTGGTCGTCCCGTCCTCACCCACTGCTCGAGCCGCCACGCGCACCTGGACCCCTGCAGTCGACCGCCGCAGCGCATCCAGGGCGCGCGCAGAAACCCCTTCCACCCGTTCGGGCAAGGAAAAGGGATCGTCCCCTCCTCGCCAGATCCAGCGAAGCAGTGCCCGCGCGCGGGTCGACGATGGGCGACCCGCACTCCCCAATCGCCCGGCCAGTTCCTGCTCCGTCATCTCCAGGTACGACACCGGCGCCACCGCCATACTCCGTTACCGCGCCTGCTGGTCGTACACCACCGAGGTCAGGTAGGTGTGCGCGTTGGGCCGGAAAATCGAGTCCATCAGGTTCTGATAATGCTCCACGAACCGCCCGTGCTCCGATTCCGGAAAATCGCTCCAGGCGATCGCATGTTCGATGATCTCGTGGAACTTCTCGTCATAGAAGGCGATCATCTGCTCCTCGATGTCCGGTAGATTCCGCTCGCAGAACTCCTGGAACCGCTCCGGCTCGAAATAGGCACGGGCCTCGCGCGCACAGAACGCGTACTTCTCCTCCTGGCTCAACTCTTTCGAATTCAGAACCTGGTAATACTTGGTGTGCTCCACGTCCGCTTTCATGTCCTTCCCGGTAACGGCACAGAACGAGAGCCACTTGACCAAAGAAACGATCAACCAGGGGAAATGGACGTGCAGAGAGGTGAAATGGCTGTCCGGGCAGGCGTTGGCAAAGTCGATCGGGTGAATCTGCCCGTCCTTGATCAGTGCCTCAAAACTGTTGTAGGTCCAGCGGTGGTACGCGTTGATGAAGTTGACGTAGTTCTCCAGCCGTCCAAACACCCCGGGATCCATCCGGAGCTTCTCCGGGCTGTAGTGCTCGTGGTGCGGCGCATCCGGCTGAAACCGCATGGGAAGCACCTGCGGCCCGATGGCCATGCACCGGACGAACAGGTCGTAGTCCATGATCCCTTCCTGGAGATGAAACCCGCGGCCGCCCGTCCGATCGTAGCGGCGGTACAACTCGTCCAGGTTGTCGATCTTGAACACGTCCGAGCCACCGCCCCCTTCGATTTTCTTGAGAAACACCGGGTACTTGTTGTGAAAAACTTCCTCCATCGTCTTTCGGAGGAAGTCCTCCTTCACGTAGAACTCCTCCCGCATGCGCCGAGACTTGGGGACGTACCGGTCGTAGGTGTCCATCTGCTTCTTCACCTCGTTCCAATCCGTCCACCGACGATCCGGATCCCACCCGTACCAGGTGTTGTTCTTGATGTGCTCCATCTCCTCGGTCCACCGCTCGTGCTGGTAGTGGTCCGCCGTAACCGGTCCGAACGAGGGCAGGAGCACGGTCGTGGGAAACCGGTCCGCCGGGTGCATGGCTCGAGCCATGATGTCGTACGTCGTATGCTTGTTGTAGTTCCAGAAGGTGTACGTATTGTTCGCCATCTGGACGCCGGAATTCATGGCCTGGTAGGCCCAGTTGCGGTAAAAGGCGTTCCAGTGGGTGGTCCGATCCACGACAAAGTCCGCCTCGGAACTCAGATCCTCTCCACACAGTACCGGCCGGGACATGATCCGGGTCAACTCGATCCGGTACTCCTCCCCCTCGTGCTGGAACACTGGATCGATGAAATGGAAGAACTCGGCCATCGCATGACGCATGCTGAAATCATACGAAGCCAGAATGGCAACTCGCTTGACTTTCATGATTCTCACCTCAAGATACGATTTCGTCCGGAACCTTGTTTTCCAGAGTCACCTGGTCGCGAATGTCGATGTATGCCCTCAATCCATCCAACATGCAAGTGTCTTTCTGAAAAAACAGTACGACTATCCTACAGAACCATCCACTCCAAGTCGATGTTGAACCTCCCGGCGCAATCATGGTAGAGTTCCGCAAACGCGGTGCCTGACCTGCGAGGAGCAACACAGCGACGAGATTCGACCTCCCGGAGAAAGAACCATGCTCGACAGGCTCGTCATCCGCAATTTCAAGCTGTTCGAAGAGGTTTCGATCGATCTCGGTGAAACCGTGGTGCTGGTGGGTCCGAACAACGCAGGCAAAACCTCCGCCCTGCAGGCACTCGCCCTCTGGGAACTGGGTGTCCGGCGCTGGAGTGAAAAGCAGGCCAAAGTCCACGGGTCCAAAAAGCGCTCGGGCGTCGCCATCAACCGCCGGGACCTGGTCGCCCTCCCGGTGCCGGATACGATCTTGCTGTGGCGCGACCGTCATGTCCGGGAAAGCAGACAGGAGGAGGGAAAACAAAGAACCAGCAACATTCGGATGGATATCGAGGTGCATGGGGTCACCCGCGGCAAACGCTGGTCCTGCGGGATGGAATTCGACTACGCAAATCCAGAGTCAATCTATTGCCGACCACTCGGGTGGGCTCGAGGTATCATCTCCGACCAGCCTCCCATCCCCCTTGAAGCCCTCGAGGTCCAGGTCGCTTACCTCCCCCCCCATGTCCGGCCTCGTCGCCAACGAAACACGACTGGACGCAGGCGCAATCCAGGTTCGACTCGGCGAAGGGCGAACCGCCGAAGTCCTTCGGAACCTGTGCCACGCCGTGACCGGGAACGGGGACCAGGACCCCCGGTGGCAGCAACTGACTGACCGCATCCGCGCCCTGTTCGGTGTATCCCTGTCCACGCCCCAGTACATCCCCGAACGGGGCGAACTCAGTAGGTCGTTCACCGACCGGCACGGCACCACCCTGGACATCTCCTCGGCAGGGCGCGGCATGCAGCAGACCATGCTGCTGATGGCTTTCCTGCTGACCAACCCCGGCTCGGTCCTTCTGCTGGACGAACCAGACGCTCACCTCGAGGTCCTGCGTCAACGGCAAATCTATGACGCGCTGACAGAAGTCGCCCGGGCCATGGATTCTCAGATCATCGCCGCCACTCATTCCGAGATCATCCTGAACGAGGCGGCACACCGGGACGTGGTGGTTGCCTTCGTCGGAAAACCTCACCGCATCGACGGGCGCGGCTCCCAGGTCGTGAAAGCGCTCAAGTCTATCGGGTTCGACCACTATTACCAGGCTGAAACTGCTGGTTGGGTCCTCTACCTGGAAGGAGCAACCGACCTGTCCATCCTGCAATCCTTTGCCAGAACCCTGAACCACCCGGCGGCCACCAAGCTCGAGAAACCCTTCGTCCACTACATCGCCGATGACCTGCCCAGGGCGTGGGAGCATTTCTATGGGCTACGGGAAGCCAAGCAGGACCTGGTGGGCTTCGTGCTCACGGATCGACTGGAGCGAGAGAGTCCGACCAAGAGCGGCCTCGTCATGCGGCAGTGGAAGAGACGGGAGATCGAGAACTACCTTTGTTTCCCGGCGGTCCTGGAGCGCTATGCGGTCGACCTGGCATCATCGAACTCTCCCGGTCCCCTGTTCGAGGTCGGGAAAAGGGAAACCTTCGCGAAGATCATGCGCGATTGTGTCAGCCGACGGGTCCCACCGGCTGCACTCGACAACCTTGAAGATCCATTCTGGATCAACGTCAAGGCGAGCGATGACTTTCTCGACCTGGTCTTCGAGGACTTTTTCAAGCGGGTCAATCTGCCCAATCTGATGCGCAAGAACCAGTACCATCGTCTGGCGGCGTTCGTGTTTGCCGACGAGATCGAAGAGGAGGTCGTGGAAGTCCTTACGGCACTCAATGAAGTGGCGGAACAGGCGAGGCCTCACCCATGATCCGCCCGTGTGCCTGGGCCTGCCGAAGGGCCGACCGGTCCGAACGCCCGAAGACCGCACGGACCGCCGAACTCAAAGCGTCGTCTCAGCCCCGGGCCCACCTGGAGAACTCGAGTACCCTGCACCGCATATTGAAGGCGTCCCTGGATTGCGGTAGACTGAGGACAGGGATTCGACTCGCCGGAGGGTGGCACCGACTGGGGAATGGCAGGTGTGCCCCGTGTCCTTGCGGAGGTTCTGGATGGGGAGCGCGACGGGTTCTGCGGGTGACGTGTTGATTCATGAGGTCTCGTTCAGCGACGAGGAAACCTACCTCAAGGAATACGAGTCCAACATCAAGCACGGGGGGATGTTCCTGCCCTGGAACGACCCTCCGCCCAAGGATACTCCCCTCAAGATACGGGTCCGTCCACCTTGCGACCTCGAGCCGGTGGAACTCGACGCCATCGTGGTATTCCCGACGCCCGCCGGCGTGGGGGTCGAACTGCGGAATGTGGACGGCAACCTCCGGGCCAGGCTCGACACCTATGCGGGCAAGTGCCGTAGCACCATCGAACAGAAAAAGGCGGCCCAGGAAACCAGGCCATCGCCCGTCCCGGTCCCACCGCCGACCCAATCCGATTCTCAGGGCACGCCCGAGGCTCAAGCGCCGACCATCCCGGTCCCACCGCCGCCCCAATCCGATTCTCAGGGCACGCCCGAGGCGGCCACGTCTGTTCCTCCCGGGACGGAGCAAGTGGGCACGCCCCCATCGGCGGGGGCAGCTCAGGCTGTGGCGGGGCCGGCGCCCCAGGCCCGACCCGCGCGGCCGCGACGTCCGGACACGTCGACCCCCTCCTGGGAGGGGTCCCTGTCCGACCAGGCTGCCGCAGACGTTTTCGTGACCCTGGGAAACCGGAATGCCACCGGCATGCTGGTGATCAAGAGCGATGTGGCCGAGAGCAAATACTACTACCGGAACGGTTCGATCGTGCGGTTCGTGCGGCAGCCTCCGGACGAGAAGCAACGTTTTGGCCAGATATTGCTGGAGAGCGCCAAGATTTCGACGATGGAGCTGGAGGGCGCCCTGGAGGAGGCGCGTGCCAAGGGACTGCCGATTGGACAGGCTTTGGTACGTCGCCGGGCGCTTCCTGCTTCAGGAGTCGGCAAGATCCTTCGCCAGCAGATGAAGACTGCCATCCTGGAGCAAGCGGAACAGGTGGAGGGGACGTTTGCCTTTTACGAACGGGTCCGACCTCCTCGAGGCCAGCCCATGCCGCCTGCCAATCCCCGCCGGGTGATTTTCCGGGGCAAGGTGGACAAGTACAAGGCCCGACTCCAGCCGGAGATGGACAAGATCGAGAAGCCGGATCAGTTCCAGTACGTCTACCCCACGGAGGCTGCTCCAGACGACATGTCCCTCATCGGACTGAACGACCAGGAGATCCGATTCTGGACTCTGTGTATCACCGGTGGGTACATGCTGAAGGATGTATTCTCGGTGAGTCCACTCAACCGACGGACGACGCATGGATTGATCTACGCCCTGATGGACCTTGGGATGGTGGAGTTCAAGCCGGAGATGGCCCCGGAACTCCGTGCCAAGCTGATGAAAAAGCTGCTGAGGCGGAAGCAGGCGGACCTGAACAAGGCCAACCATTTCCAGGTACTGGAGATTCACTGGATTTCGACCGAGCAGGAAGTAAAGGAAGCATACGCGAAGGTACGCAAGGAGTACGATTGCAGCAAGATTGCGCACCTGCTTTCCCCGGAACTGTTGGACCTGTCCAAGGAGATTCTCGAGCGAATCGATCTGGCCTACAAGGAACTGAGCACGCACAACGGTCGCCAGCTCTGCCGGCAGGCTTCCCTGGAACCGGCCCAGATCGCGTTCCACGTGGACCTGCTGATGCAGCAGGGAGACATGGCCATTTTCAAGGGGGACCGCCGCGAGGCTGTGGATCGATTCACCCACGTGCTCGAGATCGCGCCCGGAAACCGGGACGCGAAGCACAAACTCCAGACCATCCAGGCGACGCCGATCACGTGATGGTTGCGCCAGCGTATCGGCAGGGGGGGCACGGAGCAAGGGTCACCCGGAGCGCACGCGCTGGAGGGCCTGCTCGACCAGCCGCCTGAGTTCCTCTGGGGAAGGGACGTTCACCGGTGCGCCCGGATCGGCCGGTTCGCCGGTCCAGGCACTGGGGGCCGGCCCGGGGGGGAGGTCTGGTCCGGCGCTGGACCCGGCAACGGGTGTCGAGGCTGTTGCCTTGCGAGGCGGTTCCATCGCTGCCCGCGCTTCCGGTCCCAGGCCAGCCTTGCGCCGCTTCTCGAGCAAAACAGCCACGTTGTCCGGGGACAGACGCCGCACCGAGCCCAACTGCCGGGCCACGAGTTGGATCCGGGCGAGGTGTTCGACGAGTTCGACGCGGTAGAAAGCGGTCCACAGGTCAGGCCCGTACCCGATGACGCCGTGGTTGGCCATCAGCATGACATCGACATCTTGCACGTGCGCGGCCAAAGGCGCGGCGCCCTCCTCCCCATAGGGGAGGGCGAAGTCGGTGGTGGGAATCGTATCTCCCAGGCTGACCACGGCCTCGGGCATGAACGTGGGGTCCAGATCGATGCCGGCCACGGCAAACCCCGCCGCAGTGGGCGGATGGGCGTGGAGCACAGCCCGCACGTCCGGTCGGGCATGATAGACCGCGAGATGGAGTGCAAATTCGGAGAAGCCACGCCGGGTTCCCTCGAGCTTCTTTCCGGCCAGGTCGACGACGATCAGTTGCTCGGGCCGCAGGTCTCCCTTGTTGATCGAGGTAGGAGTTGCCACCACACGGTCGTCTCCCACCCGGACCGAAAGGTTCCCATCGTGGTTGGCCACCCAGCCTTTGGCGTAGATTCGATGGCTGATCTCGATGATGTCGGCTCGAGCCCGTTCTTCGTCGTTCATGATCCGCCTCGCATGGTTCATGACCCGCGGGAACACCGGGATGTGCCGATCACGAGGCGTGTTCCCCGCCCTCGGCCTCCACGGGGGTCTCGCCCCCCGACCCCGGGGAGCCAATGACCACGTGGTCGACCACGGCCAGAATGACCGAGTGGAACGGGTCCTGCGCGGTTCCCAGGATCTGCCTGGCGGTATTCCCCTCCCGGGCGGCGAGTACGATGTCCCCCACTCCAGCTTGCACCGCGTCCACGGACAGGAAACTTCGCCCCATCGGCTTCCCCTCCGGGGTGATGGGCTGGACGAACAGGACCTTCTTGCCCTCGTACACGTCGCACTTGACCGTCGATGTCGCGGTTCCAACCACCTTGCCCAGGATCATGGTGCCTCCGGTACTGCATCCACCTCGTCGATGATCTCCACGATGGCGGCATCGACCGGGCTGAGGTCATGTGGCATGGCGAGTTCGGCCTCACGTCCGCCGATCCAGGCCACCAACTCGCCTGCACCGGCCTGAAGCGGGTCCACTGCCACCAGCGGTTCGGCCACCTCGTTCAGGTGATGGTCCAGGGGCTGGATGATCAACAGCTTGAACCCCTCCAGGCTCGGATCCTTCACCGTCGCCACCACGTTGCCGATGACTCGCGCCAGTTCCATCTTCGACTCCAGTTCCCCCGACCCAGGACAACATCAAGCCGGTCCCGGTGCCCCCTCCGGCTCGAGCGCCTGGACCGGGTCACCTGTCCGATCCGCCCGTCACGTCTCGAAAACCAAAGTCCGGCCGGGTGCCTCCTTGCCAGCAGGCCACCAGATCCTCGTGCGGCCGCGGAATCAGCTCCTGCTTCAACAGCAATCCCTGGTCTCCCACCGCACCAACCGCCGCACTCAAGGCCGCTTCCACATCATGCAGGTCCCCGGTGAGTGCAAAGTACCCTTTCCCCCCCAGGTGGCGCTCGTAATGCAGTTCCATCAACACCACTTCTGCAGCCTTGAGGGCCACATCCGCAGCCCGAATCGCCGAAACAGCACTGAAGGTCTCCAGCAACCCCACCGCGTCCGGATCCACACGCGGCAATCGACGCTCGAGCGCCTCGATCACGCCTTCGTGGGGCTGAGGCAGGAACAGATGATCCACCAGCCAGCCATCGGCGCCAGCCAATCCGGCCAGATAGGCCTCCTCCACCGACCCCACGTCGCCGGTGATGAGAATCAGGAACTTGCCAGGGGACACGATGCCCATGTCGAGCAGGCGTACCGGGGCCTTCTTCACCATGTCGTCGGCGACACGGTACCCCCGCACGATACTGGTCAACTCGACAAGCGCCAGTGCCTGATCCATCGAACCGTTTCACCCTCCGCGGCGCCCCATCTGGTTTCAGACGCTCGCCAATTCCACCACCGGGTCCCTGCCGGATGCACCGTTCGGGCCCGCTGTCACAGATTCCATCAGTCGGGACACCACACCTCGGATCGGTGCGTGTACCGGCAACCCGTCCGGGCCCTGCTCGGCGACAAGGTCGCCCATCTCCACCTGCTGGCCCAGCCCCACCTTCACCCCACCCGGACCGGCGCTCAGTCGCACCCGGTCCACCGCCGGGTAGTTGTCGTCCACCGGCCACCGACGATCGTATCGGCTCACCCCGAGCTGCGCGGCCAGTCGCGCACGGGTGGCGCGCCGCCCTGCAGAACCCTCGAGACCGTTCTGCAACCGCCCCGCCGGAGGGTGGTGGACACCCCGCGCTTCCAAACTGGCCCGCACCGCGGCATAAAATCGGCCCGGGGCGATCCCTGCTGGACAGGCGGCCGAGCACGCCATGCACCCGGAGCAGGTCGCGGCCCCCAGCACCACGTCGTCAATGGTATCCATGCCATGAGTCAGTGCCCGCATGAGCAAATGCGGATGGATCGCATGACCTGCTGCATGCTCGGGACACAGGTCCGTGCACAGACGACAGGCGCCGCACACCGATCGCGCCCGGGCGAGCATCTGGTCTATCGCGATTCCTGCCCGAACCACCGCCGGGTGGGTCTCGGCAAGGATCGAAACGGCCGAGTCCTCCCGACCGACGGTGTCATCGGCAGACACGAGGCGGCCGGTCAATGGGCCGCCCTTGAGGAAGCGCACAGGCACCTTTCCGGTCACCCCGCCACACAGGGCCGCCAGGTCCTCCAGCAGCGTCCCGATGGGAACACGCACGGTGGCGGGACGGGCGACTTCCCCGGCAACCGTGACGAACCGGTGGGTCACCGGCCGCCCCTCGGCAGCAGCAGCCAGGTGCCACAACGCCTGGGGGTCCACCACCAGCACCCCGGCGGCTTCCAGAGGCGTGTCCGCCGGGACATGGGTGCCAAGCACCTCCCGGGCAAGCACACGCGGGTTCTCCAGGGGATGGTAAGGTTCCACCGCCTCCACCTGCACGTGAGCGAAATCCCTCGCGATCCGCCCGACCGCTTCACGCACCTCCCGATCGCCTCGAGGCACCACGAACAGCCCCCGCGTCGCACGGGTGGCTTCCATGGCCAGGGTCAATCCGGCAAAGACCTCGGCAGGGTGCGCGCACACCACCGCCCGCGCGGCCCCGGACAACGGTTCGGTCTCCACGCACCCTGAAAGGATCGTGCCGATGGATCGACGCAAGCGGTCGTGAAGGGGTCGCCCCCCGGTCACCACCACGCCGGCCCATTCTGCCCTGGCCGCGATGTCCACGCGCGTCACCTCACCGGCTCAAACGATTCGGAAATAGTTCTTCAACGTGCAGCGCCGCTCCCGGCTGAAGTGGATCGCCGTGGTCAATCCCTCACCGGTCGGGGACGCAATGGTAAACGAAGTGTACCCCTCACCCCCCAACCCCAACCCGGCCGCGTGCGGGGCGTTCTTGACAAAGATCGACGTGTTGACCACTCGAGCCATCTTGTGCAGGTTCTCGATGTTCCTCGAGTACATGGACGCGGTATGCCCGTATCCGTGCTCGGCTTCCACCGCCATGGCAATGCCCTGGTCCACGTCCCGGACGCGCACGATGGGAAACACCGGCATGAGCATCTCGATCTGCACGAAGGGATGCTTGAAATCGGTCTCACAGATGATGAGCCGCGGATCCCCGGGCACATCCACGCCGATGGCGGCCAGTATCTTCTTGGCGTCCTTGCCCACCCACTCCTTCCGAGGATGGTTGCCGTCCACCACAAGTTGCTCGAGCCGCCGCAACTGGTACCCGTTGACCTGGTAGCAACCGGCCCGCTTCATGGCATCGATAAGCTTGTCGGCCACCGAATGAACGACGAAGCACTCCTTCTCGTCCACACAGATGATGTTGTTGTCCAGCGAGGCTCCGGCCACGATGTAGCGCGCGGCATGCTCGATGTCAGCGGTCTCGTCCACCACCACGGGCGGATTGCCCGGGCCGCCTGCGATCACCTTCTTGCCCGACGCCATGGCGGCCTTGACCACGGCCGGCCCACCGGTGACAACCAGAAGACGAATCCCCTTGTGCTTCATCAACTGGGTCGCAGACTGAATCGTGGGTTCGGCCACACAGGTGAAGCAGTTTTCCGGACCACCGCATTCAACAATGGCGTCGTTGATGATCTGGATGGTCCGGATCGAGGTCCGCCTGGCGGTGGGATGGGCATTGAACACGATCCCGTTGGCAGCCGAAAACATGCCAATCCCGTTGTTGATGATGGTCTCCGAAGGATTCGTACACGGGGTGATGGACCCGATCAGACCATAAGGCGCCCGCTCGACCAGGCACAGTCCATCGTCCCCGGAAAACGCCTTGGGCTCGAGGATCTCCGGGCCGGGAGTCTTCTTGATCACCAGCATGTTCTTGCCGATCTTGTCTTCCACCCGGCCCAACCCGGTCTCGGCCACGGCCATCTCCGAGAGCAACTTCACATTCTCGGTCAGACGGCGCCGAATGTTGGCGACCATCTCGTACCGCTTCTCCAACGGCATGGCCACCAGCTTCAACTGCGCCTGCCGGGCTGCCTCGACAGCCTGGTCGATGTCCCGAAACACCCCCTTCCCCAGGGTCTCACGGCCTTCCAACGGCGGAACGGGTGCGGGTCCTTCGGCATGAATCCGCGCGAGCACTTTCTCGACGATGGCCCCAATCTGATCCTGGTTGATCTGCATGACGACCCTATCCCCGATATTGGTGTTTCGAACAGCCCACGTCCGTCCCAACGGTGACCTGCTGCCGCCGGCACCGGACCTCCGATCCCCTCGAGACCGGCCGGGAAGACTTCACCCGGACACGCACCCAGCTTCACACACCGGTTCGCTCACCCGTGGAGAACACCACGAGCCCTGCGGCTCAGTCCGCGACGCCCACCTCGGGCACCTTCCGGTACTTCACCTCGCCCCCGACCGTCACGGTGTCCACGATCGCCATGATGGTCGCGTCACACGGCTTCTCGGAAGTGAGCGTGGTCATGCGCGCGGACGACCCGCTGGCATAAAGCACCACCTCCCCCACACCGGCGCCCACCGAATCCGCGGCCACGACGAACGTGTCCTTCTCCTCGAGGGCCAGGGTCAGGTCCCGAACCACCATGAGCCGCAGGCCTTTCAGTTTTTCGTCTTTTTGCGTGGCGACCACCGTCCCCACGACCAGTCCCATCTTCATGACGCCAGTGACCTACTTCTTGTCCGTGGAAAGCTGGCGCCCAAGAGGCAGCACCAGGTCGATGTTCTCGTGCGGCCGCGGAATCACATGGACGCTCACCAACTCGCCCACCCGCTGCGCCCCTCGAGCCCCGGCATCGGTGGCGGCCTTGACCGCTGCCACGTCTCCCCGAACGATGGCGGTGACATATCCGCCGCCAATCTTCTCGTAACCGACCAGTTCCACCTTGGCGGCCTTGACCATCGCGTCAGAGGCTTCCACCATGCCGACAAAGCCCTTGGTCTCGATCATGCCCAGTGCGTCTGCCATCTCACGTCTCCTTACGACTACCGTTCCAGAAACCTCGCATTCGTTGCGCCGTGTTCAAAAAACCAGTGTGCCCGGCTCCCGGGCACAGCGGAGTCTATTTATCGCGTTTTTCCTTCGCCTGTCAAGGGCATACTTCCTCGGCTCCTCCGCACACCGCCCCGACCTCCACCCCTCCCACTCGAGCGCTCAACGCCCGACCTCCTCCAGGTAACGCGCCAGCCGGTCCAACCCAACCTGGATCCGGTCCAGGGCAGTGGCATACGAAATCCGAACATACCCCTCCCCTCCCGGCCCAAAATCCGTCCCCGGCGTCACCGCCACGTGAGCCCGCTCCAGGATGTCGAAGCAAAGCTCGTACACATTCATCCCCGTTCGCTCGCATACCGACGAGACATTGCAAAATACATAAAACGCCCCTCGAGGCTCCACCGGGAGCCCCAACCCCATCTCCCGAACCCGCTGCACCACCAGCCGACGACGCCGGTCATACGCTTCGCGCATCGCCTCCACATCCGCTTCACACCGGGTCAACGCCACCTCGGCACACACCTGCACAAAATCCCCGGCACTGATGAAATAGTTCTGCTGCAACTTCTGAACCGGCCGAACCAGCCACTCCGGCACAATGGCATAGCCAAGGCGCCACCCCGTCATGGCGAAACGCTTGGAAAAGCCATCCACCACGACCGCGTGCGAGGTGAACTCGAGGATGGAATGAGAACGAACCCCATACTCGAGTCCGTGATAAATCTGATCGGAAATCACCAGCACCCCCAGGTCGGCCACCGCCGCCATCCGCCCGGGATCCAGCACCGCACCCGTGGGGTTGGCCGGGCTGTTGAGCAATATGGCTCGAGTGCGTGGGCCAATCCGCGCCTGGACAGCCTCCACCGAAACCTGAAACCCGTCCTCCTCTCGTATCGGCACCCGGACCGGAACCGCTCCAGCACAGGCGAGCAGGTTCGGGTAGCAGGCATACCCCGGGTCGGTTACCACCACCTCGTCCCCGGGGTCACACACGGCCAGAAATACCAACAACAATGCAGGTGAGCTGCCACTGGTCACGATGACACGACCAGGATCCACAGGCACGCCATACCGCCGCTCATGGTGCACTGCAATGGCTTCTCGAAGACTCACCCGCCCCAACGAGTGGGTGTAGTGCGTCATCCCCTCGGCCAGCGCCTCGTTCGCACGTTCCACCACTGCACGGGGCGTGTCGAAATCAGGCTCCCCCACCTCGAGGTGCACCACGTCCGCCCCCTGCGCCTCGAGCGCCTGGGCACGCTCCAAAACGTCCATCACGATGAACGGAGGTATCGATGAGGCCAACCTGGATACTTTCACCTTCCACCTCCTGAACCACCGGGCGCCCTCCCTACCCGATCGCCCGGTTCATCCACGAACACTCCGCGCCATGGCACGACACACCGCCTGGAACGATAGACCAGCATCGCCTCGATGGCAACCCCCGGCCCACATCCTGACGCGCGCCCCTGCTCGCCACGGCACCGGTACAACATGCGGATGAGAACGGTCGGACCACTCCGGAACAGGCCGCCGGCTCCTTGAACCCGGAACCGGACAGAAAACCGACCCTGTTCGACATTGCTGCGGTGGTGATACTCTGTTCCAACCGGTCGACGAGGCTCGATCCACGAAATCGTCGGCAAAATCCAGCGAATGCCGACACCGGGGGCGCTGCCGTCGATCACACGCGGCGCTGCCGCCGAATCCTTTCAGGAGTGAGCACGGGTTCTCGAGGTCCGCCAGGACCTACGCGCTGCTGGATGGCTCCTTGCGGGTCCAGGCCCAAAGGTCCGCAAACACTCGACGACGACGCTGCCACCATGCAACGGCCACAGCAACCTCCAGGACCCCGACCCCGACCCAAACAGCCGGCATACCGACACCGAACAGGACCATGACGGCCACGACCGCAACGGTGAGCGCGAGCAGAACCTGGCCCTGACGCTGGAGCACCAGGGCACGCCGCACCGGACCGGCCAGGTGACGCAGCAGGCCGTCGCCGGGGAACATTGCGAGGCCCCGTTCCAGGGTTTCCGCCCCAGCCGCAGCTCGACCCTGAAGCGCCCGGGTGCAGGCGAGGAAACCCACTCCCCGCGACTGCTTCATCTCCAGCCCCACCGCCCGCTGAAACGCCCGCTCCGCTCCCCGCAACTGCTTGCGATCCAGCAAGGAACGGCCTCGGTAAAAATGTGCACGGGCATCTTCCCCAAAGTATTTCAGAGCCATCAAAAGGTAAGGCTCGGCGTCGGCCCAACGGTCGAGCTTCCGGGCCAACTCGCCCACGGCCCAGTAAGCCTCCCGGTGGAATGGATTCTCCTCCAGTGCCTGCTTGAACAACTCAAATGCTGCTTCGATATTGTTCCACCGCAACTCCTCCAGCCCACGTCGATACGCATCGGCCGGAGACGCCGCCTTGCCGGCCTGACTGGCCACCAGTACGGCATGCCCACGCACCCCGGCATCCATCACCCCGATGAAACGACCGGGAAGCAGACGCCCCCCCTCCCGCGTGGATACGGTCGGCGTGGCTCGAGGCCCGGTCAGTATGAAGGCGACCTCCTCCCCACACTCGTGGTGCAGGAGCTTTTCCGTGTCCGGAGCCACCGAGGTGGCACGCAACAAGGCGAGATACCGATGATACTCTTCCCGCGGCACATCACCGTCATCGGCATCGAGTCGGTAGGCGTAGAGCAAGGTCCCTGGATGGAACAGCGTCCAGTTGACGTAAAACACCTGGCAACCGGGCCGATCCTCCAGCAACACCAGATTGAGTTCGCTGGAGCCCGGATCCAACGGGGCGCCAGGTGCATGGCGCTCCACATAGGACCGCAAGAACTGCTTGCCACGCTCGTACAGCACCCGCTCCTGCGGAATCGGTCGACTCTGGATGTATTCCCGCTCGAAATGCCGCATCCGCTGCTTCCACGAGCGATGAAGCTGCTCGAGCCGCTTGGAGCAATGGGAAATTTCGGCGTTGATGATCTCAAGGTCGCTGTATCGGACATGCGCGCTCTCGATCCGCCGCTGATAGATCCGAACCGAATCGGAGTAGGAATACTTCCGAACCACCCCGTCCCGTCCAACCAACTCCACCGGGAAGTCGATCAACTCGGAGTAGTCTTTTTCGGAATAGACCTTGAGGCGTCTCGACTTGTCCATCGCCTTCGTGCCCGCCCCGATTGGTTCCTACTCGAGCCGCTCACCACCGGACAGCGGGTCCGGCCCGCACCTCTCGAGCCATCACGCCCTACATGGTTCATTTTACAGGAGAGGGGAGGGTTCGTAAAAGGTATTTGTGGTGGGAACCGGGGAGCCGATCAGTCTTCTGAAGCGGTCTGGTGCTCCGTGGACCAGGGAAGCAGTGCACGGTAGTGCTGCAAGAATTGCTCGAGTTTTCCGGGAGTTCCATCCAACTCGCTCACCAGCCTGTCGAGCCCGGACTCGAGTTCAGCCCAGGCAGCGGCGGCCTTCTCGAAGTTGGCTCGAGCCGCCTCGGGGTCCTTGAGGACCTCGGCGCACAGGATTCCGCCGAGGACCAGGGTTCTGGCGAGCACCTCCCCTTCTGGATCGACCACGAGGACCCTTCGGAGCCAGTCCTGGGCTTTCTGGAATTGGCGTCCTTCCAGGGCGATCTCGGCCAGTCGAAGCATGGCGTAGGTGTTTCTCCGGTCGTAGAGTACCGCCTTTTCGTAATGAAGGACCGCCTTGCCCACGTAGTTGGGGTCCACAGGGGCAAGTTCCCGGTAGAGGATGTCTGCCTTCTTGATGTACGCCTCGACCACCTGCTCCGGTTCGGGCGAGTACTTGATGACATTGTTGTAGAGGCCCAGGAGCGTGTTCCATTCCTCCCGTTCCCGGTAGATGTCGGCCATGAGCAAATAGGGTTGCACCCGGTTGCGGGCCAGGTCTCGAGCCTGGCGGAAGGCCTGGAGTGCCGCGTCCGGGTCTCCTGCGGCGCGATGAGCCTTGCCAAGTTCCTCGTACCGGCGGGCCAGGGTTTCCCGGCCGAGGTCCGGTGAGGTGTCGATCTGGGCCTGGAGAATTTCTGCGTAACGATTCCACCACTCGAGGTCGCGATAGAGTCCAGCGAGCTTTTCCAGAAGGTTCTGGTCGCTCGGCATGATGCGGAGGGCTTCCTGGAAGTGTGCGGCGGCCTCCTCGCGGAAACCGGCCTCATCGAGCAGGGTACCGAACTGCCGATGAAACTCGAGCCGCTCCACGTCGGTCAACTGCTCGAGGTAGGCGGGCGCGGCCGGATGGCGCACGAGGTTGCCGAGTGTGTCGAGGGCTTCCTGCCGCCTTCCCGACTCCTGGTAGACCTTGGCCAGGGACCACACAGCGGGGAGGTGCTCGGGGGCTTTCTCGAGGAGTTTCTCATAGGCGGCGATGGCGCGCGGGATGTCGTCCAGCCGCTCGCGGCAAATGGTGGCGGTCCGCTCATACAGGTCGATGGCGGCGTCCGGGTCGTCCACGCCTTCGGCCACCCGTTCGTACAGTTCGGCGGCCTCGAGCCACTGGTCGCGGGATTCGAACCGCTCGGCCACACCACGAAGGACTTCCAGGTCGCCTTGCCCCCTTGCCAGTGCACGCAAGAGAAACGGCACGGCGCGTTCCGGTTCGTCCAGGCGTCGGGCCAGGGTGATACCGACCTCGTTGAGCAGGGCCGGGTCCTCGTCCCGGCGGACGTTGAGCCAGCGGTCCGCGGTTTCGACGAATTCAGGCCATTTCCTCAGCCGACGATAGAGGTCAGTCAAGGCGCCGAGTGCGACGGGGTCGTCTGGATTGAGGCTGAGCACCTTCTGGTAGGCCTGGACCGCGGTGTCGGGTTCATCGAGCCGTTCGTCCCAGACCCGTGCGATTTCCCGGTAGGCCAGCACCTTGCCAGCCTCGTCGAGCGTGACGGCCTTGCGGGCCAGGGCAGCCACCATGCCGCTCCAGTCCTGACGCCGCTGACTGATGTCCACCAGGGCGGCCAGCGCTTCAGGTTCGCCCTCCACCAGGTCCAGGATCTCCTGGTAGCGGTCGGTGGCGAGGTCCAGTTCGTCCAGCTTGTTCGCGTAGATCCAGCCGGAATCGAGCAGGTAGCGGACCTTGACTTCCTGCTGCTCGGCCCGCGCCGCCTGGGCTTCGAGGAACACCGTGAGGTCGGTCCAGCGTTCCTGTGAGGCGAGGAGAAGGCGGTAGGCTTCCAGGGTCTCGTCGTCCACGTCTCCGCTGTCCAGCCTCCGCTGCAGCACCTGCTCCATGGCCCAGGGCTCGTGCAGCTTTCCGGCCTGGATCTCCAGAGCAAGCTCCCGGGCGGCCCCGGCGGCAGCCTCGGATTGAACCGCTTCCATCCGGGCCTGCAGCGCGGCCACATACCGGCTCCAATCCTCGGACGCCAGATTGATCCGCTCCAACCGCAGACACGCGGGAAGATACTGCTCACTCACCGCCAGCCGCTCGAAATGAATCAGCGCCGGACGAAGCGCCCCCAGGGCCTCGAGCTGATCGGCGAGTTCCATCACCATGCACTGGCGCACAACCGGGTCCCGCTCGTGCTCAATCCAGCGATCGTAGATGATCTCCAGGCCGTCCACGTCGGCCCGGTTGCGATAGAGTTCTACCAGCCGGTCGAAAGCCTGTCGCCGGAGCAGGCCACGCTCGAGAACCCAGCCGAAAGCGTGCTCGGTCTTCTCGTCGTCCTCGATCCGCGAGAACCGCTCCCCGGCCGCCATCCAGTCGGCGGTCTGATCAACAGGCTCCGGCAAGACGGCAGCCCGGGCGGCATAGGCAGACGCGGCCAGGTCAGGGCGTTCCAGTGCGTCAGCCAGGCGCGCCACACCGTCCAGGGCCTCGAACGACTCCGGCTTGCGGCGCCACGCAGACTCGTAGGCCTCCAACGCCCGGGCCGGGTCCTGAAGCGGCCCGGCACGAAGCCGGGCGCACCGAAGCGTGGGTCCCACGTCCTCATATTCGAACAGGCCGGTCAACAGCGCGTCCAGGTCGCCGAGACGGTCGGCCTTCAGGGAAAGCCGCTCGAGCCGGTTGAGCGTCACAGCGTCGGCCACACCGAGACGGACCACATCACTGACCGCTTCCCACGCCTCCTGCCACCGCTCGTTCGCCTCGAGCCAGGCAGCGGTCCGGAGGCGCAAATAGCAGGCCTGATCGGTGTCGGTGGTCTGCTCGATACGCGCGGAATAGGTTTGCACGAGCGCGTCCAGGTCGCCTCGCTCCCACTGCCACAGCTCCCGCAGGTCAAACGCCCAACGGCTCTCGGCGCTGCTGGTCACCGCCTCGAGCCACCGAGGGGCGCCACGCCGCGCCCAGTACATGGCTTCCATGAGTTCCTCGAGGTCGGCCGGACGCTCCCGGTCCTCGAGGCGGACCTCCCGGACTTCGAGCAGGGCATCCAGGTCCCCCTGGCGCGCCAGGTAGGTCAGTTTTTCCCAGTAGGCCGGAAGGAATCGGTTGTCCTCCAGGAGTCGATCACGAATCCCGGCCGCTTCGTCCGGTCGCTCGAGGTGGTCGGTAAGAATCCGGACGCGGTCCCAGGCGAGTGCGGTTTTCCATGCGGGGTCTGGAAGGGCCTCATCCAGGGCCTCGAGGAACTCGAGCAGGCCCGTCCAATCGGCTTTGCGGCGAAGGATCCGGAGTTGCCCTCCCACGGCGATGGGGGAACGGGACCCGAGCGCCCAGGCCTTCCGGTAACAGGCCAGGGCCTCGTCCAGGTCGGCGCCCTGAAGCTCTGCCACCATCCCCCGCTGCTCCCACTCCCCGGCCTCGAGATCCGGCGTGCCCGGGAACGGCCACGGCGCAAGCCCATCGTCCAGGGCCGAAGCCAGGGTGTCCCACAACCCCTCCTTCTCCAGCCGCTGCCGCAGGGTCCAGGCGTAGATCACCTGCTCCGGGTCCGTCTTCCATGCTTCCTCAAACCAGTGCAGCGCCGACTCGCCATCGCCCACCCGCGTCTCCAGGACCATTCCGGCCTGGTAGTACCGGGCAGCGGCGGCCTCCTTGGTGGACTCACCCGCAGCCAATCCCACCAGGCTCTCCACGAGATCGTCCCACCGCTCGAGCCGGGCCAGGAGCCGAAGCTGCTCCTCGCGCGCAAACCGCCACCCTGGGCGCAGTTCCAGAGCAGAGGATACCGCGCCCAGGGCCAACTCGACATCGCCCAGGGCCAGTTCGTGCAACTGGGCGATGAACAGATGGATGGACGCGCTCGCTTCGTCGTCGTCTGACCGTTCCAGCTCGCTCAGCGCTGTCTGGATGTACAGCTTCCAACGACCGGCTCGAGCCAGACGCCCCTGATACTCGCGACGGAGCGCAGCATTGGCCGGATCGATCTCCATGGCCTGCTGCAAGGCATCGATGGCCTCGTCATGTTGCCCCAACGCCTCGGAGAGGTCGGCCACACACAGCCAGGCCTGGACGGCGCCAAACCCATCCAGCCGCCGGGCATCCCGCTCATACTGCTCCCGCAAGGCCTCCAGATCTCCAGACTTGCGCCAAAGGTCCTCGAGCGCCAACCGGGAAGGTGGGAAGGTGGGATCGATTTCGAGTCCGCGAGCGAAGTGGGTGGCGGCCGTATCGAGATCATTCAGCCGCCCGGCCATGATGTCCCCGATGGTGTGATAGGTGAGCACCTTGCCTTCGTCGGGAAGCCGGGCCGCGATCCGCTCGAGGACGCGGCACACGTCCTGCCAAGCGCCCATGGTCTCGTGCGCCCGGAGCAGGAGCCGAAGTGCGGTCAGATCCTCGGGGACCGCTTCCAGGGCGTCGGAAAGGAACGCCAGGGCCTTCTCGGGATCGTTCAACCGGTCGAGCGCCACCTGGGCGCATTCGATGGCAGCAGCGGCCCGATCGGGGTCGGTCTCGGCTGCCAGAGCCATGGTCTCGAGGGCGTCGAGCAAGGCGTCCCACCGCTCCTCGCGACGATCCACCTCGGCCAACACGCGGAGAGACGGCTGAAACGCTTCCTCGGCGGCAAGGCTGTCCATGATGGCCGCCCGCGCTTCGTCGGCACGCCCCTCGCCGAACAACAGCCGGGCCACGGCAAGCAGGTAGGCGGCCTTGAGTTCACTCCCCACCAGCTCGGCCTCGCTGCGCAGCAAGGCAATGGCGTCCTCGAACTGCTCCTCAATGGATACGACTCGAGTCGACACGAACGGCAAGGGAGAAGGCAGGTCCTCGAACCGCCGCGCGGTCTCCTCCAGGGGGGAAAGGTCCACCTCGATGGAAGTCTCCATCAAATCCCCGGTATCATCCGACTCGGTGGCCTCCACCGGCTCGAACGCCGGCACCTCCCACAGGGGTTCTCGGACCCCCTCCACCTCGTCCACCATGGGTCCCGCATCCCCCTCGGAACCAGGTGCCTCCTCGAGGTCCGCTGGTGACTCACCCTGAACCTCCGCCTCGGCCGGAATCACGTCCCACCCCAGTTCCGACGGAACCTCGGCCACCGGGAGCTTCATCACCTCGTTGCCGGCTGGAGGCTCGGGCAAGTCACCGGGATCTCCGGCCTCGAGCAACGAGGGGTCGGCGGCATCGATGGCGTCCTCCGGAGGCAGACCGCCCACTTCGTCCGGCAGCACGGCCACCGCGTCCTCGGGCAACGTGGTCTCGTCCTCTCCAATCCCCCCCTCGGGCAGGGCTTCCTCCCCGGTGACCTCCTGCTCTCCAGGCTCCTCCACCACCGGCGGAGGCTCCTCCGTGGCCCCGGCCGCTTCCTCCTCGGACCCAGGCGCACCAATCACCTCGGTCAAGATCACCACGTCCTCCCCGTTCCCTTCCTCCTCGGACGGTCTTTCCTCCCCTCCCCTCCCCGACACCGCTTCCTCCGAATCTTCCTCCGATTCCTGCCCTTCCGCCACCGGCTCCCCGGACTCCACGCCAGGCTCACCCACGGCCGGCTCGAGTTCCCCTGATTCCTCACCCACGGAATCCCCGGGAATCTCCTCCTCATCATCACCGTCGGGGACATCCGCTCGCAAGGCATCGAGATCGAGAGCCGAATCGCGCCCCACGCCGCTCGCCTCCGCCACTCCGGACGTATCGGCCCGTTCCGACTCGGAAGACACCTCTCCTTCCTCGGCGACAGCTTCGACGCCTTCCGCAGCCCAGCCTCCCTCACCGTCCAGGACCTCTCCAGGTTCCTCACCGTAGGACTCCACGTCCAGACCTTCGCCCGTCATCTGGTCCAGGGAATCCTCCTCCCCACCGTCGAACAGATCGGAGGCGTAGACCTCGACCCCCTCGACCTCTTCGACCCCTTCGACCTCTTCGACCTCTTCGACCCCTTCGACCCCTTCGACCTCTTCGACCCCTTCGACTTCATCGCCCCGCTCGCCACCGAGCATCTCCGAAACCGCACCCGCAGGTACGCCTTCCAGGTCGGGGACTTCTTCCGATGCCGGTTGTTCGTCCTCCGGGACCGCAACCTCGGACTCCAGTTCGCCCGTCGAGCCGTCCTGGCCGACCACCTCCGGTTCGTCGGACGCTTCTTCCAGGACGGAAGGGTCCGCTCCTCCCGGTTTCGCCTCGCTCTCAGGTTCGGCTTCGACGGCCGATTCCGCATTCGCTGAGACCTCGCCGGGAGCCCCTGCCTCGACACGCTTCGCCCCCTGCCCGGCCTCCCCCTTGGGAGCCGCGGACACCTGCTTGTCGCCGCCCCCGCTCGAGTCCCCTTCGTCAGGCGCCTCCCCCTCCAATGGCTCTCCCGTACCGGCGGAGAAAAATGCGTCCTCCACCTCCGAGAACACGGGTTCTGCGGCGGCCGACCTGGATTGCTTCTTCTTCCTGCTTCTCTTGCGCGCCATGAGGGATTCTCCCGTGGGACGTCGCCCACAAGCTCGAGGACCCAGGCCGGCCTCGTGCAAACGCCGTCAGCGCACGAGTCTTCGGCAACTGCCTGCCCGGGATGGACTTTTCGACCAAGGCCATAGAGTTATATCATCCTGGAAGGGTTCCTTTCAAGAACTTTCCCGGGGGGTCATTCTCCTGCCGGAACCGGGGCGTCGCGGGTGCGGGGCGACGGGTCACGGAACGGGGACCAGGGAGAGCAGATACTTGAGGTCATCGTCCTGGAAGGTGAACCCGCCGCCGAGGAAGAGGTTGACGCCACGATTTGAGAACCGATTCAACATATCGTCGAACCCGACGGACAGGTAGAGGTGGTTGTAGAAGTCATATCGAAACCGGGCCTCCAGGTTTGGATAGGGCCTGGCTGACGAGAAATCGTACAGGTCGAGCGACAGGGCGAGGCGGTCCCCGGCGAAGAAGTAGTCGGCTCCGACGCCGCCGTGGTTCTCCCGGACGCCGAAACGCAGGGCGAGGTTTCGCCAGCGGCGGCCGAACTGAAACGTGAGCTGGTACGAATCGGTGTAGACTCGAGTTTTGGTGATGGAGGTGGGGTCGCCTTCGGTGACCACCCAGCGTTCGAACGAGTCATAGGCGGGATCGGAAACGAGTCCGAGGATGTAATAGTAGTCGCTGCGTGCGGCGAGGGTGATGTCGAGGGTACTTTTCATGGAACCTGCCACGGAAGCGTCGCCGAGTGCGCCGCCGAAAGCATAGTAGTCGCCGCGATAGGTGACTCGAGTTCTGAACCGTGTGATCCGCTCCAGGATCTCGTTGGCTCCGTCGATGGTGGCGTTGAGTGCGTCGACGGTGGTGCGTTCGTTGAGCAGTGCCCCGACCGTGCCTTCGCCTCGCTCCACGTTCGCCGCGATCCGGTCGATGCGCTCGAGCACGTCGTTCAGTCGTGCGGTGGCCTTTTGGAGGGCGGCGATCTGGTCACCGACCTGCTGGCCGCTTATCTCGAGGACGTTCTGGCTGGTCCCCATGAGTCTTTTGAGGGTTTCACTGACCGACTTGAAATTGTTGACGATATCGGACAGTTCGTCTTGATTGGCCTTGCCAAGCGTGTTGATGGAAGCGGTAAAGTCCTCGAGGTTGTGAAGGACCCGTTGGACCGAGGACTCGATGTCTCCCTTGGTGACGACGCTGCGGATGGACTCGCTGACCACACGCAGGTCTGCGGTGACCGCCTTGATGTCCTCGGCGATGGTGCTCATTTGCCTGGTCAGGGCGTCGAGGTCGCCCTTTGGTTCTCCGTATGGGATGGTTTCCCCCGGCTGGACGAATGCGCCGGAGGGTGCTCCCGGGAGGAGGTGGATGGTTCGGTCTCCGAGGATCCCCATGCTCTTGACGGTGGCGATGGAATCCTTGGGCAGTTGGAAGGATTTCCGAAGCTGGAGTTCGATACGAGCCTCGCCGGACGGCGTCAGCACGATGGTTCCCACGCGCCCGACCTGAACCCCGGCCATGGAGAC
>CAYQMG010000125.1:0-2647 GCA_964418585.1 uncultured Gammaproteobacteria bacterium | reverse complement strand
AGGGGCCAGCACAGTGGAATAGTCGCGAACATCCATGGTTGTATCATCGCTGCGATGGGCTAGATCATGCACAACCTAGCAGGGTTCGCGCCGTGCGCCTACGCTCAACGACATGGCGTCCCGGCCGCCACCAATCAGTCGAGGCCTCGACATCTCTGGAGGACCATGCAGCACTTTTCGAAAGCCGTTCCACTCGATGTTTTTTCCCGAGTCCAAACCCCGCGGAAGAGTCCGTCGTTCCGGTCCCCGCGCCCGTGGCTCCTGTTGCTCCTGGCGCTGGCGACGTTCGCCGTGTGCTTCGGTCGGTCGGCCACGGCACGAGCCGATCTCGTTCTGCTGCTTCCCGCCAAGGGGCAGGTCCCCGGCAAGGCGATCACAGGGGTCCTGGCTCGCGAGTCGAGGTACGCCATCATCGAACTCGGCCACAAGCTCGTCCCGAACCTCGACGCCGAGGCAGCCATCCGCGGTGTGGAGGACGGCGATCCGGACAACGCCGATGAATTCGCCCAAATGGCTGAAAAGACCCATGCCGATTGGGTCGTGGCGCCTCGCATCCTTCCGTTCCCGCCCGGTTATGGCCTCGAGCTGACCGCCTACCAGGCCAGCAGCGGCAGAACGGAGACGGTGACGAGAGAAATCGAAACGGGGAAGATTCACGAGCAGGTCGTAGAAATGGCCAAGTTGCTCCTCCGTCCCCAGGGCGTCGGCACCGATCCTCTCCCTTGGGAGCAAGCGGCCCCCGCGGCGGTCACGAAAGCGCCGGACGCTTCCTCTCGGCAGGGAAGTTCCACGGCGACGGGCCCCGAAGACAACGACGGCTCCGACTCGCAGATTTTTGCTTCCCTCGGAGGCGGAGCGACGAGCTGCGTATCCGAAGTCTGTTCCGGCGATGTTCGAGCGTTCGGGGAGCTGGCCCTGGGATGGCAGTCGGACATGGGCCTGGCGTTGCAGGTCGATGCACGAGAGCACTTGGGCGATTCGCAGGTGCTGCAACTCGAAGGGACGGCGCGCTACACTTTCGACTTGTCCGGCACGGGACGATTCGGGCTGGGGATCGAGGCAGGTGCAGGTGCCACGGTCACGAGCGACACGGCGTTGACGCTGCGGGCAGCTCCGGTGCTGGAAGTGGGCTTGTCGGACAGCCTGAAACTCCAGGCGACGGCTGGAGACACGACCTGGGTCCACGCCGATGGAGGCTCGGTGCTCCTGGTCGGCGGAGCGGTGCGCGGAGTGGTGCAGTTCTGATGAGTCTGGAACCGACACGCGCTTGGAAACTCCCTCGCCGCCGGGACACCATTCATCTGGGGCAATGGCTGGCGGATGGTTTACGAGGAGAAGAGCTGATCATCCTGTCCGGGGATCTCGGTGCAGGAAAGACTTTTCTCACGCGGGCGATTCTCCGGCGCCTGGGCGTGGGGCCCGAGGTCCGCGTCACGAGCCCGACGTTCAACCTCATCCACGAGTTCCGCTCGCGCCTGTGGGTGCTTCACGCAGACCTGTATCGCATCGCCGATCCCTGGGAAGTGGAACAATTGGGCCTGCGACAGGCCAGGCGGGAGGGCGCCGCGGTGATTGCCGAGTGGGCCACGGCCTACGAGGAAGAACTGGGGGGTGACGCCTTGATCGTCCGCCTCGACACCGACACGGGACAACGGGTAGCCACCTTGCGAGCCACGGGGACCAGAAGCCTCGAATTACTGCGAAGAGATGCGCCCATGATGGAAAAACTTCGTGTCGCGCCTCAACCCGAGTAGAAACGTAACGTGACCTCGAACCACTCGCCGGCTTACCTGTTGCGTCGATTGCTGGACCCAGTGATCGCATGGCTGGATGGGTTCGGAACGACGGTGCAGCTCACGCTCCAGACGGTCTACTGGGCGATCCGCCCCCCGTATCGTTTCGGAGAGATACTCTCCATGATGGAGTTCGTGGGTGTTCAGTCTCTGTTCATCATCGTGCTCACCGGAACCTTTACAGGCATGGTGTTGTCGCTCCAGACGGTGCACAGCCTGCGCTTTTTCCAGGCAGAAACCATGGTGGGCGGCATCGTCGTCGTGTCCCTCACGCGGGAGATGAGTCCGGTGTTCACGGGATTGATGGTTACGGCGCGAGTCGGCAGCGCCATGGCCGCAGAACTGGGCAACATGCGCGTGACCGAACAAATCGACGCCATCACCACCATGAGTGTCAGCCCCGTGCAATACCTTCTCGTGCCGAGAATGGTGGCCGCCGTGTTGATGATGCCGCTGCTGTCGGTAATCTTCACCGTGGTGGGCACGGTGGGAGCCTATCTGGTGGCGGTCCCCCTGCTCAACGTGGACCCGGGCATGTTCGTCGAGAAGATCAAGCAGTTCACCGTGCCCGCGGACCTGTGGATGGGAATCATCAAGTCTTTCGTGTTCGGTTTCCTCATCTCGGCCATCTCCTGCCGCCAGGGCTACTTTGCTTCGGGAGGGGCCCGGGGAGTGGGCTTGGCCACCACGCGAGCCGTGGTCCACAGTGCCGTGGCGCTGCTCATCGCCAACTACATCATCACCAGTCTGCTCACCGGATCTTGACCTCCAACGCCTGGTTGGGTGCGACGACTCGCCGCGGTTTCCGAAGCCCCGTGTCTGCGCGAGCACGCCTCGTGCCCCAGGTCGCCGCC
>CAYQMG010000124.1:0-35333 GCA_964418585.1 uncultured Gammaproteobacteria bacterium | reverse complement strand
GAGGGTGGCAACGTCTGGAGCGTGTGGTGTCCCGTTGGCGCTTCAGGTTGTCCGTGGCGCCCTGGATTCCCTCGGAAGGCGGGGTGGAGGGGCGAGGGTGGTACGTGAACCTGTCCGGGAAGCGTGTGGCGTCTCGAGGAGGCTGAGACCGCGTGTGGGTGCCGCCGGTATCTGTCGGAGAGGTGGGGCGTGACGTGGGGCGGGTGAGAGGACGCGGGAGAGGAAGGAGGAAGAATGAAGGTCCTGGTGGTGGGTCTGGTGGGGTCCCG
The DNA here is from genome assembly GCA_964418585.1 of uncultured Gammaproteobacteria bacterium. Classification (GTDB taxonomy): domain Bacteria; phylum Myxococcota_A; class UBA796; order JAJRTE01; family JAJRTE01; genus JAJRTE01. The sequence continues at coordinate 35,064 of CAYQMG010000124.1, read as the reverse complement.
GCAGTTGCTTCGCCTTCGTGAAGAGGCGGAGCGTCGTGGGCATCAGGTCGAAGGGTGCTATACCACGGAACTTGTGATTGAGGCGGGGCCGGGGTATTTTCGCCCCGCGCTCCGCACCCGACCGCTCGAGGCCTATCAGGTCATCTTCTTCTGGGCCCTCGACGCGAGGAAATGGGAGTGGTTTTGTGCTGCAGAGCACCTCCACCGGCATTATGGGACGCACGTGGTGAACAGGCGGACCGTGGAACCCGGCCCACGATTCTACTCGACTCCTGCCCACGAATACAAGGTTCAGGTCGAGCATGGCCTGCGTTTCCCGCGGTCGGCCCTGATTTCGAGCGAGCGGTCGCTGGATCGGGTGCTCTCCCAGTTCAATTTTCCTGTGATCGTGAAGGGAAGCCGCTCGAGGCAGGGCAAAGGCGTCTACCTCGCCCAGGATGTGCGCGAGGTGCGTGCCCTGGTGCGCGAAAAGAAGAGAATCTATCCGGCGCTCATCATCCGGGAGTATATACCGAACGACGGGGACATTCGGGTGTTCACGGTCGGATACCGTGCGATCGGCGCCATGAAGCGCGTACCTCCCAAGGGGGATTTCCGGAGCAACATCAGCCAGGGCGGAAAGGGTGAGCCGTACGATCTCGGTGCGCACCCCGAAGTGCGCTGGATGGCGGAGACGGCCAGTCGGGAACTCCGGGTGGAGGTGGCGGGAGTGGACATCATGGTTCACTCGGAATCCGGATTGCCTTTCCTGCTGGAGGTCAATGCCGGTCCCCAGATTCGGGGGATCGAGCGTTACACGGGCACGAACGTGGCCGGCGCCATCATCGAGTATTTCGAATCACTGGTGACTCGTGGGGCACCGGTGGGCGCACGGGAAAGAGCGGTGGAGACATCTGGATGAGGTATCGCGTCGACACGTTGGCCGACGACCCGGGTTCGGGGCGGATAGAGTTGAGTCCGCGCACAGCGAAACTCCTACGCCTGTCTCGAACCCGCGTCCTTTCTCTGGCGTTCGGGTTGCGTCAGGAGGAGGTACTCCTGGAGGTGATGCCTGATGTGCCGGACAACCGTTTGCGGGTGGACCCGAAACTGCTGGACTACCTTCTGGTGGACCTGCGCCTCGAGTACGAACTGGCGCGGGTGGGGAATACCTTGATTTTGGGACCCACCATCGGCCTGCTTCTCTCCGAGTACGAAGAACGGTTGCTGGAGGTGCTGGAGGAGAAGTACTGGTATCCTCTGATATACGAGCAATTGGGAGGTGCGCTCTACATCATCACCCACGACCTGATCGACTTTGAGCAGGGCACGGTGCAGGGCTATCTTCACGTTCCAGGAATGCGTGAGGCACTTTGGACCAGAACCAGGCTCCCCTTGCCTCGAGCAATGATCCGACGGATAGACCTGGCACTGAGACCATACAAGTGGACCCAGATCAAACGGGTGATGGGGGAGCGTGTCTTCAACAACTACTTTTTCAACAAGCTGGAGTACTGGGAGTGGCTGCGGGACGACCCGGTACTAGGATCGCACCTTCCGGAGACCACCGAGGATGTCTCGAAGTCATCCATCGACCGCTTCCTGGAACGATACGGGAAGGTTTACCTGAAACCCCACAGCGCCTCGGGTGGGCTGGGGATCCACTTGATCGAACGGGTAGGATCGCACCGATATCGGGTGCGGAAGAACTATGAAGAAAAGGACATTGAACTGGATTCCCCCGGGTTCGAGCGATTTCTACGCCCCTTTGTGCGCGTCGGCCGCCACGTGTTGCAGCAGCCGGTGGCGACGCAACTTCACGATGGTCGTCACGTGTGCTACCGGGTGATCGAGCAACGGGACGACGAGGGGACGTGGCGTTGCACCGGGTTCGTGGGCCTGTTTGGCGGGCGAGGGATGTTCACTTCGAATTTCCGGGACCACGGCTTTGGTATCGGGGGCGAGCAAGCGTTGCGCAAGCAGTTCGGGGACGACGACGTGCTCGTGTTTCGGCTCTCGGAGCAGCTCAAGCGGATGGGTCGTCAGGTGGCTCATATCGTGGATAAATTGAGCGGCCCGTATGTCAATCTCGGGATCGACATGGTCCTGGATCGTGATCGGAAGGTGTGGGTCCTGGAGGTGAACAAGCGTCAGAACTACTTTATTCCTCTCAATGCGAACGAACCGTTGTTGTTCTACGAGGCCATCTGCACGCCGCTGAAGTATGCGAAAAAGGTATCCATGGCCTGACCGTCCTGAAAATGAGAGGGTTGCCGGGCGAGGGAGGATGTTCGGGATCGCCGGTGGCAGGCTGTGTGTGGCAGAAAAAGAGGAGAATGGATGTGTCGGTGAGGCCGAAGTTCACGGTGGGCAGGTTCGGAGGGCGTCATTCCCGGATCGTGCTTCACCCCGAGACCGCAGAGGAACTCGAGATGGACCGCCTTGCGCGCACCCACGTGATATTTGGGACCGCGCGGCACCATGCATTCATGGAGTTCGACTCGAGCCTGTCTCGTCGTGAGGTGCAGTTGTCGAGCAACCTGCTGGAGGCTTTGCGGATCCCCTTGTTCCCGCGGTACGAGGTGGTGCGAGATGGGCGCGGCGTGGCCATCGGTCCCTGCGTCGGACTGCTCCTGTATCGGCGGCACCAGGACATCACCCGGCAGGTGCTGGAAGGGACCACGCGCTACATCACCCGGCGTGAGGGCCGGGTGACGAAGCGGACCCATCTCGGGCTGAGAGTCTACACGTACTGTTACGACGCCATTGGAGGAGCCATCTTCCTGTTCGCCCTGGATCGGGTGGATCGGGAGACCCGGACCCTGGAAGGTTACTGTTACGACCCGGATGCCGACCGGTGGCGTGCGGGCCGGTATCACTACCCTCGAGCAATGTACCGACGGATCGGGTTGACGCCTGAGTGGAAGAACCATTTCCTCACCGTGATGGGAGACACGGTGTTCAACGACTATTTCATGGACAAGTGGGAGATGTTCGAGTGGCTCCGCGACGATCCCGACGTTTCGGACCTTCTGCCCGAGACGCGGCTCTACGAGGGAGTGGCAGACCTTGTGACCATGGTGGCGCGTCACGGGGGAGCGTTTCTCAAGCCGGTCGCAGGCATGGGAGGAGGTCGTGCCATTCGTGTTCGCGAACGTGGGAAGGTCCTCTCCATTTCTTTCAGTCGAGACGGAGAGCCGGTGGAACACACCTTTCTCCCCCAGGACCCTGCCCTGGCCGGGGCGCTCGACCAGTTCATGAGCCAGCGCGCGTTCCTGGTGCAGCAACCCCTGCAACTCGTCACGTGGGAGGCCCGGGTGGTCGATTTCAGGGTGTTGATGCAGAAGGATGACGCGGCCCGCTGGTTCTGCCAGGGCATCGTGGTTCGTGCCGGACCCCGGCGGTCTGTGGTCAGCAACATCTCGAGTGGAGGAGAGGCGTTCACCTTGCAAGAGCTTTTCGGGGACAGATTGGGCTGGGAGTTGAAGGAGGTTTTTCAGCTCTCGGAGCGGCTGAAGGCGACTGCCGTCCGGGTGGGACACGCTCTGGACCGGCTCGGACTGAACTACGGCACCGCCGGCGTGGACCTGGGGTTGGATTCCTCCGGTCGGCTGTGGCTCATCGAACTCAATGTCCGCGACCCGGACGCCACAATCGCCCTGGACGTGGAAGATACCTCCCTTTATTTCTCAGTGAAACAGACCCTCTTGCTCTACGCCAAGGCCCTTGCTGGATTCGGTGTGCCCTCCACCCCCGCCCGTTGGTAGCCGGCTTCCGTTGCAGCCCGCCTCTCGGGGCTCGAGCCCGCGTCGATCCACCCGTTTCCAATCCGTGAGATCCGGGCCCAAGGTCAACGACCCACGCCTCCTACTCCCCGCGCGCAGGTCGCAACCGGTCCGGACCCCCCCGGTCACGCTTCGGTTGGCTTCCCCACGTTTTTCAACATGGCCAGGAGGAAGCTCCAGAAACGCTCCACCGTGTCCACATAAATCCGTTCATCGGGAGAGTGGACCGCCTCGAGGGTGGGGCCGAACGAGATCATGTCGATTCCCGGGTATTTCTCGCCAATGATCCCGCACTCGAGTCCCGCGTGGATCGCCTTGATCTCCGGGGGCTTGCCGAACAGTTCCTTGTGGGTCTCAACGGCGACGGCCAGGATGGGAGAATCCATGTTGGGCTTCCAACCTGGATAACCGTCCCCACGGGTCACCTTGGCCCCGGCGAGCTTGAACCCGGCCACCACCGCGCCGGTGATCTCTTCCAGCTCGGAAGCCACCGAACTCCGCTGACTCGTCGCGATCACCGCGGTGTGCGCGTCCATCTGGATGGAGGCCAGATTGGTCGATGTCTCCACCAGACCCGGGATGTCAGGACTCATCTTCACAACCCCGTGCGGGAGCACCGCAATGGTTCTGCAAATGGCTTTCTGGAAGGACTTTTTCAGCACGCGCCCATACCCGGTCACCTCGGTCTGCTCAAGCGTCACTGTCAGGTCTGGCTCGACGGTGGCATATTCGGCCTGGACGGTGGCTGCGAACTTTTCCACGTATTCCCTGGCCGTGTCCAGGTGCTTCAGAGGCACATAGAGCACTGCCGTGGCTTCCCGTGGAATCGCGTTGCGCTTGTTGCCTCCCTCGAGCATGGCGAGACGCGCACCCAGTTCGGCCAGGCCCATGATGGCCCGGTTGATGATCTTCAGTGCATTCCCGCGTCCCTTGTCGATGTCGAGGCCGGAGTGCCCGCCTTTCAGCCCCTTGACCGAGAGGACGACAGGCGTGGACTTCTTGGGCCGGTCCTTGTACTTGAGTTCCCATGTGCCAAGCGTATCCATGCCCCCGGCACAGCCCACATAGACCGCACCTTCTTCTTCCGAATCCAGGTTGAGCAGGGTCCGGCTCTGGACAAACCCGGGCTCGAGACCTCCAGCCCCGGTGAGACCGGTCTCTTCCTCCACCGTGAACAGGAGTTCGAGCGGACCGTGAGGGATCGACCGGTCTTCCATCAGGGCCAGCCCGGCCGCGATCGCCACTCCGTTGTCCGCACCGAGCGTGGTGCCGTCGGCGGTCACCACGTTGCCCTCCCGCACCAGGGTGATCGGGTCGGTCGTGAAGTCGTGTTCCTTGTCCGCGTTCGCCTCGCACACCATGTCCAGGTGGCCCTGGAGGCACACCATCGGTGCACCCTCCATCTCTGGAGTGGTGGCCGGTACCCGGACCAGAACGTTTCCGGTCGCGTCCTGAAAGGCCTCGAGTCCCTTCGCCTTGGCTTGATTCAGCACATACTCGGCAATCTGGGCCTCGTTGCCCGAACCCCGAGGAATCCGGGAGACCTCGGCAAAGTATTTCCACACCAGTTCAGGCTTCAATCCTTCAATGGCTTCGCTCACGTCGTTTCTCCTCGTTTCACCGGCAACGGCGGTGACCCGGTTGTCCGGAAAAGTGGCATGCGGAAAACGTCTGCCTGGCCCCACATGCCGGCCTCGCGAACGCGCTCACACCCTCCCCTCGGGTCCTGGCGAGGGCGGAACGAGACGACTCTGCTCCATTCAGACCTTGTTTCCTAGCAGACTGCACGAACTCCTGTCAACTGCCTTTCCCCCGGCAGTTCAGCCCTCGATCATTCAGGCAGGATCAGCTCCGCTTGCGTTCGTCTGGGGTAGGGGGCCGGGTGCGGCCGGCGATTCAGCCCCGGAGTCTTTCCACGGCCTCTTCGATGGCGTCAATGAGACCATCCACAGCAGCCACCAACTCCTCTCTCTGTTCGTCGGTAAGAGGCGCATGGTGGGTCAGACGGTCGAGAAGCGTCATCTTGTCCATCAGTCGGGTGGTCAATTCCGCAGAACTGTCCTCTTGGGCACCCGACGCCTCCAGGGCTTCCACCTCTTCTTCGATGGAACCGATAAGGTTGAGGATGATTTCACCAATCCTCTCTTTTTGATCTTCCTCCAACGGCACCACTGCAACCAGTCGGTCGAACAGGTCGAGCGTTCGGTTCAATCGGGAAAGATCCGTGTCCAGACCAATGGTGCCATGACTCGAGCCTGCCTGGTTCAGATGGCTGGTTTGCGCCACCCCGGCCATCGCCTGGTCGCTTTTTTTCACCTGGGCTCCCCGTTGCGCCGGTGCCACTGCCCCTGCTTCTCCAGATCCGCGTTCGCCGTTCATGACCGCCTCCATTCAGCCTCCCGTATCGTTCGAGAAAACATCTTACGGGAACAGGGGAGAAAACACAACGGCTTCCGGCCGGTTGTCCTGGAGTTTCCCCGGGGGCACCATGGCAGCCTCTCTTTTTCATTGAGTTTGAGCGTGTCAACGGTGGAGATCTCCTTTGGGCCGGTGCCTCGATGTGCGTGGGTCTCGAAGAAAATATCAAGTAGTGTTGGAAATCAATACAAGGGGGGGCGGCTCGTATCAAAAATGGGGCCGCTCGGACGTGGCGGTGGCCTTCGGCTGTGGCCGGTGGGTTGGGCGGCCCTTTGCCGGCTTCAAAGAGGAAGTGGTCGGCACTGCCGTGCGACAGGTCGCACGTTGCACCAGGCCGACACCGGGAACGCCAATCCATCAACGAGCCGTATCTCTGTTGCAGGGCTTGAAAACGTCGAGGTGGAGAGCCGGCACCACTTGCTGAAGCGTCGCCGCGTACGCCTCGGGTTCGATGGGCAAGGAATCTGCAATTGCTCAAGGCTGAAGGGAAAACTGCAGCGTCGCCACGTACTCCGTGGGGTCGATGGGTTCATCGTAGCCAGGGTAAGGTTGCAGATCGAGAAGTTCGATCAGGTAGCCCTGAAATTCCGCCTGGGAACCGAATTCATCAAACGTGTGCAAGTCCACCGTGCCAGACACAGCGGTATCTCCCACCATGAGCACGAGATCGAGGCGCACCACGGCGTCCCCTTCCCACACGCAAGCCATCCCGGTGGGACAGCGGGAGTCATCAGGGACCTCAGCAAAGGTCACCCGAAGCTCCTCCGGACCAACGAGCGCGCCGGCGCCGATACTCAAGTCGAACGGCTCGTCCACGTCCACGTGCGGCGTGATGGGCGCCAGGCTCACCAGGAGCGTCGCCACATATGCGTCCGGATCGATCGGGTGGGTCGATACCGGCTCCGGAGCCAGTTCCTCAAGGGAGATTACGTAGTCATGGAATCGATAGGAAGTTTCGAATCCGGAGTTCGTGTGCAGCTCGAACACCGTTTCGACCACCATGTCATCCTGCTGGAGGCGGGCCGTCATCACCACCGTGGCGTCTCCAGCCCACGGGCATGTCACGTCGACAGGACATCTCGAGTCCGCCGACACGTTTTCGAAGGTCACCGTCAAGCTTTCCCCTTGGATTTCCGCAGATTGACCGATGGCAAGCTGGAAAGGCTCGTCCAGGGTCGCCTGAACCGTGTCGTTGGGAGGGCATTGTGCACCGGTTGCAATCAACGTGATGGTGACGAGTGAAAGAACAGCAAGACTTGAGTTGGTTCTCATGGATGTCCCTCCTCCTTCCTGGTTTCGGCTTGCGCGTCCCGGCACCGGATCCAGATCGTGAGGCCGGGGGGCGGCAGGAGCAGCATGGATTCCGGCCCGCTTCTCGGCGCCAGGTCTTGTGGTTGTCGAGCGACCAGCCGCCAGGCAACCGTCGAGTATTCCTCTCATACTATGCGACGATTCAGGCGTGCGCTAATCCTTCCCTGTTCCGACCTTCGTTATTGCTCAACGCTCGAGTCGGTGTAGCTCCGGAGCAACCAGTTGTACTCCTGGAGCACCCAGGCGGGAGGCTCGTGCAGGTACTTGAACTCGAGGTTCTCGTCGCGGCTGACCTCGGCTCCGATCCGTTTGACAAGGCCCACCCCCGGTGTGAGCCACCAGGTGTCCAGGATGGGGCCCACGCCGTCGTCGACGTAGCGAATCGAGTACTCGATCCGGAGTGCGGAGAAAACGCCGGCCGGGGTTTGCACCTGTTCCATCTCTCCCACGGCCGCTGTCATCTCCAAACCGGTGGTGCTGTCCGTCATGCTCCAGCGCTTGCCCACCCGGATGGGGAACAGGAGCCTGGGTATCGGAGTTCCGTAGAACAGAGGCAGGGAGCCGTGATCCCATAGTCCCTCGGCGTCCATGGCCAGAAAGGTGGGTCGGGTCACCATCGAGTCCGTCCGGTTGACGATCGTGACCGTGTCGTCGAACATGCGCTGAAAGCCGGCAACGGATTGGACCAGATACTCGGGTGTCCGCTGTCCGGGGATCACGTAGGTCCACGATGTTCCCTGGTCGAGCGGGAACAGGTCGGCATCGTAGGTATCGCCCGACCCTTCGTCGATCAGGGTGACCCTGGGGAGCCGGTCCAGAGGGTTGTCGTTTTCGACGCCGCAAGATTGCCCGAGTAGGCCGAGGAGCGTCAGCAGGACCCGTGTGCCGAAAAGCGTCCTGGCATGGGTCCGCCCACTCGTGGGCTCGGCCGCCGATCCTCTCATTTTCATGAACGCGCTCATTCCGGAATCCTTTCCTGGCGTTTGGTCACCCCCTGTGACGCGCCGACACCTGTCACAGTTCCTCAGTTCCTTGAAGTGTAAAGCAGTTGGGTGCGTCCCGTGTCGCCGGCATAAGGGACGTAGATCACGTGGATTCCGCCGTCCGCGTCCACAGCAACCGAGACCTCCCCGCTCGCCCATCCCGGGAAGAGCGGGTCACTCCAGGTTTGAGGCGCGGTTTGCTGGAAGAGTACAGGGCAGGACAGAAGGTCGTCGCACGTCAGCATGACGAGCGCCCAGATGGAGTCGTCCGCCCCAGCAACGAGCGCCACGCTGGTTTGTCTGGTGCACAGGTTGCTGTCTGTGGTGATGATCTCTCCTTGCACCTCGATTTCACCGGTGGCGATCGCATATCGCCCATAGCAGATCGCCGCCTGGCCGGTGCCGGAGCACCCTGTGCGAGCGTGGACGAGGCCGTTGCGGTCCGGCGTGCCGTGGGCGTCGAACATGGCGGCGTAGGTGGCGGAGATGTCCACCGCACTCCCCCCGGCAGGAAGGGCCGGGTCGTATGCCGTAAGCATTGGAATGGACCCGGTTCCGTAGTACTTGCCTGCCACGCGCCCGTCCGGGAGAGGATACAGTTCGGCAAACCCCTGGAGAACGCCGCCCGCCGTCGCAACCGGCTCGAAGGTCTGGCCGTCGAGGCTCTGGTAGAGCACGCCGTCGGCCCCGGGCAGCAGGAGCAGAGGACCGGCGTCCCTGATGAACAGGCCGCCGAAGTCGAACGTGTGGTCTTCAGCAGGCAGGCCGCTCGGCTCGATCCACTCGAGCCCGCTCTGGTCCGGTTCAAGCAGGAGGCCGACGGCGGTGTAGATCGGGTCGATCTCGTGTCCCCGCCGCCAGAACCAGGTCAGTGCCTGTCCTCCCGAGCCGGAGATACCCTGGAGCTGAGGGCGGAACCCGTCGAGGAATGCGCCGTCGTCGGTCCCCACCACCTCGCTCCAGGTGCCCGTTCGGGTATCGAGAGTCCGGGCTTCCACGACGATGTGTTTGCCGTTGCTGTCCTCCCGGGTCCAGGCCACGTACAAGACCCCATCCGCGTCCATGGCGGTTCGAGGCCCGAAGAACCGGTAGCCTTCCGCAGGGAGGTCGTTGATGGGTACCGGGGTGGACCATCCCTCGGTATGATCCTCCGGGTCCGGAATCCCGTCGTCCGGCGGCGGTTCGGTCAAGTTGACCGAGACTTCGGTGAGAAGACGATGGCTGAATTGCGATGTCTCACGCACCGGCGCCTCGAACGTGGCAGTGACCGGCGGGCCGGTCCACTCGAGCGCGATCCAGACCGGACCGGTGGTGCCCTCCAGGATGGCCGCGTCGATCGTGTGGCTTCCTGTATCGGTGATGGTATCCGAGAACAGGACCCCGTTGATGTCGCTGGTGACGGTCAAGCGGACGGTGCCTGCGCCGTTGCTCTCGAGGGGCTCCCAGGAGACGGTGATGGGTTCGTCGTAGTCCTGGAATACTCCGTTGAGCGGTGAGAGGATTGCGGGTGGGTCCTCGAGTGTGGAAGCAACTTCGAACGTGGGGCCCAGGCCCCAGTAGTCGCCCGCCTGGAAGACCGCAGAGAAAGCCGGTCCTTCGAGACTGTCCTCGGCCATGGAGAGGTCGTCCCAGTCGAAGGTGTCTTCTCGAGGCCCCTGGTACGAGGAGCACGCCTGCGCGTCGTCCGAGTTACCGGAAAAAGGGATGACCCAGCAGAAGTAGTTGGCGTTTTCCTCGGGGGCTGGGGTGAGGCGAATGGTAAGCGAGCGGGTCATGCTGTGTTCGCCGGACCGCATGGCCAGGATTTCCCCGGCGATCTCGTTGTCCGCCGTGCCCCAGTTGAGCACAGGAGCCGCCTCGAGCGCGGTACGGTCGTACCCCGGGCCTGTGGCGCCCATTCCCACGTCGAGGGGAGGGCCGGAGACTATCTCAGGGCGTGTACAGGGGTAGTAGTCATCGAACATGACCGAGAAAGCAGCCATCCCCACCATCTGATTGGCGGTCGGAACGAGCCCGTTCCACGAGAAGCCGCTTTCCCCTCCCATGGCGCTGAAGTTCGCCTGCACCAGGAAGTGAACCCGCAGCGGCCCTTCTTCTCCCATGGTCCAGGCCACGTCTTCAATGGTGAGCCCCCCGTCGGAAATGTACCCCCATCCCCCGGCATACTCGAGGTAGGTTCCTGGCCCATAGGTCCGCCCGGGGTAAAAGGGTCCCGGGAGAGTGAGCGAGAGGAGGCAAAGTCCCCCGGTGCATGGGCCTGGAGTCGCTATCTGAAACTCGAACAGGTTGCAACCGGCGCTGTCATCTATGGCCATCAGGACGGGTCCTGGCCGGAAAACCGAGAAGCTTCCAGTGCCGACCATGGACGAGTAGTCGTCACGGAAGTCGTCTTCCTCCTGGCACCCGGGAACGAGGAGAAGGGGCGCGAAAAAAAGGAGAGTTGAACGGCGCATGGCGACCTCTTGCGAGGGTCATTGGGTGAAGACCTCCGTGCTCATCCAGACAGAGGTCCAGAGCTTGCTTCCGGTCCCGTGGAAATAGAATGTCTCGTCCACTGCATCGACGGTCTGACCAGGAGAAAGCCACGCTGCAACCCGGGTGACTCCGAAATGAAGCGGTCGGCCTTGCTCGTCCAGGACCACGTGGGTCACACTGTTGACGTAAGCTTCCCGGTCCCCAAGGTTTTTCACGGTGATGGTGAGCGTGTCCGCCTGTGAGCCGTCTCCTGCAATGTATTCGTATCCGACGGCCTTGACGACCGACGGTGCATCGTGTCCGGGCGAATTCCCTTCTGCTTTCTGTCCAATGTCGAAGGTGATGGTCCCGAAATAGGCTGGGTCCACCCCCTGATCCTCGCTCGCATCGAACCAACCCATCTCCCCCGGCCCCAGGCTGTCCTGGTAGCTTTGCGAACGGGTCGAACTCTCTCGCACCGACCCCGTGAATCGGGCATTCACAGCGTCTCCAACCACAGGGTCTCCCTCGGGCGTGAAGTACTGGATGTCAGCCCCGAAAATGCCAGTGACCGGCTCGTCACTCCGGTTCACTCCGGCAATCAGCACACGCCGCCACGGATAGTTCGCCGTGTCCTCTGGGTCACACTGGACCAGGTAGGCACGCCCAAGTTCCACTCCGTGAGCGTCTCCTCGAGCCTCCGCCTGAAAATCGGCCACGATATAGTTGGAGGCATCCCGCTCTCCACGTCCAATCACTCCATCCGCCAGGATGGCCGTTGCGTTGTCACCCACGAACCCATCGCGGCAGCCCACAGGCCCCCCAAAAAACACCAGCCAGACTCCCAGGACCTCGAGCGCTCGTTTGCGCATGACCCTCTCTCCGTGCGACAGGATCTTCTCCCCCCGGCCGACCTCTGCTGTATCCTCAGCCTATCACTTTGCAATCGTCCACGTCAAATCCACCGTGAGCACTGAGTGATGGTCACCCCTTGGCCCGGTGTTCCAGTGTGAAGTCCTGGCGCAAGCACCTTGGTGCATGGGTCGGCAAGGCCGAAGGGCGGACTACCGGGCTCGCCGGAGCCGCACCAGCCCGGGGACGAGGAGCGCCAGCACGCCGAGCAGCCCGGGCGGCACCGGGCCGCGGCCGGACCTCGAGTCGCATGCGCAACCGCCTGCGTCGTCGTCCGGGCTCGAGGTGGGGGACGGGGAGGCGCCGGGTCCGGGGGTCGGGCCGGCGCCCTCGCCTCCGTCTCCACCCTCGGGAGTCGGCGTCATCTCGGGCACCGGCGTGGGCGTGGCCTCGGTGCTCTCACCCTTGCGGAAGGTCACCTCGATCTCCGTGTCGTCGAGGAGGAGGAAGGTGCAGGTTTCTCCGGAGCAGTCGGCCCCGTCCCAGGCGTCCACCGTGTAGCCCTCCGCAGGTATCGCCGTGAGGGTCACCCGGTCGCCCAGGAGCTGGGTCTGGAAGCAGTCGGAAGGACAGTCGATCCCCTCGCCCTCCACGCTTCCGGCCCGGCGCGGGGAGACCCCGACTCTCAACGACCGGGGCTCGGGAGGAGGAGGCAGGAACCCGACGCTCGTCTCCCAGGTCTCCCCGCCGGCGCCCTCGTAGATGCCGGTGAGCACGCCGGAAGGTTCGACGAGCACCTGGTCGTCTCCGGATTCGGTGGTGGACACGCGGACTTCTCCTTCGAAGCGCCCGTCCTCGACCCGAGGGAGCACCACCTCCCAGGTGTCGTTCGACGCAGAGCTGAGCAGCGTCATGACCACCTCGCTCGCCTCCTGGTCCGGGTCTCGCACCAGGAAGCGGATGGGCGTATCCTCTCCCTCGTGTACCTCCTCGTCGCTCGCCAGGGGAGACGGGGGGAAGTCCGAGAGGGCGAAGTCGGGCGTCTCGAACCCACCGGCGTCGTGCCAGGCCACGGCCGGGCTGTACTCGTGGTCGATGATCGAGATGTCGGCCACCTGGAAGGGACCGCTTGCCCCGCTGTCGGCGATGATCGGGCCGTCGAAGGCCAGGGTGACCGTTTGAAGCCCTCCGTCGAACGCGGTCGGCTCGGTGGAGACCGCCTGGATCCGGTGGCCGTTGGAGGCCACCAGCTCCGCGGCCACGGAGTAGGTCCCGGGACGGGTCACCGCGAGTGGGATGTCGACCAGCAGGGCCTGGATACGGTCCTCCTCCACGAGGGTCCGGACGACTCCCGCCGCGGCCAGGGACACACCGGGGAAGTCCCGGAGCGCCGCAAGCCGGACACCGGGGGAGAGCCGGTCCACGAGGCCGCCCCGGTCCTCTCCCCGCCCGTCCGTGCGGGCCCAGGCCACGATGAGGTTGCCGTCTGCGTCCGCCGCGGTGGCCGGCCGCCAGCTCACGCCGCCGTCCCGGGTGACCCGCCTGGGCTCGAAGGTGCTCTCGTCCTCCACCCGCAGGCGGGCGCTGCCCGGCTGGAACGTCCCGAGAGGGACTTCGAGCGTGAACAGCTCGTCCTCCCGGCCGTCGTTGCGGCGGTAGGTGATTGCAGCCCGGTCGTCGTCGAGCAGGGCGAGGTCCACGTCCTCCACCCCGTAGGGGGCAGCGTCCACCTCGCGCGGGGCCTCGAGCGCCCGGTCTTCCACCCGGGCGCGCCGGAAGAGCAGCCGGTCGCGGTCGCGGTCGCGGGTCACCCAGGCGAAGAGGACCTGGCCGTCCGGTCCCGGGTGGAGGTCGTGGGAGATCTCGGGCTGGTCGTCCGGGTCGGTGACCGTGCGGACCTCCCACCAGTCGGAGCCGTCGAAGACCGTCCAGACCAGGTCGGTGTCGGCACTTTCCGGAGAGACCTCGAAGCCTCCCTGAACCTCCCGCTCGCCCCCGTACAGGGAGCCGTCCTGGTCCCGGAGCCAGCTCACAACAAAGTGGCCGCGGCCGGTTCCGGCGACGCGGGGCCGGAAGTCCCACATCCCGTCTCCTGTGCCGGGAACCGCGGCCGGGGCCGACCAGGTGCCGGTGCCCGGGTCGAAGAGGGCGTACTGGAGGGACCAGCCGGACCGGTCGAGGAGCGAAGGCGACTCGTCGTGAATCCAGACCGCCATGGCGCGTTCCAGGGCGGCGTCGTAGCCCACCGCGGCGCTCCCGTCGGCCGCGTCGTCGTCGGTCAGGCGGCCTTCCGGGCTCCAGTTGTCGCCGTCGAACAGGGACCAGGCCAGGTCCTGTGCGGCGAGGATCTCCTTGAGCCCGGAGAGGCTGTGGGGGGCGTCGTTGGTGGTCCAGAGCGCCAGAACCTGGCCGTTCGCCAGGAAGGTTGCGGTCGGGTCCATCTCCCAGGCGTCGTTGTCGGTGAGAAACACCTCCTCGGAGAACCCTTCCCCGGTGTCGAAGCTGACGGCCACCTCCGGGTTCGCCGGCTCCTGGTCGGTGGAGACATCCACCGTCCGGATCAGCAGCAGGCGTCCGGCGTTGTCTCGAACCAGGTCCACGCTGGGGAGGAAGCTCCGTTGGCGGTGCGTCTCGTCCGCGCAAGCCGCCAGGGGGCTGATCGCGTCGAGGCCTTTCATCGGGCCGTCCCCGAAGTAGAACGGCCCCAGCACCTTGGCGATCAGCTCGGTCCCCCGCTCCTCCTCGTCCCAGAAGATCGCGCCGTCCAGGCCGATTCGGAGCGTCATGGCCCCGCCGAAGTGGTCCATGGAGGGACCGTCGGCCGAGGAGTAGGAGAGCTTGATGTCCGCCTCCGCGCAGGCTTTTAGATCGATGGCCGTGTACGCCGGGCCGAACAGGTCGGGCATGCTCACGAGCACATCCAGGAACACCTCGGCCCGGGGGAGGAAGACCGCGTTCTCGATGCCGAACGCCTGGTCGAAGTCGACGAGGATGAAGCTGTTCACCTCCCCGGTGGCTGCGAGGAACACCGGGAACTCGAGAGGCTGTCCGTCCACCTCGAAGTCGGTCGCGATGAGGAATCGGCGGTCGAGCACGATGTCGGTCCGGCTCCTGGAGCGGGCGTAGGCCCCGGGGAGGAGCTGGAACTCCTGGTCGAACTCGGCGAACGCCTCCCCCTGGGCTGCGTAGGAAAGCCCCATGGCCTCGCCGGAGAGGTTGCCGGTGCCCAGGAACTCGGTGGCCTGGGTGAGGTAGAACCAGGCGTCCAGGTCAAAGGCGGCCTGGGCGCCGCAGCCGGTGCCCCCGATGAGGGGCATGGAGTCGTCGATGGTCGTGCTGGCCGAGAAGTCGGCGGGGTGGTTGTCGACTTCGATGGCGTAGCGTTCCAGATCGTCCTCAAAGGAGCGGTCCACCTGGGCCCCGCCGTTGGTGAGAGATTCGGCCCAGTAGGGGAGGGGGAGACCCAGGAAGGGGTACTCTGCCTGGACGGTCGTGCCGTCGTCGAGGGTGGCGGTGAGGGAGAGCCAGGAGTCTCCGAGCACCCCTTGCATGTCGAAGTCCACCTCGAAGGGCTCGGCGGCGACGGTCTCGAGCTGGTCCTCGAGGGCGAAGGTGATCGACGCCACTTCTCTGGGGTCTCCGGGGGGGAAGTAGACGAAGCCGGAGAGGAGGTTCATGGCCGGAATGTCCTGGAGGAAGGTGCCGGTGATCTCCTCCTCGTGGCCGTCATGCTCCACGGTGAGCCCGACCTGTCCTCCCACAAGGGGGAGTTCGTCCACGTTGTTCTCCTCGAGGGAGCAGGGGTCGTCTCCCAGCCAGTCTCCGTCCGCGTCCTCCCCGGTGTACTCCGAGTAGAAGTTCCCGCCGAGGTAGGGGCCGCCCACGATGTTGGCCCCCTCGGTCTTCGCGATGTTCCAGGTGTTCGGACAGGGCTCGAATCCGCTGGAGCCGCATCCGGAGAGAGAACGCAGATCCACGGTCTGATAGCTGGCGCCAATAAGCAAGTTGTTGTATGTCCTGGTGTTTTCGACCATCCAGGCATAGTAGAGGTTGTTGAGCCCGCCCTCGACGATGTTGTCCCGGACCTCGGTCCCTTCCACCGAGGAGGTGCCCGAACCGTAGAGCATGATGCCCCGGCCGCAGTTGGTGAGGTGGTTGCCGACGACCCGGTTTCCCGATGTGGGCAGTCCATCTCCCGCCAGGTACTGTCCATCCACCAGCACCCCTGCGCCCGAATGGCCCTCCGGGCACGCGATGATGTTGGCGCGGACGGTGACGTTGCGAAAGCTCGCCAGCCACACGCCGTCTGTCGCGCCCCCCGGGGTGATCTGGTTCGCCTCGATGAGACGTTCCCCGGCCGGCTGCGCATGGGAGGTGTACTCCCAGTCCTCCACCTTCACCGAGGAGAGACGGTTTCGGCTCACCTCGAAGTCCCCGTACAGGCTGCCCAGCTCGAGGGCCATCGGTGCCCCTTCGTCGACGTTGTTGTCGGAGATCGTGACTGCTCCGTAGTAGGGCGGCCGGTCGGTGTACTTCTGGGAGACCTTCAAGAGGCCTATGCGGTTGTCCTGCACGGTGATGGGCACGTCCGAGGGCGCCTGGTCCCATCCGATCCAGACCTTGCACTCCGAAAGGTCGTTGTCCCGGAGCACCACCGGCCCGGTCGACTCGTCGGTGAAGATGTCGATGTTTTGCAGCGTGGCGACCTGGAGGTCTGTGCACGTGGCCACGTTCCCTTCGAAGCGTACCAGGTTGGCGATGGAGAGGCGGGGATCCTCGAGGACGCTGCCGCTGATGGAGACGGACCCGGTGGCGGGGTTGTCGTAGGTGTTCGACTCCAGCGAGAGGCCGGTCACGAGGGCGCCGTCGATGGTGAGTTGTCCGTCGCCTTCCATCTCGACCGCCGGCTCGTAGGGGTTGTCCGTGGGAAACGTGACCATCGCACCGGGCTGGATCTCGAGGTGGCCGCCGTCCGATATCACGATGTAGCCCAGGGGTGCCGGGCCCTCGGGAACCGTCTCCAGGCGCCTGAGTATGCCGCTGACCTCATCCAACGTCCTGCTGAATGTCGCACTCTGGTAGAGCGAGGGAGGCGCGGTATCGGCCGGGTTGTCGTACCAGATCTCCCATTTGTAGGTGTAGGTCTCTCCAGGCGTGAGGCCCGAGTCGGTGTAGAGAAGCGGTTCTGCCAGGTAGGAGAATCGGAGAAGTACGTCGCCGTCTCGCAACAGGACGTAAGACCAGTTGGCGGCGATCTCTTCGGGCGAGCAGCCGGCGCCGGCGACCACGCCGTACTCGAAATCGATGCTGTCGCGGCCAACGAAGATGACGCTCGTGTAAAGGGGAGCATAGGTGCCGCACCCTGCGGAGGCGCGGTTGGGAAGCAGGCCGGCGAGGACCACCAGGGCCACGATCAGAAGGAAGAGTCGAAGGGGTCTCCGGGTCACGGTCTGTCTCCTTTCCAGGGGCGGGTGGCTCCAGGCACGCAGGTGGACGATCGAGCCGGCAATCATCCTGCCTCGTGTTCCTGAATCGCTCGCCCATCGCGACGCAGAGACACCACCCCTCGAGGGACCAGAGGTCCGGACCAGATGAAGGGAGGAGGGGAAAAACCGGCCGGGTCACCATCGCTCTATCGGGATCATGGTACCACGGAGTGGCATGGACCGACAAACGCTGTTCCCGAGGGGAACGGGTCTGGAGCCCCCCGGCGGTCCGAGTGGTCGGGCACCGCGAATCAGAGCCTTGCAGAGGGGGATGCAGGTCACCCACGGCGACCGCCGCCCCGGATCGTCGTTCCCGATACGCTGTCTCGTCGATGGTCGTCTCTGGGTCATGGGTACTGAAGAGAAATGCACTTCGAAAACGGTGAAATATACGCTAGACTCGAGGCAGACGACCACCGGGAGATCCATGCGTGGTGCGCGTCCGGCTCGAGGTGAGCAGACAAGTCCGGGCGGTCTCCGATCAGTCCGTCGTCGCGGTGGCAACGGCTGCCCGGTACCGGGGTGGCCTGGAAAAACGGAGGAGAGGGGTATGAGTACATTGCGATGGAGAATGGCAACTCGAGTGGCGGGCGTGCTGTGCGTGGGCGGTCTTGTCGCGTGCGGTGGAGACACCACCTCGGGCGACGATGACACCAGCGCGACCCCAGGCCCGGAACTCGCCGAGGCGGGTTTCGTTCTGGCAGGGGTCGTCACCGATGCGACGGGTGCTCCGGTGGTGGGTGGGCGGGTGGTGATCGAAGGGTATGGTGAGACCGTGACGGACAGTCTCGGCTTCTACACGTTCTCTCTCCTCGAGCCTCCGGAGGACACGAGCCTGGTAGTGGAATTCGACTCGCCCCTGGGGGGGCGGACCGAAAAGGTCGTGGAGTTTGATCCCACCTATCCTTATGTGGCCGCAGCCGCGGTCCTTCCCATTCCAGAGCCCCCTGCAACCCTGGACGCCGAAGCAGGCGGTGTCCTGGATTTTGGCCGGGTCAGACTGACGTTCCCGCCCAACGCATTTGTGACTCCAGAGGGGGACCCGGTCAGCGGCGAGGTTTCCGTCTCGGTCATTCTCTTCGATCCGGTCGCGGGCACCAACATGAACGCCCTGCCCAACATGGTGGCCGAATCGGATGAGTCCGCCGCAGCAGCTCATACGGTGCCAGTGGAGGAAGACCCGGACCTGGTCCTCTTGCGGACGCTCGGCATGGTCGATGTGGAGATCACCCAGGAAAATCCCCTGGACGGAACCCGGATTCAACTGGACCTGGCACCCGGGGTGACCAGCACCATTGAACTCGTGGGTCTGGCGTCGGAACAGACCAACCCCTTGACCGGCGAGCCGTTCCAGGCCGGGGACACCAACCCGCTCTACTTCCTTCCGGACGGCAAGAACATCTGGACACTGGAAGATCGGGAAGGCTGGTCTGCAGCAGACGCGACCGATGGCAGCGGGACGCTCAGCCTGTTTGCCGAGGTTGGCCACTACACCAAGTGGAACGATGACGTAAGGTGTCCAGACAACTGCGTTCAGGGCGTTGTGACCTATCTTTGCGCCGAGTCCAAGGACAGGGAAGTGGGGCTCCCGAACGTGGAGGTCAACCTGTGGGGTGAGGGCGGAAGTTGCTCGCCCTGGCACACCTATACTTACACCGATCGGAGCGGGGCCTATTGCTCCAAGGCGTCCTCCGATTCAGACGTGTACGCCATCTTCGTCTACACGTTCCTGTACACCGACAAGGACGGCAACCCCGCAGCCACCGCCATCGAGGAACGGGTGGACGGCTCGAGACCCACGACCTCCTCCGACATCTCTTGCGGCCACCCGGATTGCCTCCCCATCAACCTCACCCTGAGCTGCCTTTCGCTCATCGACGACTACGGCGTGGACGAAGAGGCTGCTTACGGTATTGAGCGCGAGCTTTGCGGCATGCCCGCGGACAAGGAGGCCAGGTTCGAGGCGAGCAAATGCGGGCAATAGCCGGCTTCCGGCCGTTCTCCCTTTCCTGCCACTGCACGGTCCTTCCCCTGGCTGGTGCCGGTATCCTGCTCCTGTACTCTTCGGCGTGCTCGATCTCCGCCCCGCCAGGGCAAGAAATCTCCGTGCCTGCTGGATACGTCCTCATGGGGAGCGATGAGGCCGGCGGGGATGAGGCTCCCGCCAGAACCGTGTGGGTCGACGCCTTCTTCATCGACAGGCTCGAAACCACCCAGGAGGAGTACGCTCGTTGTGTCGAGGTGGGCGCTTGCTCCGAACCCCACCATGTCGACATGACCGGGAATCCAGATACCTACGGGGACGTTGCGTTCTCGAGCCGACCGGTCGTCGGGTTGAGCTGGTATCAGGCGAACGATTATTGCACCTGGGCCGGCAAGCGGCTCCCGACCGAAGCAGAATGGGAGCGTGCGGCTCGAGGCGAGGATGGACGCCCCTATCCCTGGGGAGACGCCGACCCGTCCTGCGACCTGGCCCAGTATTCGGGATGTGGATACGAACCGCTCGAGGTGGGCACCTTGCCCGCCGGCGCCTCCCCGTTCGGAGTCCTGGACATGGCCGGCAACGTGTCAGAATGGGTGGCCGACTGGTACAGTTGGGACGCATACGAGACCCAGCCGGCAGAGAATCCCCAGGGGCCCGCCGCAGGTTCCTACAAGGTGCTGCGGGGCGGCTCGTGGACGTGCGGCCCGGAAGCCATGACCACCTTCGCCAGGGCCCACGCGCGTCCAGATGTGCCCTTGGGCGCAACCGGCGTGCGATGTGCGCGGAGTCCATAGACCGGGTTCCAGGGTGGGGGAGCACATGGAGAGGCGGGGCGCGGGCCGATGTCGGGCACTGTCAGCCTCCGACGGTCGCCCGCTCCGGAGAGGGGATCGCGTGCTCCTTCCATCCGGTGGGTTCGTTACGGGCACACCGTTTCCTCGTGCCACACATCCATCCTGAAATGGCCAGGGGCAACCGGCTATCTCTGGTTCTTTCCGGTCCAGGAGCGCGGAGATCGCGGTGAGCGCAACGGTGAGGAGGGAATGGTGGGGCAACACCTGTTCGAGACGCCGGCCTGCTCCAGGACCAGGTCGACTCCCCGGTCCAGGATGGCCACGAGGACTCCTTCACCCATCATGGCGTTGTGCAGGGGCGACCGGCTCAGAACTTGTAGCAGCCGCCCACCGACGCCTTGGCCTCGGCCGACCACCCCAACTTGCCCAATTTCGTCCTGGTTTCAACTTTCTGGGAAAGCTTTCCCTTTCCTTCGCCACCCCAGTCTGAAGCGAGGTTCAGCGACAGGTCCAGGCCATCCTTGCCGTATTTCGCCCCCACCGAAACCGGGCCGGACGACAGGCCGGCCGAGACAGTGGTGTCTCCAGTGACCAGGCTTCGGCTCATGGTCACCGACAGGGGCCCCACGCCCAACTGTCCGAACGCCGTCACGTCTCCTTTCCACCCACACGGGTCAACAGTGACCTTCGAGGAAACCCCAAGGGTAATGACCCCTGCGACCACACTGGCTTCTGTGCTCGCGTAGGCGTGGGTCTTGTCGGTTCCGCCGAACGGGTCGAAGTTGACGCTCTGCCCGAGCCCGACGCCCACCTCCCCGCAAACGGAGACGCCAGACCCGTCGATACAGAGTTTGCCGCCGCCCCCCAACCCCATGAAGAGGGACCCGCCGATACACACCAGGCCCAGCGGATCGCGGAGAACGACGGGGTTGTTTCCAACGTAGACAAACAAGTTCGCCTGCGCGCCCGCGAATCGCAGAGGGTCTCGAGCCGTCCAGCGGCCCGCTTCAGGATCGTAGTCCCGAAATCCGAATCGAATCAGGCCGGTGTCCGGATCGAAGAGTCCCCCGGCGAACCCGATGTCCAGCAAAAGATCTGGATTGCTGTCCCACAGGACGGCCCCGAATGCGTCCCGTTCGATACGCTTGACCACGTTGCCGCCTGCGTCCACGACCACTCGAGGGCTACTCACCTGGTCGGTGCCGACGAAGTACCAGGTCTCGCCCTTCTGAAATGCGAACAGTCTGTCTGCTTCATCGTAATAGTAGTAGGTGACCTCGCCGGAGGGGGCGACCACGGCGGTGATTTGTGCGGGCTTGCCGAGGTTGCCGTAAAGGTAAGTGGTGGTTCCCTCATCACTGGTTCGGGTGACGCGGCGTCCGAGCCCGTCGTAGGTGTAGGAGATTGCCCGCCCATCCGCCAGGTCGACCCGGATCAGCTCGCCCATCCGTGTGTAGGTGAAGGTGTCTCCGCCGCGGCCGGTCATGAATCCGTCCTGGTCGTAGGTGTAGGGTACATCGCCTCGGGCCGTGATGCGGTCGGCCGCGTCGTATTCGGCGACCTCGGTGGTACCGTCCGGAAGCATGCGGCTGGTTCGGTTTCCGTTTTCGTCGTAGGTGTAAGCCTCGAGCACCGTGGTTCCGTCGCTCACCTCGAGGAGCTGTCCGTCGTCATCGTAGGTGTAGTAGCGCGTAACGGTTTCTCCGGCGATCTGCTCGGTTCGGGAGACGGTTCGGCCGGTCACGTCCCAGTCGAGCAGGAGTTCGTAGGCCGTGTCGGGCTGTCCGTCGAGCTGGAGAGAGGTCCCGTCGAGACGTCCCATGTCGTCATAGAAGTAGGAAAGGGTCATGCCCTGGCCGGTAATGGCGCTGGGGACGCCGGCCGGCCCGTCGCGGTCGATGGAGAACGGTCCATAGGTGACCAGGAGGCCGTCCCGGTCGCGGACGAGGGAGATCCAGGGTTGTCCGGAGAGCTGCATGCCGACGAGGAAGAAGTTTTCGTCGTACTGGTAGGAGAAGGCGTCGTGCCGGAGGGTATCGAAGTCGAGGCCGGTGACGAGGTGGCCGTCGTAGTGGAATGTGAGTGCGCAGGTTTCCTCCTGGTCCTCGAGCCTGACCAACCGGTGGACCCTGCCGGTGCCGTCCTGGTACTCCTGGAGGATGGTTCCGCCGTCGTAGTCGGTGGCCACGAGGCGGCCGGCGGCGTCGTATGTCCGGTCCACGGTCTCGCCGCTCGGAAGCAGGAGCCGGACCATCTGCCGATCCAGGTTGTAGAAGGTCTGATGCGGGTCTTCCGTGGGCGGCTGGTAGCTCGCCTCGAGGTTCACCGGGGTGTAGGTCATGGTGTGGACCGCCCCGTTCGGCATGATCACGCCCGTGCGGTTGCCGTTGGCGTCGTAGGTGAACTGGTAGGTTCGTCCGCTTGGCAATGTGGTCTGGACCAGGAAGCCGGAATCGTCGTGGTCGAAAATGATGGTGCGCCCGGCCGCGTCGGTCTGCGAGGAGAGCAGGCCTCTTGAATCGTAGGTGAAGGCCCAGGCAGCGGCGCCCTGGCGGATTTCAGCGTACCGTCCGTGTGTGTCGTAGGTGTAGCTCGTGGGGAGGATGGCGGGGTCCACACTCACCTCCGAAACGCGACCGTTTTCGTCGAAGGTGACCTGGTGGCTGCGCCCCTCCGCGCTGCTGAACTCGTAGGTGCGGGTGGTGGCGTCGAACGTCATCTGGACCGGCCGGCCGTTGGTTTCGACCCGTCCCACGAGTGCGCGGAGGCTCATGGGGTTGTCCGGGTCGGAGAGGTAGGCCTCGAGGATCTGGATCAAGTCGTTTTGGAGTCCGTTGGGGGTCTGGATGCTGCGGGTGGACACGTAGGGCACGGCCATGCCCCAGCGGGGGTCAGGTCCGAGCTGGAACTCTGCTGTGGTTCCGTCCGAGGCCAGGAACGACCGGGTGTCGGCGTCCTCCTGGACGACCTCCTCGAGCGCGCCGGTAGGCAGGGTGATCACCTGTCTGCGCTCCTGTTCGCCTGGTCCGCGTTCGGTCCGGTAGATCGTGGTGACCCCTTCTGCCGTGGTCAGCGCCACCTCGGTGGTGTCCTCGTCGAGTTCGGTCCTGGTGAGCGTGGTGCCGCCCCCGACGGGGTCGGTATCCTGGATGAGGCGTCCATCCTCGTCATAGGTGTAGGTGTAGGTGTTCCCGTTGGGGTCGGTCATCGAGGTCATGAGGCCTTCGGAGTATGTGAAGCGGTAGGTCCGTCCAGAAGGATCGATGACCTGGGCGAGATAGCCGTTCTCGTCGAGCACGAACCGGGTCGTCTGCTGGTAGGGGGAGACGATGGCGAGGGGGGTCCCGTCCTGGTCCCGCTCGATGGTGGTGGTTCGACCTTCCCGGTCGGTGATGGCGGTGAGCAACCCATTGTCGTCGTATTCGAACGAGAAGACCAGGTCGCCGGTGAGCGCGTCCAGGGTCTCCAGGTGTCTGCCGTTCGGGTCGAAGTGATAGACGAAGGCGCCATCCTGGGAGGGAATGAGGGCGTCGTCCAGGCCGAAACCGGGGAAGGGGCTGACCACCTCCCGTACCTTGTAACCGGTCTGGTCGGCATAGAACAGGGTGCCGTCCGCACCCACGGCGATGCCTCCGAGATACCCGATACAGGTGGCTCCAGCCGACGCCCCGTCCGCATCGCAGGAGGTCACCGGGGCGTTGGGGCCGGGGCGGAGAGGGTAGACATAGTCAGGGTCGCCTGCGACCGGGAGGATCTTGCCGGCCGGGTCCACCTTGCGCACGGTCTGGGTCCCGTCGTCCCCGATGTAGAGGGTGCCCCGGTTGTCGATCGCCAGGTAGGAGGGGCTGTCCAGGGTGGCTTCCGTGGCAGGGCCGCCGTCGCCCCCGGACCCGAATTCGCCGGTACCGGCCACGGTGCGGATGATACCGTCGGTGCCGATGCGTCGCACGCGATGGTCGGCGCGGTCTGCCACGTAGACGGCCCCGGCCTGATCGATGGCGACGCCCCATGGCTCGCTCAGGGCCGCACTGGTGGCGGGAATCCCGTCCTCTGTGGAGCCCGTTCCCTGCTCCGAGCCTGCGATGGTGGTGAGGAATCCGTTCACGTCCACCCGGTGCAGCAGGGCCGTCCCGGCCTCTGTGAACACGAAACTGCCGTCCGTACCCACGGCGACTGACACCGGGCTGTCCAGGGAGACCGACACCGCGAGGAGCCCGGCACCTTGATCCGCCTCGCAGTCGCGTCTGGGTGACCCGTCAGGGAGCACACAGGGGTCCACGCAGGTCTCGCACGGGGTCCCATCGAGGTGAGGCAGTCCGGCCACGGTGCGAATCGTTCCTTCCGTGTCCACCTTGCGGATGGTGCCGTGGCCGGTATCGGCGATGTAAAGGTTGCCTCTCCGATCCACAGCGACCGCGAGGGGTTGGTCCAGCCAGGCCTCGGTGGCGGGCACACCTTCGCCGTATCGGGAACGGTCGTCCTGGCCCACGGGAGCGTCCGGGTTTCCCGCCACCCGGGTAATGACGCCGTCCGGATCCACCTTTCGCACCGTGCCTGCCTGTGGGTCGGCGATGTAGAGGTTCCCGGCACCGTCTGTGGCCAGCCCGGCGGGGAGGAGAAGCGCCGCTTCGTCCGCGGCCCCGCCGTCTCCCCACGTGCCCGGCCACCCCATGCCTGCCACGGTTCGGGCCACCATCCCGAATGAATCTTCCGGTCGTTCGCGTGTGCCGTCGCCCAGGTAGAGGGACTGGCTGTCCGGCTGATAAAGATGGTGCACGTTCAGTGTCCAGCCTCCCAGACCGACGCCCTGGGCCTGGAACGGCGTGCCGACCTGGTCATGGTAGGTCTTTTCGATGGAAACCGTCTGGTCGCCGCGGGAACCGACGACCTGCTCGTCCGGGTAGGTCGCAAACGACCGCGTGAACGCCTCCTGGGAAGCGTAGTACTGGAGCGGGTAGGCGTAGCCGATGGTCACCTCGGCGGTCTGCAGGCCCTGAACCTCGCGCCCATACCGGTCAAGGCCGTTCCACACAAACGTGTACGCCTGGTCGGGCACCGGCTCGAACGAACCTCGAGCGGTCTGCCCGGCCACCTCCACCTCGAGGTCTATGCGTTGGAGATCTGGCGGCACCTCCTCCCCGGACAGGGGGATCCGGATTGTGTAGGCGGACTTCCTCCCGGGGACTCGGTCGCTCTGGTAGCGAAGGAGGAACGGGGTTCCCGGCACCGACAGCGCCTGGCCCAAAACCTGGTTCCGGCACTCGATGATCGACCCCTTCTTCTTGCACGGGTCGTTCTCGTCCCGGGGATGATAGGGCCGGCCCGCATCGTGGCCTCGAGCCCCCGGGGGAGGTCCGTAAGGCCAGTTGCAGTCCCAGGGGGTGAAATGATCGATCATCACCCGCCAGAGGCTCGCTCCCGGCTCGTACAGGTCAGCGACCCGGGCCAGCTCGGCATCGGTGACCTCGAGGTCGTCGAGGGCTTGTCGGTCCGCGGGAAGCCCGCTCCCGTCCACGTCCAGGACCGCGACACCGCCTTCCTCCGCCAGCACCTCCACCACGACGCCGTCATCCTCCGGAACCCAGGCGCCTCGAGTCGCATCGTAGGACCCAAGGGGCACCGCGGTCCCGGTGGGAAAGCCCAGGTAGTTCTCCAGGTAGAGCACCACCGGCTCGGCCAGCTCGACTCGAGTCGCCCCGGCAGACAGGGCTTCATCCACCGAAACCTCCACCGCGTAGGTGTAGCCGCTCGCCGGCGGCAGCTCCGCCGGCATGGCGGAAGGCCCTGAAGGTCCCACCGTGTACTCGGTGGCCCGCACGTGGAACGTCTCGAGGGGGACTTCTTCATACCCGCTTTCGGTTTCGACCAACATGGTGGCCCGGGCACCCTCGGGAAACAGCAGCGTGGCCTGTCGGGCTCCCGCCTCGTCCGACACCAGGCTCCCTCGAGCCACCTGCATGGGCTCGTTGAAGTCGATTTCGGTCGCCTGTGGGTCGAGGGGAATCAGGACCACGTCGTCGACCCGCACGAACTCTCTCCAACCAGTGGTCACATGGCGGTGGACCGGAAGGTAATCGCTCTTCTGGAAAAGGACCTCGAGCGTGCTGCCGCCGTTGGCCACCAGGTCGAATTCCCCGTCCTCCCGGGTCAGGGTGTGGCCGAACTCCGGGTGGTCGACGACCGAGACCTGGACGCCTTCGAGCGCCGCGCCGTTCCGGTCCACGACACGGCCGTTGAGCACCACCGTGCGCCGGGGGTCGAGCGCCTCTTCCTCCAGGCCGACCTGCACCGGATCATCGCCGGAGTAAAGAAACGCCACCGACGCCGCGATGTCGGACGGAACCGTGATGTCGGCCGGCGGCGCTTCGAGAGAGGGGGACACGATGTCCAGGGTGAACGGTGCAGGTGTGGGCGTTGGCGTTGGCGTTGGTGATGGCGTCGGGGGTCTGGGCGTTGGTGTGGGCGTTGGCGTTGGTGTTGGCGTCGGAAGTCTGGGGGTCGGCGTGGCCTTTGGCGTCGCCGCCGGCTGTGGAGTCGCCGTGCGGGCAGGTTCCGGTGAAGGCGTGCTGGGTGGTGGTGTCGGTGTCCCGGGTGGTCGCGGTGTCGGGGTGGTCACAGCCCCTGGTGTGGGATTCGACACGGGTGTCGGGGTCGTCGCCGTCGGAGTCGGTGTGGGCCCCGGCCGTGGAGGCGCGGTCGGCGTGGGCTGAGCCTCCGGCGTCGAGGGACGTTCGGGCGTTGGTGTGGGCGCCGTCGCCGCCGTCGGTGTCGGCATGGGTTCTGTGGATGGCGTGCCGGGTTCCGTGGGAGTCGGCGTGGCGGGCTGTGCCGTGGGTTGTTGGTCGTCGTCACCTCCGCTGCAAGCGAGCAGGAGCGTGCAGAGAAGCCCGAGGAATCGCGCAGTCGCAGTCTGTTTCATCTCACCACCTCGCATCCGCGTTCGGCCCGACAGACTTCAACAGGAGAGGTTGCGGCGCCTGGGCCGCAGGCCTGGGTCCCCGTCCCGGGAGCGGGGGGAGGGGAGGACGGGGGACATCCGCGCAGCGGAACGGGGACCCGTGAACGGCTTGCGGTTTGCATCCTCCCTTGTGTGAGGCATGGGGGCACACTGCATTTCGCACCGTGGGCTGTTCCGCGATACCGCAGGTCACGGTTCAGCCCAAGTCGCCATGATACAACTTGAGTATGGCGCCGGACATCACCCGGTTCAGTATGTTGTGGGTGATGGTTCCGATTTTGCATGACTGAACCGAATTCGCCAGGGGAAATTGCAAGGTTCGTGCCGGGAGAATTGAGTTGCTCGCGCCTGATCCGGGCCGCCCGTCCGGGGCCACGATTCCTCCGTCGCGAGCGTTGTGGTATGCCGACGCGGTGAGCAAGGCTCGTTGAGGCACGGCCGGGGCGCGTGGGAGCGTCATGTGCCCGCAGGTGTTCGTTGATGCGCCGAGTCAGATTCTCCACCATCCAGTCGGGTCCAAGCGGGCCTCGAGGGTCCGGCGTTCGGATGTCGACGGTCTCCGACACATGGGCCAGTGTCCGCAGGTACCGACATTGCAGCGCTGCGGAGTCAGCCTGGAAACCACCTCGCCTTGATGACCGGTTTTTGCCGGTACTGTGCCGTGTTACAGGGGAACAGGCCTGTTCCCTTGTTTTCGATGTCGTTGTGGCACAGAGCCTGCTTATGCTGCCGCGAGAGAAGATGAGTTCGTACGCTCCTCCGTCCGGGATGCGTTCAATTCGTTTCGGAGGCCACAGGCGGGTACACGGTTCATACGGGTGCGGCGAGGCGTGGACGCGTCTGTCCCGTGGGGCGTGCCCGGATGATCTTGTGAAGAATCAACAACAACCGGAGGCCAGTATGACCGAGCAAGAGAAAGAGACCACTCTCGACACGGCTGTCCAGCGCGCGGTGGATTGGGCCGTCACCGTGGACAGCGATGAAATGAAGGAACGTGTCGCACGGCTGCGCACGCAGTATCCGCATTGGAACCGCCGTCAGCTTGCCGACAAGTTGATTGAGCGTTCCAAATGGTGGGCTGCCTCCGTTGGCGCCTTGACGGGGCTCCCGGGCACGGTCCTGGTCGCCGTGCCGGCGGTGGTTGGAAACGTGGCCCTGCTTCTGAGGCGAGAGGTGGAACTGGCCGCTCAGATCGGGCTGCTCTTCGACCCCAATTTTCTGGACGGCGATGAGCCGCACTATGAGTTGTTGGTTCCTGTTGTGGGGCAGCATATGATTTCTCAGGCATTGCGGGAGACCGCGGTACTGGGTACCATGGGCGTGACCAGGACCTTCATTCGAGAAAACCTCGCAAAGCAGACCCTTCGAGAATTCAAGAAGTTGGTGTCCAGGTGGTTCGGGGTGAGGGTCACCCAACCGCAGGTCATTGCCAGGGTGGTCCCTTTCGTGGGAGCCGTTGTGGGAGGTGGATGGAATTACCTGGAAATGCAACGGGTCGGGAAAAGGGCATACGCTTACTTCAAGGACGAAAAGTTCGATTGATGGCAAGAGCGTTCCACAAGTTGGGGGCGACCGCCACGGCCTCTGTACGGCATTCCGGCCGCTTCCTGAATCCGCTTCCTCACGGCCCGACGCCCCAATCCGATCAAAATCACCGGGTCGTCATGGCTTACAGGCTCCCGAGCCTCGGGTCTCCCTTCCCGTTGTCCAGTGCCCGGTTCCTGAATCCCGTCCTCGCTGTGCCGAGAACTCCTTGCCAGTCCGGGCGAGTCGGCATGAAGGAAGGCCGGCCGAAGCTGTTCTCGCAGTGGTCCTGCGGTTGCACCAAGCCTCGTTCGTTCTCGAAAAATGAAATGAAGGCTGCGCGTAGGCGCGGAGGGTGCACCCGAAAGAAGCTGCTCAGCGGGAGGCGGGACCCGGGACCCGCTCTTCGCATGGCCCCACTTGCGGGAGGTCAGGTTGGACCCGTATCCCGCGGAACATCCCTCCACTTGAGCCATGCTCTCCCCAGGCGCTCCCGTTTCGAATGCACCAGCGGGCGGTCGAGGCCGGCCCTCGAGGTGGTGTAGGAACCGCCACCTTGGTACGGCATTCCGACAGCGTGCTGACCGTTCTCAGTGTTTTCGGCGACCCTGGACATACCCCGTGTGCGCCTGGTGTTGCCCGGGAGTCTCCCGTTGTTTTCGCACCCACTCCATGACTTCGTCGTTCGAGTCCCTGGGCGGCACACTACTTGCCTGGATCCCGTTGGTATCATGCCAGAGACGTTTCGGCCGCCTCGCCGGATCCTGGTGGAGAACCAAACCCCATTACCTGGAGCACCTGAGCAATGCCACGAGTCGTCTTTCTTTCCATGTTGGTCTGGGTACTGGCTGGAATTTCGGAATGCGAACCAGGGGAGGGCATCCCCACCCCATCGCCGACGCCCACCCCGGTGGTCACACCGCCGCCGGTCGCCACTCCCACGCCTGTTCCAACGCCGAGCCCGTGCCCGGAACAGCTCTACTTCCAGGACAGGGACGAGGACGGCTACGGCACCAAGCAGGACAGCATTTCGGCGTGCATACAGCCCGAAGGCTACGTCCTGAACTCCGACGACTGCGACGACACGGACGCGGCGGTGCACCCCGGGGCGGAGGAGGTTTGCGACGCACAGGACAACGACTGCAACGGGGAGGTGGACGATGGGCTGCCATTCACCGAGCAGTACGCAGACCAGGACGGAGACGGCTACGGGGACTCGAGCACGGCCGTGACCGCATGCACGGAGCTGGACGGCCGTGTTCTCGAGGGCGGTGACTGCGACGACACGGACGCGGCGGTGCACCCCGGGGCGGAGGAGGTTTGCGACGCACAGGACAACGACTGCAACGGGGAGGTGGATGAAGGGCTCGACATGGCCACCTGGTATCTGGACGCGGACGGGGACGGGTTCGGCAACGATGAGATCCAGGTGGAGATGTGCGGTGCGCTTCCCGGGTTTGCGGCTCAGGGTGGGGACTGCGACGACCTGAACCCGGCCGCCTACCCGGGCGCCGAGGAGGTGTGCGACGGGGCGGACAACGACTGTGACGGCGTCTCGGACCCGCAATCCACCTGGTACCAGGACCTGGACGGCGACGGGTACGGGAACGAGGCTGTGCAAGTCGAAGCGTGCGAGCCGCAACCCGACTTCGTGAGTGCTCGAGGCGACTGTGACGACAGCTCGCCGGAAACCTATCCCGGCGCCGAGGACGCCCCTGGAGGTGCGGACATGGACTGTGGAGGGACGGACGGTCCCGACCCGAGCGTGGGGCTTCCCGGGAGCGCGTACACCTCGATCCAGGAAGCACTGGACGCGGCGGTGTCGGGGCAGACCGTCTGGGTGGGGCCGGGGACCTACCACGAGCTGCAGCTCACCATGGAGGGGAAGGAGCTGGCGTTGCGTTCGGTGTACGGACCCGAGGCCACGGTGGTGGACGCGGACAACGAGGCGGAGGTGTTTTTGTTCGTATCCGGCGAGACCCGGGAGAGCCTGCTGGACGGCTTCACCATCCAGCACGGCACTCCGGTGGATGGGTGCCCCAACTTTTACGACTATATATGTGGGGGCGGAATCTACCTGGCCTACTCGGGCGGCACCTTCCGAAACCTGGTGGTGAAGGAGAACACGCATCAGTACGGACCCGGCCTGATGTCCGAAAGCTCGGATGTCCTGATCACCGATTCGGTGTTTGTCGGAAACGGGGTGGGGATCTGGAGCGATGGTGGAGAGTTGCTCGTGCGGCGAACCACGGTGAGCGACAGCATATTCAACAATATGACAATAGGGGGTCACTTCGGGATCGAGGATGTTGCCATTGTCGGAGGACAGGGGAATGGGATCGTAATGGCCTACAGCGACGGGGTCTTGCGGCGGGTCTCGGTGTCGAACGTCACTGGAATAGGTTTGTGCCTGTTGAGCGGTGGATATTCCGCTCCCGTGGAAATCCACCAGGCTGTCGTTACCGGGAGCGGAGATACGGGGCTGTACACGAGTGAAGTATCTTCCATGGTTGCGAACTCCATCTTCGCAGGCAATGGGAGAATCCAACCTGAGGATCCTGAAGTGGCTTGGGAGTGGGGAAGCGGCGTCGGCGTGGAAAGCACTCCCCCAATCCTTTTCAACGTGATCATTGCCGGGAACAGGGGGTGGTACGGCGGCGGGGTGTCGGCATGGGGGTATGCGCT
This sequence comes from uncultured Gammaproteobacteria bacterium, assembly GCA_964418585.1. Taxonomy (GTDB): domain Bacteria; phylum Myxococcota_A; class UBA796; order JAJRTE01; family JAJRTE01; genus JAJRTE01. Next base: position 3,851 of record CAYQMG010000124.1, on the reverse strand, counting down.
CGTGACCATCAACACGACGATTGTCGGGAATCAGGGCGAGTACGGCGGGGCCGTCAACATCACCAACTCCGGGTGCCATTGGAGGGATTTCAACTCCATCATTGCCTACAACAGCGGTGACTACGCCATTGAGTGCTATCGGGAGCCCGAAATAGACTTCAATCACACCGCGCTCCACCACCCGGGAGGGGAGGTGATCGATCCGGATAGCTGTATGGAGTTCGGCGTCCGGTACCTGGAGGAACCGGAGTTTCTGGTGGACCCGGTCCTGGACGAGAATGGAGAGATGTGGGAGGTGCCGGACTACCATCTTTCGCTCGAGTCACCGCTGGTGGACGCTGGAACACCGGAAGGCATGGAGGTGTATTTGCGCTGGCTGGTGGGGCACGACTATGCGCCTCTGCCCGAGTGGGGATGGTTCGATCCGGACGGGTCCCTTCCGGACCTCGGGGCATTCGGAGGTCCCTGCGCCGAAGTGGCGGACGTGGACAACGACGGGATCATCGATTGCTATGGCTGGGACATCGACCTGGACGGAGTTCCGGGCTACTGGTGGCCGGGAACCCTGGACGACGCGCCCGACGGCTTCTCCCCCTCGAACTATGACGCCGACGACCAGGATGCGAGCGTGCACTGAAACCACGACGAGGAATCGCGGGAGGAAGCGTTGAGCCGGACCGGCGTCCACGCGGTCGCGGTTGCCGGGGCCGTCGCGTCTCGAGTCCGTCAGGATTCGTGTCGAGGTTGAGCCGAACTTGGACCACGGGGCGGCGGGTTCCGGGAGGCGGACACCGTTGCCTAGAACCAAGTCGAAAGCTGGAACCCGGCGCTTTCGCTGAGAAGATAGGAGTGAAGAGTCGTGATTCGGCTCTCCTCCTCGCCGTCCCAGACATCGATGGTCCGGTTCCACTCGATCCGGGGCCCCATGCGATATTCGACACCGACGCTGACCTGTTGAGCTACGAAGAAGGTGGCGCCCATCGTGCCGAGGATGGCGCCCGACGCGTCGCGGGTCGTGGTATCCTCCTCAATATCCATGGCGCGGTCCAACTCGATCTCCCGGGCATTCGAGAACGAGGCGACGACATACCCTCCACCGAAAAATACCATCCGCTCGCCGACCCGATGAAGGACCACGTCCAACCCGAGATTGACCGTTCCCCCCAGGGAGTGGCTTTGGAGTTCGTGCCCCGTTCCTTGATCCTTTTCGCCGTCCGAGGTGTTGGCAAAGGATACGTCGGGGACCACGACGGCGCGGAGGGCGAAGGTATCCGTCAAGAAGTAGCGGCCCCCGATCCCGAGGCCGTCCAGCAGGCCGGGAGAGCCGAGCAACGAACCCATGCTGAACATGAGGGCGCCCCCGCCTGCTCGGATCGCCTCCGGGTTGTCCCCCTCCTGTGCCGCAGCCTGGGTTGCTGTGCCAAGGAGGAAGATGAGGCAAAGGGATACGAGATGTTTCATTGTGTGTGCTCCTCTTGCTTGGCAGGCTTCCGCGTTGGTCGGAAAACACTGTCGTGTTGTGTACTGCTCGGTTCAGAGCGCCGTAGGAGGAAGCTGACGCTTCCAGTTAAACACTGTGTTTGTGGGATTGAGCATATCCTCTGTGCTCGAAGGCCTTCTCAGGCGCGCACCGTCGAAGTCGCTCGTGCTGGCGGCTGTGACGGTCGGACGAGCCGACGCGGCCTCCGTCCACGTCTGTACAGGCTCGAAGGGTACCCTGGAAAACGCTGTCGGCGTGGTCGGGTACCTCGGCGACGACCTTGCCGTCGCGGTCATTGTTCCGGCCTTCGCGGCTCGGTCCGGTGCCGGGGATGGCGATCGTGCGGGCATCCTCGTAGTCTCCGTCGTCGGCGCTCAATCCGTTGCCGTACCTGTTATCCAACCCGTCGCGGTTGCAGTCGCAGCGATCTGGGACCTCCCGCATGGTCTCTGGATAGGCCTCCCCTTCCCTGATGTCCCCCACCAGCCTCAATATTTCGAGGGGCACGGTTCAACTACCATAGAAACATATGGCTGCAAGAAGTCAACCTGGATAACGGTCGTGCAGGACACAGCGGCACTGTCATGATTTGTGGAGATTGAAGCGAAACCGTTCTGCCCGAATCGGGCCGTCCCGGTTGCGTCGCGGAATGCCGCCTCCCTCAACGATCGAATGGCTGGAATTCGAAAACTAAGGTGTTCCAGGAACTGAACCTGACGCTGCAACAGCCCCGCAACTCGCCACGGTGGCCGGTGGGCACGCACTTCGCCTGAGGGGAAGGGCTCCTCGCCTCACGCCCGATTCACCCGAGAACGCTTCTCGACTGTGGCCGGTTTGGTTCGCTTCGTGCCACCAGTAACGTGCATGCCATCAGTCAAGGCCAGGCGGTTCGCGGCGCAACAAAGAGGGACGGACAGGCCCGATCGGTGGAAACCACCTTGGCATGCACTTCTGCCAGGTGTCTAACGCTTGCCGGATTGCTGCGGAAGAACGCCAGGAGGTCTTGGTTGTCGTTGGCCTCGACTCAGGCGGTGATGTCTGTAACGAGTCTGAACGATCGATACCTGACGATTGCTGCCAGAACACGTCCCGATAGATAGGGCGATACCAGCCGGATTTCGCCTGTCGGGTCTGCCTCGAGCACCTCACGGATCGCGTCGGCGAACGCAGTGCTGCGTCCCTGCCCCCCCACCGAGGGGATGGAAAACGAGCTTCACCGGTCCGCAGGAAGGATCGTCGAGGTTTGTCGTCATCTTTCGTCTCCGTGATTGATCAAAACAGGGACCACCCGGTACTCGGAAGTATCAAGCCTGTCGTGGCGGGCGCCCAGGGAGCCCCCGTTCTTGGCGGCGTAGGCGGATGGTCGCCCCGCCGTAGGCCTGTCCACCGAGGCGGCACAAGACGAGTAGCCCGTCTCCCGATTCCCGACCCCCGTTCCCCGCCGCGCCCAGGCGCGCACCGCACGTGCCAAAAGGCAAACGCCCATCGGGAACCCGAAACCCGAAACCCGCCCCAAAAACGAAACGTTGAACCAAGGGAGGAAGGGCCGACGCCACCGAGAGCGGCTCGCGCCTGCCATTCGCGCTCTCACACCTTGACTGTACCCCTCAACCAGCCTATCTTGTGGTCATACCTTGTGGTTTCCTGTGCCCGGCCGTGCTCACAACAGGAGCCGGCCTTCCCTGAATCTTCCTGAATCCGAGGCTTCCGGTGAAGATCCGTATCGCCAACCCCATCTATGACGCAGCCTTCAAGTACCTCATGAACGACCCGGAGAGCGCCAGGCTGTTCATCTCCAGGCTCATCGACGCCGAGGTCCTCGAACTCGAGTTCGCTGCCACCGAGCACCAGACCAAGCTCAAGGCCGAAAACCTGACCGTGTTCCATCTGGACTTCGCCGCCCGCATACGGCTTGCGGACAACACGGAGCGGCGGGTGCTGATCGAGATCCAGAAGGCGAAGCTCCCGGGGGACATCCAGCGGTTTCGGCGGTACCTCGGGCACCACTACCAGTCCGATACGGCCCTGTCGGAGGGTCCGGACGGGAAGCGTCAGCCTTTGCCGATTCTGAGCATCTATTTCCTGGGACACGGACTGGAGCGGATCAAGGCGGCGGTGGTGAAGGGGAAACGAGAGTACTACGACGGTGTGACGGACGAGCGGCTCGATGAGCGGGACCCGTTTGTGGAGAGCCTGACGCACGACAGCGTGGTGGTGCAGATACCGTACCTGAGAGAGCCTGGACGAACGGATCTGGAGCGACTTTTGAGCATATTCAACCAGAGTCGTCGTCGACCGGAAGACCATCATGTATTGGAAGTGGACGACGAGGAGTATCCGTTGGAGTATCATCGAGTGTTGCGGCGGCTGA
>CAYQMG010000123.1:0-3142 GCA_964418585.1 uncultured Gammaproteobacteria bacterium | reverse complement strand
CTTCGGCGCCTCCCCTCGCAAGTCCTGCTGGATCCAGTACTGCACCGTCCGCAGCGGCACCTCGTACTCCTTCGCCAGCTCGGCCGGCTTCTTCCCCATCCGAACCAGCTCCAGGATCCTCCTGCGAAACTCCGGCGAGTGTCGGTGACTCCTGCTCATGGTGGACTCCTTTCTCGCGCAACTCCCTCAGTGTCCACCAAACCGGGGCAAGTCCAAGCGAACGTTCCCCCGAAAGTCGCAATCCCGGGGAACGTTGGCCGGCAGCGGGCTCCCGTCCTGTTCGACCCGTCCCCACCGCCCGTCTCCCCGCCAAGGGAAAGGTATTTTGCGTCGCCGGTCTACGAAGGCAGGCACGAATGCGTACCGGGGCCGCCGGCCCTTCGACAATAGGAGGCAGACTGACATCCCCTTACTCGAGACCGGGACCCGGAGGAAGTGACCCAAACAACAGAGGCCCAATGGCTCCGGGAACCGGCGCTACCCCCAGAGCACACCAAGAACTGCGATGAACGTACCAAGCCAGTACACTGCTACAAAAATCCATCGGTTGACCAGTTCGACAACAGATTGCCCGCTTATCGTCTGTATTTCCCAGCCGCGAACAAAGAGCGTACCCCAAAGGAGAAGGACAGATCCCACAACCTGCAAACCTCGAGCAACGACATGCGACACGTTCCAGCCAATTAGATTCACCACATACCAGATAACGCCTCCCAGAAACAGAGCGCTGAGGATAGCCACAAGGGACTGGCGCAGGCCTTTTCCTAACAATCGCGCTCGGTCAGAAAGATCAGAGCCACCTGGCCGCCTTTCATCGAGTCGTTTCCTCCGCCACTCCTCCACAACCTTCTGTAGACTACTGGCACAGTGTGGATGGAATATGACAAGATATATCAAGTGCAGTTTCTCTCGCGTAGTAATCGGCACTGGTCTTGAATCCGCCATAGCTGTGGCCCTCATCCGTGTCACGGCGCCAGCCGTCCTCGAACGGCGCCTTGGCGTGGATCGAACTTCCTCTGTCCGAAGTCGTCGGGATAGTTAGTCCCACTACCAGATGTGGGGTTCAATAATATGTACAGCAGTCAATGTCCAGACCGAGATTCCACGATCAGGATCCTTCCAGACCTCTGCCAATAGCAGGACCTACGGTCCTGATTAGGTGTTCAGCAGCAAGGCTAATGAGCTCTCGCATGACCCGGAATCGTCGCTTAGTCTTTCGGTACCCAGCATCTCCTTCCGGACCTGCGCGGACCGGGCCCGGAAAGGACGCCGGGAGTCTATCGGATTCCACCCGTGGAACGCCCGGCTCCCGGCACTCCGCGGCGGACGACCCCCGCGTGAACGGCCGTCCTCTCCGGCCGCTCGCCCCCCGCTCTCCCGGTCCGGGGACGACCGGCGCCACGCCCGCCTCGAACCCGCGACCCTGTCCCCGGACACCCGGCCCCGTCGCCGACCGCTCGCGCAGCCCCACGAGGCTTCCGGGCGCCCGATCCATGCGCCCCCGAGCGACCGCCGACCTGGCCGGGGCAGGTCCGTCCGGCCTCCGCGCCCGCCGCCCCGCGGGCCCTCCCCCCTGCCGCCCGTCGACGACCAGCACCTCGACGGAGACCTTTCCCTCCTTCTCCCTCCCCCAGGCGGAACGTCCCGCGATTCGACGACAACCGGAGCCGGGGCACGATCTGCAGGACACCAAGCAGATGGCGTCGTACAGGGAATCAGCGGCGGAGGTATTCGTCCGGGAACTTCGGCAGCCTCCTGCCCATGGCCCGGAGCTCGTCGACGATTCGAGGGGGAGCGCCGGGTTCGAGCAGGTCGGCATGGACGAATTCCCTGAGCAGCCAGAGCGTCCCGTGCACGCGAATGCCCTCCTCTTCTGCCGCCTGCCGCAACCGTGCATCGCCCGTCAACAGGAAAGCTCCGAAATGGCGGGCGCTGACGAGGGCCGCTGCATCACCCGTGCTCAGTCGCGTTCGGACCCTGCGCAGGTCGATGATCGAGGCCACCTGCTCGGAGACAAGCTCGCGAACGTCCAGTCCCTCGGCCAGCAGCCTCCTTGCATCCAGCGAGCAAACTTCATCAAGCACGAGATCGACCGTGAAGAGCTCGTGATCGAGCTGCGCGGCTGTTCCCAGGAGTCGTGCTAGGTCCAGGTCGATCAGGACGGAAGCGTCAAGCAGGCACCGCTTCACCGTCCCCTCCCCCGCGCGGAACGTGCACCTCGAGGAACCGGCGCCAGGACACGCCGGCGAGCTCGGCGGCCCGGCGCTCGTTGATCATGCCTTCCCCGACGAGCCGCACCAGGAGAAGCGCGAACCGGTCCGCGCGTTCCGGGGGATATGGCGGGCCGGGTTCGCTGTCCACCCAGCCCTCGGTGCGGATGAGATGCCGCCACCGACCGGCTTCGCGCCGCCCGACGATGGCCAGTTCGCTGGCCCGCTCGACCCACCCTCGTATCGAGAGACCCCATGCCCGCTTGAGGAGCAGCAACTCGTCAAGGCCGAGTCTCTTCCGGTGATCTCCCAGGGCGCGCCGTGCCGACGGCGCCGGCACGAGGAAGGCGGCCGCGAACCGGTGGTAATCGCCTTCGCGCACCCCGGCGGGCCACGCCAGGTGGCCCAGTTCATGAGCGAGACTGAAGCGCTGGCGGTCGCCCGGGACATCGGCGCGCACGACCACGCACGGTTCCCCGTTCGCCACCCGGAAACTCATCGCGTCGATGCCGTCCGGCAGCGGGAGGAAGCCGACGCGGATTCCGTGCTCCTCGAGCACGGTGACCATTGAAGGGATCGGTTCGTCCCCGAGCCCCCACCGCGCCCGCAGCACGAGAGCCGCCTGTTCCGGGTCCGTGGGGTGGGCGCGTCCTTCGGTGGCAGATCGGGAGCAGGGAGCGGCTTCCCGGCCAGGTCCTCGACCTCGCGGTAGCGCTCGACCCAGTCCGCGACCAGGGCCTCGGCCTGCCGCCGGGCAGCGGCCGGCAGCCGCGGATGGGACCGGTGGGCCACGGCTCGAACGGCAACGGGGTCGGGGCGAAGCAGGTACTCGACCCCGACACCGAGCACCTCGGCGAGGCGCAGGAGGCTCGCCGAGCCCGGGAGCATCCGGCCACGCTCATACTTCGAGATCGCCATCGCCGAGAGCCCGG
>CAYQMG010000122.1:0-72968 GCA_964418585.1 uncultured Gammaproteobacteria bacterium | reverse complement strand
CCGTTCCCGCTGTAACCAAACGTCTCCGTCTCTTCGTACACCCCGTCGTACACGTAGCCCGTGGCTCCGCTCACCACCTGCGCCCCGACCACCTCCCGGCCGTATCCGTCCAGTCCGTCCCACTCGAAGGTGAAGGTCTGTAGCGGCTCGGGCCCGAAGGTCCACGCATGGTGCTGGCCGGCCACGTCCAGCTCCACTTCCACACGCTTCAGGCTCGCCGGTACCTCGGCCTCGGTCACAGGAATCTCGAGACGATACGCGCCACGAAACCCGTGAACCCGGTCGCTCCGGTAGTTCAGGGTGTAGCCCGTCCCGGCCACGGGCAGCACCTCGCCGAGCACCCGGTTGTGCACGTCCAGAATCGAGCCGATCTCGGCACACGGGTCACACTCGGGAAACCGGGACCCCGGCCCTCCGTTCGGGGCCCGGGCGTCGGCCGGAGGGCTGAAGCCCAGGTTGGAATCCCAGCTCGAGAAATGGGGCAGCAGCACTCGCCACAGGGTCGCTCCGGCAGGGTACCGCTCGGCCAGCACCGCCCGCTCCTCCGCGCTGAACCCCCAGGCGGCAAGCTGGGCCTCTCCAGCCCCACGGCCGGTCCCGCTCAGGTCCACCTCGGCCAGCCCGTCCGTGACCCCCACCACCTCCAGCACCACTCCGCTCTCCGACGGCTCCCACTGCCCGGTCGAGGGGTCGTACCAGCCCACCGGAATCGTGGTCCCCACCGGAAAGTCCAGGAAGTTCTCGTGGTACAACGGCACCGGCCGGTTCAACCGAACCCGGGCTTCCGGCCCCTGCGCCGACGCCTCCCCAACCGTCACCTCGAAGGCAAACGTGTAGGCGCTCGCCGCAGGAAGCTCCCCGGGCATGGCAAAAGGACCGCTCTCCCCCACCGTGTACTCGGTGAGCTGCACCGTGAGACTCTCCAGGACCTCCCGGCCCCGGCCCGGATGGTCCACCCACGCCTCGGTCCCCTCGGGAATCACCAGGGTGAGACGCCGCGCGCCCCATGCGTCCTCGCTCAGGCTCCCCTCCGCCACCTGGACTCCGCCCGAAAGGTCGATTCGGGACACCTCCGGGTCAGGCTCCACCAGCACCACCGGACGCAAGGTCTGCTCCCGCTGCCAACGGGGCGACACGCGACGCTGGACCGGGAGATACCCCTCCAGCTCGAACCGAAGAACCCGGGGACGGCCGCCGTTGAGCACGAAGTCGAACCGACCGTCCTCCCGGGTCCGGGTGACACCGAACTCGAGGCCGTCTCGAAGGAATACGTCCACCCCGGGAAGGGGCTCCCCCCACCGGTCCAGAACCTGCCCGTGGACCAGGGCGATTCGGCCGGGGTCGATGGCGCCGGGGGAGACGCCCCGCTGAATGGCGTCGGGACCGGTCCACAGGAACCGGACGGCGTCGTAGAGCACGGTGGCGGCGCCGGGGTCGAGGGGCGGGGCGGTGAGCGCCGGGTCCAGCGGCACCTCCCCCGGGGCCCAGTCCTGCGGGACAGGCTCCGGGGTGCCCGGAGGCCACGGGGTCGCCGGGTCCAGGGGCGGTGTGGCTGCCGGGCCGGGGGTGAGGCCCGGCGCAGTCGTGGGTTCAGGGGGCTCGCTCCCCTGCACGGCCGGGGTCGGCCCGGGGACGCCGGTGCTGTCGTCGCCGGTATCGTCATCCGGCTCGTTGCAGGCGAGCAGGGCTGCTGCGAGCAGGGGGAAGAGGTACAGGGGCCTGGACAGGGGTGCGTCCAGGAGAGTCCTGTGGGGACGAGTGTAGGGCATGACGGTATCCTCCATGGAAAAACGGTTTTTTCCAGAGGGGATACCTCGGCTGTAGATGTACCCGCTCCAACGTCATGATGGTGAGCATGCCACTGGATAGTCTTGGAGTCAAGAAAAAAGTTCGGTTGGGGAGTGTGCAAATTTCTTCGATCGAAGGGGCGCAGATTTCTGCAGTCGAGGGGCTGCAATGGATTGCAGTCCCGTGACTGCAACAGATTTCAGGGATGATGGCGCAACCGACTTCGGTGCGGCAACAGCACGGCTGTGCGCACGAGGTGCCTGCACCGGGCTGCCCCGGGCCAACGGCGTTGCTCCTCCACCAGGACAGAACGGTGGCGCTCGCTCACCGGACCTCCCGGTACTCCCCGAGACGGGCCGGCGGGAGATTCCCGGAACGAAGCAGGTTGAACGTCAGCACCAGGTTGTTCTCCAGATGGGGGTCCCGGGCCAGGTCCCCAAACCACACCACCGGGTACACCACACGGGACCGGTCCGAAACCGTGGATGGCGTCCTCCAGGTCGATGCCGCAACGTTGGAGGGACTCCCGAACGGGCCCGGACCTGTCGGTCACACGAGGTGGGCGAGTTCGGAACGGCAGCACGTCACATACAACGGATTCAATCCGCCTCGGGCGTCCTTCGCGACAGCGTGGCCTGCAACCGCCGAAACGACCAGTCGAACAGCAACGGACTCGCCAGGACGACAGCCTGACCGATACCGACAACCACACCATGCCAAACGGAAAGAGAGCCGGCATCTCGGTAGAACCAATCATGTCCAGTCAGGCTGGCAGAAAGGAACACGACGACATACGTGACGAACATCGGGACCACACTCATGAGCGGGAGGCCGACACGCGAGGAGACGTAGGCCGCAAGCCACCATCCCACGAGTAGACCGTAGGCGGTCTCTGCGCCCGTGCCACGCACAAGAATAGATGTGACGAAGTAGCCGAGGCCCCAGCAAACCAGGGCAACAACGGCTCCTCCCACGGCCTTTCCACAGTTCATTCTACCCTCACGGGAACAGACGGTCCGACTCTCCTTGCTGTCGTGCCGCAACTGGTCTGTGTCGTTGCTGCCGAAAACGCCCCCTCCAACGTCAATGCACCTTGCCGAGCCTTCAATGCGACCGCTCTGCAGGAACAACCGGATCTCCCGAAAGTGTCGGTACCCGCATGGGGCACGAGAGGAACTCTCCAATCACCCGCTCACCAAGCATGTTCCTCAAGATATCATGATACCAGGATGGATCGCTCAGTTCATCGCCGTGGACCGTGCAGGGGCCCGGAGGGATCGGCCATCCTGACGGCCGTGACGGGTGGCTGCACAACTCCAGCCGGATCGGCCCGATGAAGCCGGCAGAGAACATGGCTGCCGGCCTTCCATTTCCGGGCCGGCCCAGATGAATCCAGCAACCGTGCCGAATGTGATCGAGGTTGGCCCCCCGGATCCACCCGGTTCACCGGGTCGTTCACCACGTAGCCGTAGAGGTTGGTGTCTCCCCCGGCAAAGAGAGTCGGGTCCCGGGACCGGGGGCGACCCACATCGGGGTCATACGCACGCACGGCGAAGCGCACAAGCCCGTGGTCGAGCAACTGCCACCGACTTCGAGGGTGGGAGGGAGGCAGTGCGGAAATGGACGCGCAATCGATTGCTGGTATGGGAGTGCGGGTGGTTGGAGACCCGCCCCCTGTCACTCCGCTGGACCCATCCTGAATTATGTGAAATAGTGAACCCACACCAGGACGCCGACGACCCCTTTGCCAACCGCGCCCTGGGAACTGGAGGAAGTTGCCATGCAAGTTACTGTATTGATAGAGAATTCTGCAAATCCTGCGCGGCCCGACTTGCGAGCGGAGCATGGTCTGTCCCTTCATGTGGTCTGGTCGGATCGGGCCCTGTTGTTCGACACGGGGAGTTCCGGGGCATTTTTCGACAATGCGCAGGCATTGGGTGTGGATCTTTGTGCGATCGAGTGTGTGGTACTGTCGCATCACCACTACGATCACGGTGGCGGCTTGAAGCGGTTTCTGGGGGCGTGTCCCGGCCCGGCGGTCTACCTGGCGCCCGGGGGCCTTGCCAGTCGCTGGTTCCGGGCGCTCGGCCTGGTCAAGCGGGAGATTGGGCTCGACCCATCATTGTTCCGGGATCATGGCGATCGATTCCGGGAGGTGGGGGAGTATGAGGAAGTTTTCCCCGGGGTCTACCTGCTGGGGAGCATTTCGAGGAACTATCCTGCGCCTCGAGGCAACCGGTTTCTCTACGAAGCCCGGGAGGGGCGGTTGCACCACGACCCATTCGAGCACGAGCGGATCCTGGTTGTGCGGGACGGGGACGGACTGGTGGTATTCACGGGTTGTTCCCACAACGGGATCCGGAACATGGTGGATCAGGTGGTGAAGCGTTTTCCTGGAGAGCCCATCCGGGCGGTGTTCGGGGGGTTTCATCTGGTGGGCCTGCCGATTGTGAACACGATGGCCGAAAGCCGGCGTGAAGTGGAGGCGCTGGGGGAAGCGCTGCTCCAGTACCCTGTGGCGCGCTACATCACGGGGCACTGTACGGGTCCGAAGGCGTTCCGGGTGCTCAAGGAGGTGATGGGGGATCGGCTGGAGGCCATGGCGACGGGGCTTCGCGTGGAGGTGTAGCGTACTGGTTCGTGGGGGTGGGGCAAAGCGGTGTGCGAGTGGGTGGATGGTCACCGATTGGCGGACCCGGGGGTGATGGTGGAGGTGAGGATCCAGTCGGCGGCGGCGTTGTTGGTGTCGGTTCCATTGGGATATCGAGCCAGGGAGCCGTCGCCGGTGTCCTCGGCGGTGGTAGGCTGTCCTTCGACGAGGTCGACGGTGGCACCATCGATCACGGCGTTGCGGAGTTCGCCCTCGTAGGAGAGCGCGTCAATGACCTCGCCGGTGGAGACGGACATGATGGCCAGGCCGTCCGGGCTGGTCCCGCCGTTCTGGAGGTTCCCGTCCGGAGCGGCAAAGCGGATCACGTGTGCCTGCGGGTCGACGCTGACGGTCTCGGCGGCGACGACGAGGTACTCTCCGGGATTGAGGGAGCCGACCTCGGCGAGTGGAATTCGGTCGTAGTCCGATGGCGGTGAGTAACCGCCGTTGACCAGGACCAACTCGAGGTCGGTGAGGTCGATCACGGACCGGGAGGGGTTGTAGAGTTCGACGAACTCGGCCACGTCGGTGCCGGGTTGTTCGTAGTCCACCTCGTTGATGACCAGGTGGTCGACCGCGATCTGCCCGGAGGAATCGGCCCACCGTTCGACCAGGTCGAGGAAGGTCTGGTCCACGTCTGCGAGGCCGAAACGATTGGCGATGTCGTTGCCAGAGGCGTCGGTTTCGACGGTTTCCCAGGTTCCACGGGTGTATTTGTATTCGAAGTAGGTGTCCCTTGGGAATGTGACGGTAACGGTCCAGAGGTTGTCTCCGAGGTAGGTCAGGGGCACAGCGGCGGGGTCCCATGCGCCGAGTTCATCCACGCTTCCGGAAAGAAAGACGGTGTCGGTCTCCGGCGTGTCGAGTGGGACCTCGACCTCGAACACCACCTCCACAGTGGGGTCTTCGTAAATGGACAGAGAGAGATTGCCGCCGGTGGCCCACGGGTCATCCACGAGGATCCCGATCTGCTGTCCTGCAACGAGGCTCAGGGAGACGGCAATGGGGCTTTCGGTGCTCGGCTGCTCATCGCACCACAGGAGGTCTCCCATGCAGGAGTCGGCTGCTGGATTGGGGACGAAGAGGCTGAGGCCCACGAGGAAATCGCTTCCTGCGGTGTGGAGAATGTAATCCCCATCGGCCGGCGCGGTCCACAGCAGGAACAGGTCATCGCCCGTTTCGCCCATGCAGATTCCCTCGTAGTCGTTGCCCGCCCCGGTGATGGTCTCGGTGAAGACCGGGTCGCCCATGGCGGAACCCAGGTCGACATCGGCGCATGGTTCGGCCTCACAGCCCGCCTGGCCGGCGCAATCCGGGTCGCGGCAGTCGACCGCGTAGTCATAGTCGTTGTCGGTCCCGTCCGAGCAGTCTTCTGCGGCGCAGTCCAGATCCAGGGCGCAGTCCGAATCCTCGCAGTCGACCACGCCGTCCTGGTCGTTGTCCACCCCGTCTCCGCAAAAGGCGGCCTCGCTCTGGAAGATGTCGAGGGCGAAGTCCCCCCACCCTCCATCCATGCCGCTGACAACAATGATGAACGACTCATCCTTGCCCAGGGCGACGGATGTCTCCAGGGGCGTGGACGGATCGGCCTGGTAGTCGCAGAAATAGACCATGGTGCCCGGACAAGTGTCGCCGGGATAGAGCCGGTAGATGGTGAGGGAGGGACTGAAATCGGTTCCCTGGAGTCGGAAGGTGTAGGTTGCATTGGCCGGAGCGACCCAGGCGTAGGCGAGGTCCCCCGCCTGTTCGCCGAAGCAGAGTTCGTCGAATGAATGGTCCGCCTGGGCAGTGGACCCGTTGACCACGTCGGTCCCAATGGCCGAGCCGAGGTCCTGGTCTGCGCAGGACGTGTCAAGGGCCGGGACAGGCGTGGGCGTGCTCTCCGTGGCCGGATTGATGTTGAGCACAAAAGCGCCCGAGTCCCCGTCCCATCCGTCGATGACGATCACCACAGGCTGACCGGCCTGGAAGTAGCTGGTGATCTCCGACTGGTTGGACATCCCATTCATGCCCTGATCGTTGCACGCCACCTCGGCCCCGCTACACGTTTCCTCGAGCACGGCGATGACCGTGTCAAACCCGGAGCCGAACGTGTCGATGGTGTAGTACCCGTCCACAGGCGCAGTCCAGCGAGCGGCCACGTCCGGAGCGGTGCCGGTATTGCACGAAAGCTGGAACGTATCGTCGGCGTCGTCGGTGGTTCCGGAAGCCACGTTGTCGCCTGTTACGCTCCCCAGGTCCAGTTCAGGGCAGGAGAAGCCGGCACAGGCGGCGTCCGAGGCGCATTCATCGTCGACGCAGTCGATGAGGCCGTCGCCGTCGTCGTCCACACCGTTGTCGCAGACTTCGGGAATGCATTCGCTGGTGGCTGCACAGTCCTCGTCGTCGCAATCGGTGAGGCCGTCTGCATCATTGTCGATCCCGTCGGTGCAGAAAAAGGTTTCGTGTGGATACACGGAGAGAACGTAGTTGCCGGCCTCGGATGCATAGCCGTCCACGACCACGACGAGGGTCTGGCCGGCGGGCACGTAGACATCGAGACGGGCCTGGTTGTTGGTTCCACTGTCGTCGTCACAGGTGACCACCTCACCAGAGCATGAGTCGGTGAGCAGGTAGGCGACGGTATCGAAATCGGAATCGTCGGTGCTGAAGGTGAAGTGGCCTTCCCAGGGCGCGGTCCAGGCCAGGGCCACGTCTTCTGCACTGGCGCCGTAGGTGGTGCCGTCACAGGTCGCCTGGAGTTCGTTCCCGGCCCCCACGGTGCTTCCGGTGGCGACCGCGTAGCCGAGGGCGTCGCCCAGATCCACGTCAGGGCACGAGAATCCAGCGCACTCGGCCGCATCCGCACATTCGGGATCGACGCAGTCGATGGCTCCATCCATGTCGTCGTCGATGCCATTGCTGCAATCTTCCGGAATACACGCGGTGTCCGTCGCGCAGTCGTCGTCATCGCAATCGGTGAGGCCGTCCGCATCGTTGTCGACACCGTCGGAGCAGGCCTGGCTCTCGGCCTGACGGATGTTGAGTTGCACGTCGCCGGCGTCTCCACCGTACCCGTCCACGACAATGATGAAGGTCTCTCCGGCGACTGCCTCGAGTTCCACCGCGGACTGGAAGGTGCCCCCCACATCGTCGTTGCAGGTCAACTCCGGGCCGTCGCACGAGCCGGCGAGCACGTAGAGGACGGTATCGAATCCAGAACCCTCGGTATCGATGTAAAACAGGCCGTCATTGGGCGCAACCCATGAGACGGTCACATCCGAGGCGGTCCCTCCCTTGCCGTTGCACAGAGCGGACGCAAAATCGTTGCTGACGCCCACGGTGGAGCCGACAGCGACCGGGACGCCGGTGGCGGTTCCGAGTTCCAGGTCTGGACAGGAGACGGTTTCGCACCCCGAAGCACCGGAGCAGTCGTCGTCGACGCAGTCGGCCAACCCGTCGCCGTCATCGTCGATGCCGTTGTCACACACCTCGACGGCGCAGTTCGAGTCCGAAGAGCAATCGTTGTCGAGGCAGTCGGTGAGGCCGTCTCCGTCGTTGTCGACCCCATCGTTGCAGAAGCCGCTTTCGGACGCGGTGATGGTGACCAGGAAGTAGCCGAAATCCTGTGCGCCGAATCCATCGACGAAAACGACGATGGATTCTCCTGCGAAGAGGCTGACGGTGACCTCGGAGTGGGTGAGTCCTTCGTCGATGGAGACATCGTCGTTGCACGCGAGGGGGTAGCCGCTGGAGCAACCATCGAGCAGGACGTAGAGCACGGTGTCGAACTCGGAGCCCTGGGTGCTGATGGTGAACTGGCCGTCGGTCGGGGCGGTCCAGGAAAAGGCGTAATCCGGGGCGCCGTTTCCGCCACACGCGCCTGTGAAGTTGTCAGAGCCTTCGATGGTGTACCCTGCCACGTAGGCGGGGAGATCGTTCCCCACGTCCACGTCGGGACAGGTGATGGCCTGGCAGGCGGCGTCGGCGGCGCAGTCGTCGTCGAGGCAGTCGATGGTGCCGTCGCCGTCGTTGTCGGTGTGGTCGTCACAGACTTCGGTGCTGCAATCGGTCTGGGAGGCGCAATCGGGGTCGTCGCAGTCCACGGCGCCGTCCTGGTCGTTGTCGACACCATCGAAGCAGTCATAGGCCTCGGTGGGGAGGATGTTGAGGGCGACGTCACCCGCGCTGGTTGCGTATCCATCCAGGACGAGGACGACGGTCTGTCCGGCTTCCAGGTCGAGGACGATTTGGGAACTGGTATCCAGGGATTCGCCGATGTAGTGGTCGTCGTTGCAATCGAGTTCGGGGCCGTCGCAGGCGCCGTCGAGGGCGTAGAGCACGGTGTCCACGGCCGAACCGGTCGTGTCGACCAGGTAGGTGGCCGTCATGGGGGCGGTCCAGGAAAAGGCGAGGTCTTCGGCGTCACCGCCGCCGCAAGAGCCCTCGAGGTCGTTTCCGGCTCCGTCGGTGGCGGCCCAGAGCAACGGCGCCCCCATGTCGCCCCCCAGGTCCGCATCCGGACAGCCTGGCGCGGTGCAGGCGGGATGATCGATGCAGTCCACGTCATTGCAGTCTGCATACCCGTCGCCGTCGTCGTCCGCGCCGTTGTCGCAGACCTCGGCGTCCTGGCACGCCGCGGTGGTGACGCAGGCCGGGTCGGCGCACCCGACGAGGTTGTTGCAGTTGCGGTCGACGCCCAGGTCGGCGCAATCCTCCTGGGCGTCGGGGTTGGTTTCGGGATCGGAGTCGTCGCAGTCGTCGTGGTTGGCCACCGTGCCGTCCGGCGCCGTGCACGCACGACGCGCGGCGAAGGGGTCACCGAACCCGTCCAGGTCGGTGTCTGCGTAGTAGAGTTGCGCGTCTGCGGCGGTCTCTCCGTCCACGGTTCCATCGCAGTCATCGTCGACGCCGTTGCAGGTCTCCTCGGCACCGGGGTTGACGGCGGAGTCGGCGTCGTCGCAATCGCCGGGCGCGGCAACCCAGGCCTGTTCCGCGGAGGTGGGGTTGCTGCAGAAGAGAGCAGCGCTGCCATCGTCTCCGTACCCGTCGCCGTCACCATCGAGATAATAGGTGGCACGGGACGTGTCGGCGATGGAATCGTCATCATCGTCGATCAGGCCGTCGCAATCGTTGTCGATACCGTCGCAGATCTCGTCGGCGTCGGGCCTGATGTCGGGGTCATGGTCGTCGCACTCCTCGCAGGCGGCGAATCCGTCTCCGTCCGAATCCTCGTAGCCGACCACGCCGTCGCAGTTGTAGTCGTTCGGGTCCGAGCAATCATCTTCGGCGGCGCCGGGGTTGAATGCGGCGTTGGTGTCCTCGCAATCGCCTCCGAGCGGAGCGTAGCCTTCGGGCGGATCGCAGAACAGAGTGCCGGGGTCGGTCTCCCGTCCGTACCCGTCGCCGTCGAAATCGGCGTAGTAGCGCGCCTTGGTACTCTGCTTGGTGGAAGGGTCATCGTCGTCTGCGAGGCCATTGCAATTTTCATCCACGTCGAGCACGTCACAAACCTCGAGAGCCTGCGGGTTGACGGCGGCGTTCCCATCGTCGCAGTCGCCTCCGTCAGCGGTGTAGCCCTCGGGGGCCTTGCAGGCGGCCAGTTTGTTGGACGGGTTGCCATACCCGTCGCCGTCGAGGTCGGCGTAGTAGGTCTGTGCGTCCGACGCATCTGCCTCGTCCGCCTCGCCGTCGCAGTCGTCGTCGGTGCCGTTGCACCGTTCGATCTGGTCGGGATTGATGTCCGGGTCGCGGTCGTTGCAGTCGGTGCCGTCCAGGGTCCACCAGTCGGTGCTGGTGGTGGGGTCGTCGCAGAACGATGCCGAGGCGGAGGGGTCGCCGAAGCCGTCGGTATCTGCGTCGTGGTAGAAGGTGGTCTGAGACGCAGCGATTGCGGACGGATCGTCGTTGTCGGCGGCGCCGTTGCAATTTTCGTCGGTGTCGCGGTCGTCGCACACCTCGGGGGCATCAGGGTTGATGTCCGCACGAGTGTCATCGCAATCTGTGTGGTCGCGGACGTACCCCTCCGTGGTGTCACAGAGCAAGGAACCGTTGTCGTTTGCGTCCCCGTAGCCGTCGCCGTCCTGGTCCTGGTAGAAACGACTCTTGGAGGCTGGTTCCACGTCCGGGTCTTCGTCGTCGGCCAGACCGTTGCAATTTTCGTCGACATCGGCAGGGTCGCAGGTCTCGGTGGCGCCGGGATTGATGGTGGGGTCTTCATCGTCGCAGTCGGTGCATGCCGGATACCCGTCGCCGTCGCCGTCGCTGTACCCTGTGGAGCCGTCGCAGTTGTAATCGTTGGGGTCGGTGCAATCGTCTTCCGAAGCGCCCGGATTGTAGGCGCGATCGCTGTCGTTGCAGTCCGTGTTGTCGAGGACGTAGCCCTCGGGGGCGTTGCAGAAGGAAGTGCCTTCGGCGTTTTCGTCGCCGTAGCCGTCGCTGTCGGTGTCGGGGTAGAACCGGGTCTTGGTGGCTTCGTCCGTGCCAGGGTCGTCGTCGTTGGCGAGGCCGTTGCAGTCCTCGTCGGCGCCGTCGGGGTCGCAGACCTCGGTGGCGTCGGGGTTCACGGCAGGGTCGGTATCGTCGCAGTCGCCTGAAGCAGCGACATAGCCGCCGGGTCGGGTGCAGGCGTCCTTCTTGTCGGAGGTGGTGCCGTAGCCGTCCCCGTCCTGGTCCAGGTACCAGGTCGGGGCATCCTGAGCCGGGGTTTCGTCCGTGGTCCCGTTGCAGTTGTCATCGACGCCGTTGCACGATTCCACCGCTGCGGGATGGATATCGGCGTTGCGGTCGTTGCAATCGGAATTGTCGGTGGTCCACCAGTCGGTGCTCGAGGTCGGGTCCTCACAGTGGTAAGTCGGGTTGGCGGTGGCGCCGAAACCATCCTGGTCCACGTCGTGGTAGAAGGCGATCTTGGACCCCGCCGCAGTGGTGGGGTCGTTCTCATCGGCCAGGCCGTTGCAGTTCTCGTCCACGTCGTTCGGGTCGCAAATCTCGGTGGCGGCCGGATGGATCGCGGGGTCGGCGTCATCGCAATCCGTATGGGTGGTGACGAGGCCCTCGATCGGCTCGCAAGCCGCCACGCCCTGGTCGTCGGCGTCTCCGTATCCGTCGCCGTCGGTGTCGACGTAGTAGAGGGTCTTGGAGGAAGGCGCGGTGGAGGGGTCGTCGTCGTCGGCGACACCGTCGCAATCCTCGTCGATGTCGTCCGGGTCGCAGATCTCGACCGAACCAGGGTTGACCTGGGGGTTCTCATCGTCGCACTCCTCGCATGCAAAGAAACCGTCGCCGTCTGCGTCCACTGCTCCGACCGATCCGTCGCAGTTGTAGTCGTTGTTGTCGGCGCAGTCGGTCTCCGCCGCCGCAGGATTGAAGTCGGCGCTCGAGTCGTTGCAATCGGAATGATCGAGGAGGTATCCCTCCGGGGGGTCGCAGAAGAGTACGCCGGCGCTCTCCTCGTCGCCGAATCCGTCGTCATCGGCGTCGGGGTAGTACCGGGTCTTGGTGGTGTCGTCGGTGGAAGGGTCGGCATCGTCGGCGACGCCGTCGCAATCCTCGTCGATGTCGTCCGGGTCACAGATCTCGTCTGCGCCCGGGTGGACCGCGACGTTGTCGTCGTTGCAGTCACCGCTCTGGGCCACGAAACCAGCGGGTCTCGAACATGCTTCGGTGGTGTCCGAGGCGACGCCGTAACCGTCCAGGTCCGCGTCCCGGTACCAGGTGGTTGCGTCGGCCGCCTCCTCGTCGACCTGACCATCGCAGTCGTCGTCCACGTCGTTGCAGAACTCGGCGGAATCCGGGTTGACGTTGGCGCTGCGGTCGTCGCAGTCGGTGCCGTCGGTGTCGGTCCACCAGTCGGTTCCGGTGGACGGGTCGTCGCAGAAGAGGCGAGAGTCGTTGGGGTTGCCGTACTTGTCCATGTCCACGTCGTGGTAGTAGAGCGTGCGGGATTCGGCGGTGGTGGTGGGGTCGTCGTCGTTGGCGAGGCCGTTGCAATTTTCGTCCACGCCGAGGTCGTCACAGACCTCATCCGCCGCAGGATTGATGTCCGGGTTGTCGTCGTCGCAGTCCCGATTGTTCTTTACCCGCCCGTCGCCCGGGTCGCATGCCTCGGTTCCATCGTCGATGGCGTCTCCAAACCCGTCGCCGTCCGCATCCACGTAAAAGAGATACTTGGAGTTCTCCAGGGTGTGGCTGTCTGCATCGTCTGCAAGGCCGTTGCAGTCCTCGTCCGTGTCGGCGTCGTCGCAGATTTCATCCTGGGCCGGGTTGACGTCAGGGTCGGAGTCATTGCAATCGGTGTTGTTGTCGGCGAGACCGAGTGAGAGGTTGCATGCCGCGACCGGGTCACCGGCTGCGTCTCCAAACCCGTCCTGGTCGGCGTCGGGATAGAAGGTGGTCTTGGTGGTCTCGTCGGTGTCCGGGTCCTGGTCGTCGGCCAGGCCATCGCAGTCCTCGTCCACGTCCGCGCCGTCACAGACCTCGGTGGCCATCCCGTTGCGGGTCGGGTCGGCATCGTCGCAGTCGGTATTGGTTTCAGCGTACCCTTCCGGTTTGTGGCAGAAAGCTTCGGAAGGCGCACCGGCGTCCCCGTCCTGGTCCCCGTCCTGATCGACATAGAACAGCAACTGGGTGGCCGGATCCACGTCCGGGTCGTCGTCATCAGCCAGGCCGTCGCAGTCCTGGTCGATCCGGGCTTCGTCGCACACCTCCTGCACCCCAGGGTTGATGTCCGGGTTGTCGTCGTCGCAGTCATCTCCGTTGTCCACGTGGTTCTCCGGGGCGTCGCAGGCCAACACCGGAATCATGTTGGACCCGTACCCGTCCCCGTCCATGTCGAGGTACCACTCGGAGGCGTCCACGGCGTCGTTCTCGTCCACGTCGCCGTCACAATCGTTGTCCACCCCGTCGCACCACTCGTCTGCACCCGGGTTGATGCCACCGTCCTCGTCGTTGCAGTCTCCGTCCTCGATGGTGTACCCGTCCCCGTCCAGATCTCCGGTCTGCACCGGTGTTGCACTCGTGGCATCGTCGTCATCGCCGGAAGGAGGGCAACCGGCGGACAGCCAGGAAAGGAGAAAGATGACCGTAAGCAACCCCTTGGTGCGCAACAATCCCGTCATTGTACAACTCCACGTTGACAAGCCCAGCAACCCACTTCGCCACCACGTCCACTCGAGCACGGACGGCGACGTCCACCCCCTTCCCGCCTCCGGCCTCGGCGCCTGCGTCCCACCGGACCGACCTCGGTACCGGCTCGAGGCGGGAAGTTGGCACCACTATACCGACCCGGTCCCCGATGTGCAATGGGGTGCCCACAGGTTTTCCGTTCTGGGCGACCCCCCTCACCTTCCAGATAACGATCCGGTGCGGAAAATCGCTCGAGCCGGGCCGTGGGAGACCGGCCGAAACGGCTGCGGGCTGGGTGGATACCGACGTGGCATCACTCGACAGGGTCCATCTCCGTGTGTTTCCACGAACTGGGAAGGAGGGGGGTTCGCCCCGCGTCGCCCGGTGCCGCGCGGACGGACTCTCGATCTCATGCACGGATTCCTGGAGGTGTGCCATGTATCGTGGTTCGTTGCTCGAGGCGAGCGTCCTGGGCCTGATGGCGGCGGCTCTTGCAGGTCAAGCACTCGTGCCCACGGAGGCGCGAGCCGGGTGGAGGAGACACGTTGGACAGGTGCAGGGGTTTCCGGCGGAGACCGAGTGGGAGGAGGCCGGAGGCGAACGTGCCGGACCGGCGAGGGAGGGGGTGGACGAACGCGGTGGGGCGGTGACGGTGTCGGCCGGGTCCCCACGTGATTCTGGTTGACCCGGGGGCGAGCGCGTCGGAGGTTCACTCGGTGGAGGACCTTCAGGCCTACCTGGGCGCGTGCCTGGGCGTCGAGCCGGAGGTGATCACCGATCCGTCCCTGGCGGACGGCCCGATGATCGTGGTGGGCGCCGGTCCCACGGCCCGGTCTCTCGGTGTCGACCCGAACCCGGACACTCTCGGAGACCAGGGCTACGTGCTCCGCACCGTACCGCCTCACATCGTCATCGCCGGCGGCCGGGCGGTCGGCACGCTGTATGGGGTACACCGGTTCCTCGAGGACTATTTCGGCGTCCGCTGGTTTGCGCCCGGAGTGACGCGAACACCGAACGTGGTCTCGGTCACGGTGCCGCCCACCGACGAGATGGTTCAGCCCGGTTTCTTTTTCCGGGACATCGCCTACACCTGGCCCGGCGCGGACGACGACTTCCTGGTACGCCGAGCGGAGAACAGCGGCAACGGAGATGAAAACAGCCCCACCGGTATCCGGTACGCCCACGACGGACGCTGTCACACCTACTTCTGGTTCATCAGCCCGGAGGAGTTCTACGACGAACACCTGGAGTACTTCTCTCTGGTGGGCGGGGTGCGCCTCCGCGACGAGACGCAACTCTGCCTCACCAATCCGGACGTACTCGAGATCGTCACCGAGCGCATGCTTCAACGGATGGCGGACCGGCCGGAAGTGCAACAGCACAACTTCTCGCAGATGGACTGGTACAACTACTGCGAATGCGAGAATTGCCGGCGGATCAACGAGCAGTACGGGACCACGGGGGGCACCCAGTTCTGGTTTGTCAACCAGTTGGCGGAACGCGTCGCCCAGGTCTACCCGGACAAGCTGATCTCGACCCTGGCCTACACCTACACCGAGGAACCGCCGGTGGGCATGACCATGCACCCCAACGTGGCGGTCTGGCTGTGTCACATGTACCCCTCGTGCGATGCGCACCCGGTGGCCACCTGTCCGCTCAACGCGGAATACCGGCGCCGCGCCGAGGCCTGGGCCGGCATCACGAATCATCTCCAGGAGAAGTCGGCCGCGTGTTGTGGAACGTCGGAATGTTGTGCTAGCATGACTCGAACCCGGACGAGGGAGGGCATGTGAGGGCTCCAGCGCGCAAGCCGACGGTGTGGGAAGCCGTGGCGCCGCTCGTCGCGGCTGCAGCGGTGGTGGGGATGGGAATCATCTTCTTCCGCGACACAGTCTCGGTCCCGATTCTCCTGGCGTTGAGCTGCATTGCGCCGGCCGTGGTCTCCCTCCGGCTCGGCCTCGACTGGCGTTCCATCGAAGATGGAATGGTGCATGGGATGCAGCTCGCACTCCAGGCCTGCGTCATCCTGCTCGTGGTAGGCACGACCATCGGAGCCTGGGCCCAGTGCGGGACCATTGCGTCGATGGTCTACTACGGACTCGAGGTGCTGTCGCCGTCGTGGTTCCTCCCGGCATCCTGCGTCATCTGTCTCATCGTGTCCACATCGATCGGGAGTTCGTGGACCACCGCGGCGACCGTGGGGGTGGCGTTGATGGGAATCGGGGGGGCCCTGGGCGTTCCACCGCCAATGACAGCGGGGGCGGTGCTGTCCGGGGCCTACTTTGGCGACAAGATGTCCCCCCTTTCGGACACCACGAACCTGGCACCGAGCATTGCGGGGAGCGAACTGTTCGAACACATCCGCGCCATGATGTACACCACCCTTCCAGCCCTGGTACTGGCCCTGATCGGGTTCACCGTGTTGGGTATCCTCGAGACACGGGACGCCGCAGGGTACGACCCGGGCCTGGTGGCGGCGCTCCGCGATGGACTTGCCTCGAGCCAGCACGTCTCACCGTGGCTCCTCCTTCCTCCAGTGATCGTGATCGGCCTGGCGGTGGCCCGCGTCCCCGCCGTCCCGGCACTCATGGCGGCCACATTCCTCGGAGGACTGGCCGGATGGATCGCCCAGGACGTGACCCTGGGCGGGTGGCTCCAGGTGCTCTACGACGGATACACTTCCCAAACCGGAAACGCACTGGTGGACGACCTCCTGTCTCGAGGCGGGATGTCCAGCATGCTGGACACGATCGCGTTGATCCTGTGCGCCACCGCATTCGGAGGCATCATGGAGCGGGCAGGGTTCATCGAAACATTGCTCCAGGTGCTGTTGAAACGGGTGCGGTCCGCAGGCGGACTGGTGACGGCCACGGTGGTCTCGTGTGTCGGATCCAACTTCCTCCTGTGTGACCAGTACCTGGCCATCGTGTTGCCCGGGCGGATGTACCGTGAGGCCTATCCGGCGTTCGGACTCCAGCGACGAATGTTGTCCAGGACCCTGGAAGACGGAGGTACGGTCACCTCGTGCCTGTGTCCCTGGAACTCGGGTGGGGCGTTCATGTCTGCAACGCTGGGTGTGGCCACCCTGTCCTACGTGCCGTATGCGTTTCTCAACCTGTTGGTACCGACGATTGCAGTTCTGTTTGCACTGACCGGGAGCTTCATCCTTCGCGTGCCCGGGCGTGACGCAGGCGGACCTGAAATCCAGAGGCCAGGGCAAAACTGAACAGGCCCCCGGCGCTCGAGCGGGCGGTCAAGTCGGGGAGCCTTCCAGGGTGAAGAGGAACGTGGCACCTTTTCCGACCTCGGCCTCGGCCCATACGCGGCCGCCGTGGCGGCCGACGATCCGCTTGACCGTGGCCAATCCGATCCCGGTTCCGGGGAACTCGGTCTCACCGTGGAGGCGCTGGAACGGCTGGAACAGGCGTCCTGCATGGGCCATGTCGAAGCCGGCGCCGTTGTCCTGAACGAAGAAGACGCGGCCGTTTTCGGTCTGGCGGGCTCCGAAGTGAATTCTGGGTTTGGGGACGTGACGGGTGAACTTCCATGCATTTCCGAGCAGGTTCTGGAGCAGTTGTCGCAGCAGGTCATGGTCCCCGCGGACCGTGAGTCCGGGTTCGATCTCCACCGTCACTCCGCGGTCCCCGCGTTCTAGCAAGAAACCGTCCATGATCTCCCGTGCAAGACCGGACAGGTCCACCTCCTCCCGCACGATCTCCACACGGGTCACACGGGACAGCTCGAGCAATGCTTTGATGAGTCCTTCCATGCGCCGCGTGGCGTCTGCGATCCGGGAGACATACTCCCTGGCCTCGTCCGGGAGGTCGGAACCGTAGTCCTCGTTGAGCACGTAGCAAAAGAAGTTGATGGATCGGAGCGGGGACCTGAGGTCGTGGGACACCGAGTAGGCGAACGACTCGAGTTCGGCGTTCGCGGCCTCGAGTTCGGCGGTGCGGCGCTTCACCCGGGACTCGAGTTCTTCGTTCAATCTGCGAATCGCCTCTTCGGCCTTGCGTCGCTCGCTGATGTCTCGAACCACCGCGATGATGCCTCGAGCCGTTCCGTCCTCGCGCCGAACCAGGGACGCGCTCAGCTCTCCGTGGAAGGAGGAGCCGTCCCGGCGGAGGCAGTCCAGGTGGAAGTCACGCAGCTCCCCCTGCTCGAGCACGGTATCGAAGGCGTTCAGTCCCTCCTGCCTCTGTTCGGGGACGACCAGTCGCACAGCAGCCATACCGTGCATGGCGTCCGGTTCCGGGTATCCGAACAGGACCGCTGCCTGCGGAGACACAAAGGTGAGAAGGCCGTCCACGTCGGTCATGATGGTGGCGTCCGGGGAGGTCTGCACCAGGGTGCGATACAGGGTGATGGTGTCCTGAAGCCGGGCCTCCGCCTCTCGCTCGCGGGTCACGTCGTCGTACACGGCCACCACCTCCCCGGAAGGGAGGCGATAGACGTAGTTGCTACGCCATCCGGATATCCGGTCGTCCTGGTAGTGCCTGGTGGGAAAGCGCTCCGGCTTTCCCGTGCGATAGACCCGCTGCAACACCGAAAAGAGACCAAACGCCTTCACTCCGGGGAAAACCTCGGTCAGTCGCCGGCCTATCAGTTCATCCCGTCGGACCTTCTCGATACGCTCCCCGGCACGGTTGAAATCGACGAACACGAAATCTTCACCGCCCTCGACCGCCCGGTACACGGCGACACCGCTGCTCATGTTGTCACAGAGTTCCCGGTACCGCTGCTCGCTCTCCCGAAGCATTGCCATCGCATCCCGGTTCGTGGCCTCCAGCTCGATCGCGTGAAGGGCGAATCCCAGGTCCCCCGCCACCTCGAGCAGCAGGGCGCGTTCGTCCTGGTCCAGGTCCCGCTCCGAGGAGACTGCGACGCTCAGTTCCCCCATCACCCTGGACTCATGAATCAGCGAGGTGGTCAACACGACTCGAGGCGGCAACCCCTGCCCGATCGGACAACCGGCGCAGGCGGCCGGGTCGTCGATCACGCGGACCACTCCCCGGGTATCTCCAGCGAGCCCGCCGCAGTCGAAGGCGGCGCCCTTTTGGTAGAGTTCGAGCAGTTCCCTGTCCGAAATCTTGAGGCCAGCGTGTGCCACGAGTGCGGGGGAGCGGTCCGGGTTCCAGACGACAGCCCAGGCGCCCAGGTATCCTCGAGTCTCTGCGAGGTAGCGACAGGCGCCGCGGAGGAGTCGGGATGGGTCCTTTTCCTTGGTGATGAGCTGGTTGATGTTGCGAACCGCTCGGAGCACCGCGTTCAACTCACGCACCCGCCGTTCGGCGGTTGCCAGGGCATCCCGGGTTCGGCGCAACTCTGCCGCCTCGGCAACGCTCGCGTCGAGTGCCCGGCCCAGTTCGGCTCGAGTCATGTGTTCGTGACTGGACGGCATGAGGGGCTCCCATGTTCGTGCGGCGGGTGGTAGAGGACAGGGGACATCCACTTGTGTAGTGTACACTGCTCCCTTCGCTTATGGAACCAGGGAACTTGTGGAATCGTGGAATCCTGCCGGTATACTAGGAATGTTGCGACAAAGGCCACGCGCTCGACGCGTGCGCGCCGGCTGCCGACCCGTGGGGAGCCTGCCTGAGATTCCGACCGATGCGCGATTGTCCGGAGACGCTGCGATGAGAAGAAACGCCAAGGTACGCCTGGCCGTTTTCCTGTGGCTCCAAACCACGGCTTGCGGTCCCCAGCCCACCGAACCGACACCGACCCCACTCCCTGACTCGGCGACGCCGGCCCCAACGTCCACGGCCACCCCCGATGTGCCGGGAGACACGCCGCTCGGTCCCGACGCGACCCCGCCTCCGGAAACACCTCCGGGCCCCACACCAGGGCCGCCGTCCCCGCTCGAGCCGACCCCCTCTCCGGTTCCGACACCGACCACACCACCGACGCCCTGGCCGACACCACCGACAACGGCGGCGGAGACGCCCACACCGGAGGAGGCTTTCACGCCCACACCGGGCGCCGGGACGCCGCTGCCGTTCGATGTGACGCCGACCCCGGCTTCCACGCCGGTGTCCCCGCCTTTTCTTCGGGTTGATTCGTCGAATCCCATCCCGCTGGTGAAGCGTTTCGAGGTGGACCTCGAGTCTCCCGGGGCGGTCCGCCTGGTATGCGAGGAGCAAGGCGGGGAAGGGGAGCGGCACGTGGTGCGGGCCGCGGGTGCCGATCGCTATTTCCTGTCGGTTCGGGGGCTCAAACCGGCCACGCGGTACGAGTGTCGCGCGGAGCGTGAGGACAGGACGGGCCTTTCGTCCGAGCCGGTTGAGGTCGGGACGGATCCGCTTCCCGGGGACCTGGAAGCTCCGGTGCTCATGGTTCAGGATGCGCCGCGGGATCGTATCGGGTACGCATTGTTCAACTACAGTCACGACACGGGGGGGTGGGTTTACGAATCGCGGTACCTGGTGATCGTGGATGCGGATGGGCACGTGCGCTGGTACCTGCCCGGTGTTGGAGGAGGCACCATCGATGCGACCTACATTGGTGAGGATCGCGTGCTGTACGGCGGCTACGCCTTTGGCGAGACGCACCCGACGATCTCGACCCTGGACTGGGTGGTCCTGTTCGAGGACACGTCCGGTCCCCCGGAACCGCACGGAATGATCGGGTCGTATCACCACGACGTGGGGCTTGCGGTGGAGGGGGATGCCATTTTTGCCCTCATGAAAATCATGATCGACGACACCCAGCAAGGGTACACGGTTCGGCACGTGGACCTGGGCTCGAACCTGCTGTGGGAGTGGGATTCTGCAGTGGACGGCCGAGACGCGGGCTACCTTCCGGTGGGGGACGACTCGACCAACGATCCCTACCACGCCAACTCGGCTCAGGACGTTTGGGAACAGGGCCGGAGATACATCTACGTGGGCATGCGGACCACCAGCAGCATAATCAAAATCGACTACGAGACCAAGGCAGTGCTCTGGACCTTGGGAGTGGACGGCGACTTCGTCCTCCTGGAACCGGATGGCACCCCCGCAGAGGACTACCGCTGGTTTTTCATGCAGCACGATGCCAAGCGGTACGGAGACCGCATGGTGATCTATGACAACGGTTTGCTCCGAAGGGACTATGGCGGTCCCTACAATTACAGCCGCGCACTGGAGCTGGAACTGGACGAACAGGCCATGACGGCGCGGATCACGTTCGAGTACGACGAGGCGGCCGAGGGATGGATCGAGGAGGCCTGGGGCGGGTGCGACCTGCTCGCCAACGGGAACTACTTCATCGCCATGGGACACTGCTGGGACTGCAACCCGAACAACACCCACCTCTCCGCCCTGGTGGAGGTGGACCCGAACGGACGACAGATCTCCCGGCTCGAGTGGACCAACCCGGAAGTGGCGCTCTACCGCGCGGACCGCATCGATGGGTGCGCGATTTTCGCAAACACGACCTACTGCCCGGAACTCGAGTGAGCGGGGGCAGGATCGGGAGTGGACCAGGGCTCGAGTCCTGTGAGCGCCTCGGTACGGGTCCAGAGACGCCTCCTGGCGAAAAGGTCCCCGGCCTGAGGATGGGCTCGAGCCAGGCGCTTGCCGTCGAAATACTTCCCGGTCACCTCCCGAAGGTCCGGGCTGGTGGCAAGATAGAGAATGGCGTCCGCCCCTTCGGCAGGATCCCCTTGCGGCCGCCCGAACGCCTCGCGCACCATCTTGGTGTCCAGAAGCGTGCCCGGATGAAGCGCATTGACCGTGATCCCCCTCTTGCGTACCCGGCCGGCCAGTTCCATCCCAAACATGACCAGGGCGAGCTTGCTCTGGGCATAGGCTTCGAACCGGTCATGCCGCTGCTCGAGCATGATGTCGTGAAAATGGATCGCACGTTGAGCTGCGGAGGCGACGAGCACCACCCGGGAAGGGGCGCCGCGCTCGAGAGCAGGGAGGAGCAGGCGCGTGAGGAGAAACGGCGCGAGGTAGTTGACCGCGAATCGAAGTTCGTGTCCGTCCGCACTCAGCTCTCGAGGTCCGTCGGCGTCCGGGCCTGGTCCGACCCCGGCGTTGTTGACCAGGACGTGGAGTTCTGGATAGCGGGAGGAGACCTGTTCGGCCAGCCGACGCACCTCGTTCAGGGAAGCCAGGTCAGCCACAAAGTGGTCCACCCGAAAGCTGCCGGTCAGGTCCTGGATCCATGAAACCACGGCCCGGCACCGGGCTGCGTCCCGCCCGTGCACCAACACGGTGGCACCTCGAGCCGCGAATTCCGCAGCGACGAGTCGTCCGATCCCGTCGGTGGCGCCGGTGATCAGCACCACGGATTCCGGTTGGGAGTGTGTCACCTTGACTTCCATCATTCCGCTCCGCTTTCTATGCCGCCCTGCCTGGTGGATGATCGTGGGATATCGGGCGCCGCCGGACGCCGCCGGGGGTCAGGCCGGTGGTTCCGGCTGGTGCGGATCCGACCTGGAGACGCTCATCACGGGAGTCCGGCCACCTCGGCAGGCTCGTACAGGGCGGTGACCGCTCCGTTGCCGAGCTGTCCGTTGCTGTTGGCGCCCCAGGCCCAGGCTTCCCCTGTCGCAGTCCGTGCGACCGAGTGGTCGAACCCCCCGGAAACCTGGACGATGTCCTCGAGATAGGGGACCTGGAGGGGCGTGAGTTGATAGACGTTGTATTCCACGGTTCCCTGGCCGAGTTGGCCGTAGTTGTTTGCACCCCAGGCCCATCCGGTGCCGTCTGATCGGGCGGCCACGGTGTGCATGTAGCCCCCATCGATGAAGGCCAGGTCGTTCATCCCGGAGATCTGCACGGGCGAGTACCGCCATTCGGTGGTGCCATCGCCGAGTTGGCCGGTGTAGTTGGTCCCCCAGGCCCATCCGGTGCCGTCTGCCTGCGCTGCGAAGGAGCTGCTGGGACCGGCGCCGATGGCCACCACCTGGTCGAGGGGCACGCGGACCGGGACCGATGAATCCGTGCCCGTGCCTGTTCCGAGCTGCCCCTTGTCGTTGCGCCCCCAGGCCCAGAGGGTTCCGTCGGATCGGAGGGCGAGGGAGTGTGTCTCTCCTGCCGCCAGGGCGATGACACCGGTCAAGCCGGCCACCTGGACGGGCGTGCTGGTGGACTGGGTGGTTCCATTTCCGAGCTGACCGCCATAGTTGCTGCCCCAGGCCCACACCTCGGTCTCTCCGCCAGAGGCCGGCTGCACGATGGCCAAGGAGTGATCGTACCCCGCGGCGACGGCCACGGCCTCCGTCATGTTCACGACCTGGACGGGCCGGTCCTGATTCTCCGTATCTCCGTTGCCGAGTTCACCGGAAAGGCCCTGACCCCAGGCCCAGACTGTCCCATCCGCCCCCAGCGCCAGGGTGTGCTCGTACCCGACCGAAATGGCGGTGATGTTGCTCAGCCCGGCGATACGGCTCGGCTGCTGAATGTCGCCGGTGTCGCCCTGGCCCAGGCTGCCGACATGGTTCATGCCCCAGGACCAGACGGTGCCGTCCGTCAAGAGGGCCACAGAGAAGGAACGTCCGGCCTCGATCCAGGCGACCGAGGAAAGGCCCACCACAGGATGAGCCAGGTAGTCGTTGGTGCTCGAGGAAGGAAGCCCCATCTGGCCGCTCTCATTGCTCCCCCAGGCCCAGACCTCACCGCCGGTGGTCATGGCGAGACTCCAGTCGAATCCGCCCGCCACGGCCACCACGTCCCCAGGCACGTCCGCCAGGACCGGCTCGGTGCGCGTCCGCGCGGTCCCGTCGCCCACCTGCCCGGCATAGTTCAAACCCCAACACCAGAGGGCTCCATACCGACCATCACCCCGGGAACGTATCGCCATCGAATGGGCACCTCCGGCCGCGATGGCGACCACGTCCGTGAGGCTTCCGGAGCGCACGGGCCGGGTCCGATCCACGGTGGTTCCATCGCCGAGTTGACCGCCCCAGTTCCAGCCCCAGGCCCACACGGTGCCCCCACCTGAGCCGCCGTCGTCCACCAGGGCGAGCCCGTGTGCGGTCCCTGCGGCCACAGCCACCACGTTTGCCAGGTCCCCCACCTGGACGGGAAAATTGCTCGAGGGAATCCCGCCGGTACCGAGCTGCCCGTTTTCGTTGTTGCCCCAGGCCCACACGGTGCCGTCGGCGCGGAGCGCGAGCGAGAAGTCGGCCCCGGCCGCCACGGCGACTACATTGATGAGACTCGAGATCTGCGTGGGAACCAGCGCAATGCCACTGTCACCGAGGCCCAGCTGACCGTACTCATTGCTTCCCCAGGCCCACACGGTGCCGTCCGAGCGCACGGCCAGGGAATGCTCGGCGCCGGCAGCGGCCGTGCGAACGTCGGACAGCACGGAGACCTGGACGGGCTGCGTCCGGGTGCTGGTGGAGCCGTCGCCGATCTGGCCGAAACTATTGTCGCCCCAGGCCCACAAACGGCCATCAGCGTCCACGGCCAGGGTGTGCAGGAAACCTGCCGAGACATGTCGGAGGTCCGAAAGGCCCGAAACCGGCGCCGGCGCAGGCCTCGAGGTGGTTGTGCCGTCGCCGAGTTCGCCCTCATCGTTCCTGCCCCAGCTCCACAGGACGCCCGGTTGGGCGCCATCCTCACCGAACCGCCCCATGCCGTGTCCGTAACCGGCGGCAACCAGGCTCGCCGGCCGATCCACCACGCCGTCGCAATCGTTGTCCAGGCCGTCGAGCACGTCCATGGCCAGGAGGTGCACGTCCGGGTTGGTGTCGTCGCAATCGCCCTGGCTCGAGGACCAACCGTCGCCATCGGCGTCGTCATCGGAGCCGCAAGTCCCTTCTGCGCCCAGGCCGAGCACCGCGGCCAACAACAAGGCCAGGGCCACCCGGGGCTTCGGACGACCTGGGCTCGAACCGACTCTGTCTGACTCGCAGAGCGGTGCCCTCCTCGACCTGGCAGGGTCGATCGGACGCCGACCTCCTGCATGCACGATCAATCCTTCGATTTCCAGGCTGGCGCCTGGAAGGCGGGTGTTCTCTCGGTCCATCGGCCTTGTCATCCCGGTCCCTCCTGTTGTGACGGTGCATGGGAAACGCGCTCAGTCCGCGTGCACAATCCAACGATACCGCTCCCCGGTTTCCCAGTCCAGTGCGTTCAGCCGGAACGGCGTGGTGTCCGCTCATGAATGGGGAGAGCCGCTTCGTTCTCGAGCATCGCCGGCTCTCACGCTCTGCGCACCCGGGGCCGATCTCTCACCGCCTGCCAGCAACAGGCCGTTGGCGAGATGGCCATCCGCCTGCGCGGCCTGGCACAGGTGCTTCCTGGCATGAACAGGGCAGGGGATTGACTTCCGCTCGTCCAGGCAGTACACTCCGGAACTATCCAGAAAGTTCCAGCCCGGGATGCCGACGAGGCGGAGTGACCAGCGGCCTTGCGGAGGAGCAACCCGGAGTTTCCACGGAGGAGGTTCGTCGTGCCTGCATTGGAAGGACTCGAGTCACGCCGGTTTGGGAAGGTCGGTATCGGCCTGTGCTGGCTGCTGTTGCTCGTGGCCCTGGCGCCTGCGGCGTGGGCCGGAGGTCGCACGCATTTTGTGCGTCCGGAGGTGGGATTTGGAGGTGGGGTTCAGGACTCGAGAACCGGGGCGATGTCGCTCGTGAAACTGGACCTGGCCGGCGGACTGGAGAAGGTGGGTCCCCGGACGAGCTACGGAGTGCTGTTCCGACTGGACCGTTTCTGGCTGCCCCAGGACATCTACCGGCTGCACGTGGGAGCGCTCGGTTACGTCAATCTGGGATCTCCGCTGACCCTGCGGCGGGTGCGGGTGGCGGTGGGGCCCCTGGTGTCACGCTGGGAGCGGTATCACGAGCCGTTCGGCGGAGTGGGGGTGCAGGCGGAGTTGACGGTG
Organism: uncultured Gammaproteobacteria bacterium; assembly: GCA_964418585.1. GTDB lineage: Bacteria > Myxococcota_A > UBA796 > JAJRTE01 > JAJRTE01 > JAJRTE01. Next base: position 47,599 of record CAYQMG010000122.1, on the reverse strand, counting down.
GGTATCGAGGACTTCGTGGACTGGTGGTTCTACGGCTTTTACGACGGGGGTGAGGTAACCTATTCCCGTTGCGTGATGACCGGATTCCGGGTGAGCACGAGCCTGTTCCGACTTCTCAAGTACGACAAGCGGGAACGCTGGCGCTAGGAGCTAGGGAAGTTCCTCGAGCTTCTCCCGGGCCAGGGCGAAATCCTGCACGTCTTGCTTCTTGTCGCATGCCTTCAACGCCATCCGGTAAAAGTCCCGGGCACGGTCGTCCAGGCCGAGTCGATGGTAGGCGTCGCCCATCCAGAACAGCTTCTGCCTGTCCTCGAGCACGACGGGGACCAGAGGGATATTTCCGGCCTTTGCCACGGTTGCGGTGGCCTCTTCAGCCTGTCCCAGCTTCTTCTGCGCGGCCCCCATGACCGAGAGCGCGGCGATGGAGGCGACCGGGCAATGGATTTCCGAGGCCAACTCGTAAGCCTCCTGGGAGGTCTGGAGCGCCTTTTCGGTGGCCTCGAGCGTCCACTGGGCCTCGGCCTTCCTGGCGAGGAAAAGGGCCTCCATGCGCGCATCGCCCTGGGCATCGGCCAGAGCGATCCCCTCCTCCGCAGTCTTGAATGCACGCCGGGCCTGGTCGTGGTTCAGATAGTGGTGGATGAGCGCCATCATCGCGGATTCCGCCCCGGCCACATCACCCATCTGCTCATCCAGGGCCTGGCGTTTCCGGAGGAACCGCAACCCCACGTCTGTGGCGCCTGACTCGAGGTAGATCTCAGACATCATGGTCAGCATCACGGAATGAAGCCGTTCAATCCCGGCCTTGGCAAAGGCGTCCAGGGTCGTCGCCGCGCTGTTCAGGGCCTCGTCGCGGAATCCGACCAGCAAGAACTCGTCGTAGTAGTAGCACTTGGCGGCCAGAGCCTCGGCCATGGCCATGCTGTCTCCCAGGCTGGCTGCCGACGCCGTGGCCAGACGCTGCCGGTCATACTCCAGCACCTCTCCTGCAAAGGCCTCGAGGGAGTCGAAGGGGAGGCTCCGCATGTCGAAAGGATAGGCTGCGGGCCGCACGAAAGAACCATTGTCTCCGAACAGGTCCTGGGTGCCAAGATACCGGAACAGCCACGTTGTGTTGGCGTACTCACCAAGTGGGGCATGCATCGGGGGAGCCCATACCTGCGCGTTGGGCAGTGTGAGGGACTGAAAACGGCGGACAAAGCCACGAAGCGGATCCCCCTCCTTCGCGTACCGGCGCTCGAGCATGACCACCGTCTTCTTCAGCCAGTCCAGGTCACCGGCGCCGTGGAACACAGTCACCGCCTCTTTCATCCGGTCGACCGCCCCCTCAACGTCTCCCGCCCGATCGAGCACGCGGGCGATGTCGAGCAAGGTGACGCCCTGGCGCGTGGGATTCCCGGCCTCCTGGTAGAGGGAAGCAGCCTTCTCCAGACGCGACACGCCTTCCTCGAGTCGGCCCGCGGTTGCCAGGTTCAGTCCGGCGGTACGGTCCAGGGCCGCCTTCAACTGAAGGTCCTCGATGCCATCGGCCAGGACATCCGCAGAGACCGTGAGATTGTCCAACCGGGCCATGTTGCGTGCCCGCCGGGCCAGCCGGGAGAGCCGCGCGTGCACCCGCACCTCGTCCTCGATCAGCCCCTTGTCCCGATAGATCGCACAGGCTTCCCGGTAGGCATCGACCGCCCGAGAAACCTGCCCGAGTCGATCGAGCAAGGCACCTCGATACTCGTAAACCGCCCCCTCCACCGCATGCCTGGGCGGCGGAACCGGTGTGGGCGTGGGCGCCTCGACCGCCACCACCGCATCCATCGACACGTCACCCTCCCCCTCCCCGGTCACCACCACCGAGACGTCCGAGTCAGACGACACTTCCATCCCACCACCGACTTCCACCTCGACCGTGGCTTCAACCGTGGCGCCGCCAGGTGCCTCGCCATCCTCTCCGGCCATGTCTCCACCGTCCTCGGCTTCCGCCGGCTCACCGGCCGGGGGCGGAGGGGCGATGGAGGCCATGTATTCCGCCACGTCTGCCAACAAGCGGTCCTGATCGGCGAAAACCTTCGTGTAGTCCCCTTTCCATTCATAGACCTTCCAGAGGGTCTCATGGGCCCCCAGGTCCGGAGAAACCACGGCGTCGTCCGGCTGCTTCCAGGGCTCCGGCAGAAGACTCACCGCCTCTTCTGCAGCCTTCACCGCCTCATCGTACTTGCCGAGCACGAGCAGCGGATAGACCCGAGCCTGATGCACCGCCGCCTCGAGCCTGGGCAAGGATTCGGAGGCGTAGATTTTTGCCGCCTGGTCCATGTAGTCCAGGGCTTCATGGGGCTTCCGGGTGTCAACCGCGGCGAACCCGAGGTGAAGAAGCGCCCGGGCCTCCATTGCCGGAAGGGCGGCATCACGGGCGATCTCAAGGGCTTCCTGGAACTGGTCAATGGCGAGTTCGGCCTCCCGGGTCCTCAAATAGACCGTGCCGATCTCAATGATGAAGCAGGACCGAATCGCAGGGTCATCCCGAAGCGCTCTTGCGGCCTCCTCTAGCATCGAGATGGCCGTGACCGGGTGGACCAGGTCCACATGAACGCTCCCCATGTATCCCCTTGCCAAGGCCTGCCCCCGGGTATCCCCTTCCTCGGCCATGAGACGCTCAGCCTCCTGGAGCAACTCGAGCGCACGAAATGGGTGGTCCAACCTCTGCTGTATTCGGCCGGCCCGAAGCACAAGGTCGGCACGAGGGTTGGAACCGGCAGCCTCGAGCAACGGAGCGAGAAGCCTCCAGGCGCTGTGAAACGCTCCGGCCTGCATGGCAGCGTCCACGGCAGCAAGAGACACCGGCGCTTCACCGGTTCCTGGTTCAGATGGTGCCGACGCGTCCCCCCATGGGGGGCCAGCAGCCAACCCCGACCCCGCGGCTACCAGACCCGTCACCGCGGCCAGCACGCTTGACAACACCAGGATGGTCCTGATCGATCCTGCCCAACGAAATCCCTTCTCCACCATGCAATCGCTCTCCCTCGTCGTGGACGGATATCGGCCGCCCCTGGGCACGGCCTTGCCTGCAGTCATGGATGTCCGTGGATCCTATCACAGGCGTCAAGTCCAGACAAGCATCCAAACAGCCGTTGCAACCCAGGGCGCTTGCTGGTACCATGGGACGAGATCGACCTGGATTGCGGAGAGAGCCGATGATAGGAGTCTATCGGAAGATTGCGTTGTTGTTTCCCCTTGTGGGGGCGTTCTCGGGCTGTGTGATGTTTGATCCCCTTGTGGGTGTATGGAACGCCACAATGGTGATGGGGGAAACATTCCCGCGGGAAGGGGTGGGGGAGAATCCGGACTGCGTCTATTACGAGGACGGTCGGACGCTGACCATCAACGAGGAACTGCGGGGGTACCTGGAGCGGGACGGTGTGGCGGACTGTGGGGACGGCCCTTCCGAGCTGTCGGCCATCGGCTTCACGATTGAGAAGTGGCCACCGGACTACAAGATGTGGTACACCGATTTCCCGGACTGGATCCTGGAGTGTGCGCTGGAGGAAGACGTGCTCACGTGCACGGACTGGGAAGGACGCTCCTGGGCATTCGAGCGTATCGAGTAGGCGTGTGAAGTCGGGTGGACTGTTGCCGTGTGGTGCCGGCGGGTCATGAGTCCTGAGGTGCCTGACGGTGGTTTTCCTCGTCTTTCCGAACGATGGCGCCGGGCAACCGGACGACGAAGACGGCGCCGTTGCCCTCCTCTGACTCCACGTGGACGGAGCCCCCGAGTCGGGTTACGGCCTTGCGAACGAGCGCCAGGCCTATGCCGGTGCCCTCGTATTCATCGCGTGTGTGCAGCCGTTCGAAGACCTTGAAGATACGGTCGTGGTATTTTGGGTTGATCCCGATGCCGTTGTCCGAGACGCGGATTTCGACGGTGCCATTGTCCTCGACCTGGCAGGACACATCGACCTTGACGAGTGAGGATGTGTTGAACTTGACGGCGTTGAGGAGCAGGTTCTGGAAGACCTGACGGAGGAGTGTGGGGTCGCTTCGGAGGATGTGGTCGCAGCCATCGAAAGAGAATTGAGCCTCTCGAGGGAGGTCAAGGGAGTGGACGAGGTCGTCGAAGAAGCGGCCCAGGTCGACGTTGGGCACGAGCTTGGTGTGGCGACCGATGCGTGCGAGTTCGAGGAGGTCGTTGACGAGGTCGTCTGCCTGGTCGAGAGCAGTAAGGATCCGTTCCACGCAGGATTGGGCGTCGCGGGGGAGAGCGTCTGCGTGGTCTTCGGCCAGGACGGAGGCGTAGTGTCGAATGGCGCGCAATGGGGCCTTGATGTCGTGAGAGACAGCGGTGGCGAACTGGGACAGTTCCTCGTTTGCCTCGCGGAGCTGTTCTGCCGTGCGGGAGAGGGTGGCGTGGGCCTGTTTCAGTGCGTCCTCGGCCCGTTTTCTTGCTGAGAAATCTTCCACCACGCCCTGGACACCGACGAGGCGCCCGTTTTCGTCCTTGAGTGGTGTGAGGTGGTAGCGGAGATAGGTCTGCTTGCCCCACTTGGAGCGGTAGGGGTGTTCCGAGACGACGCGGCGTCCAGTTTCCAGGCAGCGCCGAAAGTCGTCGGCGACGCCCGCCTCGATCAGGAGAGGGAAGTTCAGCAGGTTGATGGCCCGGGTGGCCTGTGCGGACGGCGATCCCAGGATCTCGAGCAACGCCCGGTTGACGTCGGTGATGTTTCCCTGGGCGTCTGCCGCGATGATGCCGAGCGGTGCGTTTTCGAGCAAGGTGCGGTAGCGGTTTTCGCTGGCCCGCAAGGCCTCGCGCACGCGCTCGTGCTCCTCGCCTTGGCGCTCGAGTTCCCGGATCCGGGCACGGAGCGATTCCAGTTCCTGGCGGCACGCGTCATCCGTGTGACTCGACCTGGACATGGTCCGACCCTCCTCGTGCCGTCTGCGCGTGGTGGCGCTGAGGGGAACTCAGTCGGTGCTGTCGGTGGCGCCTGCGCGACCGGTTCGTGCTGGCGGCGTGGCGACCTGGCCCCACGGCTCGGGGAGAGTTTACGTCACCCTGGAACCGAGTGCAATCCCAAATTCCGACTTTTCCCCGGGGGAGGGGGAGCGGCAAAATCGTGAGAACGTGATCCTATCGGCTTGCCCGTCACCGGTGGTTGCCACTATAATAGCCGGACGACGACCGTGAGATTCAGCCCGTTGGCAGCGACGTGACAGGGGCGGTCCTTCCGGCGGAGGAAGGTCGCGGCCAAACCATGGACGGACGCATTCATGAGCACGCAGGACTGGTGGCGAGATGCCGTATTTTACCAGATCTATCCCCGGTCGTTCTTCGATTCGAACGGGGATGGAGTGGGCGACCTCCAGGGCATCCTGGATCACCTGGACCATCTCCGTGGTGCGCCGGACGCCCTGGGTGTGGACGCGATCTGGCTGTCGCCGATCTACCCGTCGCCCAACTTTGATTTTGGCTACGATGTGAAGGACCACGAGGCGGTAGACCCCGCTTTCGGGACGCTCGAGCTGTTCGATCAACTGGTCGAGGCGTGTCACCGGCGTGGCATCAAAGTGGTGCTGGACCTGGTGATGAACCACACTTCCCACCTGCATCCCTGGTTTCGGGAGGCGTCGGCGTCCCGGGACAATCCGAAGCGGGACTGGTATCTTTGGGCCGATCCGTTGCCTCACCGGCGGCCGCCGAACCGGTGGAAGTCGGTTTTTGGAGGCTCGGCCTGGGAGTGGCACCAGGAGACGGAGCAGTACTACTATCACATGTTCCTGCGGGAGCAGCCGGACCTGAACTGGCGGAATCGCGAGGTGCGGGAGCGGATGTACCGGACGATGCGTTTCTGGCTGGATCGGGGGGTGGATGGGTTCCGCCTGGATGTCTTCAACGCTTACATCAAGGACAACTTGCTCCGGGACAACCCGCTCAAGCTGGGCAGGCGTCCCTATGATATGCAGCGTCACGTGTACGATCTTGATCGCCCGGAACTCCTGGAGATCTTGCACGAGATCCGGAAGGTGGCCGACGAGTACCCCGGGAGCGTCCTGGTGGGGGAGCCGCTGGGGTCGGACCCGGACGTGGCTGCCCGCTACCTGGGTGACGGCTCGGACATGTTGCACCTGGTGTTCAACTTCGAACTCCTGGAGCAGCCGTGGCATCCCGGGGCGATTCAGCGTGCCCTTCGCCGCTGGGATCGGGCCGTTCCTCCGGGGGCCCAGCCGTGCCACGTGCTCAGCAACCACGACGTGAGTCGGCATGCGACCCGGTATGGAGGAGGGCCGGATTCGGATGCGCGGGCCAAGGTTGCTGCCATGCTTCTACTTACCCAGCGGGGCACGCCGTTTCTCTACGCGGGCGAGGAGATCGGGCTCAAGGACACGCCGATCCCGTACATCGAGATCCAGGACCCGCTCGGCAAGCGTTACTGGCCGTTTTACAAGGGACGGGACGGGTGTCGAGCCCCCATTCCGTGGGATTCGAGTCCGCACGGGGGATTCACCCGAGGCCAGCCGTGGCTGCGGGTGACGCCGGAGTATCCGAATCGCAACATGGCCGCCCAGAAAGAGGATCCGGATTCGGTGTTCCATTTCTATCGCAGGCTCATCGCACTCCGGCGGGAGTCGCCCGCCCTGCTTCGAGGCCGGTGGCTCCCCATGATTGCGCGGCCGACCCGGGTATTCGCCTACCTGCGGGAGTGCGAGGAGCAAACCATGCTGGTGGCCCTGAATTTCACCAACTGGCACGTCCGGGTCAACCTCTGCTCCGCCCTTCCGCCCTACCGTTGGAAAGTCCGTCTGTCCAGTTCCGACTCCACGCACGAGCGTATCCGGGGGACGAGCACGCGGATCACGCTGCACCCTTACGAAGCGTGTATCCTGGAACGGGTGGTCTGAGCCCGGGTTCTTGCTTCCAAGCTCAGTGGTTTTCTTGTTCCCCTTCCCTGCCTGTCCGTCGTAGAATGCCCGAGAGGCTCGAGACCGACGTTCGAGCACTCCGAGAGCGAACCCGCACGTGGGACGGACGAACATGGAGCAGTTGATTCCTCCTCTCATCATGGTTGTCATTGCGATTGTGGTGTTCCTGCTGGTCAAGAGCAACCTTCAGAAGTACAGGGAGTACCTGTTGCCGTTGAGCCGGCAACTGGACAACGGTGTTGTCGCGGGATCGTTCAACGTGGTGTTGACCGGACGACGTGAAGGCTACGAGGTGCGGGTGGAGCCGCACATGGGTGGCAAGAATTCGCCTCCCAGCATCGTTGTGATCGTGTTCAAGGAGTCCCCACTGACGTTTGCGATCACCACCGAGGGCAAGTTCGATCGCATGCTGAAATCGATGGGGATATTCAAGGAGATCCAGGTGGGGGATCCAGACTTTGATGAGAAGTATCTGCTCCGGGTGGGAGATGAGGGGATGGGGCGGATGCTCCTTTCGAACTCCGAGGTTCGGGACGCGATCGCTCGCGTCTTCGACCTCGGGTACGAATCGCTGCGCACCTATCGAAACCAGATCCGGGCACACAAGCGGACAGGGACGTTCCAGATGCAGAGCGATCTCGCGCCGGACAAGGTGCTTGCAGTGATCGAGAGCATGGTGACCATTGCGCGGCACATGCCTTGACCAGATCCCTGGCGTGGCCCGCCGTTTCGTTCCAAGGGTGCGCGTGGTCCACACCGCCCCGGGGGCGCGTGTTCAGGGACGGGGGAAAGGTCGGTGGTCGGGCCGGGTCACCGGGTGAGCCGCATGAACATCAGGGCGCTGTCCTTCCGGTAGGATACGTACATGCACCCCGAGTCGATGGCGAGGCGTCCGCGGCTCGCACTCCCGCTGTCCTCGATCCGTGTGACTTCCCATGTGTCGCCGCGGTCCTGGCTCGTGGCCAGGTAGAGGTTCCCATAGACGATATAGATGTTGTCTCCATCGGCCCGAATGGAGGGGGAATAGCCGGGGACTTCTCCATCATCGATCACCCGGAAAGAAGATTGAGGCCACGAGGTTCCGCCGTCTGTGCTCTTGGCGAACAGCAGTCGCCCACTCCCCTCGCCGTCCAGGTAGGCGATGTAGACGGTGTCGGCGTCCGCGATGGCCAACGAGGTGTGGTTGGCCCAGGAATCCACGATGATCGGAGAACTCCAACTGGTTCCACCATCGTAGCTTTTCATGAACTTCAGGCTCCCAGACCCCTGGTTCAGGTGGAACGCCAGGTAGAGGTCGTCGGTGTTGGCGACCGCAATGGATGGGTGCCAACCCGTGCTCCCGGACGTGTCCACAGATTTCTCGTTGTACCACGACGCACCTTCGTTGTTGCTGGCGGCAAAACGGAGATTCTCGCCATCGAAGTAGCTGTAGTGGGCCAGATAGACCCGTGTACCCGTGGCGGTCACCGTGACATCCATGCCTCCCCACACAGAATCGTCCACCTCGACCGGCGCAGCAAAGGTGCTCCCGTCATCCTTGGACACCAGAACACGCACGTACCCGTTGTACTTGGCGTGTACCGCGTAGACGTTGGTTCCGGCCACGGCCACGGTGGCGTACCATCCACCCACGTCGTCAATGATCAATGGCGCCTCCCAGTGATCCCCATAGTCGGTGCTGCGAACGTAACGAAGCTTGTCGGGATAGTTCTCGAAATAGGCGATGTGGACAAATGGACCGCTCACGGCAATCCCGTTGTAGGTGGCAAGATTGCCATTGTCGTCCAGAAGGATACCTCCCATTGGACCGGAGCAGGTGGCAGCAATGGTCACTTCGCCGGAAACAACCTTGCTCTCGCAGTCACACACCGCCGAAATCGCCGTGACTTCCCACCGGGTCACGCCTCCGTTCAACCCCGTGAACGCCTGGCTCGACTCGCTGGTGGTGACCGTGGTCACGTTCGCTCCGTCCAGGGTGATGATGTAGGCTGCCACATGTTCCAGCCCGGTCATGGTGAAAAGCACGTCTCGACCCCCTCCGTAGCCGGTATCCACCGTGACCTCGAGGCTCTGGGCGTTCCATTCATCACAGGTGGCGGTCGACCCGTCCACCGGCTCATCGATCACGCCGTCGCAGTCGTCGTCCACGCCGTTACAAACATCTTCTGCGTCGGGATGCACCGCCGGGTCCTGGTCGTCGCAATCGCCCCCGATGGTGACGTGACCGGGCAAAGGCGTCGAGCAGGTGACATAGGCGGTGTCGTCCAAGCCGAATCCATCTCCATCAGCATCTTCGTAATAGGTGGTCATGCTCCCATCCCCATCTGTGGAGCCGTCGCAGTCGTCGTCCACGCCGTTGCAGACATCCTCCGCCCCGGGATGAATCTCCGGATCGGTGTCGTCACAATCGCCTCCCATGGTCACGAACCCGACCGGCGGAGCGCCGCAGGTCACCTCCGACACGTCAGACACCCCGTAGCCGTCTCCATCCTGGTCCTGGTAGTAGGTGAAGGTCGGGACCCCTTCGTCCACCTCCTGATCGCAATCGTCGTCCCAGCCGTTGCACACCTCGTCGGCAGCCGGATTCACCCGCGCATTCACATCGTCGCAATCGGTCGCGTCGAGCACATATCCATCCGGCTGGACACACGCCTGCTCGGAAGTACCCGGATCTCCATAGCCATCCTCGTCCCGATCCCGGTAGTAGGTCCCGACTACCCCCTCGTCCACCTGCCCGTCACAGTCGTCGTCCACCTCGTTGCATAGCTCCTCCGCCCCGGGATAGATGGTCGGATTCCCATCATCACAATCCGCCCCCGCACTCCCTCCTTCGTGGCCATCCCCATCCACGTCGGTCAGGTCCACGCCGTCGCAATCCTGATCCACTCCGTCGTATGGCACTTCCTCCGCACCAGGGTAGATCGTGCCGTCCTCTCCGTTGCAATCCCCCTCCTCCACGGTGTACCCGTCCCTGTCCGGGTCCTCGAGCGGTGTTGGTGTCGTCGGAGCCGGTGTGGACGGCACGGGCGTCGGCGTGGACGGCGCGGGTGTCGGCGTGGACGGCACGGGCGTCGGCGTGGTCGCCACGGGTGTCGGATTGGCAGCGTCCGGGGTCACCGTCGGTTTCGGTGTTCCCCCCGAACCTTCGTCACCGGGCAATTCACATGAAGAGGCGACCAACATGCCGATGCAGCACCAGAATCCGAGGACACCGCGTTTCCATCCAACCATCGTTCCCTCCGCTCGATCGATTCACATCCGCACCCGGCGCGCTGCCGGTCGGTCACACCATCTTACACACTCCCTCCGGGGGTGCTGTCGCGAACTGAACGACTTGTGGGGTGTGTCCTCCCGGGAGATTTGCCAGAAATCTCTGGAACGCAACCGGGCATGATACCGTCATGTGGGCGGACTCGCCACTCGAACGCGCCTATAGGAGTTCCGTGTGTTCGAGAGCCACAGCCGAATTCCGACTATGTCGTTGCGCGCGCAGTCAGGGTGCCCGTTGTTCATGATTCATCGGTTTGTTGGGATTCGGTTCCGGTGCTCCCTTGACGGGCAAATCACCTGCCGGTATCATCGGACTGACCGGGCTGACCGCTGGGGAGATGATGGAGCATGAACAGGATCCGGGGTGTGAACGATACCTCGAGTGGGGGCCAGGGAAGCCCGGCCGCAAGGAGGGTACTGAAGCCGGGGTTGGAGTATTCATCCATTCATCGTCCAGGCGTGTCATGCGTCGAGGATGAGGGCGGCGGGTACGGAACGGGGCTGCAGTTTCTTGAGTACGCACCCACAACGAAGACAGGGGGACCAACGGCCGATGATGGAATCCAGCGAACTGAGCGAAATGAAACGTGACCCTGCCATCGGGGTCGTGCTCACCTTTCTCACCTGTGGTATTTATTCGCTGCTGTGGCAAGACCTCCAGATAAGGACCATCAATGCGTTGCTGGGACGGGATGAGCTTTCTTTTTGGCGGTGGCTCGGTCTGACGCTGCTGACCTGCGGTCTTTACCACATCTACCACGAATACATAATGGCGCGATACATCCTGGAGATCCAGCATCTACGTGGGGTCCAGACGCCCGACGAGGACCTGCCCATGATTGCGCTGATCCTCTCGATTGTGGGGTTGCCGTTCATCACCGATGCCATCGAGCAGAAGACGCTGAACCAGCTCATCGACCATGTCGAGGACAGAGGGTTGCGTGGATAGCCGATTTTCGTGGGCCATCGTGCTGGTTTTCCTCACGATGGCCGTGCTTCATCTGCACCCTGCGTTGACCTCGGTCTACCATGGAGTGACGGGGTGGGTGGTGTGCCCGTTCCGGTGGGTGACCGGGGTTCCATGCCCGGGGTGCGGAATGACTCGAGCGTTCTGGGATCTATCCGCATTCAACGTGGCGGCGGCTGCCCATCAACACCCATTCTCGTTCGTCCTGCTCGGGTGGTGTGTACTCGATCTGGTCGGGGGCCCGGCCATGAGGAAAAGACTGACCCGCGTGGCCCCGGCCGTCCTGGCGGCTCTTCTCACCTGGTGGGTCGTGGTGAGGCTCCTTCCCCTCCTGGACTGAAACGCTGACGGGGTCGAAGCGCTTCCGGGCGGGCGTGCAGGTGCCGGCCGGCGTCCGTCCGGACCGAACCTGGACGCCCGGTGCGGCGCGACCGTCGGAGACCTTGCAACGAGCCGCACAATGTCCTGGCGGCGGTGAGGGGGGCGTGGTATCGTCACGAGAATCGGAGGAAGCAGCGCCTGACGTGTGCCATTGTGCTCTTGACTGCCCTGGAGGTCCGAGGTGAAGGGGAATATCCGTCCACTTGCAAACATCGTGCTCCAAATGCTGATTGCGTGCCTGGCTCTGTTGTATCTGGGAGGCCAGGAGGAGTGCACGCCGCCGTGCCCGGAGGGACCGGCAGAGGGGCTGGAAGAAGGGGGCGGGCTCGTTCCGATGTCGGCCTCGGGTTTTCAGCTCGAGGACACGGGCAAAGGGGCACAGTATGCGTCGATCATCGACGAACTCGCACGGGTGCTTCCGACCGTGTCCGCCTCGAAATTGGCGTCGGATCTCAACCGAGAGGGGACGCGGATCGACGCCTCGGCGTTGCCTCGTGTGGACGACTTTCACGTTGGATTTCGGTGGAACGACGGGGACTTCGATGTGTCCTACTGGATCCCGCAAGGGATCACCGGTTCAGGCGGCGCCTTTGATGACGGTCTGTTCGGTGGACGCAAGTTTCTCCTGGTAAGCTGGCACTATGATGCGTCGCTGGGGGGCACGAGCTACGACAAGGGGGTGCGCGTCTCGTTCGTGGATGTGACCGACATGGATGCGGTCGCCTATCGCCACGTGTTGCTGGTCGAACCTGTGGCGTCGGGTGGGCGTGCGGATTTTCGTGCGGTACCGATCCACGCGGGCGGAATCGTGTGGTACGGGGACTATCTCTACGTGGCGGACACCTACGAGGGTCTCCGGGTCTTCGATGTGACCCGCATCATGCAAGTGGCGACCGGGGACAAGTCCTTGATCGGGTACCATGCCGCGGACGGCCAGTACTACGCCCACGACTACAAATACATCCTGCCCCAGGTGGGCGCGTGGTACCTTGCGCCCGGGAGTTGCGAAAGCAAGTTTTCCTTTGCTGCCTTGGACCGCAGCACCACCCCTCATTCGATCGTGACCGGCGAGTATGACTCGGATAGGATCGATGGACTGCTCGTTCGCTGGCCACTGGACGAGGCGACGGCGGCGTTGCAAACGGGGAGTTCCGGGCTGGTCACGGCGATGGCTGCGTACCAAGGGGGTCACACGCGGATGCAAGGGGTCCTGTCCTGGGAAGGCCAGTACTGGATCTCGAGCAGTTCTCAGGACGGGGCCTACGGTCGGCTGTACCGGACGGCCCCGGGGGCGCCGAGTGTGGCCTACGACTGGGTGGACGGTCCCGAGGACCTGCACCTTGCACCGTCTTCCGGCAACCTCTGGACACCCACCGAGGATGCCGGTGACCGGTACGTGTTCGCGGTCAAGCTCACCGACTACGGCGGGTAGGGTTGAGCCCACGGTTCCGGATGGGCCGGACGGTTCCCGGGTATCCGACTGCCATTCAGGCACCCCGGCGCCGTTCATCGACTCCTCCGGCTCACAGGGCCGCTTCCGCCCGAACAGGGAAACCTCGAGTGCCGATTCCTCGAATCGACACAATACGTTGCGCCGTTCCGCACAGGGTGCTATCATCGCACTCGAATGACACGGGGACACGCACACCATGACCGAATCCCAGACGATACGGTTGGGACCGTATGAGCTGGTCGAGCAAATCGCCCAGGGCGCCTACGGCGAAGTCTACCGTGCCCGGCACGTGGGCCCCGCCGGATTCCAGCGGGTCCTCGCCATCAAGCGGCTCAAGCGTCACGTAATGGCCGACCCGGATGCGGTCCGCGCGTTCGAAAACGAGGCCCGCATCGGAGGCTTGCTCCAGCACCACAACATCACGCAAACACTGGAATTCGATCAGCACGGCGGCCACTACTACCTGGCCATGGAGTACGTGGACGGAGTGAGCTTCCAGGACATCATCGCGGTGTTTTCTGCGCAAAAACGACACGTCCCGGAACCGGTGGCCCTGGAACTTGCCGCACAGGCGTGCGACGGACTCCACTACGCGCACGAGGCCCGGACTCCGGAAGGCGTGCCGCTCAATCTCGTGCACAGGGACATCAAGCCGTCCAACCTGATGTTGACTCGCAGCGGCGTGGTCAAGGTGATGGACTTTGGAATCGCTCGAGTCGACAACCAGACCCTGACCGATGCGGGATTCATCAAGGGGACCCCTCGATATCTCAGCCCGGAGGTCATCTCCGGCTCGGATGGGATCGATCGGCGGTCAGACCTGTTTTCCCTGGGCACGGTTCTGTACGAGTTGCTTGCGCTCAAGTACCTGTTCGACGCGCCGAACCTGTTGACCTTGATGTCCAAGGTTCGGGAGGCTGCTGTCAAGCCGCAGCTCAAGGAACTATCCAGGCGACATCCCGGGACGGCCAAGCTCCTGAAGCGTGTCCTCACGTCCGAGCCGGACAAGCGATTTGCAACCGCTCGAGAAATGGCTCGGGAACTCCGTCAGCTTCGTCGACGGCTCAGTGACGACGATGTCGATCTGGAGGCGTTTGCGTCTGAGGTGATCGAAGCGCAATCGCGTGACTCGGGGAAGCGTGGTCGTGCGACGGCGTCACGGCCTGCGCGGGATGGGTCGGACTCGGGGGCGAAGCGTGGAGAGCGCCGGGAAAGACCGGGAGCATCGATGCCCGGCGAGCCGGCGGCTCCCGGACCGCAGGCACCGCCGGCGTCGACGCGTGCTCCTGCGGCGCCTCGACCGGGCGAAGAACCGAATCCGAGGTTCACCCCGCGGTTCGGCTCCCGGTCGTTGGCCAAACGGCCGCCGGTGCTGCCGGATGTCAAGCTCAAGACCACCTCGATCACGGTGGATCAACTCATGGCCGGGTGGGGGAAACCGGTCCCGCCCAGGCCATCGCGGGTCGATCTGCGAGAGACCGATCCCGGGCCGATCCGACGGCGGGGGGCCCCACCCCGCCAGGAGCAAGACGAGCCGGCCCTGAACCCGGGAAAGCGCGACACACCCCCCTCCACCGATTCATCGGCGGGGAAGCTGCAACCGGGCGGGCAGTCACACGACCGGGAACTGGAGGCTGCTGCGAACCTCTTGCCTGATGGTTTGCCGGATGGGACGCAAACCACGCCCTCCCCGATTCCTGGAAACATGGTGACTTCTCTCTTCTCGTCCGATCCCGGACGCCGGGCCGGTCCTCCGCCTGGGGGGTCCCCAGTCCCTGGTGAGGGCACGACACGCCCGGACTCGGGACCACCTGCACCGCCTTCGTCTGCCCGACCTGCAACGGCCGCGGCTGAAGAGGACATGCGGCCCACCGAACAAATGGTCCTTCCCGGGCCATCGAGCGGGGAGTGGGACCCCGACCTCATGCCGACCCACATGATCGATCTGCGCGCGCTCAAGGCCAGGCACGACGCCGGCAAGGGCACGGAATCGCTCGCGCCCGCCTCCGCCACCCGCCCGCCCGCACCGGCAGGGTCGGGACAGGGTGCGGTCTCACCTGCACCGGGGCGTGTAAATCCTGAGATGGGCGCCGACCCACACGGGCATGGGGCGGGTGGGGAAAAACGAGCGGAACAGGAAGCCGAGGACGAACTCCCGCCCCCTTCGTCGCGTGCCATGCCCGAGGCGGTGCTCAAGACCCAGCCTTCCACCTCACTGGACAACTGGAACAGCGACTTCGACGAGGCACCGTTGCCTGCGCACCGGCAGGAGGAACTGTCTGCGACCGTGGCCCGGCCCCCGGCCACGTCCAACCGGGAGAGCTACCAGCTCGGGTTCGGCATGGCAGCGTCGATCCTCGACGAGGACACGGAAGGCGACGTGGAAGAGGCGGAAACCAGCCCGCTACCGCCTCGAGAGGAGGCTTCTCCTTCCACGCCCTCCGAGAGTTCCGCACCCTCTGGCGGAACGTCGCCCCGCCCTGCACGGGCGGCCGGCGGAACGTCGCCGCCATCCCCCGCGGACCGACCTTTGGAAAAACGCCCGCCCCCACCCAAGCAGAGCGACGAAGATCGGGAACCGGCCACGGCTCCGATACGCAAGCCGATAGCTCGAGCCCCCGGGGCGGGGTCGGAGGACCGAAACGTCAAGACCCCTGTCCCCGGAGAGCAGACAGACGGGTTCGAGCCCACTGCGGCACTCCCCTACCCCGACGCCACCGACCCGGACGCCGCCTTCGTGTACGAACCCACTGCGGCTGCGCCGGTGATGCTGTCGGACATGGCCGAGGAACCGGGGGATTTCGAACCCACCGCTGTGCGCCCGGTGAACTCGCGAGCGTCGGCCCAGCCGGAGAACAACGGGGTCCTCGAGCCCACGGCGCTTCGTCCCCCCGCCGGAGTGAATCCTGGATCGGATGGAGCCGGTGACGAGACCGCTACCGCACCGACCCCGGCCGGGACGCCCACACCACCGAGTCCGCCGTCACAAGGGCCGGATCCTTTTGCCGACATGCCACCTCGCGCCGCCGAACTCCCCACCCAGGTGCTTCCGGTCTCCCCGGGCGTCGCCGGCCACCCGGTCCATCCTTCGATCCCGGCCCCTGGAGCAAACCGACTCGAGCCGGAAGGCAAGCCCCGGACGGAACTGGGCATGAAATTCAATCCCAACAGCGAATTCGACCCCTGGCAACGCCCCGTCTTCGTGGGAGCCGGCCTGGCAGTCCTGGCGATCATCGCGGTGATTCTCTTCGCGCTCATTCGGTGGTGACAGTAGCAGACACGCCCATCAGGAGGCCCCCTGCCATCGCACGCCCGAGGCACGGACTGTCGGGAGCACCCAAAGTGTCGAGACAGGTCACCGGCGCTAGCGGGCGCCGAGCGGCTCCCCTTCCAGCACCGAGGGCGCGAGCAGCATGCTCCGGCAACTGTCCGCCTCGCCGTTCATCCCGATTTCCTCGAAGATGCGGGTGGCCTCCTCGATCAGAGCCTGGGCCTGTTCGCTCTGCCCCTGTGCCATGAGGGCGGCGGCGAGGTCAGACGTGGCGATGGCGTAGTTGCGTACCACACCAATTTGCTTGTAGATCTGACGTGCCTCCTCGAACCCGCGGGCGGCATCGTGGTGATCTCCACGTCGGGCGAGCAACCGGGACTCGAGGAACAGTGCGGCGGCCTTGCCCTGAGGGTCCTCGAGTTCCCTGGCGAGTGCGGCGGCGATGGAAAATGCGCTGTTTGCGGCGTCGAGGTCTCCCGCACGCATGGCGGCCTGACCGTAAGCGAGGTGGCAGCGCATCTCGCCGTGTTTCAATGCAGAGGCGCGGAACAGCTCGAGTGCGGCGGAGTAGTGTCGGTCTGCCTCGTCGGTCTTGCCCAACCCCCAGCTTGCCTCGGAGAGTCCCTGGAGGGCGTGCGCCTCACCGAGGAGGTATCCGGCTTCGTGGTAGAGTGCCCGGGCGCGTTCGAAGTTGGTCCATGCTTCTTGGTAGTCGGCTCGAGCCACTGCGAGCTGTCCGAGGCCGAGTCGGCTGTGGGCTTCTCCGATTTTGTCTCCAGCCTTGTGGGAGAGGTAGAGGGCGGTCTGGTATTGCCGACGGGCGTAGCCCACCCCGAAGCTGCGCTCGAGGTAGGCGAGGCCGCGGAGGCAGGCGGCTTCACCCTGGAGGCTGCCCTGTGCGCGATAAAGGGCCATGGCCTTTTCATAGCTGAACCGTGCGTCGAGGTAGGTTGTGCCGAGTGCGAGGATGTCGCCGAGGCAGCGCAAGGCGTTTGCCTGTCCGAGTTCGTTGCCGTCTTCGAGGAACAGCTCGAGGGCCTGTTGATAGAACTGGCGAGCCTTGTCGAAGTTGGAAGCGAGGCGATGGGTTCCGGCGATGCTCATGAGGCATTCCGCCTCCCAGGAGGTATCGCCGTGGAGGCGATACAGTTCAAGGGCCTGCTGATAGTAGGCGAGTGCGCCCTTCACGTCGGAGAGCCAGAGTTGGACGTCTCCGAGTCGGTGGAGGATCACGCCGCGGCCCAGGTCGAGTCCGGCTTTCTGGTAGAGAGTACCCGCAGCCTCGTAGCGTTCCGAAGCTTCGGGATAGTCGCTCATCCACATGGCGATGTCGCCTTCACCCTGGAGTGCACCGGCCTCGCGGATGGGGCTCTGAACGGTGTGATAGAGGCGCCGTGCCTCTTCGTAGAGGTCCCTGGCCCCGGCCAGGTCCGAGATCTGGACGTGGAGGTCGGCCAGCCCGACGAGGCAATCCGCCTTTCCCAGCCCGTGGTCCCCGGCGGCCTGGTAGCGGTCGGCGGCGGCCTGATAGCGGGTCTCCGCCTCGGCGAGTGCGCCTCGAGCAGCCGCGACATCGGCCTGGGCGCGCAGGAGGTGTGCCTCCCAAAGGACATCACCTGCTGCTCGTGCCTGTTCCTCGCCCAACCGGAATGCGGCCTGAGCCTCGAGAGGGGCGTCGGCCAGGAAAGCGGCCATGCCCAGCAGGGCGTGGAGACAGTACAGGTCGGTGTTTTCTCCGGTGTCCCTGGCAGTGCGGACCGCCCGGTCGAACCGTTTCTGGGCGGCTGCGGGGTTGTCGACACGGAGGAAATGGAGTCCGACCAGCACGTCGCCGAACCAACCAATCGGGGCTCGAGGCGCCACGGGGAAGAGGTAGTCGGAGACCTGTCCCCAAGCCCACCGGGTGCTTCCTTCGAGCCGAAGTCGCGGAAAGCGTTCCCGGATGAACACGTGCACGGGACCTTGCTGGTCGGTATCTGCGTTTCCAGAGGCGACCCAGACCACCACATCGGCCTGGAGCCGTTCCCCGAGGTTTCGGGCATCCTCGTTCCCGGTCACGACACACGGGACTCGAGCCACCTGGAGCACCGGGGCGTCCCCTTCTCCTTCCGGGAGTCGTTCCAGGTCCTCCAGCCCCTGCAGCAGCCTCGCCCGCCCCTTCCGGGAACCGTCGTCGTCCTCCCCGCCCTCCGCCACCAGCACGCGGGTGGTCTCGCCCATGGAGAAGAGCGACGAAGCGGCCTCGTCGCTGCACACCCTGGCGAGGAGATCCGGGGGCGGTTCCACCGGATCGATGGCGGGCAAGGGCAGGATCCGCGGTTGGCAGGCAGACGAGAGGAACAGGATCCAGGGAATCAGACACAGGGCTCGGGTCCGCCACCGCCGGGCCGACACCCTCCCCCTCGGGTCGGCCGGGAGTGCGGTTGCGACCTCCCGGGGCGTGGACCCGAATCGACCTCGAGGACACATCAAACCAACTCCTCCGCAAACACATCAGCCACGGACAAGGGTCGACACCCTGCTCATGCTGCACGCGAGGCGGGACCTGACGAGGCAGCGCAGCGCGGGAGATGGACCTGTCTCATGATATCCCAGCCGCTCCCTCCGAGTCAACCGGTGGCTGCTGCGACCCGCCGGAATCGACTTTCCCTTGCTGCGCTTGCTGTATCCACGCCTGTCCGCGTCGTGTCCCCCCCCATGCACCGAGGCCCCTCCCCTTGCCCTTCGACACGCCATCCCCGGGTCGAGTGACGGAACCCCTTGCCGGCCCTCTCCCCCAAGGCCTGTCAAGACGCTCGAGTTCCTGGTCGTTCCGCGCCTTCTTGTGCACGATTCAAAGTCCTGCCGCGAGGACGAGGAGAGGTCTTCCCACCCGACACTCTTCTACCACCTGGGCGGATTTCATGATAAAAAAGGTCCCCTGGGCTTCTTGTCCGAGCGCAGGCGGGGCGGCGAGGGCGATCCGGACGGGGGGACAGCATTCCAGGGAGGAAATGGACATGAGCCGCTGCGTGGTCACGGGTGCTGCTGGATTCATCGGATCCCACCTCTGTGACGCCTTGCTGGCCCGGGGCCACGAGGTGGTGGGCATCGATGGATTCATCCCCTCCTATCCCCGGTCTTACAAGGAAGCCAACCTGGAGACCATGCGAACGTCGCCCCGATTCCGGTTCGTGGAGGCAGACCTGCGGACAGCACGCCTTCACGCATTGCTCGAGGGATGTGCGGCGGTGTTTCATCAGGCGGCCATGCCCGGGCTGGTGAGAAGTTGGTCCGAATTCGACCTGTACGTGGAATGCAATCTGAACGCGACACAGCGATTGTTGGAAGCAGCTCGAGACACGGGGGTGGCCCACTTCCTGCTCGCTTCCACCTCGAGCGTATACGGCAAGGAAGCCACAGGAGCGGAGGACGCGCCGCTGCGTCCTGTTTCCCCCTACGGGGTCACCAAGCTGGCCGCCGAGCACCTGTGTCGGGCCTTCGAGGCGACGTTTGGGCTGCCTGTGACCATTCTTCGGTACTTCTCGGTGTATGGACCGCGCCAGCGGCCGGACATGGCCTATCACATCCTGATCCAGGCCCTGCTCACCGGCGCCCCGTTCGTCCGGTATGGAGACGGCCGACAAAGTCGGAGCAACACGTTCGTGACCGATTGTGTCTCGGCCACCCTCGCTGCATTCGAGCGTCCAACCGCGAGTGTGGGGGAGACGTTCAACGTGGGCGGTGGCGAAGTTGTGTCGCTCAACGAGGTGATCCAGTTGCTCCAGGAGATCACCGGGAAAACACTCCAGGTAACACAAGGCCCGGGTCGCCACGGAGATCAGCGACACACCCGGGCGAACATCGAAAAGGCGACTCGAGTCCTCGGGTATGAGCCCAGGACGACGGTCCAGGAAGGACTCGAGGCCCAGGTCGCATGGCACATCGAACGCTTCGTGGGAGGCTGACCGGGTCGACCTGGCCGGAACCAGGTCACCGGGGCGCGTGCCGGCAAGCTCGAGTCCTTCAGGAGAAGAAGAAGTCTCATGACCCTCATTCCCAGACTCATGATGGCCGTCCTGACCATGGCCCTGCTTGTGACCCCCGGCTGCAACCGGGTGGAGCGGAAAGCCGAACCGCAGTCAGGGCACGGTGCGAACCATACAGGACCTCACGCCGGACCAGGCGACGGAAGGGCCGGGCACCGACCGGACGTTCCCGGTGCGGTCGTGCTCCAGGACATGCTCGACCAGGCTGAGATCGAAGGACTGGCCGCGCATGTGGCCGCCGGAGAACCACCGGTGACGACCCGGGTGGTCCTGTCCGAGCACTTCGACGACCGGACCCTCGGATCGCTCGTGCCGGAACAGGAGGTGCGAACCGGGCACGGACCCAGCAAACGCGCGCCGTCGCCCAGGGTCGAATCGGGGAACCGGGCCTACCAGGGGCACAGCCTGAGACTGGTCCGAAAGGATGGGCAAGAGGCCCGGGTCCAGACCCGACTGATCCCGATCAGACCCGGCCACACGTACACGTTGACTTATCGCGTGGCGGTCTATCGGTACTCCCACAAGAAGACACGGTTCCAGCGCAAACCTCGAGTGGGACGGCCGGTCCTGGAACTGTTTTCCCTCGAGGCGAACGGGAACGAGCCCGGCGCCGGGGACGCGCTGCACCCGCTGGACAGAGAGGCAGCCGAACCACTGGAGCCCCCCGACCTGGATCACAACAGTCCGTGGATGACTCTGGGCGACACGTTCGTCCCCGGATCCGGTGCGACCCATTTCCGAATCGTGTTCGGAGTCGCCGGGACCCGGCTGCTGCCGGGGCAGAAAGTCTCTGCAGAGGTGTGGTACGACGACATCGTGCTCACCGAAACGGCAGCACCTCCTTCCACCCGCTACCGCCCACATCCACCGGCAGGCTCCCCCGCGCCTCACCCGCTCGAGGTCGAAGTGGAACTCCGCCATCCCATGCGACGAAAGGCCACCGAGAAGCGCTACGGAATCCTCGCCCCGGCTCCCTCGACGCTCCGTTTCGCGTTCGAGGTGCCACCCGGCGCAGTCTTTTCGTTCGGCCACGGCTTCATCCCCGAACTGTCCACCGGCACGGGTGAGGGCAAGGTGGCGTTCGAAGTGCACCTCAAGGACGCACAGGGCGAGTCCCACACCTTGTACCAGCGGGAAAAGTCACTGGACGATCCCGCCGACCGGTGGATCGACGCCGAGGTGGACCTCTCGGACTTCGCAGGCCAGCAGGTGACGCTCTCGCTCGTAACTCGAGGCCGGTCTCCCGACGACCTGTCGCTGCTCGAGGCCCTGGCCAGGGGACCGGAAGCAGGGATGGTCTGGAGCTTCCCGGTGGTCCACTCCCCGCAACGTCCCGGCAAAACCATCGTGCTCGTGGTCTGGGATACGGTGCCCGCCAAAGCCACCTCCCTGGTCCGCACCACCCCTCATGTCACCCCTCGACTCCGCCGGCTCGCCGAACACGGTACACGGTTCGAGCGGGCACTGACCCCCTCTCCCTGGACCCTCCCATCGTTCGCCTCCATCTTCACCGGCCTTCACCCCCTCATCCATCGCGCAGGTGAACTCGACCCTCGCACAATTCGTGGCAAGCGAACCCTGCCGCGCACCATCGCCACCCTCACCACGGCGCTCCGGGAAGCCGGCTGGGAAACCCGCGCCTGGATCAACAACCCTTACCTCACCCGCCATTTCGGGCTCGACCGGGGATTCACCGACTACATCGACTACGACGCCCGCGAGACCCTCCGGGCCAGCGAACAGGCGGTCGAGCAAGCCGTGGCCTACTTGAGCAAGCCTCGAGGGTACGACCGGTTCGTGTTCTTCCACTTCATGGATCCGCACGGCCCGTACCTCCCCCACCAGCCCTATCGTGAGCGGTTCGCCCACATGTTTCCTCGAGGCAAGGCGTTGGGCGAATCTCTCGGACAACTCTATCGGTCCGTGCTCATGCACCGGGTGCAGCTCACCGAGCGTCAGAAGCGCGGCTACCGGGAGTTGTACGACGCAGTGGTGGCCTACACGGACCATCAGACGGGCCGGCTGTACGATGCGCTGGTCACGGGCGCCGGTGGGGACTCTCTCTTTGTGGTTACAGCCGACCATGGCGAGGAATTCTGGGAACATGATCACTACGAGCACGGGCACACCCTTTATGACGAACTGCTGCACGTCCCCCTGGTGATCGCCGGAACGACGGCCAAGGGCAGGGTGCTTGCGGGCCGGCGAGTGGAACGCCCGGTTTCCCTGCAAGACATCGCGCCGACCCTCCTGGCGTATGCGGATGTACGGGATCGATTGGGAGAAGGCGTGTCCTTGCTGCCGGTGCTCCTCGAAGGTGCTGTTCCCCGGGAACGGACGTTTTTCAGCGCGTTCACCCTGTATGGATACCAGCGACTGGGGATTGAGCGGGCGGGCTGGAAGCTGGTGTACAATCAACAGGGTCTGGGGCGACCGTCGTTGCGGACCGGTGACCCGATCGCGCCGCTGGAACTGTACCGAATCGCAGCCGATCCCGGGGAAACGCGAAACGTGGCTGCACAGTATCCCAACCTGGTCGTTTCCATGCTCGACGATCTGGCTGCGCACTACCTGGGCACGCAACGAGGGCGGTTGTTCCTGGTCTACGTGGGGGATACGCGGTCTCGAGTGGCCCGATCGGTGGAGGTAACGGTCCGGCTTGACGGGGGGCCCCGCTGGAAGCATGCGGTCCGCGATGTGGTCTGGCCCGGGTTCGGCCGACAGTCGGACCGGCTGGAGATCCGGTACCGGGAGCCCCGGAATCGGTCGGTGATCACGTGCGCATTCGACACCTGGAAAGCGCTCTTGTCGTTCGCGCCGTCGATCGGCACCGGGCCTGTGCGTGTGGAGGGAACGGTGGAGGGGCGACCGCTGGATATTGAGGTGGTACATGCGGACGGTCGTCGGGAGCCGCTGGTGCGAGGTCCTGTGGTGGTTTCGCCGGAGGGTGGGGGCCCGTCTCCGCTGGACCTTTTGAAGGGGGACCTGAGAGCAGGAGGTTCGGGGGGGCCGCGGCTGGTGGTCCTGTACGAAGCGAGGGAGGAGGAATCGGAAGGCGTGGAGGTTGGGGGGGACACGGCGGACCTGGAATCTCAACTCAGGGCACTGGGCTACGTGGAATGATGGGGCCGGGTTGGGAGGCGTTCCGCAAGGGGGGAGGTCAAGGGTACTTGTCCAGGTTGTAGACCAGGTTGCGAGAGACACGCTCCACGATGACCCCTGAGTCGTAGAGGGTGACGTCGGGGTCGAAGGTGAAGTCGTCGAACGTCCAGTCCCCATCGTCGTACCCGAACAGTTCCCACTGCACCCAGCTATAGTCCCATCCTTCGGCGCTGTAAACTGCTCGAGGCCGCTTGTCGATGTCGGGCACATCCACCACGTTGGTGGTGGGCGGCTGGTACACGTCCCAGTAGACATACTTGACGATGGTTTGCTGGTCAGCCCCCTCCCCCACGGTCTGGGTGAACTTCCAGGTGAACACGGAACGATAGACCGACACGTCCGGGATGGGCACGAACGTGTACCACGTGGGCTCGTAGTGGACCTCGTCCTCGTGCAGAAGTTCCATGAAGTCCGGGGGAACGATGGTGGCTCCGGGTTCGGACTGGGTTCCCATGACCGCGACATAGGCTCCTTCGGCTCCCACCCCTTGCTCGGCAGCCAACAGGACCGCGGAGAGTCGTTCACTCGCGAACTCGGCCGCATGATAGACCGTGGCGGTGACCCCGCCGTCCGCTCCGGCCACGCCGATGGGGAGCATGCCGGCCGGACCCACGTCCCGAAGGGCAATCACGGCTGCCGGGTACCGGCCCACGATACCGCTGGGGAGGTAGGGCACCTCGACGGCGAGTGCACCATCGGTGGCCCCGTCCGGTGTCATCACGGTCCCGGCGTTCACGTCCGGCGCAACAATCTCCAGGTCGGTCTCGTAGTCGTAGGCGAACTGGTCGAGGTTTTCGATGTCCTGCATGAGCTTGCCGAGGTTGGAAAAGACGGACGGGTCTGCGGCCCAACGCAGGACGGTCTCGAGGGGCAGGTCTCCAGCCAACATGTAGAGGTCGTAGGTGCCGGTGGGTCCTGGGACCGCCCAGGTTTCCAGGCTTTCGCTGGTGGCACAGTTGGCAGGCAATTCTCCAGCGATGTTGGAGGGGAGGTCGAGCAACGCGCCACACACGTCCACCTCGCGGTAGTCCCCGATCAAGGTGCTGGTGTCCAGGATGAGAGGATTCTCGAGGAAGCTTCGAGTGACGAGGCCTATGCGGACTTCGGAGCGCCGAAGGAGGCCGAGGTTGGAGAAATCGGCGGTCCCACTGAGTGTTCCCTGGATCGAGTTGGCCTGACTACGTGCGGGAATGGTGATACGACGGTTGAGGACCTTGGCCACGGTGGCCCAGTGATAGTCGGGATGGTACGAGGTCACCGTCTGTCGCCCGGAGAAGTCGCCCCGGATCTCGGCCTCCCCTTGCGCGTCGGTGAGCACGGGGGTCGAGCTTTCCACACCCAGGTAGACTCGAGCCCCTTCCACGGGCGCTCCGGTGTCGGCATCCACGACCCGGACCACGAGGCGCCCGTCCTCGAACACCTCGAGAGGTACCGGGTCACTGGTGATGTAGCCCAGGGACGCCTGGATGGTGGTCGTACCCGGCGAGACAGGCGTGGCAACGCCGGTCCCGTCGATCGCGGCCACCGCCGGGTCGGAAGAAATCCACGCAATGCCGGAAAGGTCTGCCGCGCCGCCGGATTCGTACCATCCCTGCACCTCGTAGCTCAGGGTCGAACTCATGTCGATGGTTGCCTGTCGAGGCGTGACCTCGAGGCGCACGACCGGGTCAGCCGGCGGCGTTGGTCCGGGTGGCGGGGTGGGCGCCGGGGGCGTCGCGGTCGGGGTGGGCGTGGGTTCCCCACCTGACGGGGTGGGCGGGGCGGTTGGGGTGGCCGTGGGTGTAGGGGCCGGCGGTGTGGGGGTCGGCGTCGGGCCGGGGGCCGGGGTCGGCGTCCCCATCGGGGGCGCTGTGGGCGTCACGACCACCACGGTGTCGTCGTCTCCTGTGGGGGTCGCGGTCGCGGCCGGGGGGGTCGCGGTGGGGAAGGCCGTCGGGGTGGCCTGCCCGGGTGTCGCCCAAGGCGTGGCCACCGGGACGGTGTCGTCATCGCCGAACGGAGTGGCGGTGAGTTCTGCTTCCGGTGTCCTGGTGGGCGGTTGCGTGGCGGTCGGGCTCACCGGGGTTTCGGTGGGAGTCCCGATCGGCCCGGTATCGTCATCCGACATCATGGGGGTCGGTGTGGCATCGTCGTCATCAGCGGGAGAAGTGTCGTTGTTGCAACTCTGGCAGGCAGACAAGAACAGCGAGAACAGCGCGAGGAACAGGGCAGCTCGTTTCATCATGATTACACTCCGGTGGTACCTGCGACTAGTTCGACTTCGCACCGTGCCCTCCGCGATACGGGCGAGGCCCCTGTCCAGCAACCTCAAGCCGCAAGGACGCCCGGGCCAGGTATCCCGGCACCGCAATCTCGAGCCTCCACAGCCGCGTCGGATGGGCGTGCGCTATTTCAATCATAACAGGCAGGCGCGCGACCTTCCATCGGTTGTGTGTCCCGGAGCGCGCCGAAGTGCACGGGAAAGCGCACCTACAGCCGCCGGGTTCGGGGGGGCTTCCCGGTTGCGGAGCGGGCGGGGCGGAGCACTCCGATGGCAAAATCGGTGCCCGGCACCGTCCAGGAGTGTTATCATGGGGAGGCGAAACTCTGGGCGTTCCGACACCCAAGGGAGGAAAGGAGAACATGTCCGTTTTAAGCTTGCTCAAGCGAGGAGGCCGGTTCGAGATACAGGCATACAAGCAGCCGGAAGGGACGGCACGACGCCTGAAGCAGACCCATGTGCCCTTTTCGGGATCCCCGGCCCGCCACCCTGACGACGACGCGCGGGTGGTGCTGGTCCCGGATCCTTACAGCACCAATGCCTGCTACTACGAGTTCCTGGCCGAGGACGTGGAATTCGTCGAACGGCTCCCCAGCCTGACGGATGCCGAGGGCAACGTGGTGCCGATGGTGCGATTCTGGGTGAAGAAGGGCCGGGTGGCCCTGATGTGCACCCCATTCGTGGTGGACGCTGTGGTGGACCACGAATAGCGATGCCTGGTCGCGTCAGGTCAGTCGGTAGAACAGGTCGATGGCCCACCAGAAGCGGTTGATACGCTCCGGCGTCCGCAAGGTGACGAACAGGAAATCCGCCACTGGAACCATGAGGCGGTAGACCTTGGCGATGTGACGGTAGACTCGAGTCTTGCGAAACGCCCGGTCATAAGCCCGGGCATTGGCCGGACTCCAGGGCTCTCCCCGGTGTTCCACGAGGTAATCCACTGCAAACCTGGCAGCTTGCATCGAGAACAGGAGCCCCGATGCTCCGCTCGCCTCCACGAACCCCATGGCGTCGCCCACGAGCGCGAGACCGGGAAACGGCATGGACGGCTCAAACAGGCCGGCTGACGGGATGCTGGAGACGCCCTGGAACTCGACTCGAGTTCCTGCGAGCATGCTTGCCACCGTGCGTTCACTTTCCAGAAACCGGTTCCACACCGTGCGGAAGGTGGCGTCGTCCGGCAACGCGCATTCGAGCCGGGCGGCGGCGCTGCCCAGGATCATCATGCCAGCCTCGCACCGGCCGTGACCTCGAGGAAACAGAAACGCCACGGCTGGAGGAAAACGGGGCGCACCAGGAATATCGCCCTGGGCAATGAAGAAAAAGCTGAGCCCCGGGAACGGGTCCTGGTAGTTGGAGACGATCTGCTTCAGTATGGGGCAGCCGATGGCACGATAGTCGACCCCAACGGCCTGCCCCAGACGGCTGGTGTGGCCGTCGCAGGCGAGCACCGTGGTTCCCCGGACGATTTCCCCGCTTGCAAGCCGGACGCCCACGCAGACACCCCGGTCCGTTACCGGAGAAACCACTTCCTGTCCACACCGAATCCGGGCACCGGCAGCCTCTGCTCGAGCGGCCAGGCGATCGATGAATTCGCGCCACTCGAAAATGATGGAGGGGCTGCCTCGAGTCACGTCCACGTGCTTGACGCACCCCGGACTGTGGTAGCGCCGTGCAGCGGTGCGATGGAGGGCCATGGAATCCAGGTATCCATTGCCGAGCAGTTCGTCCAGGAGCGGATGGGCGTGGATGGTCTCGCCTCGAGGAAACGGTCCGGGCCTGGGTCCTTTCTCGAGCACCACCACCTGCAACCCGGCTCGTGCAGCCATGAGCGCTGCTGCCAGGCCTGCAGGGCCGGCGCCGCTCACCACCAGGTCCCAGTGCACTTCATCCGTCCCCATGCAGACCTCCCCGGCCGCCCGTCAAAGGAGCGCGCCGTCCCGAAACAGGGCCTGCCGCCCTGTCCCCGGACCTTCCGAGCCAGGCACTCGAGCCCCGGGATCACCCGCGGTTCAGCGGATCGGCGGCCCGCCCGGAGTGGCGGGCTTCATCGACTGCCAGGTCACATTCATGTTCTCGCTCGTCTCGTCGTGCCCGGTGATCCCGTTGCCCCCGGTACGCTTTTCGGTACCCTCGCCGTAGTCGACCCGCTGCGTCGAGCGCCAGGTGGTCGGGTCGTCTGCCAGCGCGTCATGTGCCGGAGCAGGGACCTGCTGGTCCACTGGCGTGTCCGGCAAGTAGGTGGAGGATCCCACGGTAACCCCGGTCTTGTCCACGGCCTCGGTGGTGTCGCCCCAAAGAAGATAGTCCACATCCTGGACCAGGTCGCTCGAGCCGTCCCAGTAGAAGAGGATCATGTCCTCCCCACTGTTGCTCAGGGTGGAGTTGGCGGCGATGGATCCCGAGAAGGCCGGTTCCATCATGCGGGTGTCTCCGGAATACTCTCCCTTGATAACGAAATCGGGCGCGATTCCATAGACATCGATGAATGATGCCATCGAGTCGATGGCGATGGTCAGGTACTGCCCCGATTCGATGGTCGTTCCGGCCGGGAACCGGGCGGCGAAATCGGACCCGCCAATTTCGGCGGCGGAAGCGATTTCGTAGTAGACGAGGGTGGTGGAATTGGCATTCCAGAGGTAGTAATCGGAGAGGTCCACCGGGTGCCAGGAGGGGTTGAAGATTTCCACGAACTCGTTTTCAAGGGGCTTGACGCAAATCTCGGTGAGCAGGATGTGGCAATCGTCGCCGATCCCATCTCCGTCCGCGTCAGCCTGATCCGGGTTGGGCATGTAAGGGCAATTGTCATCACAGTCTTCCGTGTTGCCTCCGGTGCAGGGATTCTCCCCATGCCCCTGTTCGATCCCGTCGTCGTCCCAGTCGGTATCGCACGCATTGCCCATGCCGTCTCCGTCCAGGTCCGCCTGATCCGGATTCACCTGGTCGGGGCAGTTGTCACACACATCGCCGAGGCCGTCCCCGTCCGCGTCAGCCTGGTCCGAGTTGGCGACGTCGGGGCAGTTGTCGTCGCAGCCCGTGGTCGCCCCTTCGGTGCAGGGCCTGGTGCCGTCGCCCTGGGGGACGCCGTCGGCATCCCAGTCGATGTCACACTCGTCGCCATACCCATTTCCGTTGCTGTCGGTCTGGTCCGGGTTGGGGACCTCGGGACAGTTGTCACACAGGTCCCCGATTCCGTCTCCATCGGTGTCGGTGAGGTCCGCGCCCGCGTCATCAGGACAGTTGTCGCAGGCGTCGCCGTACATGTCCCCGTCGGCATTGGCTTGATCCGGGTTGGGAACCGACATGCAGTTGTCGCAGGCGTCGCCGACCCCGTCCCCGTCCACGTCGCTCTGATCCGGGTTGGGCACCAGCGGGCAGTTGTCGTTCCCCTGCCCCACGTCGTCTCCGTCGGCGTCTGCATCGCACACGTCGCCCACGTTGTCCTCGTCCACGTCGCCCTGATCCGGATTGGCCTCCTGGGGGCAATTGTCGCACAGGTCCCCGACCCCGTCCTCGTCCCCGTCGGCCTGACTGACGTTGGCACTGGAAGGGCAATTGTCGCACAGGTCCCCGACCCCGTCCCCGTCGGTGTCGGCCTGATCCGGGTTGGCCTCGAAGGGACAGTTGTCGTCGTCATCGAGAAGCCCGTCCAGGTCCGTGTCCACTCCGGCTCCGTTCACGATGTCGTCTGCAGAACGAGGTTCGATCTTGAAGTGGCCCCAGGAATAGGTCAGGACGCCGGTAATGCTGTCGATCCGCTGTCCCATCCGGCGCTGGTCCGTGTTGCACGGCACTCCGTCAACACTCGGGCAGGTGTAGTCGTGCTCGAACATCCAACCCACAACGACCTGTTGCGTCAGATCACTCTGCGCCGCCACGATGAATTCGGTCTCGTCTTCCCCATACGCAGGATCGACCACCACCACGTCCCGGACCACCACCAGAACCCCCTCGTAGGTCTCCGACAGGTCGCCCCCGTCCCCAATGTCCCCCACCGCCACCTCCACCGGCGCAGGCACGTCCCCACTTCCGGTTCGCGTGACCGAGGTCGCAGCAATCTCTGTCAGATCGTGATACTCCTGGTAAATTCCGGTCAGATCCACCACCGAGCCGGGCTCGATACCACTCAAATCGAGTCCCCGGGCGTACACGTAGACGCCGCTCCACGCCCCACCCTCGGGCTCCTCCACGAAGAAACCGGCCGAAGACCCGTAGTCGGCCACCGGACTGGTCACCACCACGTTCTGGAACGACACATCGCATGAAAGCGAGACAGCGTCCGGGTCGTCCCGGTCCTGGACCTGCATGATGGAAATCGGCCCTTCGGGACACACCTTGGGCTCACACACGGGCCCACTCTCGGCCCACGCCATGTCGTCGCACGAACGAGGCGCCAGTCGATAGTGAGAATAGGCATACTCCATCACGCCGATGAGGGTGGCAAAGGTATCGCCTACCTGCGGTTCGTAAGACCAGTAACGGTCGAACGTGGGACTCACGTACAGCTCCCCCACGTCGCCCTGGGAAACACCGAACACGCCGTAGCCGAGATCGGCGTTCGTCACCTCTGCGGATTCCACCTGAACCAGGACCCCCTCATACTGCTCCGCGGTCTCGCTCCCATCGTACACGTCGCCCACAGAAACCACCATGGGAGCCGGCACATCCGCGCTCCCGGTCACCACCACCTCGGTGGCCTCGATCTGGCTGTTGCCGTAGAACTCCCGGTATGTCCCCACCAGATCGACCACATCCCCTTCGGTCACTTCCACCCCGAGGTCCCGCGCAAACACAAAAATGCCCGAATAGACCCCACCCTCCGGTTCCTGAACCCAGAATCCATCCGGATTCACCGAGTCGGACGAGGCCCGGATCATGGGCGTGGTCACCACCACTCCGGTCACCCGTACCCGGGTATCCAGCCCTGGAAAATCCGCGTTGCTTGGATCTTGAATCGCATAGACCGTCACGCCGGTCGGCGGTACCGGCGTGGGGGTTGGGGTCCCGGCTGGAACCGGCGTGGGCGTGGCCGACGCCACAAGGGGCGTGGGTGTGGCCGACACGACCACCGGCGTCGCTGTCGGAGCCCCGGGGGTCTCCGTGACCGGCACCAGGGTGGGCGTCACCGGCTCGAGCGTCGCCGTGGTATCGTCGTCCCCCGTGCTGTCGTCATCCCCGGTGGCGTCGTCGTCCCCCACCTGCGTGGTGGCGTCGTCGTCATCGCCGCTTGCGGAACACCCCTGAGTCCCGATCCCCAACGCCGACATGAAGAACACGATCGCCAGCCATCTCGCCAACTTCCCATCCATTAGAAACCTCCACCATCCATCAGCCACTTCCACATCATTCTCACAACGGCCAGCGCCGTTCATGCACGATATCGGAATCACGTTGCCATATTCGGACAGCTCTTTCCACCACCGATTGCTCCGAGGTTCGATACCCGTAACCTGGCCCACTACAAGGGTACGAACGTTTTCCCGTGGATGGAGGTCTTGCTTCGGAAGCGCCTGGCACCGCCGGCTGAGGGGGCGGAATGTCGAGGTGCAGGCGGCTTGTCGAAGGAATTGAAGGGTGCGCCGAAGCCGTCAACGGGCAAGAGATTCCGGGAGGACGTCGGGGGAGAACTCGGGTGCCTGGTACGGAATGACCACCGGGCGAAAGGAGTACAGGGCCTCCCAGCCCTGTGCGTCGATGATCTGTTCCACCGAGGGCCTGGCGCCGGGGAGTGCCACGACTGCTCCGAGCAATCCCTGGTCGATCAGCAGGTCCACGGCGCTCCGGGCCATCGCGGCATAGCCTCGCCACACCAGGTGACAGTTGTCGAAAAACAGGTCCGGGTCCGCGATCCCGTGGCTGGAGGCCGTGTTGGCCAGACGCTCCATGTCGAACAAGACGATGTCCTGTTCGTGGGCGACCTCACGCGCGATCCGGTTCAGGGAGGGACGTGTGCGGCCGAGTGGTTGGGCTTCCACGTACGCCTCGTAGGCCTGGAGGGCTTCCTCGTACCGACCCGTCTGCTCGAGGCACCGGGCGAACGCGTAAAGGTCGCCGGGGGGTACCGAGCCGTCCCGTGCGGTGCTCGGAGTCGGGCAGGTCCGAGCTTCTCCCCGAACTGGAGGTGGACGAGGCGGGTCATGGGGATTGTGCTGGTCGGACAGGGTGAATCGATAGTTGATGGGCATGGTGCTCAACACGAGTTGGAAGCCGTGGTCGTGTGCGAGTTCGACGAGTTCGCGAAGGTTGGCGCGGAAGTTGGCCCGGATTGTGTCCGGGTCGCTGTCCTGGGGAGCGAACCTGGGCCGACGGCCAGGAGCAGGCAGGAGGACCTTCTTGAGTGCTCGATACACGACCCATTGATTGAGCCAACGGTTGGCGCGAGACGGGAACACGTGCCCGTCGTTGTTGCCGGTCATGACCAGGATCACATCCGGGTCGGTCCTGGTCATCTGGCGGACGATTTCCACCACGCCGGTGGAATTGGTTCCCCCCAGAGCGGCATTGATCACCTCCACGTGGGGCGTGCGCAACCTCATGGCAAACTCGGCCTCCATCCAGTCGGCGATGCCGCCGAAGCCGGGAGAGGCCGATGCGGGGTCGACGTAGGGATCTCCCAGGGCGAATGAGCCACCGACGAGGATGATCCGGTAGCTCCCCTCCGGTTTCTGCACTGGAAAGCGCCGGCGGAAGGCGAGGGGATCACCGGCCTGTGCGTAGCGGATTTCGAAAACTTTCCCACCATCCAGTGTGATCCTGGACAGGTAGTCCGGAGGGGGAAAGCTGAGGATGTCGTCGGTACGACCGGTGTGAATGATCCCCGCCTGTTCCAGGATGGTCAATCCCAGGGTGGCCAGGAGCATCAGCACACCCAGGGGGATCACTGAGAACAGCAACAGCTTCCAGGGGGGGGTGGGCCTGGCCATCTCCTCTCCCGGTCCTGCACGCTTCTGGTTCGCCAACCGGACCCGCCGCGCCACAGGAACTCGTTCGCCGACTCCTGAAGGTGGGTCCGACGGTCCACGCACCTACTAAAGTAGCAATGGCCACTGTTGTCGTAAAGCCGCCCGAGCAGAGGAAGAGCGGTCCGCGGAGGGGTCGGTGGCGGTGGGGAGGCGTGGCAGAACCAAGGTCTACCGCCGGCGCCGCCACACAACCAGGGGACCGGTGAGGAGGAGGAACGAGAGCCACCCGCTGGATGCCGGAGCGTCCGGTGCAACGGTGCAGTCGCATCCGCTGCCGAAGTCGAGTCCACCCGGGCCGAATGCGCCGGAGTCGTTCCAGTCCGAGTGGTCCTCGTCTTCCCCACACGGACCATCGTTTTCCTCGCACGGCTGTTCATCGTCGTCGCACGGGCCTGTCTGGTCATCCCCGCAGTCCGCATCCGAGTGGGTGCAGTCGGTGTCTTCCTCGTCTCCGGAAAGGTCGTCCCCAGGTTCGGTGTCGACGCCGTTGTCCACCACTCCGTCGCAATCTTCGTCCCTGCCGTCTGCAGTCTCTTCCGCGTCCGGGTGGACGGTCGGGTCCTGGTCGTCGCAATCGGTCCCACCCGCCTCCTCGCCCGCGTATCCGTCTCCGTCCAGATCCGCCTGGTCCGCACCCGTGCAGTCCTGGTCCACCCCGTCGTACGGGATTTCCTCCGCGCCCGGGTAGATCGTCCCATCCTGGTCGTCGCAGTCTGCACCGTCGGGGCCACCTTCGACTCCGTCACCGTCCACGTCGACGAGGTCGCTGCCGGAGCAGTCCTGATCCACCCCGTCGTACGGAACCTCTTCCGCACCGGGGTAGACCGTTCCGTCCAGATCGTCGCAATCCCCATCGCTTGCAGAGAACCCGTCATCATCCCAGTCTTCGTCCGGGAGCGGAGTGACGAACGGTGTTTCATCCAGGTCGGGTTCGCCGGTGGGCGACGCCTCGGCGTATGGGGTGGGTATGTCCAGTTCGCAATCAATGGACTCGCCGCCGCTGGAGCCGCACGGCTCGTCGTAACAACCGCTGGCCAGCGCCACGATCAGGGCGCCCACTGTCACCAGAGTGACTCGAGACTTGGTCAGGACCTGCATCTGACACCTCAACACCTTCGAATCACGGTAATGAACCCGTGCGAGTGGATCGTCATGGACTCGATGGCTATGACGATGCAGAATCGTGATATCTTCAATTTTTTTTCAACTCGCGCGGAGAGGGCCGCCTGGAGTGCAGGGGCCCGGGCGGTCCTCTGGGAGACGGCATGGGGAACAGGAAAGTTGGATTCTGGCGAAGCGTGGGAAGTGTGCTCAACACCCGGGCGGGTGCCCGCGTGATGGAGTCAGCCGGCGGTCTGGTCAACCGGGCTGCGGGCCTCGCTGCGCCCGACTTGACCGGTGAGATTCCCTGGTGCGCATCGAGGCGGCCGATTGCTGAATCACGACTGGCCGTGATCAGCACGGCCGGCTTTTACCTGGAGGGGGACCGCCCGTTCGATGTGGACGCACTTGAGGGCGACACCTCGTTTCGCGTGCTTCCCTCGAACCTGGATCCAGCGGCTCTGCGGATCGCGCATGCGCATTATCCGCACCGGTGGGTGAACGAGGACATCAACGTGCTCTTGCCCATCGATCACCTGCGTCGCCTGGAAGAAGCTGGTGTCGTGCGGCTGGCTCCGCGTTTCTTCAGTTTTGGATACGGGGGGCAGCAAGTGCGTGGATATGTGGCGCCCCAGACAGGGACGGCGCACCAGGTAGCACGCCTGCTCCGGGAAGACGAGGTGGACCTGGCGCTGCTGGTACCTGCCTGACCCCTGTGCAATCAGGCCGGGGGCCTGATCGCGCGCGTGGTGGAGTCCCATGGTATCCGGACGGTCAACCTGTCCATCAACCTGGCCATTTCTCGGAAGATCGGGGCGCCCAGGACGGTGTTTGTCCGGTTTCCGCACGGCGCGTCATTCGGGGAGCCCGGGCAAGTGAATCAGCAGATGACCGTGCTGAGGGATCTGTTCTGGGCGCTCCAGGACCTGACCGAACCGGGTCAGATCCTGGAGCCCGGCTACCGCTGGCGACGTACCGACTACCCGCCGGTGGATCCGGCGACGTTTCTCCGTACTCCGGATGCCTGACGGGACCGTGTGCGACGCCTCCTGAACAGCGTACCGGCCAGGGCCAGACCGAGCCATGCAGGAGCACCGACGGAAGGAATCGAGGCCGCAGCCCCGGTGTGGCAACTGCACCCTCCACCTTCGATTTCCGCGCCTGGCGGCACGGTCGGAGAGGATTCTGCACAGCCGTCGATTTCGTCGACTTCCCCGTTGCAATCGTTGTCGACCCCGTCGCATACCTCCTCGGCGGCCGGATGGATTTCCGGGTCCTCGTCGTTGCAATCGTCGGACTGGGCCACGTAGCCATCGGGAGGCTGGCACCCGGTCGTGGTGTCGGCGTCGGTGCCGTAGCCGTCGCCATCGGAATCGGCGTAGAAAGTGGAGGCCGCGTCCTCGTCGACGACTCCATCGCAGTCGTTGTCCATCTCGTCGCAGACTTCCTCGGCCCCCGGATAGACTCCGGAGTCGGCGTCATCGCAGTCATCGGGCCGGTCGGCATAGCCTCGAGGCGCCTCGCACCCGGAGACCGTGTCGTCCTCGGTGCCATACCCGTCGCGGTCCTGGTCGGCATAGAAAAGGGACGCCACGCCTTCGTCCACGGTGCCGTCACAGTTGTTGTCGACCTCATCACAGATCTCGTCCGCGCCGGGATAGGTGGCAGGGTCCTGGTCGTCGCAGTCGGTGTTGTCGGCCACATGGCCTTCGGCGGCGTTGCAGGCGATGACCTGAGCGGTCGGGTCTCCAAACCCATCATTGTCAGTATCAGCGAAGAAGGGCGATCCAGCCTCCTCATCCACGGTCCCGTCGCAGTCGTTGTCCATCTCGTCGCAGACCTCTTCCGCTCCGGGGTAGACGCCGGCGTCCGCGTCGTCGCAGTCTCCGGTTTCCACGACGTGTCCCTCCGGAGCGGTGCAAGCGACCACGGCATTGTCGGTCGTGCCGTACCCGTCGCCGTCGTTGTCCGGGTAGAAAGTCGTGCCCGCCTCTTCGTCCACGGCGCCATCGCAGTCGTTGTCCACCTCGTCGCAAGTTTCGGCTGCGTCCGGGTGAATGGTGGGATCGGAATCGACGCAGTCGCCGGAAACGTCGACGTAGCCTTGCGGTGCAGCACAGGCAGCGAGGGTGGCGGTTTCATCGCCGTAGCCGTCCGAGTCGAGGTCAGCGTAGAAAATGGCCTGGACATCCTCGTCGATGTCACCGTCGCAGTCGTTGTCCACCTCGTCGCAGACCTCCTCCGCCCCTTCCCAGACGTCGGCCCGGCCATCGTCGCAATCTGTGGGGGCGCTGGAGAGGCCCGAGCGCGGTCCGCAGGCCTGAATCGGAGTGTCCGGGTCGCCCTGGCCGTCGCCGTCGGCGTCCAGATAGAAGGTGGAGGTGAGGTCCTCGTCCACTGTGCCGTCGCAGTCGTTGTCTACCTCGTCGCAAACTTCCTCGGCGGAAGGGTTGACGGCGGGGTCGGCATCATCGCAATCTTCACCGTTTGCGCTGATCCCGTCCCCCTCGACGCAGGCCTGGAGCTGAAGATCGGGGTCTCCATAGCCGTCCGCGTCTGCATCCACGTAAAAGGTGCCGGTAACCCCTTCGTCCACGTCTCCGTCACAGTCGTCGTCCATGGTGTTGCAGGTTTCTTCCGCACCCGGATTGATGAAGGCGATCAGGTCGTTGCAATCTCCCCCAACCTCCGCACGACCCGCCTCGGCCTCGCCGCAGACCCACATCTCGGTCGCATCGTCGCCGTAGCCGTCCCCGTCCCGGTCAAGGAAGGTCGTGGACTGCAACCGCGACTGGACCAACCGGTCCACCACCTCCACGTCGCCGGTATCGGCGGAACAGCGCAACGTAGCCTGGAATTCGAGGTCGCCGCAGGCATCGTCCGGAGCCACGGTGACCTGCCAGGAAACGGTCACGGGCGAGTCGACGGGCACGTGACCCACAGCCACGTTCAGACCGTTTTCGTCGTAGTCGAACACCAGCCCGAACGAGGTGGTGGCCGTACCGGGAACGACGGAAACACCGTCGGGCACAGGGGCAACGAGCCAGGCGGCCCTGCAGCCGATGTCCCCCAGTGCCTGAAGTGCGGCTGTCAGTTTCAGTGTGTCGCCCGGCGTGACGCCGGTTGCGCCCTGGTCATCGACGATTTCCAACTCGAGATTGACCTCCGCGCCTTCGCCCTGGGGCATGTCCGGCAAGGGGTTGGAGGTGTCCAGTGCTTCCACCGCCCCGTTGTCGGCGTGATCGTACACCATGGCCGAGATCTCCCCCGGATCGGTGGTTCCGAAATAGTTGTACTGCGCCGGGATGGCTTCCTCGGCGGTGTCAGAAGCGGCCACATATACGGCACATTCCCCGTTGTCGACAAAGGTGTTGTGTCCCCTCGACTGAAGTGCCCCTCCCCCCAGATCAAAGGGGACGGAAGCAAGGCCCGCGGTACTGCCCGAGAGGTAGAGCCCGCACAGCGAGTGCCCGGTCGAGGCATTTCCTGAAAGGGCCACGTGAGGACCACCCGGGTAGTCGTCGGTGTCCACATAGATCCCGTAATCTCCCGAGCCCGTGATCAGGTTGTCCTCGATGCGCGTCAGGTTCTCGACCAGGTTGCTCTGGTCCGTGAGGTCGATGTATATCCCACTGTCGGACTCGGTGACCGTGTTACCGGCAATCATGATCCGTTGGGACGCGGGGGTATCATACCAGCTCGAAATGCTCAGGTAGATCCCGGTACCATCCACACTGGAAATCGTGTTTCCTGCCACGGTGATGTTGGCCTTGCCCCCGTCGCCGTAATCCAGGTAGGAGAGTTCCACTGCGACCCCATCCCCTTGCGCGTCGGTGATGGTATTGTTGAGTACGGTCCATTCGAACTCAGTGTAGCTGTTGCTGCTGAAATCCGACGCGTAGAGTGCAACCGCCTGGTCTCCGATGTCGGTCACCGTGTTGCCGGCCACAGTCAAGTTCTGCCTGGAGTCCCCCCCTTCCTCCAGGTACTCGGCCCAGTAGATCAGTGCGTCATCAAAGACTCCGTGGATCCGGTTGTCCATCACCTTCAGGTCGACCGATCTGTTGTCGAAGTAGTAGCATTCGTAGAAGGAGATGGACATGGCATCGTTGCCGATGTTTGTGAACGTATTGTTGTGAATGGTGATGTCCGTATTCTGGTCGCCGTAGTAGCCGTACCCCTCGTAGTAGTACAACGCGTCGTCGCTGGTAGAATCGATGGTGTTGTTCTCCATGACCACGCGCGTATCGATACTCAACGAGGAGAAGGAACTGACGCTGAACGACAGCGCGGTTCCATTGATTCCACTGAACGTGTTGCCGGAGATGGTATAGTCCAGCGTGACGGGAACGTCGTACAGGTACCAGGCGTCCAGGTCGATACCGCTGGCCTGTTGGAAGTTCGAGTCGAGGACGTCGACCTGCCAGTCGAGGGAATCCGCGCTGTAGACGCTGGACACGGTCACGCTGAGACTGCTCCCGGGAACGCCCGTGAACGTTGTGTTGCCAAGGGTGAATCGTGACTGCACAGCCCCGTAGGCGGAGTACACCCAGTACCAGATGGCGTCGCCCACGTTGTCGAAGGTGCTGTCTTGCACATCCACTTCTGTGATCCAGTTGGATCCGACGCTCATGTCGATCAACAGACCGTAGTCACTGTTGGTGAAGGTGGTGTTGTCCACCGTGATGTCCATTCGGCCGGTGTCGATACTCCATGCGTCCAGCCAGGCCCCCGCCCACAAATCGGTGAAGGTGCTATTGGACAAGGTCAAGTTGAATTCCCCGGCTCCATCCAGTTGCCGGGCGTAGATCCCTCTGGACTTGTCCGCCCCGGCAAACTCCAGGTTGTCCAAGGTGGCGTTGATTGTTGCGTCGTCGAGCCCAAACGATACGCCGACGCCGGAACTGTGGATGGACATGTCTCCGATCCAGATACCGTCGGTTCGGTCGCCTTCCACCAGGAAGGCGTCCGCTGTGTCGGCGTCGACCACGGTGTCCGACGGCCCGATTCCGAGAATGGCGACTCCGTCCGGAACGGCGATGGGAAAGGTTTCGCCGCTGGCCGCCCCGTAGGTGCCGGAAGCGAGTCGGATGACATCGCCGGTCGCCAGGGTGGGTTCGGAAGCGGCTCGAGTCAATGTTTTCCATGGGCTGGCCTCGTCCTGGGCCTCAACGGCGCTGCGCCCATCGTCGCCAGAGCCTGGATCCACGAAAAAGGTGGCGGCAATCAAAGGATGAGTGACCACGCCGGTGACAAGGACGGCAATCACCCACACGCCCAGGACTCGTAACCAAAAAGACTCCAACCCTTGCTTCATGTCCACTCCCCTTCAAGCACCATTCCAGTCGCACACAACAATTCGTCCCCGGACGTGTTCGCTCCGCCCCGCTCCGAAACGTGTTGTATTATCACATATTCTCTATCAACTCTGCGAGATCCTTGTATCTGCGGGCCGCATCCAGAAACCGGTCGCCATCCATGGCCACCCCCTGTTTCAACGCCTCGAGCGCCTGGTCCTGCGATCCGCGTTCGAGCCGGATACGGGCTATGTGCAGCCACGCGGCCGGCACCTGGTCCCCCAGGGCCTGCCAGGCAGCCAGAGCGTCCATCTGCTTGCCCGCCTTCTCGAGGGCCTGGGCGGCAAGGACCCGGGCCCTGAGCATGTCGGGTCGTTTTTGAGCCGCTTCCTGCAGGAGTGGCAAGGCCGAGGTTACGTCCCCTCGACCCAGCAGGAGGACACCAAGGTTGAACGTGGCCTCCACGTTGTCGCGATCCAGTTCGTGCGCTTTCCGGACGAATCGCAACGCCTCGTCGGCTCTTCCCAACCGGTTGAGCAAGCTCCCCAGGTTGTTCCAGCTCATGGCGTCCTCGGGCTCGAGCCGGATCGCCCTTTGGTAGAGTTCGAGGGCAGTCGTGCTATCCCCCAGACGCTCGGTGACCACCGCCAGGTTGTAGGTCACGGTGTGGCTCGTGGGGTCGCGTTTCAAGGCATCCTGCAACACGCGGGCGGCTTCCTGGAGACGCCCGGCCCGGTTGAGGCAGTTTCCGAGGCCGCCGGCGGCCAGGCTCGAGTGTTCATCGACCTCGAGGGCCTTCCGGAACCAGGTTTCGGCCTCGTCGTAGGACTCCCGGCTCAGGAACAGATCTCCCATCGCCACGTAGCCATCCGGGTCCTCGGGCTTCCTTTCCAGTACCCGGCGGATCAACGCCTCGGCCTCGTCGTACCGGTTCTGCTC
Organism: uncultured Gammaproteobacteria bacterium; assembly: GCA_964418585.1. Taxonomy (GTDB): domain Bacteria; phylum Myxococcota_A; class UBA796; order JAJRTE01; family JAJRTE01; genus JAJRTE01. The sequence goes on along the minus strand of CAYQMG010000122.1, from coordinate 7,605 downwards.
CCGCAGGATCCGTGCGGCGCCGAGGTAGGCGGTTTCCCGGTCGGGGTCCAGTTCGATCAATTCCCGGTACACCTTCAGGGCACGGTCTTTTTCCCCGATTTCGGAAAGCGCCCGGGCAAGCGAACTCCTCGCCACCACGTTCGCCGGGTCCTCCTTCAACAACCCGGAGATGAGCGCCACTGCACCTGCGTAGTCCCGGGCACGCATCAGATTCTGGCCGGCCTGAAACCGCTCCCAGAATTGCAATCGATCCTTGGGATCGGGCAGGGACCCTTCGTCCCCGGAGTCGGCACTCGACCAGACATACCCCAGTGCAGACAATTTCCGCCGGGTCTCGTCACCCAGGTCGGCCTGACGATGTCCCCCATGATTGAATGGGTCGTTCTCCTCGAATTCCCGCAACCGGCCGAACAGACCCTCCACATCCGCGCCGGCCCCATCCACCAGCAGCCGATTCAGGTTTTCGCCGGGATCCCTCTCCAGGTCATACAGTTCCGGACGCGGGGCATCGATGGCCTTGTACCGCGCTGTCCGCAACGCCCTGAGTTCGGACCAGCCGAAATTCAGACGCGGCATCATGGTTTCAACATACGCGATCCGGTCTTGATCCCGTCCCTCCCAGGTGGATATCAGGCTCCGGCCGTCCAGGTTGCCAGGAACCGGCACGTGGAGCAACTCGAGCACGGTGGGAACGATGTCTACCGTGCGCACCAGGCGATCCACCCGACCATGGCGGGGGATACCCGGTCCGGCCAGAAGCAAGGGGACTCGAGTCGTGGCGTCATAGATGAATAGTCCGTGGGTTCTTTCTCCATGATCGCCGAGGCTGTCTCCATGGTCCGAGGTGAAGATGAAAAGGGTGTCATCGAGCACGTGCATCAGGTCGAGTTCTTTGAATACTCGTCCCAACTCCCGGTCCGCGTAGTGTATCTCGCCCGAATAGGGGTCGCCCGGGAACCGGGCCGCCACGTCGGACGGAGGCTCGTAGTCTGCATGCGGGTCGAAGTAGTGGAGCCAGAGGAAAAACGGTCGATCCTGACGCCAGGTGTTGCGGAGCCACCGAGCAGCCTTGATGGTGACGTGGGCCGCCGGAATCTCCTTGAACATGAACATTTTCTGTTTCGGACCGCCTGACAGGTCGTCGTCGTAGCTGTCAAAGCCCTGGTCCAGCCCGAACTGGCTGTCCAGCACATAGGCAGCTACCACAGCATGGGTCTGATAGCCCAGGCCGCGCAACCGCTCCGCCAGGGTAGTCACCCGCTCCGGCACCACGTAGGTTCCGTTGTTGCGCACCCCATGGTGCAGGGGGTAGAGCCCCGTCATGATGGTGGTATGGGCGGGCAAGGTCAAGGGCTGCGATGTGATACACGTGGAAAACCAGGTGCCCCGGGCCGCCATGGCGTCCAGCATGGGGGTGACCCCCTCACGCCCCCCCTCGAATCCCACGTGGTCCCAGCGGGTGGTATCGAACGTGACCAGCAGAATGTTGGGCCGAGGCGACCGGCAGCCGCTCCCCATCACGGCCAGAAATCCCAGCAGAACCCCCACCAGAAACACCTGTGCCCTTGCCCACCGCTTGCCCCGCCCGCGCCCGCCTCCATCCCACTTTCCGTTCTCGAGGTCCCAGGACATTCTTCTCTCAATCGCTGCGTGCCGCGGTGTACCGCAGACAGGACCGCGCCGCCCCCACGTCCCACCACCCATCCGAACTCCAGCCCCCGTTTCCCGGGATCCCCTCCCCCCAGGCAACCTGTTCAGCCCTCCGTGTCGCCCCTGGCGGCCCCCCGCAACAGGGTCCGCCGTATCAGTTCCACCAATTCCGACGGGGAGTACGGCTTCTGGATGAACCCAGCAAGTCCCCGCCCCGCAAAACGTCCCACCGCCTCCTGCTCATTGTAGCCGCTCGAGAGTATCACACGAACGTCCCGCTTCACACGACGCATCTCCCGAAACGTCTCCTCGCCGTTCAGATGAGGCATGGTCATGTCCAGCAGCACCACGTCCACTTCGTCCACATTCTCCCGGTAAACCCGGACACCCTCCAGGCCGTCCGAAGCGGTCATAACACGGAACCCCACCCGCTCCAGCACCCGACGCGCCACCGCACGCACCCATTCCTCGTCGTCCACGACCAGAACCGTCCCCGTCACCTCCTCATCCGCCGTCCGTTCGGGCGGCTTGATCCCAAGGCTCGCATCCGTGGCAGGAAACAGCAACTTGAACGTCGTTCCCCGGCCCGGCTCGCTGTAGACCCGGATGGCCCCCTTGTGCCCGCGCACGATTCCCAGGGTGGCGGCCAAGCCAAGCCCTCGGCCGGCGAACTTGGTGGAGAAAAACGGGTCGAAGATACGGGCCAGCGTGGCCTCATCCATGCCACAGCCGGTGTCCGACACCTCGAGGTAGACATAGTCTCCCGGCTGAAGGTCCTCGCTCCCAAACGTGTTCAGCAGGTAGGCTCGATCGCAGTTCATGGCACCGGTGGCCACGGTGATGACACCGCTTCGGGTCCCGATGGCCTCGGCCGCATTGGTGACGAGGTTCATCACGACCTGGCGGATCTGGACCACGTCCGCCTTGATGATGGCGGGTCGATAGACAAAGTCGAGCTTGATGATGACGTTCTTGGGGATGGATGCGTGGAGGAGGTGGACCATTTCCTGGACCAGCTCGGCGAGGTCAATGGGTTCGACGAGGAAGCGGCCGCGACCGGAGTAGGCGAGGAGCTGTCGGGCGAGGTCAGCGGCGCGTCGTGCGGCGGTCTCGATGTCCTGTACGGCTTCCCGTGCGGGCGAGGTTGCCGAGAGTTCCTCGAGGGCGAGGCCTGCGTTGCCCAGGATACCGACGAGCAGGTTGTTGAAATCGTGTGCGATCCCACCTGCGAGCAGGCCGAGGCTTTCGAGTTTCTGGGTTTCGCGCAACTTTTCCTCAAACCTCCGGCGCTCCTGTTCGGTCTCGCGCAGGGCCGTCACGTCGCGCAGGATGGCGCCGACGAGCTTTCGCCCTCGAGAATCGACCGGGAAGATGGAGGTTTGCACCCGACGGGTCCTGCCGTCTGCGCGCTCGATCTTGGTCTCGAAGAGGCGGCCGAAGGAGGTTGGGGAAACAAAAGGGGCGGGAGCCGCCTCGCCGGGGTCCTCCCCACCGCCCTGACCCACGGTTCGTTCCCATTCCGCAGCCATCTCGCCGATGACCTGGTCCACGGGTCGGCCGAGCGCTTTCTCGCGAGGCGTGCCGCAAATGTCGGTCATGGCCGGGTTCCACTCGACCACCAGGCCGCGTTCATCGACCAGGGCGATGCCATCGTGAGAGGATTCGATGATCCGGCGCAACAGGGATTCCCGCTCGGCCACGGCCTCCCCCATCCGCTTGAATCGCCGGAGCGTCTCCACCCACCGGTCGAAAGTGGATTTTGGAGAGTTGTCGGCACGAAGTTCATCCGGCGGATAGTAGTAAAAGTTGTCGAATACCTCTCGCCCAACTGCCACCACCGGATGAGTTCGAAGCACGCCGAGGAGGATCTCCACGTCGAACTTGCGGCGATCGTACCGGCACAAAATGGTGACCGGGCGCTGTTCGATAAACTCGTTCAGCTTGCACTCGTACTCGAGCACCCGGTCGAGCCAGTCTCCGAAGCCCTGCTCTCCGGCCCCACCACTCACCCTCAGTCCGACGAAGCCGTCCTGCAAAGCCTGACTGTACTTGTCTGCCAACAGGGCCACCGTGGCATCCGGCTGGAACCGCCCGGCCTCGAGGTAAGCCTGAGCCGGCGTGAGCAACTCGACGCGGCCCTCCGCGATCATGCGTTCCGGGGCGCATCCCCTTGCGCGAAGGCCCTCCAGCAGTGCTGCGGCGTCGCGGTCACCACAGACGCAGACGATTTTCTCGCCGAGTTCCAGTCCACGAGATACGAACCCACTGAGGACCTCACAGAACACTTCGTCCTGATCATAGACGAACCCGATATGACTCCCCGGTGGAAACCCTTCCAGGTCTAACCTCGCCGTTTCCATCGGCCACCCCCAACTGCCTCACCAACGACTCGAGACGCCGAGCCCACTCCCCGACACGAGGTCCCGCCCAACCTCCGAAGAGTCGCCGCCCTGCTTCTCCACGCACGATACGAACCCTGATTGCACGTGACTGACACATGGACGATACCAGCCATTGCGGTCAGGTTCAACGTGGAACCCTGGTCCCGAAGCGGGACCCGGTGCTGTCCACCCCCATGGTTCCGTCCTCGTTGAATCCCCGACACCTGCAGAATTCGGGCTCGAGCCGTCCCACCGGCCACCGGAGCCGCCTGGGGAGTTCAAGGGCGGGGGGCGGTCCGGGGAGTTGCTTTCATTGCGGCTCTGAGCCACAATTGAATAGCCGACAAGGAGATTCCGGGCAAGCGGTCTGCCTGAGCGGGCGGCCCGGGCTCGAGGGAAGCGCGGCTGTTCGCGGGCTGTGCGCTGTACATGACCGAAGGGAGGACGGGTCGAACCATGGGCATGAAACGAGATGGGCGGGTCCAAGGGTTTTTCTGGGGGTTCAGCCTGGTGTTGCTGGGCTGGATTGGTACTGAAGTTTCGAGGGTTCAAGCCGCGGATGTGCCTCCGCTGGTGGCCATCTACGTGGATGACGGTGTTTGGGAAGATGGAGTAACAGCGAGTGAGCACATGTGGTGGGCTTTGAACGCCTCGACCCACCGGGTGACTGCCCAGGAAATCCGGCAGGGTGTCCTGACAGGATTCGATGTACTGCACGTGCCGGGGGGATGGGCTGGCGACTACGCGGATGCCCTTGGAGAAGACGGGTTGTCGGCCATCCGGTCGTTCGTGTCCGGGGGAGGCGGCTACATCGGTGTGTGTGCCGGCGCGTACCTGGCGTCTTCGAGAGTGCGCTGGTCCGGTCGCCCCGTACGCTATGGACTCGATCTGCTTCCGGTTCTGGCCGTGGGTCCGCTCGAGTCGATTGCGCCGTGGCCCGACTACGCGATGGCGCTGGTGGACTACCAGCCACACGAGGTGACCCAGGGATTGCCGGACCCGTCCACCTTGCTTTACTACGGGGGAGCGAGGTTCCGGCCCTCCCCTCTTTCGGATGTGGCGGTGGTCGCCGTGTACGCCGAACCGGGTCTCGAGGGTGCGCCTGCAATGGTGGCAGGCACCTACGGTGTGGGGCGGGTTTTCCTGACCGCGCTGCACCCCGAGATCGAGGAGGGGAGTGCAGCAGACGGCGTCACCGGGTGGGACGACGCCCTGGTCGATCCCGAGAGCGACTGGGCATTGATGGCCCAGGTGCTCCACTGGCTGCTCGATGACAGCATTGTGGAGCCGCCGGTGGTCCCATGACGCAGCAAGCGGCCAGGCCTGAAACCTCCCGGCAAGGGGCCATGACTGAGGTCAGCGCCGCGCGGGAGAAACTCGGTGTTGCGGCCAGTTCTCTTGCTGCGGCCGTGCTCCTCACGAGCATGAAGTTGGCGGTGGGGCTGTCCACCGGCAGTCTGGGGATCCTTTCGGAAGCTGCGCACTCCGGACTGGATCTGGTGGCGGCGGGACTGACCCTCTGGGCCATTCGGGTTTCCAGTCGCCCACCGGACAGGAAGCACACCTACGGCCATGGCAAATTCGAGAACCTGTCGGCCCTTGGAGAAACCCTGCTGCTCCTGGCCACCTGCGCCTGGATTGTCTACGAAGGACTTCATCGGCTGCTCTCTGCCAGCCCGGTCCATGTCCGTGCCGATGTCTGGTCCTTTCTCGTCATCGTGATCTCCATCGGAGTCGATGTATCCCGGTCTCGAGCGCTCAAGCGAGCGGCCCGGAAGCACGGGAGTCAGGCACTGGAAGCGGATGCCCTCCACTTTTCCACCGACGTGTGGTCTTCCTCTGTGGTCCTGCTCGGCCTGGTGTGTGTGGTGCTGTCCGAGACATGGCAAGCGCCCTGGCTCATGAAAGCAGACTCGGTGGCGGCACTGGCAGTGGCCGGCATTGTGATGACCGTGTCCTTGCGGATGGGGAAAAAATCTCTTGACGACCTGCTCGACGCGGTTCCCGAGGACCTTCGGGACAGGGTTGCCCACGCGGCCCGGGTGGATGGGGTGATCGAGGTGCGTCAGGTGCGGGTCCGACGAAGCGGTGCGGACACGTTTGCCGACATCCGACTCACCGTCGACCCACTCAAGGGTATTGAGCACGCCCACCTTGTTGCCTCGGCGGCGGAGGAAGCTGCACGGGAGGTGCTCCCTCGAGGCGACGTGACGGTCCATGTGGAGCCCGGGGCGAGCGCGTCCGACCCTGTGGCCACGCAGGTGCACCGTCTCGGCACCCGGTACGGATTTACGCCGCACGAAATCCACGTGTACGAGCATGATGGAGAATGCGTGGTCGAGCTGCACCTGGAGCTGGACGGAGCCCGGAGCGTGGAAGATGCCCACGAGCAAGTCTCCGCGTTCGAGGAGGATCTGCACCGGGTCGTTCCACGACTCCGGCGTGTCGTGACCCACATCGAACCATCCGGGGCTCGAGTTCAGCCGGTCCGGGCCTGTCGCGAGGACACGGAACCGGTGATGGAGGCCCTTCGCATGCTGCCAGCTTCCACTGGAGTCGATTGCGAGCCCTACGGAGTCCAGGTGTACCGCGTGGACGATGGGTTGTCCGTGGGTCTGTGCTGTGCCGTGGAACCGGACACGTCGCTCCACGCTGCCCACGACCTGAGTACGACCATTGAGCAGTTCCTGCGGGAGCGGATTCCCGAAGTGCGCCGGGTGGTGGTGCACATGGAACCGACGTCGCAGCAGGGTGCCGACCCTGCCAGGGAGGAATCATGATCAAGATCCAGAAACGTGCGCAGCTTCCCGTTCTGACGTGCCTCGTCATGGGCCTGGGCCCGACCGGCGCGCTGTCGGCACACCCTGGCGCCTCTCCGCCGGGGGGCCACACAGTTGCGGTCCCCGGGGCGGCAGCAAGGTCCTTGGCTGGCCAGGGCGAAGGCGTCCCATCTGAATCCGGCACGAGCGCGGCCCGCTCGAGCACGTATCCCAACGACCTGGTGGATCCGTTCATCGGGACCGGCGGGGCCGGCTGGGGGGTGGGCTCCATCGTCCCCGGGGCCACCCGCCCGTTTGGAATGGTGAAGGTGAGCCCGGACACTTCCACTGGAGACCATGCCCCGGATTTCGCCCACTGCGGGGGGTACTGGTACCCGGACACGGACATTCGCGGGTTCACCCACAACCACCTGGTTGGAACCGGCGCCGCCGACCAGGGCAACATCCTGGTCATGCCCGTAATCGGAATGAACGACTACCTGTCGCAGGAGGCCGGCTACCGTTCCCCGTTCGACCACGGCACCGAGGAGGCGCGACCCGGCTACTACGCCGTCACCCTGGAGGATGGCGATATCCGTGTGGAACTCACAGCCACAGACCACGTGGCGTTCCACCGCTACACCTTCCCCCCCACCCGGGAGGCAACGGTCCTCTTCGATGTGAGTGCCGTGATGCGCACGAATAGCGCCAGCGACGTGATGGTCGAGATTCTCCCGGACAATGCCGAGATCATTGGAGCCATGACCAACCATGGAGCACTGAGCGACCGGTACGGGGGTCAGCGCATCTATTTC
>CAYQMG010000121.1:0-62063 GCA_964418585.1 uncultured Gammaproteobacteria bacterium | reverse complement strand
CAACGGCGCGGTCGACTGCGTGGATACCGACCCGAACGACCCGGACGACCCGGGAGAGATGGTGCACCGGAGCCTCTGCAACGACTTGGACGGCGATGGACTCTCGGATTTCATCGAGGAAACCATCGGCACCGACCCCCTGGACCCGGATTCGGATGGAGATGGACTGACAGACCTCATCGAGCAGGCCTGGGACGAGTGTAGCCTGGAACCGGTCGATACCGACGGAGATGGCACGATCGACGCCCTGGACGAGGACTCGGATGATGACACATTGCCCGACGCGGTCGAGGCCGGGGACGACCCGTCTGACCCCGCCGACACGGACGAGGACGGTATCCCGGATTACCTGGACCTCGACTCCGACGGCGACACGCTCTCCGACGAAGAAGAGGTCAATACCTACGGGACCGATCCCGCCGACCCCGATACCGACGGTGGGGGCGTGGCCGATGGCGTGGAGGTATACGAGCATTTCACCAGCCCACTCATCCCGGAGGATGACAACACGGCGATTCGAGGGGGCGGGTGCAGCTCGAGCGGACGGTCGTCTCCGGCCGGCCCGCTGACCGGTCTCCTGATAGGGCTCCTGGTCGCTGTTCCGGCATGGCGGTTTCGCCGTGAGGCCCGTACAGCCTCGGAAACACGGCCCAGGAGCCGGTGGCAACGCAGAGGGGGGCTGCTCTTTTTTCTGATCGCCACAACAGGCCTCGCCCTGCTGGCTCCGCGTGCGGCGGAAGCTCAGTCGAACGCCGAGTCCCGGTTCAGCGCTCAGAACTTTCGACCCGCACTGGACATGGGATCCTTCTTCTCGGTCTGGGACTCCTCCATTTTGCACCAGTGGCATTTCAACGCGGGGGTGAGCGCGAGCTACGCCTACCGCCCCCTGGTCCGGCGGAGCCTGGACGATGGCGCCATTCGCCAGGACATCGTGGGCATGCTGACCACCGGTGAAGTCTACGGCGGCCTCGGCTTGACCGACTTCATCGCCATCCACCTCTCGTTTCCTGTCAGCTACGGCACCGGCTACGTCCCGGTGGCCACCAGTGACACCATCACCATTCCCTCGTCATACGAGGAGTTCGCCACCCTCGGCTACGGTGATGCCTGGGCCGCTCTCAAGCTCCAGCTCCTCAATCCCCGCAAAAGCGCGGTTGGACTGGCACTGATTCCAGAGATCTCCTACCCCATCGGACCGAAGGATTACTTCTTCAATGAGCCCTCCTACACGGTCCGGTTGCGGGCCGCCGCGGACATGGACCTCGGGTTCCTTCGCGCCGGCTTCAACGTGGGATATCGGGTCCGATCCAGGATCCAGGTCCAGGATATCCTGCTGGACGACATGGGCGAAATCGGGGCCGCGGTCAAGATTCCACTCATCGCCGGACTTGACGTCACCGCGGAAGGGTACGGCTCCTTCGTGGCCCGCAGCTTTTCCAGTGAGTCTTTCACGGGCGCCATCCCCTTCTCCCGGACCGGTACATCACCGCTGGAACTCCTGGGTGGATTGCACTACACCACAGGGTTCGGCCTCCTCGCATTCGCCGGAGGAGGTGCAGGGCTCAACCAGGGGGTCGGCGCCCCCACCTATCGCTTTTTCTTCGGCATGGGATATCGGTCTCCGCTCAACCTCGACGAAGATGGCGACGGCGTGCCCGACCGATTCGACAAGTGCCCCAAGGACCCGGAGAATTTCAACGGCGTGATGGATGAGGACGGCTGCCCGGAGCCGGACACCGACGGCGACACGATCGTGGATCCCGTCGACGCTTGCCCCACGGCGCCCGAGGACTTCGACGGATTCCAGGACGAGGACGGCTGCCCCGACCTGGACAACGACGGGGACGGTATCCCGGACGTCAAGGACCGGTGCCCGGATGATCCCGAGGACAAGGACGGGTACCAGGACAGTGACGGCTGCCCTGACGCGGACAACGACCAGGACGGTATCCTGGATGACGCAGACCGTTGCCCGAACCAGATGGAGGACTTCGACAACTTCGAAGACGAGGACGGCTGCCCCGAAACAGACAATGACGGCGATGGCATCCTCGATAGCTCCGACCAGTGCCCCAACGACCCCGAGGACAAGGACAGCTTCGAGGACGCTGATGGCTGTCCCGACCCGGACAACGACGGGGACGGTATCCCGGACGCGGTGGATGAGTGCCCCAACGAGGCCGAGGTCATCAACGGAGTGGACGACGAAGACGGCTGCCCGGACGAGGGCACCCAGATGGTGTTCCTCAAGGAAGACCGGCTCGTGACTTTGTTCCCGGTGCACTTCGAGGTCGACCGGGCCATCATCCGCGCGGATTCCGAAACGCTCCTGAAGCAGGTGGCGGCTACCCTCAAGGTGACGCCGTTCATCAAGAAGCTTCGGATCGAAGGTCACACCGACAGCGACGGAAGCGAGGAATACAACCTGGCTTTGTCCCAGGCGCGTGCCGAGGCGGTCCGAGACTTCCTGATCCGCGAGGGAATCGATCCGAACCGGCTCGAGGCGGTCGGATATGGCGAGTCCCGGCCCATAGCGTCGAACAAGACGCCGGCTGGCAAGGAGAAGAATCGTCGCGTCGACTTCATCATCGTGGAGCGCGAGCAGCACTTCATGCTCAAGAAGAAGGACGGCGTGATCCACAAGGAAGAGGCCCCGGTGCCCGCTCCCACGCCCATGCCCACCCCGGCTCCTGATTCCGAAGACGTGCCGTAGTCGCCCGGAACGCCCCGAATTCATTGCCAGGTCACCGCTTTCCAGAGGCGCAAGTGCACGCCCCCACGGACACCACGTGGTGCGTGACCGGGGCGAAGGTCTGGAAAAGCTGGAAAAAGGTCAGTCGGGAAAGGACGAACTGGGGCCTCGGTGGCGGATCGCCTGCTTGATGGCGTCCAGGAGATCCCCAAAGCTCCGTACGGCGAGCCCGTAGTTTCCGGTAAGGTAATAGAACGTGCCGAGCGCGTCCAGCGCCTCGGTGACCAGTTCCGGGTCCTGGGCATCCAGCGCTGTCCGTACCGCCTCTTGCAATGCCTTGCGCCCCTCATCCACCCGGCCCGCTCGGACATGCTCCCAACCCAGGCGCCGAAGGCTCCGGACCACAAGGCGATTGCTCGCCGACGCCCGTGCCAGTCGGGTCGCTTCCAACGCCGCCTCCAGTGCCCGCCGTCGATCCCCACGCCGATCCAGAAGATCGCACAGGGACATCATTACCTCGCATTCCACCCGCGGTTCCTGGCGAACCCGCGCGAACTCGAGCGCCCGCTCGAACTCGATCACTGCACGCTTGGGCTCGTTGAGCAGGCCCAGGGTCTCACCGAGCATGTGGTGGATGGCAATCGTCTCGGTCCCCCCATCCGGGAATCCGGTCTCCTTGAGCAGCGCACGGGCCCGAAGGAGCAGCCGTTCGGCTTCCTGCAACGCCTGGGTACGCCTGGCGCGCTTGCCGGCCATCACGTGATATCGGAATGCCCGGTCCGCCTCATTGCCTCGATCGTAGTGGTGAGCTACCAGCGCATAGGTGCCTCGAACCCGGGCCCCGACGCGGTCGCCCTCGAGCAGTCGGGCAAACTGCCGGTGAAGCCTGTGGCGTTCCGCGAGAGGCGTGCTGTCGTAGACCACCTGTTGAAGCAAGGTATTCCGAAAGCGCCAGGTGACCTGCCAGGGACGGGTCTCGAGCCGCCGGTCCAGGAGGCCTCGACGTTGCAAGTCCACCAACAGGCCGCCCAGGGTGGCGTCGTCACCGTCGTTGGCGCGCCACTGGGCGACAAGTTGTTCGCAGCGCACTGTGCGCCCCGAAATGGATGCCAGGGTCAGCAACGTGTGCGCGTTCGGGTCGATGTGGCCGATACGACGTGCCCAAATTTCTCCAGGAAGCAGGTGCTGGAGAGGCCCCAGGGGGTCCGGCGCGACAGCGAACAATTCGTCCACCGTGGATTCGGACGCGGTCTCGTCTTCCACCGGTTCCCCGTCGTCCCCGTAGGCCATGACGAAACTCGACCCCTCCTCGAGTCCGGTTCGGGCCTGCTCCTCGGTTTCGAAGTAGTAGTCGACAACCTCGTCCGGGTCGTCCTGGTTTCGGATGCGATCCTGGCCGCCCTGATCCATCAGAGGTGTGGGGGTGGGACCAGGCGTCGTCGTCTCCTCTTCCCCCGTCGGGCCGACAGAAGGCGGTGGGGTTCCGGCCGTGTCAGGCTCTGCATCTGCTGGGGTCAGCGCTTCGGCGAACCGCGAGGATGAGATATCCGGCTCCGAATCCGACCCCGGCCCTTCCGGAGTCGGCTCCAGTTCGAAATCCGACATGGTGCTCAGTGACTCGGTCACATCGTCGTCCTGTTGCTCCTCGAGCCAGGCATGAGCGACCAGGGAGGCGATTGCGGGTTTGCCTCGAGCATGACGGACCATGGCCCGTACCACCTCCGCAGCGGTCGTATCCGGGACGAGTGCGCGCACCAGGCGTTCGATCTCGGTATCGTCCACCGGCTCGAGGCGCAGGGTTTCGTGACGGCTCCAGCCCTGTCCCCACTCGGGATGGAGGTCCTCGAACGAGGCATGTCCACTGCACAGGACGAACAGCCGTCCGTGCCCACGGAGGGTCTTGCCGAGGTACTCCATCAAGTCGAGGGTGGCGGAGTCGGCCAGGTGCAGGTTTTCGACAGAAAGAACCATGGGGGTCTTGCAGCTCAGGCCCTGGAAGAACTTGAGGAGGCAGTAGAAGGTTCGTTGCCGCAGGCTCTCCGGATCGAGGACCGATGGCTCCAGGTAGCGCTCCCGGGAGGCCAAATCGATCCCGAGCAGTTCCCCGATGACCGTGCTCAACTCGATGATGTCCGGCTCGTGCAGCCTGGACACCTCCCATCCTTCCGCTGCTGCAACGGCGTCCCGAGCCTTGAGCATGAGACGAAGCGCCACCGTGTCGTCGTCATCGTCGGGTGTGGCGCCGATGATCTGGGTGACCAGGTCGATGATCGGATAGTAGGGGGCCAACCGGGTCTGCTCCTCGCACGAGGTGACCACGAATGTGGCCTTTGGGGTGTCTACCGAGGCCAGGAAGGTGTCCAGGACCGTGGTGCGGCCGAGACCCGGCTGGGCGAGGAGTGTCAGCATGCGACTTCCTTCCCCACGCTGCACCTCGTCCCATCGCTGCTGAAGAATGGTCTGTTCCCGGTCCCGGCCCACGACCATCGGAAGGCGCGGAGGGGGCTCAACGCCGGATGGAAGCGAGGGGCGAGGCTCACCCAACAGGTACGCCCCGGCTCGAGGCGCGTCTCCACGGCCGATGAGTCCTACGGGCCTGTCCAGGTAGTGGGGCTGGACGGCACGCAACACCGATTCACTCACGCAGAGCCCCCCACCCGGAGGGCAAAGCCGAATCAGTTCCTGCCCTTCGTTTTCCACCGGGGTCCGGACCACCGGGACCGCCCCGGTCTCCCCAAGGTCCAGTTCAGCAAGGTGAACGGCGACCCGCACGTGCGCCGGGGAATCGACCGCCTGACCCTCGGCAACGGGCGGGTCGAGCAGACCTCGAGCCGCGCGAGCAAACTCCACGGCTCGGTTGATGGCGTCGTCGGGGTCTCCGCGACACGGCCAGGCCAACGCCACCCCCCCATCTTCCAGGTCCCAGGTGATGGCCGTGGGGTCGTTGAGCAGGTCGTGCACTCGAGTCCTGAGCGAGGAGGGGCGAGGGGGAGGACCCCCGGATTCAGCGGGTTGCACACCCGGGACCATGCGGAGCACCACGTACTGCCGTTCCGACTCCCCTGACTCGTGCCTCGTTCCCCTGGTGCCACGGTCAGGCGACAGACCGGCGTGCAAGACCCTGGAGGAAAGGGCCGCACCACAGGCGTGGCAGCTTGCCTCACCTGCCGGATTCCGCACGCCACAATGGAGGCAGAGGACCAGATCGAGGCTCCGGCCGCAAGTGTGACAGTAACGGGCCTCCAGCGGGTTTTCCGCGTGGCAAACCGGGCACGTGCGCCCGGTCGAGTCGAGTCGGGCGCCACACGAGACGCAGAACTTGCTCCATGCGGGCTGTTCGATTCCACAGGACGGACATACCATCGACGACCTCGAGAACAGGAATGGTTCAATCGAGTCTGAGGTATCCGATTCGCAAGGCTACTGGCAACATTTTCCAGCCCGCAGGACGGTGGAACCCCTCAGAAATCGGACCGGCACGGACTGCACTTTATGACACGCCCTCCGGGACGCTCGAGCCGGTCTCCGCCCGCGCCCCGCGGTCGACAGGCATGCGGGCCGGATCACCCCATGTCGTACCGGAAACTCTGGGTTTCGCCGAACGGCGGAGGCTTGATGTCTTTCGTGTCCACGAAATCGATGTCCAGTTCCTTGTTGACCAGCCGGATGGTGTGCCGGCCCGTCTTGACGGGGACGGTCACAGGTGTGCGGCCCACGTAACGGCCATCGATGTAGACCTCGGCCCACGGGTTGACAAATATCTGAACCTGCACGATTCCCCGAGGCCTGGGCTTGACCGGCGGGACCGACACCTCGCCGCTGTCTCCGGTGTCAGATTCAGCAGCAGCAGTCTTGCTCGTCCGCGTGGTCTCGGCCGGAGGCGATGTGCGAGGTGATTCCTTGGGGCGGCTTCGGGTCGTCGCGACCGGCCGTGACGGCTGGAGCACGCCTTGAGATGCCAGGACCACCTTGAGGGAATAGGGGGACCCCGCCTGTGGGCTGACAATGGTGGCATAAGGTTTGTACCCGGGGGCAGTCACCTCCACCTTGTACACCTTGCCCGGCTCGAATCCCTCCCCTCGGTACGGAGTGGTGCCGACCTTGACCCCATCCACGTACACGGTGGCGTTGGCAGGCGTGCTTTCCACGGTCAGGTCCACCGGTTCGGGCTGGAGCGTGACGCGCAGGGGCAGAGGGTCGTCCCCCAGGGTCACCTGGGTTTCGAACGGCAGATAGTGCTCCTTCACCACACGGACCGTCAACGGGACGCCCGTGGGAAGCGCCTCCCATTGCTCCGGAACCGTGGGCCAGTCGTTGATGTACACGATGGCCCCGGGAAGCAGTCCTTCAATCTTCAGCTTGCCGTCGCCTCGAGGCAGCATGGCGGCGAGTCGGACTTCGATGGGAGCGACCGACTCGTTCGTGACCAGATCGACCGGGACCAGTCGAGCCTCATATCCTTCCTTTCGGATCTCGATCTGATGACGTTGTCCAGCGGTCAACTCGATGGTTGCCGGGCTCCCCGACGCGGCCCAGGGCGTACCGTTCACCAGGATCTGCGCGTCCTCGGGCTGATAGTTCAGAACCACCGGGACCTTTTTGATCAAACCGAGCCGTTCCTTGAGCGCGGTTACCTGGGAGGGGTAGAAGATCGACGCTGCGGTGGCAAGCGCCAGGAGGAACGCGAGTCCACCCAGGATCCAGACCGCAGGCCCCGGCCCGCGCCGTTGATCGGCCTCGGCCTTGGTCACCCCGGCGTGTTCGAGTGTGGCCTCGGTCGCACCGGATGCCGCTGCCAGAGCGGGAGTCGCTTCCGGACTGTACCGCAGAGCCCCGCCAGGCCCGGTGCCGGCGGTTCGACCGGCCGGGTCTCCGGAAAGCGCCCCCGAAATCAGCGGATGAAGGCTACCGTCCTCCCCCGGGATGAAGTCGACCGCAACCTGGCTCACCCATCCGCCTTGAGAAGCCCCCTGGGCACCGTCGCCACCAGGAAACACCTCGAGTTCGTCGCTCAGGTCGTTCTCGAGCGCCCAGTATCGGCCGTCCCGTTTCCTGGGTTCGGCACCTTGAACCACAGCACCGGGCGCCGCCGGAGGGTGGGCCGGAGCACCGTCGGTTCCCGGTGGCGCACCGGGGCGCTGACCAGGGGCAGAAGGGGCGTCTCCGGCCGCCTGGGGCGCTGGTTGCTCCCCGGCCTTGGCCGCTGCCTGGCGCAGTTTCAGAGACGGGTCGGTCTGGTCTCGCCCCACGTTGTCCAGGGCCTTGAAGAAATCACTGCCCGTGAGCGACCGTTCGCCCTGACCATGAGTGACCATGTCCCCGCTGGACCCGCGCCGGCGATCCAGGTTGAAGAGCACACGCAGGAAATCGGCCAGATCGGTTTCGGAAAAGCCCGGATACTTGAGGTTCAGGTAGACGGTGAGGTCTCGAGCGATTTCGCCGGCCGTCTGGTACCGGGCCTCCCGGTCCTGCTTGATGGCCTTTCGGATGATGTGCTCCAACTGCTCCGGGATCCCGTACTCCTCGAACGGCGGATTGTAGCTGTCGATCCGCTTGGCCCGTTCCAGAGTCAATACGTCCGACTCCGCCTCCAGGAGTTTCTGGCAGGTGAGCATTTCCCACAGGATGAGTCCGATGGCGAAAATGTCGGACCGCCGATCCACGGGAAGCCCGGTCGCCTGTTCCGGGGCCATGTAGGCGAACTTTCCCTTGAAGACCCCGGCCTGCGTGTCGGTCGCCTGCGACGTGGCCTTGGCGATACCGAAGTCGATGATCTTGACCTCACCCTCCAGGGACAGAAGGATGTTGGGTGGGGAGATGTCCCGGTGCACCAGGTTGAGAGGCTCCCCGTTCTGGTCGGTGATGTGGTGCGCGTAGTCGAGTCCTTTGCACACCTCCCGGGCGATGAACACCGCCAGTTCTTCGGGCATGGTCTGGCCCTGACTCTTCAACCGGTTGAGAACGGTTCGAAGGTCCTTGCCCCGGATGTACTCCATGGAGATGAAGTAGGTATCCCGAACCTTGCCCAGGTCGTAGATCTGGACGATGTTCTGGTGGTGCAGTTGCACCGCAGTCTTGGCCTCGTGGATCAACATCTTGATGAATTCCTGATTCTCACTGAATCGAGGCAGAATCCTCTTGATGATGATCTTCTTCTCGAAGCCACCGATACCCTGGAACTTGGCCAGGAAGATCTCCGCCATGCCTCCCTGGGCCACCTTCCTGACCAGGTTGTATCGTCCGAACCGCTTCGCCTGACTCAATCTCGGCTCCTGGCGTTTCCGTGCAGTCGATTACATGGGGGGGCGGCACGAGGTGCAAGTCGAAATCATGCCATTCCATCGATGCAAGTCTATCGGTGAAACGAAGGGAAGTCAACCGAATCCACTTTGGAAATGAGTTGGCACGCCACAAGGCGATGTGCTATCTTTAGCGCCCTTGTTTTTGCTTGCCTGGAGGGATCTCATGGAACCGGATGCGTTCGTGGGTCGTGCCGATGTGATTGCCCGCATCGAGCAGACCTGGCAAGAGGCCGTGGAAGGGGCGGCTCGAGTCGTCGATCTGGAGGGGGAGAGGGGCAGCGGCCGCCGCACGGTCGTGTCGCAGGTGATCGAGCGGACCGATGCCGAGCCTTTGCCTGTCCGGGTCGGCTTCCTGGAGGGTGATGACGGCTTCAAGGCTCTTTTGCGGGTCTACGGGGCGGTCTATGGGGCGCTCCACGACGATGAGCCACTGAGGGAATCGGTACGCAAACATCTCGAGGCCGCCAAGGAGCGGGGCAAGCAGCCCATGCGCATGTGGGTGGAGGCGTTCCTGGCGGGCATGGACAACCCGCGTCCGGACACGACCTCGAACAAGTTTCAGGTCACCGTACCCCGGCACAGCCCCTATCTCGGGCTTCTCGAGGTGCTCTCGAGCCTCACGTCTCGTCATCCGGTCATCCTGGACCTGGGCGACGTGGACCATGTGGTCTCCTATCCTTTTTGGGCGTTTCTCTCCGCACTCGTCGCCCGCGCGGCTCGCGAGGAACTCCCCCTCCTGATCGTGCTCCGCCATGCTCCGCTGACCGTGCCTTCCGAGGAGCCCAGACCCTACGTGGCCCGTTTCGGCTTCCTCGAGGGCCTTCCCGAGCAGGTCGCGGTCACCCGGATCCGGCTCGAGCCCCTTGCCGAGGCGGACGTGGACGCCATCGTTGCTGGGCGCTTCTCACCCAACCGCTTCCCCCAGACCCTCATCTCCTGGTTGCACCGCGAATCGGGCGGAAACCCCGGCCGCCTCGACGAAATCGTCACGCTCTTCGAGGAGCGGGATGTCTTCGTGGCCGCCGACGACGAAACCTGGGTTCTCACCGCAGACATCGACTCCCTTGCGTGGGCCGACTGGCTGCCCCCGTTGCCCGAGGCGCAAGCCGCGCTCGCTCGAGAGGTGCTCCAGGTCGCCGCCGTGGAGGGGCGTGTCTTCACCGCCTCGGTCATTGCAGAGCACCTCGAGGTCGACAGGGACACGGTCGACGACCTCCTCGACGAGTTGGAGGAAACCGTGCGGGAGGTCGTGTTCCACGAGTCGGTCCAGAGCTGGCTCTACGAATTTCGCTCCAACCTGGTGCACGACCACTACCGAGATAGCCTCACCGCCCGCGCGCGTGGCGAACTCGCCCGTTCCCTTGCCGACTTGCTCGAGAAACGCTACGTGGGCCGCGCGGTCGAGTACGCTTGCAAGGCCGGCCGTCTGTGGCTGGAAGCCGGGGAGCCCAAGCGCTACTGGTCTCTGGTGGGGCTTGCTTTTTCCGCAGACCGGCCCGACATTCTCCAGATGGGCGCCGAGATCGTCAAGGCCCAGGAGGCCGACTATCCGGTCGCCTTGTACAAGGGTCTGCACCTGACGCTGTTCGAGAAGACGGTCGGGACCGCCCCGCTGGATTTCCTGACCGCCACCCTCAAGGATGTCGAAGCGTGGGCCGAGGCACGCGAAGATCGCGAGATCGTTCCGTGGCTCGCCCTCTATCGTGCCCGCATCGCCCAGAGGTCCGGCAACCTCGCCGAGGCCAAACGGTTCGCGGAGGAAAGCCGGGCCGGGTTCGCCAGGCAGGGCAATGTGGTGCGTGAGGCCGAGGCACTCGTGGCCAAGGCCCTCCTCGCCCAGGCCGAAGGCGACAGGGACGCGGCTCTGGAATTCGCCACTCGAGCCCTCCGCAAAACACGATTTCCACCCACTCGAGCCCAGGCGCTCTTCGTGGTGGGGGTTCAGAGGAAACTTCGGGGGGACATTCAGCGCGCTGTGGACGTGCTTCGCGAGGCCCTCGACCTGTCGGCGAAAACATCGCAGATCCCGCTTCACCTGGACGTGGGCGTCAACATTGCCGAGTGCCTCCTCATGGGCGGCAAGACCCAGGACGCGGTCAACCTCCTGAAACAGCTCGAGGAGATGGCTGAAAAAACCCGCCAGCCCAACCGCCGATTCGCTGCTCTGAGTCTCCAGGCCAAGGCCTACGCCGCCATGCAAGACCTGCCAAAAGCGCTCGAGCAGGCTTCCGCAGCCCTCAAGCTCGCACGGGAAATCAAGTCCAGGTCGTTCGAGGTCTCCGCCCTCCTCGACCTGGGTATCTTCGCCCTGGTGCAAAGCCAGTTCGACGAGGCTCTGGTCTACCTCCGTGAGGGGGAGAAAATTGCGCGAGAACTCGACGACAAACGGTTGCTTCAGGAAACCCTTTTCCACCTCGCCATGGCCACCACCAGCGTCCGGGACTACGAGCGTGCCTTGTCGATGTACCACGAGGTGCTCAAGTTGACTCGAGAACGGCACGATGTCCGGCGAGAAGGCAATACACTTTTCAACATCGCGGGCATATACTTGCATGAGGAACAGTTCGACAAGGCGCGCACCCACCTTGAGCAGGCCGCTCCGTTGATCAAGAAAGCGGGAACGCCCGAGGAGAAGCGGGCGCTGAGGCGGGCGCAAGAGAAGCTCGAACTCAAGTTCAACTGAAGCGCCACTCCGAAGCAGGTTGCGAATGTATTCGGTTCAGCTCCTGGAACGGATCTGTGACATCCTGATCGCTCGCAAGCTCATGCACGAGGGACAGAAGCGGGACGTGCAGGTTCGGCACTCGGTCCAGGAGAAGCGTATTCTGCTGGAGAAGCGACAGGAAATCCGGAAGCTGGTCGGAAAACGGAAGGTCGATTACGACGTTTCCGAGATTGAGATCATCGCCAGCTTCAAGTTCCCGATTCCGGGAACCAGAAACAAGATCCTCACCGAGCAGATCATCACTCGAGCCGTGGCAGAGGAAACCGGGTACCCCTTCGTGCTCATCGACCCCCTCTCCCTCGACTTCCGGCTCGTCACCTCCACATTACCCGGGCCTTTTGCGGAAAAACACCTTGTCGTCCCCCTCAAGCTCTACCGGAACACGTTGACCTTGGCGTTGGCTCATCCGTTCGACACCGAATTGATCGAGCAGTTGCCGAAGATCACCAACCGAAAAGTCGAGATCGTCATCAGCCCGAAATCCGATGTGCTTCGGATCATCCTGGAGTATCACGGATTCCGGAAATCGGTTTCCATCGCTGCGGCGGAGTTCCACGAGGCGGTGGATCTGGGCAATCTCGAGCAGTACGTGAAGATGAAGGCGGTCACGGAGATCGATCCGGGAGACCGCCCGATTGTCCAGGCTGTCTGGTACCTGTTCAACTACGCATTCGATCAGCGGGCATCGGACATCCACATCGAGCCGAAGCGGGACATCTCGCAGGTGCGTTTGAGGATAGACGGGGTGTTGCACCGGGTGCACATGTTGCCCAAGGTGGTGCATCCAGCGATCGTGAGCCGAATCAAGACGTTGGCCCGGATGGACATTGCGGAGAAGCGACGGCCTCAGGACGGGCGTATCAAGACGAGTTATCGGGACACGGAGGTGGAGCTTCGGGTGAACACGATCCCGACCGCGTTCGGCGAGAAGGTGGTGGTTCGGATCTTCGACCCGTCGGTGCTGTTGCAGGATATCGGTTCTCTGGGATTCTTCCCGGAGGAGCGGAAACTGTTCGAGTCCTTCCTGGCCCGCTCCACCGGGATGTTGCTCATCACGGGTCCGACCGGATCCGGGAAGACGACCACGCTGTACACCTCGTTGCAGCACATTGCGTCCCCCACGATCAACATTGCGACGATCGAGGATCCGATCGAGATGGTGCACGAGGAGTTCAACCAGGTTGCCGTGCACCCGAAGATCGGTCTGACCTTTGCTGCGGCGCTTCGGACCTTGCTCCGGCAGGACCCGGACGTGATCATGGTAGGTGAGATCCGGGACGAGGAGACCACGACCCAGGCCATTCAGGCCGCCTTGACAGGGCATCTGGTGTTGTCCACCCTGCACACCAACGATGCCGCCTCGGCGATCACGCGGCTGCTGAATCTCAACGCAGCACCATTCTTGCTCGCCAGTGTCCTCATTGGGGTGGTCGCGCAGCGGCTGGTTCGGACCATATGTCCGACCTGTGTGACCTCGACCTACCTGAGTCCCGAGGAGGTATTCGCATTGAACATCCCGGGTGCGGAGGGTCGTCGTCTTCGGGTTCGCTACGGTGAGGGGTGCCCGCGGTGTCGAGGGACGGGGTACCTGGGCCGCACCGGGGTGTTCGAGGTAATGCCGGTGAATCGCAAGATCCAGGAGTTGATATCGGCTCGAGCCCCTGCGGCGGAGATCAAACGGGAAGCAGTGTCGGAGGGCATGTTGACACTGCGAGAGTATGCTATCAAGAAGCTGGCCAAGGGGATCACCACCTACGAAGAGGTCATGCGATTGACCGACGAGTGAGGAACCATGGAATCCACCCTCGAGGAGCTTCGCCTGCTGGTTCAGGCACGCTACCCGTTCATCTACCTGGTGTCCTTCGAGGAGGAGCGTGTGGTGCGGGCCCTTCGTTGGCTCACCGGGGCCCAGGAGGAGCGGCTGAGTATCTGGACGGTCACGAAGGGGTTCGAGACCGTGGACGGGGAAGGGGTGGGGGAGTCGTGCGAACCCATGGAGGCGCTCGAGTTCATCCGTGTGCATGAACCGCAGCATCTCTTTCTGCTCAAGGACTTTCATCCGTTTCTGGAGGACCCCTCGGTCACCCGGAAGCTTCGGGATCTGGTGCCGGTACTGGAGCGAGACCAGAAGACGATCTTTTTTCTCTCT
Source organism: uncultured Gammaproteobacteria bacterium (assembly GCA_964418585.1). Lineage (GTDB taxonomy): Bacteria > Myxococcota_A > UBA796 > JAJRTE01 > JAJRTE01 > JAJRTE01. Next base: position 48,195 of record CAYQMG010000121.1, on the reverse strand, counting down.
CCACACCCGGTGATACCTCCGGACCTGGAGAAGGATTTCGTGACCGTGGAGATCCCATTGCCGTCGCCGCCGGAGGTTTCCAAGCTTCTTGGGACCCTGGTGAAGAGTCAGGGGCTCGAGGTCCATCCAGATCTGTACGAAAAAATTGTGAAGGCGTCACTCGGACTTACAGAGAAGGAGATCAAGAAGGTCTACACCAAGCTGCTCATTTCCGGGAAGCAGTTCACGGACGAGGGACTCGAGGCTTTGATCGAGGAGAAGCGGCGGATTCTGCGCAAGAGTCAGTTCCTGGAGTACATGGACCTCACCGACCGGATTGCGGACATTGGGGGGTTGGGGCAGCTCAAGCAGTGGTTGATCGAGCGTGGGGCGTCGTTTTCGGAGCGTGCCCGCCAGTTCGGGCTGCCTCCGCCCAAGGGACTGTTCCTGCTGGGTGTCCAGGGCTGCGGCAAGAGCTTGACCGCCAAGGCGGTGGCGCGGCTCTGGAAGCTCCCCCTGCTTCGCCTTGACCTTGCCAGCATGTTTACCGCGGGGTCCGGGGGCATCGAGCAGAACCTGCGGGAAACGATCCTGGTTGCAGAATCAATGGCGCCCACGGTGCTCTGGATCGATGAGATCGAGAAGGCTTTCGGCGGGATCGGGGGGACCAGTGCGGAGCGAGGGCCTGCCACACGGGTGTTCGGTGCGCTGCTCACCTGGTTGCAGGAGAAGACCAAACCGGTTTTCGTCATTGCCACTGCGAACGACGTGGTCAATTTGCCTCCTGAATTGCTCCGAAAGGGGCGTTTCGACGAGATTTTCTTCATCGACCTGCCGAACGTGCACGAGCGCGCGGAGATTTTGGCCATCCATCTCCGGAAGCGAGGACGCAACCCAGATGATTTCCAGTTGTATGCCGTGGCGGAGATGACCGAGAAGTACAGTGGCGCCGAACTCGAGCAGCTTGTGATTGCAGCCATGTTCTATGCATTCTCCAGGGACCGGGAGGTGACCACGCAGGATCTTTTGCGACAGGCTCGAGAAACCGTGCCCCTGGCCGTCACCATGGACGAGCAGGTGAAGGCGTTGAAGGAGTGGTCCCGGTACAGGACACGTCCAGCAGCCTACGACACGCGGCGGATGGACTTCTTCGACGAGTGGGAGGAGGTCACCGATGACGAGGTCGTTTGAGCGTGTATTCGACCGGGCCGAGGTGGCGGTGGTGGGGGCGGGCAACTTCGGGACGGCCCTGGCGGATCTGCTTGCGTATCAGGGATACCGGGTGCACCTTTGGGTCTATGAAACCGATCTGGCCGAGGAGATGGCCAGAACTCACGAGAACGTCCGGTATGTGCCGGGCTTTCGTATCCATTCGGACGTGTTGCCCAGTGCAGACATCGCCCAGGTGGTGAGTGGCAAGCCCATCGTGTTGTTCGTCACCCCTGCGCAGGTCACCCGGTCCGTGCTTGAGCAGGCTGGGCCCCATCTGGATCCTGCGGCGGTGGTGGTCTGTTGTGCCAAGGGGATCGAGATCGCCTCCTGCCGGTTGATGTCCGAGGTGATGGACGAGGTCCTGCCCGAACCCAATCGGGGTGCCACCGCCTATCTTTCCGGTCCCAGTTTTGCCCGGGAACTCATGAAGCGCCTCCCCACCGTGGTCACGGTCGCCTCCAGGGACGAGGAGATAGCACAACTGGTGCAGCAGGTGGTGGCGTGTGACTTCCTCCGTGTTTACTCCACGACGGACGTGGTCGGCGTGGAGGTTGCCGGAGCGGTCAAGAACGTCATGGCCATCGCCGCCGGAATCGGGGACGGACTCGGCTTCGGGCACAATGCTCGAGCCGCGTTGATCACGCGGGGGCTCGCGGAGATCACGAGGTTGGGGCTGGCCCTGGGGGCTCAGCCGGTCACCTTCGCCGGTCTGGCCGGCGTGGGGGATCTCGTCCTGACCTGTACCGGCGACCTGTCACGGAACCGTACCGTGGGTCTCAAGCTGGGGGCAGGCATGGCCCTGGACGAGATCGTCCGCGGCATGGGTCAAGTTGCGGAAGGGATCGGGACGACGCGGGCGGTTTACCAGCTTGCTGAAAAGCTCAACGTCTACATGCCGATCGTCGAGGAAGTGTACCGGATCCTGTACGAGGGCAAGCCGCCCCGCCAGGCCGTGGTCGACATCATGGCCCGGCCGCTCAGGCGTGAGGACGCTTGAGCTTGGTCACGAGTCCCCTGGTCCGGGACGGAGGACCAGTTGTTCCGCTCGGGAGAACAGGTGGCGTCGCATGAGCGTGGTGCTCGTCAGCGTGGTCAGGCCGGCAGCACAGAAGATCATGGCGATCACCACGAACTGGTACAGCGCAGCGTGCACCGGATGAGTCCCCGCGATGATCATGCCCGCCATGATACCGGGGATCCACACGATCCCCAGGGAACGCATGGCATCGATGGAGGGGATCAAAGCCGCTCCAACCGCTGCTCGTGTGTAGGGCGCCACCACCACCGCGGGAGACGCGCCCAGGGCGAGACCGGCTTCGATGATCCCGGCGTGGTCCGTCACCTCTGACCGCAACCGGTTCAATGCCAGGCTGTTCGCGTTCATTCCGGCTGCCACGAGCATGCTTCCCACCGGAATGACGTGCGTGAGTTCCGGCCGGATCACGCCAAGAGCGGTCATGGCCGCGATCACCGTGCCGGTCCCCAGGGCGATGGCCACCAGGGAGACCTGAAATGCCGCAGGCAGGCCTCGAGCCCGTTTGCGGGAAATGGTCGCCCCCGCCACCATCATTCCCGCGAGCACGGGTGCCGCTGTCCACAGGGGACCGGAAAAGAGTGCCAGCAGCACCAGACCGGCCAGCACCACCTGAACGATGCCTCGAGCGAACGCCACCGCGGTCTCTCCGGCCAGGTGTACCTGACGGGTTCGCGCCACCAGCACCACGGCGAGTGCCAGAAATGCAGCGAGGACCACCTGGGCGATCCCCAGGGCAATCGGGTCGGCAAACCAACGCTCAAGCATGGAGCACCTCGCGCACCGGTCCATGCTTCACTGCACGGCCCGCCTCCATCACCACGGCGCGGTGAGCAACCCGCATCGCCTGATCGATGTTGTGCGTGACGATGATGCAGGTGAGGCCCCGGTTGCGGGCCACGGCGAACACCAGCGCCTCCACCTCTTCCATGGACCGTGTATCCAGTGCCGAGGTGGGCTCGTCCAGCAAGAGAATTCGGGGTTCGTTGGCCAGGGCGCGGGCCAGGGCGACCCGCTGGGCCTCTCCCCCGGAGAGGGTCGCCACGTCCCGATCTTCGAACCCTGGCAACCCCACGCCCTCGAGCAGGTGTCGCACCTGATCCCGTTCCAGCGTCTTGCCAACCTGGGCCGGCCCGAACTTCAGATTGTCCGCCACCGTTCCAGGAAACAGGTGGGGCGATTGCATCATCATGCCCACCAGGCGACGAAGTCGGCGGGGAGGCAGGGACCGGTAGTCCTTGCCTTCCAGCAGTACGGTTCCGGACGTGGGTTCGTCGAGGCGGTTGAGGAGGCGGAGCAGGGAGGACTTTCCCGCCCCGCTCGGCCCGGTGACGGCCAGCACTTCCCCTTCCTGAACCTCGAGGGACACGTGGTCCACGATGGTGACACCGCCAACCTGACGGGTCAGGTCGACCGTTTTGAGCAGGGGAGGGGGCATGACACAACCTTGAACGAAACGCCTGCTTCGAGCATGCCACGGACCCGGGGCCTGGTCTCGGTCCGTGACGAACCTCAGCGCCTACCATCGTAGCGCGATTACCTGCTCCGTGGCTAGCAGGACTGTTCCGGGCCGTTGTCCTCGAGTCTCGTCTTCACCCAGGCCCATCCAGGACCGTCGGGGAGGATCTGGTCGTGGCGGTCAGATTCTGGCAAGGCCCAGGAACGTGGCGTGGAGCGCTGTCACCAGGATCAGAAACAGGGTTCGTGCCCGTTCATGGGTCAGGCCCGGAAAGGTGTAGACCAGGGAGCGGTACCTGCATGCAGGAAGACAGTCGCCGCACAGGGTGCAGGAAAACCCTGGCCGGCGCTTGCGGATGTCTTCCGCGGAGAGTGCATCGTACCGGCATGCCTTGGTGCATGCGAGGCACAGGGTGCAGGTGTCTCGGATCCGGATCCTGAAGGGCGAGATCCGTCCCATGACTGCGGCCACGATACTCATTGGACACCAGGTGACACAGTGGGCCATCGCGCCTGCTCGTCGCGACCAGAAGACCATGATCCCGACGCCCGCGATGCCGAATCCGGCGCCGAACCAGAGGGCGGTACCCGGCCCGACACCGGCGGAGCGAAGGGCGAACGCGGTGGCCACCACGATTGCGAGGATCGCGAACCGGCCTGTCCGGCGCCATCGAGGGAGAGGGGTCGGTGTGCGGCGCTGTTGTGCGAAGGCGTTGTCCCATGCTCCGATGTAGCAGAGGTGGCTGCACCAGGCAGGTCCCACGAACAGGGCCGAAACGAGAAACAGGATGGGCATGAACAGCCCGGCGCCTCGATAGATCGGGCCGGCCAGGATGAGAGCGGGGACCGGGAGGTGAAGCTTGCCGGTCATGAGGAAACGTTCGCACCCGGCGAGACCGAGCCCGAGTTGGAGGAAGAATGCGGCGGAGAACAGGCTCCACAATCGCCGTCTCCATCGAGCCGTTCGATCCCGCCGGGCAAGCTTCCCGAACAGCCATGCGGCGTAGATCGACAGCAAGGCGATTTCGACCCAGCCTGCGTGCGGCACGAAGCGTTCGGCCAGGAGCATGGGCCGGTCCACCACCACCTGCACCGTGCCGAGCAGGATGGCGGTGAGGCAGAAGACCGTTGCTGACGCCCGTGTGATCCGCAGCCGCTCCATGAGGCTCTCCTGGGGTTCCCGAAGGCCGATCAACGTAGCACGCCTTCGGAAGCGGTTTCAAGCGGTTCAACGGCGCCGTTTGCTGCTATACTGCGTGAAGTCATGCGCGATACGCCCGTAAGCGCGAGGAGGAAGCCGATGAGAGGTGGCGGATCGGAGTCTGGCCGGGTCGACCCGGCGCCGGGGAGAAGGTGGAGCCCCGGCTTCCTGGCCCTGCCGGTGTGGGCGCTGGCAGCCCTGTTTGCACTGGTTGCCTGCGGGTCCCAGGTTGAGCCCGGCGAGGCCCACCTGCGCACCGAAGGGGCGGCGCCCTGGTCCATCGTTCCCCCTGACGCTCCGCTGGGCGGAGTGGTCGAGTTGGGCCGGGTATGGTTCGCTGGAAACGACCTCAACACCGATCTGGTCGGTGACCCGGACCCGATTCAGGCAGACGGGTGGACCCTCACCGTGGGGACCGGCCGGTTCAGCTTTCCGAGGTCCGAGCGGTTCGAAAGCTATTCCGCACTCCTCCCCTTTGGCCCGGAACTCGAGGCTGGAGAGAGCATGCGGTGCGAGGTGCAGCGTGGAGGCGCCTCGAGTGCCGTGGGAAGCGTGTCCGTGGACCTGGGCCATCCCCTGACCTTGTCCGGTGCGGATCAAAGGGTCCTGTTTGAGATCGCCCGTCGACCCATCGTGCGCGACCGGGGCACGCGGGATCCGGTCGCCTATTTCACCCGGGAGCAGACCCGCGCGCCTGACGACCTGATTGGACCGGGAAACTGGACCAGCGGGGGCGGGATATCCCTGACTGCTCCGGGGGCGAACCCCACGGGCGATCGGCTGGTGGCCGTCCTTCCGTTCGCGGTGACGATCCCGGACGTGCTGGCGCTCCCGCTCAAGCTGTCGGGCTTGACCTTCAATGGAGAGGCCGTGCTCGCTCCGGTGCGTTCCCCGGAACAGGGTGACGTGCTCGCTGCGGGGCCGTCATACACGCTGCCCGGCCCGGGTGGATACCTGGACATCGGGTGGGACGCTTGGAGCCAGGCTCAGACCGTGGTCCTGTCCCTCGAGTACTACGGTGGAGGGGAGGGGCGGTGTCCGGCAGCGTGCACTCAGGGGGGGGGATGCTGTGAGCGCGACGACCAGTGTCGTGTGGACACCGAGGTCTGCGGGACCCGTTGGAGTGACGGGACCAGGGTGTGCATGCCGCGGTACGGAGACGGGCGCGACCGGCTGGGGGCGCTCGTCTGCACCATCCAGGACTCCGGACAGGCCCGTCTCGATGCCGAACAGGTGTCCGAACTCGAGTCCACCCTGAGTTCCTGGGGGTTGCTCGATGCGGTTCGAGGGGTCGTGCTCCGGGTGGGACGTCGGGTCGCCGTATCCGTTTCCTTGCCGGACGTGATGATGGCCGACGGGACGGCCCAGTCGATTTCCCCGGTGCGTGTTCAGGCCGTGGACATGGCGATCGTCCGGATGGAGCGATTCGAGGAATGAGGGAAGCGTGATGCCGAGTCGAGCAGCGGTGTGGAAGAGGGCGCTTCTGGCCGGCCTGGCCCTGGCCTCTGGCCTCTGGTTGACTTGTGTGGAGGAACCGGGACACTACTTTCCAGACAGTGTGCAGGCGCCGGTGCTGGATCAGGTGGCGCTCCCCGACCAGGAAGGCCCGGCCTACGCCACCAACCTGCAAGGCGGGGTCTCGTTGAGGCTTTCGGGCAGTAACCTCGCGGATGAACACGTTTCGGTGAGGGTTGGAGAAGCGAACGCGACGATCGTGGCCACCGACCCTTCGGGTCAGTATCTCACGGTGGAGACCCCTCCAGGCCCGCTCGCCGGCGGCCGACTCGATGTCACGGTTTCCACATCCTGGGGAGTCGCTGTTCAACCGGAGGCCTTCGAGTACCGGTTGACCGCCGACGACCTTTTCGAGGGGGAAGCCGGGTCGCTTCAGGTGTTGGGACGGGAGGATGGAAGCGCAGATGTGCGGATTGGTTTCTGGCCTTCCCTGCGGCCTCGGTGGGCCGGATCCATGTTCACCGAGGGAGCCCTCTATTACTTGCCGGGCGAGGTCGACGTTCCCGTGTTCTGGACCGGCCCGGGACCTGCGCCTGCTCGCCGCCTCCGGGATACCGTGCCCGTGGCAGACGTGGTCACCCTCGACCCGGTCGCCGAACCAGACCTCAGCCCGCTCGTGATGGGCGCGGACATCGATTCCGGGGCGTTCTTCCCTTGCGGCGCCACCTCGTTCTGGAGACCGGCCACTGCCTACGATCTTACTCTCAGCGGAGGGGTCATCCCCGAGCCGATCGAGGCGCGGGTGAGCAGTCCGGCCAGTCCTGCCGACGAGCGTGGGGCGTTGGCGGGGCTTCTGCTCGACGACCTGGGGGTGGCGCAGGTCGATTTTGGGCGCGATCTGGTGGTGACCTACCCCCCCGACTCCACCTCTGATGCGGACGGGGTGCTGCTGCTGGTGGAACTGGTGGTGGCCGTGCCGGAGCAGGGGTTTTCGGACACCCCCGCAGAAGTGGGGCGGGTCGTGGTCCAGGCCGACGATGCCGCGGGTGAGGTTGTGGTTCAACGGGAGGCCCTGGCCTGGCTGCCCTCCGTGGACACCACCTGTGCCCTTATCGCACGTCGAATCGAGACCGCGGTGCTTGAGGGCGACCTGGAGGCTGGGGACACCTGGAACGCAGCCTATCTCGATCACGGGTGCACGCCCTCAGACGCCCCGGTGTCGCTCTACCCCTGGGTGGGGTACATTCGTCTCACACGCCACCTGCTCCACCGCGTCCCGCTCGGGCCCGGGATGGCCGGTTGCCCCAGCCCCGGCGCCTGCAGCGACGACTCCGTGCTCGTCGTGGACATGGCCACTGCGGTGGAAGTCCCAGCCACCTTCAGCGACCTCTCCGACTGCGAAGACCTCATCGACAACGATGGAGACGGCTTGGTCGACGCCGACGATCCCGGGTGCGACCCGGACACTTTCGACGACAGCGAGGTCGATCAGACCGGTATGTTCCCTTGCGATGACGGGCTGGACAACGATGGAGACGGTCTGGCAGACTACTCCCGAAACGGCGAAGGGGATCCGGGTTGCGATTCTCCATCCGACCCATTCGAGACCTCCAGTGAATATCCGTGCGACGACGGCCTGGACAACGATGCGGACGGCAGCACCGACTATCGTCCGGGGAGCGCCACGCACGACCCGGGTTGCGTCAGCGTCGAGGACGGGAGTGAGCGAGAGGCGGACCTGGCCTGCGACGATGGCCAGGACAACGATGGAGACGGCGAGGTGGACTATTCCCCGGCCGGCGATGGGGACCCGGGCTGTGACGGGCCGGGTGATACGAGCGAGTTCGGAGATCTGGAAGCGCTGCCGTGCGACAACGGAGTCGACGACGACGCGGATGGGTACATCGATTATCGGGTCATCACAGGAGCTGGAGATCCGGGGTGCTCCGACCCCCGTGACGACGACGAAAAGTACCAGCCGCCGCCTCTGCCCGCACCCAACGCCTTCCCTTGCGACGACGGCCAGGACAACGATGTGGACGGGTACATCGACGGCCAGGACCCGGGCTGCCGTCAGGTCCCGGCTCGAGAGGATACCTACAATCCCTACGAGGTCGACGAGTACAACCTCGCGGCCCAGTGCGACGACAACAGGGACAACGACGGGGACGGGTACAAGGACTACAAGGTCAACGGGACGGGCGACCCCGAGTGCCTGAGCCCGATGGACAACAGCGAGGACCAGAAGTGACAGGGTACGACCGCTGGACCGGCGCAGCACTGGCGCTCCTCCTCGGCCTCACCGCGTGCTCTTGCGCAGCCGAGCGGTCCCAGGTGCGCCGCGAAGCCCGGCAGGAGGAAGTCCTGGCCGAACTGGTCGAGGGTTACTGGCACGCTCTCCGGTGGCAATACTACGACATGGCAGTCGAATACCTCGAAAAGGACTCAGACCGCGGCCGGTTGTGGGAGTACCTGCTCTCCCGCCAGGGGGTCGCCACCATCGGCGACGTCACCATCTACCGCATCGCGCTCGACGATGACCTCGCCCACGCAACCGCCTTCATTCGCTACGAACTCATGATTTCCAACCAGGCCGTCGTCCGAAAGGTCACCGCCAAACAGCGCTGGTACCTCGGAGAGGGCGACAGGTGGTATCTCGAGCTGGACCCCGAGGAACTCACCAGGCTGGATTGACTCCCGCTCACACGTTCAATCGTCCTTGGTCTCACCCTGGAGCATGCGCGCCGCGCGTCGCACTTCCTCGGGTTCCAGATCGTATCGTTCCGCAAGGTAGCTGAGCGTGTTGATGTAGCGCCACTCGTGGATCTGGCAAAACTCCGAACAACGAAACTCCAGGAGCGGGTCCACCGATTTCTCCAGTGCCCCGCCCTCGAGATCCGTGCGAAAGCTGCCGTCCGGATTCTGCAATGCCACCACGTACGCCGCCATCTGTGTCGCCCGCGTGCGACCAAGATCCACGTCCAGCAAGAACGATAGCGCCACCACGCGAAGCAGGTACTTCGTCGCACAGTGCTGGTGCCCACAGCCTTCCTCGGGAAACGACCGACCGTTCCACCCGTGCGCGATGAACGCCTCCAACCAGGCTCGATCCGCGTTTGTGACCGTTCCGAGGTGCGCTTTCCAGCTCAGCGTTGCCATTCGCTCCGGAGGGAAGTCTTCAGAATCCGGGAGCGAATCCAGCCGTCTCGAGAGTATCTGCACCAGTTCGGGTGGGATGGGGGCCCGCAGGATCCGCAGCGCCTCCAGCCGGACCGCGGCCTCGAACCGTTCGCTGAGCGTCACCACGTCCGAGGTTCGAGCGGCGAGTTCCAGCAGTTCCTTGTAGAAGAACTGTACCGCGCGTCCGACCACGTTGGGGTCCGGGGAGCGCCTGGTTGCGAGGAAGGAGGTGAACAGGATGTAGGGATTCGTTTGCATGCGCCAGATGAGGCCCCGGGTCAGTTCGTCCGCGTCGCGCAACGGGTCGCCCAGTTGGTACAGGGTGCACACGGCGTTCACCGGATTGATGCCGCCGTCGTCGTGAACCTGTCGAACGAATCGGATTGCCGCGGGAACGTCGATCATACGGGAGAGGCGGCTGGAGCGGAGAGAGAGCGTGGTCTTCCCTTCTTTCCATGCCTGTTCGAACAGGCCCATGGTGAGGCGGCGCTGCACGTTCGGGAGCCCTGCGGGGAAGACGGTCCGGGCCAGTTCCTCCCACGTGGATTCGGGAATCCGTCGGTCCGGTTCCTCGTCCGGGTTTCCATACACGGGGGAGGGGGGTGGGTTCACCTCGGCCTGGTCCGCGGCTTCTGGACCGGTTCCGGGGTTCTTGTCCTCAGGGGTTGATTTTCCTGGAGCAGGCGTGGCCGGCCGGGGTGTGGGCGAGCCGTGGTTCGAGTTCCCGCAACCAGGTAACACCAGGGTCAGGCAAAGCACCAGGGAGGCGGCCCAGATGTCTCGTGATCGTTTCCTCGAGGCGTGCCCGGTCATCCGACCTTCCATCGTGTTCCCCCCGGGGTATCCATCAACATGATCCCCTTTTGAAGCAACTGGTCCCGGATGGCGTCGCTCCGGGCGTAGTCCCTGGACTTGCGGGCCTCGGTTCGCTCGGCCACGAGTCGTTCGATTTCGCTTTTGGAGATGTCGAGTGAGCGGAGTTTGAGATCGCGGATTTCGTCGAGCACCCTGGCGGGGTCGGCGTTTCCGATGCCGAGGACGGAGAGCATGGGTTCCATGGTGGTGAGGATGGCCTCGAGGGTGGTTCGTTTCCCGGCCTTTCCTTTCCTGTCAGCGATCTCGTTGGCGAAGCGGAGTGCGTCTGCGAGGGCGCTGAGGGCCTTGGGAGTGTTGAAGTCGTCGTCCATGCCTTCGGAGAAGGTGGCGGCGATACGCTGGAGTCGCTGAGGTTGGAGGGGGGTGTCCGAGGGGCGTGGTTTCATCTGGCTGACGAGGCGGCGTACTCTGGCGAGTGTCTCGTACAGGTATTCGATCCGGGAGGTGGCCTCGGCGAGTGCTTCGCGGCTGAAATTGAGGGGTGCCCGGTACTGGACCGTGAGCAGGAAATAGCGGAGGGCTTCGGGGTGCCAGTCCTGGAGGATCTCTCGGATGGTATAGAAGTTGCCCAGGGACTTGGACATCTTGTGTTCGAGCTTGAGTTCCAGGTCGTCGAAGTCCCGGTGCCATGCGGTCCGGGTGCCGTCCTCGTCCTGGAACCGGACGGCGGACCGTTCGACGATGACGGGTTTGAGCCTCTGGCCGGTGGTTTTGTGGAAAAACTGGCTTTCGACCGAGTTCACTTCACGATGACTGTATCGTTTGGAATCGTCTTCCGGGTCGGTGAAATAGACGTAGACAGGGCAATTGACGAACCCGTTGTGGGCCCAGAAGCGCGCCATGTCCGTACCGTGGGCGGCTTCGCTCTGTGCGATCTCGTTTTCGTGGTGAGGGAACACCAGGTCCTGGCCTCCCCCGTGAATGTCGAACGTGGGACCCAGGTGACGGGCGCTCATGGTGGAGCATTCGATGTGCCAGCCTGGGCGACCGGGCCCCCAGGGGCTCGGCCAGGAAGGCTCTCCAGGCTTGGAAGCTTTCCACAGCGCGAAATCGAGCGGGTTTCTCACCAGCGCCTTGCCATCGACCCGGCCGCTTGCTCCGGCCACGAGCTTGTCCAGGTCTCGTTGGGAGAGCTTGCCGTAGTCCGGGAACGAATCGATGGAGAAGTAGACGTCACCGCCCACCTGGTAGGCGTGGCCGTTGTCCAGGATTTTCTGGATGAATGCGATGATGTCCTGGATGTGCTCCGTCACCCTGGGCTCCACGTCGGCACGCAGCACCCCCAGGGCGTCCATGTCCTGGTGGAACGCCTCGATGTACCTGCCGGTCAGTTCCTCGCATGTCACCCCTTGCTCGGCCGCCCGCCGGATGATCTTGTCGTCCACATCGGTGAAGTTGCGGACGTACTTGACCTGATACCCGAGGTGACGGAGATATCGGACGATCACGTCGAACACCACGTAGCAGCGGGCATGACCGATGTGGCACAAATCGTACACCGTGACGCCGCACACGTACATGCCGACACGGCCCTCCTGGATCGGCTGAAACTCGCGCCGTATCCTGGACAAGGTGTCATGAATCTTCAAGGTCATCTCTGATACTCCCCGTTTCGAGTCGCTATTCGTTGCCTTGGGCAGCATCGGGCCGTGGTGGGCGACCCCGTGCCGTCCCCTGCTTCGTTGGCCGGTTCCTGCGGTCCGGACCCGGCCGCGTTGCGGGCGGTGCGTTCCGACCCCCGGCCCCGGAAGGGGCGTGATCCCCCGCCGTGCCCGGCGCTTCCGGGATGGCCGGGGCAGGCCTGCGTCGCCGTTTCACCACTGCCAGGATCCCCTCCAGGGCGAGCAGGCCGAGCATTCCCCAAAGCAAGCCGTAGGTGAAGGAGATCGTGCGCTCGATTTTCACCAGGTCTCGGGTTTCGGACCGTCCCTCCTGAATCACCGGCAACCCGGGGACTCGAGCCTCGATCTCCTCGAGACCGGCCCGGGTCAGGTCTGTTTCGGGGAGCGGCACGTTGACCACAAAATCCAGGTCCGTTCGCTCCACCGGTTCGGAGGTTTCGCCCACACGCTCGAACACCCGGTAATGTCCCGGCACCTGTGCACCTTCGAACACGATCCGGTACGGGCCTTCCTGCTGCTCCGCCCCGGATGCGTCTGCATGATCGGTTCGGGTCAGTCCATGCTCTCCCCCTCCAGGGTCCACCACCACCAGCTTGCCCTGCCTGGAGGATACCTCGAGGACCACGGGTCGGCCTACCGTGAAGCTTCGCGGCGCGGTCTCTCCAGCCGGATTGTGGGCCAGGTAGTGGGCCGACTCCTGGACGAACGGGAGGAAGACCGACTTGAGCGGAAAGTTCGACCAGGCCCGGTCCAGGCTCGAGGTGAACAGCAGGACTCGACCCTTGCCCACGGTCCGCTCGAGAAGGGCCGGGAGACCGTGGGTGTATTTCAACAGCACCCGTGCACCTGGCTTGAGGAACGGAGCGGTGGGCACGAGTCGGTAGAACTCGGCGGTGCCGAACACCGGAGCGCCTGCCTCCCGGAATACCTGGAAAATGGGGTGAGTCAACTCCGGGTAGCTGAGTGCCGGCGGTTTCTCCCCGGTCAGATCCGGTGAGGCCACCTTGACGTCGCCAAGCGACGCCGGAAGCAGCGCCGCCAGCGACCGATTGTAGCGCTCCTTGCGCGCCCGGTCCCCCAGTGCGATGAACAGCCCGCCACCCGAAGTCACGAATCGGGTCAACCTGGGCGCCAGCGGGGACGGGTCGGCCACGTTGAGCATGAAGATCACCGCCACGTCGGCCAGGTCCATGGTCAGGAACTCGCCTTCGGCCACCACGATGGGCGTGATCCGGGACCCGGATGATTTCCGAGGGTTGAGTGCCCGTTCCACGTAATAGGATTCCGCTCCCGCCAGGGTGTAGCCGGGGTCCCCGTCGATGACCACCGCTTGCAGGTCCCGTCGGGCCTCCAGCAGAAAATAGTGGGCATCATCTGCCTCGAGCGCGTCGTGGGCGAGCGTCAGTGTGGCCCGACTCACCGCGTCCGCCTGGGGAGGCAGCGTGAAAACCTTCTCCGCCACCTCGCTACCCTCGGCAGGCTTCACGTAGCCTCGAGACACGATCGTGCCGTTCACGGCCAGGTCCAGGAGCGCCTCCTCTTCGGCCGCACGCCCCTGGCACCGGACCCGCCCGGTCAGGGTGAGGGCGCCGCCTTCGCCTTCTCGAGTCTCCACCCGGACGCCGGCCATCGTGCGGTTCGAAACCGGGCCGGAGGTGAGTTCGCTCACCACCAGCCGGACCTTCCCCTCCAGGTGGCCGGGCAGTGTGAAGCTCCCGGCCGGGGGAAGCGCATGCAAGCACTGGTCCGAAAGCAGGTAGAGGTCTCCCGCTCCTTCCGGGGTCGACAGGATGGCCCGAAGCCCCGCCAGAATCGCGCCCTTCAGATCGGTCGCCCCGTAGGTGATCGATACGTCGTTGAGCAGATCCCGGACGCGGTCCAGATCCGGGGTCACGCCTCCAGTCAGATCTTCGGCCCGAGACCCGAATACGATGAGCCCGACACGACCGCGTCCCTTCATCCTGCCCAGGACCTCGAGCGCACGGGCCTTCGCCTGATCCAGGAGCGTCTGGCCCTCCACTTCGTAGCCCATCGACAGCGAGGTGTCCAGGAGGAATACCACGTTGCCGCCCAGGTCCGCACCGGCCCGCGTCGTGCTCTCGTAGGTCACCGTCGGTCGTGCATAGGCCAGGATGAGAGCCAGGAGCACCAGGATCCGAATGGCAAGCAGCCAGGGATCCCGAATGCGCCTTCGCCGCTTGAGTCGCTTCTGGGCTGCAAGCAGCAGGCGCAACGGAGGAAAGTCCACTCGAGGCACCCGTCGGCGATCGATCAGGTGGAGAACCACCGGCACCGCAACCAAGACGGTGCCCAGGAGCGCCAGCGGTGCCAGCAGGTTCAGGCCCACCGCGCCTCCCTCCTTCTCGCCGAACGTCCTTCCCCGTCGGGCCGCAGGCCAGTCATCTCCGACCCCCTTCCCGAAGCCGCCCGGCCAGGAACGTGGCCAGCGCATCGGCCACCGGTCGCCCGGTGTCGATCAAGTTGTAGTCCACACGAGATTCGAGCAACCGTTGACGAATCGTGCTCAGGAAACCATCCAGTTCCTGCAGGTAACCCTCCCGGATCTCCCGCGGGTCGACCACAAGACCTCCATCGGATTCCTCCGGGTCCACGAAACGGCTCACATCGTCATAGGGAAACGTCAGTTCGTCCGGGTGGAGCAGGTGAAAAACCACCACATCGTTCCGCCGAGTCCGCAACGTCTTCATGGTCTCCAGGATGGCCTCGGGTTCCTCCAGCAGGTCGGAAATCAGGACCACCAGACTCCGCCGCGTGACTCGAGGCGCAAATTCGGCCAGAGCCTCCGCAATCCCTCCCCGACCCGCTGGATGAATGCTCGAAAGCACCTCCATGACCACATTCAGGTGGGACCGGTGCGCCCGCGGAGGCACGAATCGGCTGTCACCCCCACCAAACGTGCTGACCCCAACCGCGTCGCCCTGGCCCATGAGCAGGTAAGCCAGCGCCGCAGCAAGAAGCACGGCATGGTCGTGCTTCGACTCCCCTCGACCCTCGTTCCGATCTCGATCCGAACCGTCCACAGTCCCCGCCATGCCAGGCCCGGCGGACCGAAAACGACGCCCCATGCGGGTCCACCACGGTGCTCGAGGCCCGTCCAGGCCACGGAATCCCATGGATGCGCTGGTATCCAGCACGAGGTATGCGACCAGATTCGTCTCTTCCTCGAACCGCTTGATGTAGTACTTGTCCAGTCGGCCGAGCAGTTTCCAGTCGATGTGCCGCAGGTCATCTCCGGGCGTGTATTCCTTGTGTTCCGCGAACTCCACGGAGGCCCCTTGCAAGGGACTCCGGTGTGTGCCGGCACGAAGACCTTCCACCACGCGGCGTGCACGGAGCGTCAGCCTGCCAACCTTGGCCAGTGTGTCGCGGTCGAACTGGACGGATCGTGATGGCACGGGTTCACTCGTCTTCGGGTACCACCTCGAGCAGTCGGGTGACGATCTGGTCCGGGGTGATGCCCTCGGCCTCGGCGTGGTAGTTCAGCACCAGTCTGTGCCGGAGGACCGGTCGGGCCAGGGCGCGGATATCCTCGAGGCGCGCGCTGTACCTGCCGTCCAGGATGGAGCGCGCCTTTGCCCCCAGGATCATGAACATGCTGGCTCGAGGACCTGCGCCCCATTCGAGCCAGCGAGGCACGAAGTCGGGAGCACCGGGCAGGGCCGGTCGAGTGGCTCGAGCGAGGCGTGTGGCATAGCGGACCACGTGGTCTGGGACTGGCACGCGGCGGACCAGTTCCTGGAACTCGATGACATTTTCGGGAGTGAGCAATCGTTCCAGGGATACGTGCCGACTGACCGTATTTTCCAGCACGATGGACACTTCTTCGTCCATGGAGGGGTAGTCCACCACGATGTGGAGCATGAAGCGGTCGAGTTGGGCCTCGGGCAGGGGATACGTACCTTCCTGTTCGATCGGGTTTTGGGTTGCGAGAACCAGGAAGGGGAGGGGGAGCGGGTAGCTCTCGCCCGCCACGGTCACCCGGTACTCCTGCATGGACTGGAGCAGCGCCGACTGAGTTTTCGGCGGGGTCCGGTTGATTTCGTCTGCGAGCAAGATATTTGCGAAAACGGGCCCCTTGATGAACCGGTAGACCCGTTTTCCTGTGGCGCGGTCCTCCTCCAGCACCTCGGTTCCAGTGATGTCCGACGGCATGAGGTCGGGGGTGAACTGGATACGGCTGAACGACAGGTCGAGGATTTCGGCGATGGTGTTCACCAGCAAGGTTTTTCCGAGGCCGGGCACGCCTTCGAACAGGCAATGGCCTCGAGCGAACAGTGCGACCAGAAGCTGGTCGATCACGTCGTCCTGACCGATGATCACCTTGCGGAGTTCGGTCACGATGCGGTCTCGAGCCTGGCTGAGGGCCTCCACACGGGCCACGTCGTCCGGGTGTTCGCCGAGTCGATCCGATTGAGAACGTTGTGCGGACATGGGACTCCTGCACTCCGAAACCGGGCCGGTCTGTACCCGGCCCTTCGCCTCCGCTCCCGTGTGCCGGTGGGTCTTGCGACCCGTGGTGCCGGGTCAGGCGCGGCGCCTGGCAACCTTTTGCGCCACCTCGTCGCGGACGTGGGCGGCGAACGCCTCCACGGTGTTCAGGGACGGGATCTTCCCGTCGAAGTAGCTTTCCACGGTGATGGTCTGTTGTTCCTGTTCCCGGGCGCCGACCACGACGAGGTAAGGGATTTTACTGGTCTTGCCGAGTCGGATTTTCTTCCCGAGTTTTTCTGCACTCTCGTCCACCTCGGTGCGCACGCCCAGGTCCCGGAGGGCGTTTGCCACGGAGAAGGCATAGTCGAGCTGGTCCTGGCTGATGGGTAGAATGCGGGCCTGGGTTGGTGCGAGCCAAAGCGGGAATGCACCGCCGAACTCCTCGATCAGGAGGCCGAAGAAGCGCTCGAAGCTGCCCAGAATGGCCCGGTGGATCATGACCGGCCGGACCCGTTCGCCTTCGGCGTTGACGTAGGTGAGGTCGAAGCGTTCGGGCAGGTTGAAATCCAGTTGAATGGTGCCTCCTTGCCACTCGCGGCCCAGGCTGTCCTGGATGACGAAGTCCACCTTGGGACCGTAGAAGGTGGCGTCTCCTTCCTCCACGTAGTACTTGCCCGCCGCCCGCTTTTCCAGCACGGAACGGAGGCCGTCCTCGGCCATGTCCCAGATCTCGTCGCTGCCGATCCGCTTCTCACCTCGAGTCTTCAGGCCCACGTGGTAGTCGAACCCGAACGTATCGAGGATGTGACAACAGAAGTCGAACACCCCTTCGATCTCCTCGGCGTACTGGTCCGGGGTGCAGAAGATGTGGGCGTCATCCTGGGTGAACGAGCGCACGCGGAGCATGCCGTGGAGGGTGCCGGCCCGTTCGTACCGGTAGACTGTGCCGAACTCGAAATAGCGCAGCGGCAGGTCCCGGTAGCTCTTGGTACCCACGTTGTAGAGCATCACGTGTCCGGGGCAATTCATCGGCTTGAGGCCGTAGTTGCCCAGGCCTTCCTTGCCTCCGTCGCGGCCGAGCAAGCCCTGATCGAGTTCGTCCAGGCTGTACACCATGAACATGTTTTCGCGGTAGTTCTGGATATGGCCGCTGGTGTACCAGGCGTCGGTCTTGAGAATGTGGGGCGTGGCCAGGGGCAAGTAGGTCTTGTCCGGGTGCCCATACCCGCCGGTTCGGTGCAGGTCCCACATCCAGCGCTTGAGTTCATCGAGAATGAGCGCGCCACGAGGCAAGTAGAAGGGGAGGCCGGGGCCGGCGAGCCGGGGAAATTCGAACAGCTCGAGCTGCTTGCCGAGGACCCGATGGTCCCGCTTGCGTGCTTCCTCGAGCCGCTTCAAGTAGGCCTGGAGTTCTTCCTTGGTTTCCCAGGCGGTCCCGTAGATCCGCTGGAGCTGCTCCCGGGTCTCGTCCCCGCGCCAGTAGGCTCCGGAGACGCTCAGCAGCTTGAAATGACGGATATGTCCCGTGTTTTCGACGTGCGGTCCAGCGCACAGGTCGACGAATTTCCCGCTCTCGTAAAAGGTGATCTCGTCATCCGGAAGCGTCTCCACGTGCTCCGCCTTGAGCCGCTCGCCGCGCTCCTGGAAGTAGTTCAGTGCCTCCTCCTTGGAGACCTTGCGCTGCACGAACCGGGCCTTTTGCTTGCGAAGTTCCCGCATGCGCTTCTCGATCCTGGGCAGGTCCTCTTCGGTAAAGGTATGCTCAGTCTCGAAATCGTAGTAGAAACCGTCCTGTACCGGAGGGCCGAACGCGAGCTTGGTACCCGGCCACAGATCTTGCACCGCCTCGGCCATCAGGTGCGCCGTGCTGTGACGCAGTTCGTACAACCGTTGCTCCTTCTCGTCCCTCTCCTGCTTCTTCGCAATGATGGGCATCGGATTCGTACCTCTATTCTCGATTGTGCATCCTCGAGCAGGCAGGCCCGTCGGACCCGGGCCGACTCGCCCCCGCCGGTCCGTCGTACATCGCTAGCACAACTCGAGCGCTTGCGTCAACGTCTGCGTGATATTCTCACCGCCCCCGGACGATTCTCCTCGAACCGACCAGGAACCACACGGTTGCCCCCTACAGGTCCAGCGCCTTTTTGAGTGACTCCATGCCTTCTCGAGCCAGGTGGTCTCCCAGTCGCTTGCGGGTCCCGCTCTGCTGATAGTAGGCGACCAACCGGTCCACCATCTGTTCCGCCTCCGCCGCGTCCAGGTTCCGCACGACCGGCTCTGCGATGCGCGGAGAAGCCCCACCACATCCGCCCACATACAACGTGTATCCCTTCTTGCTTCCTACCAGGCCAATGTCTCTCAGTCGGCCCTCCGCGCAGTCGAGTGGGCAGCCGGACACCGAGATCTTCAGCTTGTTCGGTGTGGCCATGTTCGCGTAGCGCTCCTCGAGCCGGAGTCCAAGCCCCATGGCGTCCTGCTGCCCGAGACGGCAGAACGACGTTCCAGGACATGCCTTGATGCTCCGGATACACAGACCGCTCGCCATGCCTGGGGACATGCCCAGTTCCGCCCACACCTGGTCGATGTCCTCCTCTCGAATGCCCAGAATGGTCAAGCGCTGGGAGGAGGTCACCTTGATCGCTTCTGCACCGTAGCGTTCGGCCACATCGGCAATACGTCGCAGGATATCGAAATCCTTGATCAGCCCGACCGGAATACGAGGCGTCACCGCATAGGTCCGGCCATCCCGCTGGACGATGGCTCCCTTGTCCAGAATGTCCTTCTTCTTTTCCATATCTGTCACCTTCGGTCAGGTCCTGGGGGTTCTCGTGCCTCTGGTTCACGGACTCGAGGTCCAGCATGCCCACTCATCTTGCATCGATCGGAATGGTTGTCGACCCCTATTTGGCACACAGGTGTGGCGCTTCACCAGCAGCGCAGCATGGCGGCGGTTGTCCACCCTGGTTGTAATCCGTCCCGTATCCGCCCCAGGGTCGGATGGCGGTACCGGACGTGTGGGACTGGACCCGTTGCGTTGCGCCGTCTCCATGGTATGATGCGTGAAAGTCAAGCAATGCAGTGCAAGTCAAGGTAAAACACAGTGTCGTTGCTGACACTGGATGGTGCTGGGACCCGGGTACACTGCGGGCCCCGGGTTCAGTCCGGAGTTTCCCATGGTGTCAGTTTCCGTGCTTTCGGCCTTGTTCCTGGCCACGACCGCACGCCCCCACGCCCAACCGATGGCGCACGAAGACGGTGCACCCCGGGCTGTTCCGGTGGTCGTGACTCTCGAGACCTGCCCCCCTCTGGCTGTCGGCGCTTCCTATCGCTTTCAGGTCGACGGCTGGTCGGGTCGCGCCTCGAGTCCTCGGTGGGAGGTGGAGGCCGGCACGCGACTCGAGGTGCAGGTGGGGCGGGATGGAGACCTGTTGGTCTTGCCCATTGCGCCGAGCCTGGAGACCGGTGACGTGGTGATTGCCGCCAGGTGGCGAACGCACGATGGGGAGGTGCGTCGAGGGTCGTGCGAGACCACGGTGGTCGAGGCCCGAATTCATTCGCTGACGTTTGGTGGGGTCGGCCGGGGCAAGGTGTCGCGGGACTGCAGCGTTCCACCGTGTCTGGACTATGGCGCGCCAGACTGGGTGGACGATTGTGCCTTCCCCGGCGCGCGTTGTGACCTGGTGGGAGATCCGGTGACCTATGTGGCGGGAAGCACCGTGGTTCTGGAGGATCTGGTTGTCCAGGTTCGGCCGGCGGACTTCGCCGCAACCGCCTGGGTGGAGGGACGGGGGCCGGCCGGCCTCTCGTTCGCAGGGCCGGTGCGGATTGCCGACGGGGAAGCCATCCCGGTGCACGGTCGACTGGGGGCATCCGATTCCTTGCCGGACACGGTGGCAGCGTTCGAACCGTTTGAAATCCGGTGGGAATTGAGCCTCACGCCAGCCCACTTCCCCATCGGGGTCACCCGGAATCCTCTGTTCGTCACCTGGGCCGAACCGATGGGCGACCGCCTGGTCTCCTACTTCGCCATCGGCTCGAGGGCCGCTGCTGGGGAGGGCGAGGCAACGGAAGTGGTGGACGCCGTCTGGGAGTACTTTGCGACCCTCCAGGTGGCCAACGCCACCGGCGACCTCCTGGGGTACTACCGGGGCGTGACCTGTGCCGCCGACCTCGAGATCTACGATGCCCCGGGATTGGTGACCCACCTGAACGGGCAATGCGGTGCCTGGCAGGACCTGTTCATCCAGGTGTTGCGAACCCAGGGGATTGTCGGCGCCATGCCGGTCACCGTGGAACCGATTGCCGACGATGGGTTCCTGGTTCAGCGGTACCGGTTCGAGGACAAGGGCCGTTCAGCGAATGGAGCCGCCTATCCGTACACGGTGCGCAATCCGTGCGCGCCACCCTCACCGAACCGGGAAGACGTGGAAGACCTCCACGGGCTTCGCGGCCAGGACGAGGGCGACCCTGCGAGCCTGTTTGCACGTCATTTCATGGTCAAGCTGGATGGCCGCTACTATGACCCGTCTTACGGCCGGGGCCCTTTCGAGGGGCCTCGACCTTTGGCCAACCAGGCCTGGGAGGAAACCTCCCTGGCCGGCTTTGTGGCATGGCTCGAAAACGCACTGGGAGCCAGAAAGAACGATCCGAACCTGTGCGAAACCACGTTCGATCGATGAGCAGCGCGTGCCTGCGTGGTCGCTGCCTCTTTCGAGAGGTGCGGCCGACGAGATGGAGGCAGGGATGAGACCGGGTGAGAGGTGGAAACCGTGGTGGCAGGTCGTTCCGGCCGTAGGACTGGCCGTCGCATGGATTGTGGCCTCGAGCGCCCGGGCAGGCGCCGGGAGCCGTGACCCGGGTTCACTCCATTCCACCGTGGCTGCCTCCGGCTCGTGCCGGGTCGAGGACGTGCGAGCGCTCCCCCGTTGGAATCAATGGGTGCTGCTCGATCCGGATTCCCGCGCTCTGCTGCGCTGTCTGGTTCGCCGGGTCGATCGGGAGGTGAGGAATCGTCTGGTCCAGGAAGGAACCCCCGAGGCCCGGGCGGTTGCCGTCTTTCTGGCCGACCAGCAGGAAGATGTCGCCTTCCTGGCCGCCTCGTGCGACCTGCTCGACGACCAACGGGAGACCTTGCCCTATCCCCTCCCGGCGGCATGGCCTGGCACGCAGGTCTACCACCCTCAGACCGTCTCCGAGTACACGACTCAGGTCATCCTCGAGTGGTTTGGTCTGGACGTGGACGGATCCCGAATTCGGTGCGAGTCCGGCCTCGCCGGGCGACCCGAGCGCTTTGTGCGGCCGTGGTTGGTGCGATTCGTCCGACACCAGGGGGACAGGGAACAGGTCCGGGCGATCGAGGCACAAGTGCACCGCCTGCCCGGCGAGGTGGCCGCCGTCATTTCGTTGCTGGCGTTTGAGAACGGGGTGCTCTCGGAGGACGAAGTTTGCGCGCGATGGGCCACCCTTCCCGATGAGGTGCGCGACCAGGTCCAGTTTCAATCCGACCTGCTCGTTTCTGATCCGATGGTCCAGCAAGCACCGACCCGTTTTCGCGCCAGGCTCGACCGGGTCATCGCTCGGATCGAGACTTTCTGTCCTCCCAGGGCGCACGAGAAAGGAGCACGGCGGCTGCCCAACCCCGTTCAGTCGTCGGGGCGGTGATCGGTGCCCTTTGCCGGGCCCCGTCGCCTTTATCCGAACCGTCGCCACCACGGGCGCGTGCGCGCCACGAAGGGCGCCAACACAGGGGCTTCCTTCCAGCGATCCCACCAGCGCGACCAGGTGCGCCTCGAGGCCGACTTGCGCAGCAGCGCCAGCGCAGTCACCACGTCGTCGGCTGGACTCTCTCGCCCCAGCAGCGTCTCCGGGGGCACGGAGAGGAGCGCATCCGCGATGGGTCGGGGGGACGCCACCTCGGCCAGCACCCACGCGATTCGCCGCGGACTTCCCGAGATCACCTGCCGGCTTTCCGGCCCCGCGACTTCCCAGAACGCCGCGAATGTCTCCCGGTCCGCCTTCAACGCATCGAACGGAGTCCGGTCCGCCTCCTGGCGGATGGCCCGAACCGCACGGTTGAACGTGTCGATCCGCTCCCAGTGGCCCGCCGCCAGTTCCCTGGCCAGCCACCGTCCGTAAGCGGTTTCGGGCGGCCGGGGCGACAGGCGACCGGTGCCGAGGTCGAATCGATGGTACCCACCTCGAGTGGGGAGGTCAGAGGATCGAGGCACCATGACGACCGAGAAGCGCGAACGTTCCGCATGGGCCCCGTGGAAATAGGAGCAGAAGGTCAGCTCGAGTCGTCGGTCGATGGGGAGGACCCGATACAGGACCCGCAAGAGGTCCATGCCCACGCTTTCCTGTCCGACCAACGCCACAGGCCTGTCTCGAGGCGCCACCACGGCGGACGCCAGGTTCGCGAGCAATTGTCGCCGCGGCTCCAGCACGCTCAGCAGGATGTTCGGATCCGCCGGGCCTTGAATCCAGACCGGTTGGAGGCCGCGGGGCACGCGGTCTGAGCAGGTCATCCATTCGGCAATGTCCAGTACCACGAACGGATGGCCCCCATTGGCCTCCAAAATCGGCGCATCCACCACCAGATGGTGGGCCAGGTAGGACACCGAATCCTTGCCCCCCGGCCCAAACTGGGTTCGCCCCACCGCAAACCTTCCGGAAGGTAGACGGAAAAAGCTCTTTCGAACCGGCTTCAGTTCAGAAACTGCGTCCACGTCGCTCAGAGACGCCTCCGAAACCCGGTCAAGCACCTCCCGGTCGGCCGCGTCGATGCCCTCAGACGCAACGACGACCCGCGAAATCGAACCATCCTCGAGAGTTGCGGGTCCGCGCACGTGTTGCTGGGCGACAATCCTGGGCATGACAGTACTCGAGATGGAGCGGGTGTTCGAAAACAACCCGGCTGCCGGTGCCGGCGAAAGCTGTCCGCTGGTTTGTCCAGCAAGGAGCATTGTAGTCCAGTATGGGCCACTTGTACAGAGGCGAGGGTGGGATTCCACGGCAGGCGGGTGGGTTTCGTTGCGGCCTTCAAGGACGTACCCATTCATGAAGCGTCCTGTGTTTGCCTGGATGCGTGTCACCGGCAGTGTAACTTGGAGTCGGTTTCAGGGTTTCTCGATATGGTAACCGGTCGTCCTTTCATATTGTTCCCCAACGCCGGTTTTGGTATGCTCACGGGTGGGAGCGACGATGGGGACACAGCCTTTGGCTGATGTCGTGGCAGCACTCGCACGATGAGGCGGACATGTGGGAATGGCTGACCAGCTTGTTCAGGCGCGAGGCAGGAGGTGAAACCGAGAAGGCCGGAGGAGAAGTGCCGGTCCTGGACCCGACACAGAAGCATGCGGACCTTTCGACCCCGCGGGAGCTTTCTCCCGTGGACTCCCCCACCATTCAGGCACGGTTGAAGACCCTGGGCGTGTTCGATTTCCTGGACGAGCATCAGTCGCAGGCGCTCAAGCGGATCATCTTGACCCATTGCCGGGAACGGAGGACCGAGATCTGGTGGTGGCCTCTTTGTGAGTTTGTGAAGACCCGAAAGACCCACAAGGGTGAGCTTCCCTTCCAGGTGATCGAGGAGGGGTGCGAGATGGCCCGTTTCCTGAAAGAGCGCCTCATCATGCTTGAGGAACTCTTTCGGCCTGAAGGACTTCAATTCAGGCGTATTCGTTCCGCGGAGGGTGAGCCCTTGCACGACCGTGCGGTGCTGGAGGATGGGCGATACCTGGTGAAGTACCGGATCGGCGATACAGACGGCATGCTCGATGTGCACGTCAAGGACGGCAAGATCGATCTGGGTCGTTTTGTCGCCGAGTTGAACGGACTGGCCCGTGAGCGGCGTTGGGGCAACCGCCTGGTGTTGTTGCCGCCGCAGGGCAAGGCGCATTGCGTGGTGCGGTGCAACATCGGGACCGCGGAACGGGCTGAGCGGTCTCAATGGGGCCGCGTCGACTATCCGGACTGATGCCGCGCGGGCGACCACGGGCGAGCCAGCCGCGTATTTTCTCTCCTTGATTCTTCTATGAGCTGTATTTCAGCCGAATGAACCAGACTCGAGGCCCCAGGTAGGAGTGGCCGGTCACCGGTGACATGTTGGATCGGGTTTCCGGCTCGATGGTTCGGGATTTGACCTCGAAATCCTCGCCTTCCCTCAGCGCCAGGGCGCGCTCCAGGTCGCCCTCGCTCGCAAGGGCTCGAGCGTCCAGCAGGGCCTGGCCGCCGGACTTCCCGGTTCGGTCCACCACGAACCAGGCCCCGCAAGTGCACTGCCCACCTTCGCACCCCTCGGGACTGAATGCAGGTAGACCAAGCCCGGGTGGCGGCACCCATTCCCAGCAGAACGGGCAACCCAGCTTGAGTTCCTGGACGAGCGGCTTCCGTCGGGATCGTGGTTTCCTTCGTATCGGCATGGTTGGCCCTTTCTCTCTTCAAGGTCGCCCGGCCCTCGGTCCACCGTCGGAACCGGACGGGGTCGTCACGTTTGTTGCGACCGGGCGTGCCCGTCATCGGGTCGATTCCGTGGGCCGCCCCGGTTGCCCAGGATGCCGGCCGCGAGGCGGGCGAGCGGGATCCCGTGCACGAACAGGTGGTGGAGCGTTTGCCATCCCAACCGTTTTGCGAGCAGCGGGTGCGGTACTGCGTACAGGAGCACCGAGGTCGCCGAATAGAGGAGCAAGGTCTCCCGAATGGTTCGAGACGCGGTCAGGGAAGCGAACGGGAGGAGCCAGGTCAGATACCACGGCCAGAACCGCATCGAGTATCCTGCGAGCAACGCCAGGGTCATGTAGACCGTTTCCTGCACCACGTCCTCCAGGGTGCGGACTCGAGCAGCGCGCCACAGGCAGAATCCGGCGAACAGCGCGGTCAAGCCGGTCCGAAGCCAGCCGGTCGGGTGGAGCATCCCGGGGTCGAACCACCCGAACCGGAGAAGCCACTGGAAGATGACCCGGTGGATCGAGTGCTGGTTGAGTTGCCCGTGGGGGTTGGTCAGGTTGATCGCCACGTCCAGACCGGGAATCAGTGTTTGCTGAAGCGTCACGACCACGGCAATCCCCACCATCCCCGCCGCTGCGATCGCCCGCCACCGGCGCCCGCGCAACGCCAGTACCCCCACCGCCGCCAGAAACAGCAATCCCGGCAACTTGATCAGCGTGGACGCGAGCGCGAGCACCAGTGCCCACCCGGTCCGTTCCGTTTGCAACGCCCGTATCGCCCCCAGGATGCACAGGATCATCAAGCCGTCGTTGTGGCCATTCACGAGCAACTCGAGCACGAGGAGGGGATTGAAGAGGAACAGGAACAATCCTCTGGCCGGATCGTCCCCCCGGTGCCGGAGAATTTGGTACAAAAGGTATCCAGCCCCTCCATGCACGAGGACCCAGGTGGCCTTCAACACGTACACGCCGAGCCAGGCATTCACACCTGCCGCCACCCCGGCGGGCATGAAGAACGGGAGAACCAGAGGGCCGTAGGGCATGGGCGCGTGAAACCATGCGAATGGTGCGTAGCTGTCGTGTACTTCCTGGTACAGGTGCGTGTAGGGGTTCAATCCGTGTACCGCAGCGAGACGGCCGAACGCCACGTAGGCGAAGATGTCCACCGAGTTGAGCGCCACGCCCGCCGCAGCAACCACCGCGATCAAGGCGCCTGTGCGGACCAGCCAGGAGACTCGAGGCCGGATGATTCGCCAGTACCGCCATGTAAGCCCGTAGAGTACAAACAGGTAGGCCAGAACCGCCGCCTGCGCCAGGGTTCGCCCCAGGCTGTGTTCACGTGCAAACACCGCCCGGACAGCCTCCGGGCTCTGTTCGAACCAGGGGATCCCTGCGTTGTGCACCCAGACCAGGGCGGCGTAGCCGAGCGTATGGAGGACCACGAACCAGCCCGGTCTGCCCAGGGCACCGGCCAGACGCGCAAGTCCGGTCGCGGGGGCTTCGTCCTGGGGTCGAAGCAACCCCTCCTTCTCTCCCTGGTGGTTCGAATGTTCTCCTGTTCCTTCCACGGGGGCCCTCGCAGGTCTGAAGCGTGCGGTGCTCGAGCGTTCCAGCCACCCTGACGACGCACCTGCGCGCGACCGAACGGTGGCGTGCATTTCCGACGCCGGGGCACTGCGAGGTATGACCATACGTTACCCGGCCGCCTGTTGCAAGCGTCCAGCGGACCACCGTCCGCCTTGACACGCTGGGAGAACGCACGTAAGATGAATCCCGAGCAGATACGCGACCCGGGCGTGGCGAACAGGCGCAGCGAGCAATCGTACCTACCGGAAGCGGAGGCGCAAGTCGAGCAGAATGGCGAGTCACCTCAATCCGTCCAGTGTCAATATTCGGAAGCAAATCGCCAACCTTGTGAAGGCGAGGTACCCCTTGCTCTACATCCTCTCTGCGGAGGAGGAGCGGGTGGAAGGGGCGCTGATGGAACTGTGCCGGGCGACCGGTCTTCAGTTCCGGCGGTGGTCGATCACGGAAGGGTTGCGGGACGGCCAGGGACAGACCGTGCAGGAGGCCAAGGACCCGCTCAAGGTCCTTCAATGGCTGGCCGACTCCACGGAGCAGTGCCTCGTCGTGCTTCGCGATTTTCACACATTCCTCAAGGATTTCAACGCAGTACGAAAGCTTCGGGACCTGCACCGAAAGCTCCCGTTCGAGCGCAAGCACGCTGTAATCCTCAGCCCGACCCTGTTCGTCCCTCCCGAACTCGCCAAGGAAATCACCCTCATCGACTATCCTTTGCCCGACGTGGCTGAAATCAGCGACATCGTGGACAAGATCGCCAAGTCGATGAAGGCCAAGCACAATCGCGAACTCCGGGTCATGGAGGACCCTGACGAACATCAGGCCGTGGTCGAGGCCGCACTCGGACTCTGCCGCCACGAGATCGAGGCCGTCATGGCCAAGAGCCTCGTGGAACGCGGAAACCTCGAGGTCGAGGTCATCCTGTCGGACAAGGAGCAGTTGATCCGCAAATCCGGCACCCTCGAGTACTACCATCCTCGGGAAGACTTCAGCGACATCGGTGGACTGGACAATCTCAAGGGGTGGCTCCGAAAACGGCGCAACGCATTCAGTACCCGTGCGGCCGAGTTCGGCATTCCCAAGCCTCGAGGTATCCTCTTGTTGGGTGTCCCGGGGTGCGGCAAGTCGTTGACCGCCAAGGCGGTCGGCGCCTACTGGAAAATGCCCTTGCTTCGCCTCGACGTGGGCAGGGTCTTCTCCAGCTACGTGGGATCCTCCGAGGAGAACATGCGCAACGCCATCAAGATCGCCGAGTCGGTGGCGCCCTCCATCCTCTGGCTCGACGAGATGGAAAAAGGCTTTTCCGGAACCATGTCCTCCGGCTACTCCGATGGCGGAACCACTTCGCGCGTCTTCGGAAGCTTCGTCACCTGGCTGCAGGAGAAAACCGCACCGGTATTCGTGCTCGCCACCGCGAACAATATCACGCAGATGCCTCCGGAATTGCTGCGAAAAGGGCGGTTCGACGAGATCTTCTTCGTCGACCTCCCGTCCCCGGAGGAGCGCGAAACCGTGCTCAGTATCCATCTCAAAAAGCGGAAGCGGGACCCCGAGCTGTTCGACCTCGCCGCACTCTCCGACGCCATGCAGGACTTCTCCGGCTCGGAGATCGAGCAGGTGGTCATCTCCGCACTTTACGACGCGTTCGACCAGGAGCAGGAACTCACCACCGAACACCTGCTCCAGGCCGCGTTCGAAACGGTTCCACTCGCCAGGACCATGAAGGAAGAGATCGAGGCCATGCGCGAGTGGGCCAGGGTCCGGGCTCGGAAGGCCTCGAGCGCCACGCCCGAGCAGAGGCGCGTGCAGGACAGGAAGATCGACCTGACGTGACCCGGTGCCGTCCGGACGTTTCGGGTCGTTCGGGGCGGCGTTGTGGATGTTGAACCCGACAGGGGATGGCAGACGACCATGTCCCATTTCACCCGTGTGAAAACCGTCGTTCGAAACCTCGTGTCGCTCAAGAACGCCCTGGACGAACTGGGGTTGGTCTACGAGGAGAGCGTGCAGTTATTGCGCGTGCGCGGTTGGCAGGGTGCCGAGGAACTGGCCCAGTTGGTGATCAAGACGGGAACCGAGTATGACATCGGGGTGCGGGCCACCGCGTCGGGGGAGTACGAGTTCGTCGCCGACTGGTGGGCGCTCGAGGAACAGGGGATCAAGCAGAAGGTGTTGATCCAGCAGATCACGCAGCGATATGCATACCACGAAGTGAAAGAGCAGGTGAAACGGCAGGGCTACACGATCGAGAAGCAGGAAGTGGACGAGGACGGCTCGATTCGTTTGAAGGTGGGCGCATGGCGATAAGACACGAACTGGAAGTGGTCATCAAGCCGGATGGCACGCTGACGCTCGGAGTCAAGGACGGGAAGGGCCCCGGTTGCCTCGATCTCACCAAGGAACTCGAGGAAAGCCTCGGGGTGGTGGTGGAGCGTGAGAAACGTCCTGAGTTCTACATGGAAGAGGAATCCGAGTTCGAGCGGCTCAAGCTGGAAGACTGAACGCTTTGAAGCACCGGCAACAAAGGCCTGATGCGGTGTGCAAGGGGAGGTCGGCGGCGGTCCGGGTGCGGCCAGGGTGCAGGACCAGGCGCGGCATGAAGGGGTGGGGCGTGCTCGTGGTCGGCCTGGTGTTCTGGGCGGCTGGTTTTGGACCAGGTCGAGTCCTGTCGGCGTCCGGGCTCGGCGTGGCTGGGGGGGACCGTCCGGTTCTCGAGACGAGTCGGGCCGGTGCCCGAACGGCCATGCGGCGGGGTACGGCTCGAGCCACGAAGCGGAAGGCCCGGAAGGCCCCTCCGGTCAGTCCGGGATGGTTGGGGATGGTCCTCCACACCCGGGGCGGGCTGGCTTTCATCAAGAAGGTCGTGGAAGGCTGGCCCGCGGAACGCGCAGGGCTCCAGCCTGGAGACCAGGTCCTCTCCGTCGACGGCAAACTCGCCCAGGCTCCCTTGCTCGAGGACGCTCTCGACGCCCTCGCTGGACCGGCCGGCACGTCGGTCCAGGTCTCCGTAAAGAGACCCGGTCGGCCGGAACCTCTCGTGGTCACACTCGTGCGGACCAGTCGCCCGGTGCCCCGGACATCCGCCTCGAAACCTGCCACGGTCGATCCCCGTTCAGTGGATGACGCTGTGGTTGCCGAGGCGGTGGACGCCTGGAGTCGTGGGCGTACCGGTGCCGTGGAGCAGGTTCTCGCCGTGGCTTCTCAAAGGCCGACCGACCGGGGCGCCGCCATGCTCCTGAACCTCACCAACCAACTGCTCGATCAGGGAGGGGAGGCCGCCTGGAGAGCCGCACTCGACGTGGCCGCGGTTGCAGTCGATCGCTTTCCCGAATCGATGGATACCCTGACCCTCGTTCGCGTGTGCTTCGCGTCGGGGACTCGAGGCGGTGACCTGATGTCCGGGCTCGCCGAGCATGCGATCCAGGTCCTGGCGCAGTCCAGCCGCATACCAGCGGCGGAGCGGGCGTCCATGACCCGGGAGTGGGAGGTCGTTCAGGCCCTCGGATGGCTCCGGCAGGGGAAGACCCGCAAGGGGGAGAAGCAACTTGCTGCCGTGTCCGCCCCCGGTCCTGTCGGGCTGGTTGCCCTGCGTGCCAACGGTGCCCCGCTGTGGCGTGTTGCGGTGACACCGTCGCGGAGTTGGGAAGATATCGTGTGGCGCGCCATCGAGACCGGGGACGAAGACCGGGCCTGGCAGGGTATCCGCACCGTACTGCTTCTGGACGACCCGGCCTGGATTTATCCCGCGATGGTGACGCTGGAGGGCCGGGAAAGGCCGGACCGGGTCGCCCGGGAGATGTTGGTTCCGCGGTGGGCTGCCCCTCCGGATTCCATGGGGGATCCCCACTTCTTTACGGATGCAGGAGACCGACTGTCCCTGGCCGACTTCCAGCAGGGGCAGCCCGCCCTCCTTCTGGACTGTCCCCGATACGTTCGGAGTTGTGAGTCCTGGCGGGTGGCCCTCTCCGACCTGTTGGGTCGAGAAGAAAGTTTTGACCTGGCGACCGCCATCGTCACCACCGGGGACGGTGCCCCTCCCTCGTCAGCCGCCTGGCCTGTGTTGAAGGGAACGTTGAAGAGCCGGACTGTCCGCCCTGATGCCCAGGTCCTGCTCATCGACGCGGCCGGTCAGGTCATCGGCGAGTGGGGGCGGTATGAGCCCGGGCTCGAGTACCACGTACTCGAGAGGGTTGGGCGGTACTACGCGCAACCTGACGACGCCGGTCCCTATCTGGTGCGCGGTGGTGTGGGGCAAGGGAACTGGACCATTCGATGGTCGCGGTGGGCGCCTCCTGTGGTCGCCATGGCGTGGGGAGGGGGGCCGGGTCTCGAGCCTCGAGTTTGGTTGCTTGCCGCCGGCGGCCAGGCGAGTGTCTATCAAGGTGGGGAACTTCGCTGGTCATTGAGCGGGCTGGGCGGGATTGATCGGTTGCAGATTGCCCAGCTCGATGGAGACGGTGGAGACGAATTGCTCGCCTACCATACGGGTGCAGGCATGCTCGAGGCGCTCGACGGGGGGCCGACGCCCCTGTGGATCGCCCCGGCTGAGGACCCGATCGCCCTGGTGGCCCGTCACGACCTGGACCAGGATGGTATCGACGAGGTATTCGTCGCCCGGGAGGGCAGGGCCTATCTCACCTGTATTCGTGCCGATGGTACTGTTCGTTGGCGGGTGCGGGTCCCGGACGGCGTTGCGTCTCTGGCGTTTGGCCGGGTGGTGTGGGCAGGCGACCTGATCGCGGTGGGGACCCGTCGAGGAGAGGTGTTTCTGGTTTCTCCGGACGGGCGACTGGGGCCCCGTGTCGACCCGGGTGTGCCGGTCCGGTACGTGGCGTTTGCAGATCTTGACGGAGATACAAGCGACGAACTGGTGGTGGCCGGTCCGGATGTCCAGGGACTGTGCACGGCCGACCTGAACGGAGACGGGCGTGCCGAAGTGGTCGTTCGGGCCGGGGCGCGGCAACTGGTGGTGTTTCGACCTTCGGGCCGTGTGGCGACTCGACTGTCCTGGGAGATTCCCGATACCGCCGTGGGCGTGGCCGAGATGGACGGGGACGGGCAGGAAGAGTTGGTGGTGCGTACACCTCGGGGTGGGTTCATGATCCTGGGTTGGTTGGACCCGTGGATTGAAGGATCCTGAGGGAGGAACGGAAAAAAACTGTGATATAATTGATCGGGCATTATGGCTTGACACGCTTTGATACCCAGTGGTAGAGTACAACAGGCGCTTCGTAGAAGTTGAAGCAGAGGTGCCGGAAGCCGGGCGTCGAACGACCGAGAGCGACTCGGCGGCGGGTCGATCTTGGACGGAGAGCCGTGGGTTGGCCCAGGCGGCCATCTATGTGGGAAGTGAACGCAGTGGTGCAGGCGATACCAGCGGAATCCCACCCATCCAATGTTTCTCGATGTTCACGTCGTATCGGGGTCTTGAGGTGCGTCTGTCAGACGTATGCTCGAGGTGTGTCTTTGAGAGGCTCCAGGGGCCTGGGACGACTTCATTTGGCTGTGCTTGACGGGCTGAACGGCCGATTCCGGGTCGTGCCGGAGCCGTGACGAAAAGGCCGGGGGGGTGACCACTCGGCAGCGCCAAACTGGAAGGGGACGCTCGTACCGCGAGACCATGAGACACGAGATCATCAACGACATCAACTTGACCCTCCGAACGCTGCTCGAGGAAGAGCTCAAGGGGGTGTTCAAGAACGTGACCGTGAAGCTCGCGGACCTTGAGGATTTCAAGAAGGGAGAAACGAAGACGGGAATCAACGTGTTCCCGTATGGCGTGACGATCAACGAGCCGGGGTATCGAACGAAGGAGGAGGTTCGGCACCTGGAGCAAGGAGAGAACGGCGAGCCAGTTTACGTGTTCTACCCGCGTCCGGTGCCCATCACGATCAGTTTCATGATCACGCCCTTTGCGACCGATCCGCAGACCGAATATCGGCTGCTGGGGCGGATCATTCAGGTCTTTCAGGAGAATCCCGTGGTGACCGGGGCGCGGTTGAAGGGGGCGTGGTTGCCCAAGCAGGACAAGATCTCCTTCTCGCCCGACTACGGGTTTTCGGTGGACCGTCAGATGGAAATTTTCCGGGCCTACGATATTCCCTTCAAGATGTCCGTCGGATATCTGGCGAGGGCTTATCTCGACTCGGACAAGGTGATCAGGCAAAGCAGGGTTGCTCGAGGAATCAGGCACGATGAGGGGTCAGGTTGAGGCCTGGATCGAGCGTAGTGCTGGTTGGAGCGTCTGCAACGTTCCGGCGTCATCCGAAGGAGGTGGAACGTCGTCTGTCGACCCCGCAGGCGACCGGTGGAAACGAACAGACCGGTTGGGCGTTCCCGCGCAGTGTGACGGGCGGGGCGCTGAAAATCCGATTCTGTTGCGCTTGGCGGGCGGTTTCGGGTTAGCGTGATTCTGCCGTTCGAGCCGTTGGCTCGAGTGTGTCGGAATGGGGGCTCGGGAAGCCCGGGCCGAAAGTTGATGATGGTTGGCTGAACAGCTAGTGGTCTCAGAGTCGAAAACCAGATTCCTTGCAGGGCGTAGCGGCTCAAGAGGGTGGAGGTAGGAGCAGATGCCAGATTACAAGTCTCCGGGCGTGTACATTGAAGAGGTTTCGAGCGGCAACAAGCCGATCGAGTCGGCGAGCACGAGCATTGCCGGGTTCATCGGGGAGTCGGCGGTCGGTCCTTTGAACGAGGCGGTGCCGATTGCGAACTGGGCTCAGTTCACCAAGTACTTTGGTGGGTTCTCGGAAAGCCCTTATCTCGCGCAGGCCCTGTATCAGTGGTTCGCGAATGGGGGCGGGCTTTGCTTCGTCTCGTGTTGCGGGCGTCCGGACGATACGGAGACGGCGGCCAAGGAACCGGAGAAGAAGGGCGACAAGGACAAGAAGGGGGCCAAGGCCGCGGCCAAGCCGGTGTCCAGGGCCGGCCTCTACATCGGCGAGGATCGGGGACCCGGGAACCGCAGCGGTCTCCACGTGTTCAATCCGATCAGCGAGATCTCACTCATCGTGGCTCCGGGCCAGTACGACCCGGCGATCCACGATGCCATGCTGTCTCACTGCGAGAACAACGCCGACCGGTTCGCCATCATGGACTGCCCGCCGGACTTGGACGTGGCGCTCAACGAAATGTACCGGCCTCGGGACAGCTCCTACGGCGCCTACTACTTCCCGTGGCTGCAGGTTTATGACCCCGTTCTGAAGGACAACAAGTTCATTCCTCCCTCCGGGCCGGTCGCCGGCGTCTACGCCCGCACCGACGGCGAGCGCGGGGTTCACAAGGCACCCGCCAACGAACTCGTCCGCGGGGCGCTCGGCCTCAAGTACTACCTCACCGGAACGGAGCAGGCGCTGCTCAATCCCAGGGGAATCAACCTCATTCGGGATTTGGGTGATCGCGGCATCCGCATCTGGGGTGCTCGGACCGTTTCGAGCGATCCGGAGTGGCGGTACATCAACGTGCGCCGCTTGTTCCTGATGATCGAGCAGTCGATCAAGACCGGTACGCAGTGGGCGGTGTTCGAGCCCAACGATCAGAACCTGTGGAAGAAGTTGGTCCGGAACGTCCGTGCTTACTTGATGACCGTGTGGCGGAGCGGTGCTCTCTTCGGGAAGACCCCGGAGGAGGCTTTCTATGTCAAGTGCGACGAGGAGACGAACCCGCCCGAACTGATCGACATGGGGCAGGTGAACATCGAGATTGGCATCGCACCGGTGAAGCCGGCCGAATTCGTTATCTTCAAGATCGGCCAGATCGCGGGTGGAGGCTAATCGTTTGGTGGGCGCACCGGTGCAGCCTGATTCGGGCTGCCCGGTGGGTCCGGTCGTTCTCTCGGATTCGGGGTTCCTGGCGAATCTCGAAGTTGACAGGGTGCGGATGTGGGCGTGGGAGAGGGTCCGCGGAGTTGGGTCAAGCAACAGTAGGAGGATGGAAGTATGGCATTCGATCGTGACTACCATCAGAAAGCACTTTTCGACGTGGAGGTCGAGGGTCTGTCGGTCGCCAAGTTCACCAAGGTGAAGCTGCCCGAGGCCGAGGCCGAGGTCGTGGAGTACTGGGACGGGAAGACCAAGTACCCCCACAAGCGGCCGGGCAACATGAAGTACGGTGACATCGTGCTCACCCATGGGTACGCCTCTGACACGACGCTGGAGGACTGGTGGCGGAACATCCAGAAGGGTGTCCAGGACCGCAAGTCGGTCTCCATCGTGATGTACGACGAGGAAGGCAACGAGATCAAGCGCTGGAACTGCTACGAGTGCTGGCCGAAGAAGTGGTCCGGTGGTGAACTCGACGGCAAGGCCAACGAGGTGATGAACGAGGAACTGACCCTCTGCACCGAGTACTTCGAGCACGGCTAGAATTGACTGTCCTGCGCCCGACTGTCTCGTTGCGCGCAGGCCATGTTGGACAGCGTGCCGTTCAGGCCTGGACATGGCAACCCGGCTGCCTTCGGGCGGCCGGGTTGTGGTGTCCGCCGGAGCGTGGGCGTGCAACGGCGCAGTGCTCTGCTGTGCCATGAGATCAGGTCTTGTGGGGTGGCTTCATGGCATTCAAGACTGAGTATGAATTCGTGCTCCCCCTCGGGTACGTGGACAAGGAAGGCAACGTCCACCGCCGGGGCACCATGCGGTTGGCGACCGCGAAGGATGAGATCGTTCCGCTTCAGGATCCCAAGGTCCAGAAGAACAGGAGCTACTTGATCGTCATCCTCCTTGCTCGAGTCATCACCCGGCTCGAGGGCGTGGGCATGATCACCACCGGCGTCATCGAGGACCTTTTTGCCGAGGACCTGCGGTATTTGCAGAACTTCTACCAGCAGATCAATCGGACGGGATCGCCCAACGTGGAGATCTCCTGTCCGCATTGCAAGGGCAAGTTTCAGGTCGACCTGGGAGGTGTTGCCGAGGGGGAATAATTAGCTACCCCTTGGAGAGTATCTACAAGGAGGTAGCGTACATAGCATATCATTTTCACTGGGACTTGGAGACCATCCTCGAGATGGAACACAGGGAGCGTGCAATCTTCATTCAGGAGATTGCCGCGATCAACGAACGCATCAACGAGGAAAGTGGGAGAGGTTGACACAGCGGCTGGTTGGGTCCTGGTCGCCCGTTGCCGGGACCCTTCCCCTGTCGATGGATGGAGACGGCGTCGGGTGAACCGGCCCAACGGCTGCCGCGGTGTCTGTTTCGACACGCCTCTCCAGAGTCCCTTGCGTGGCTGGCGCGAGGAACGGAGAACGCGCGGCAAGTGCAGTTGGAGGTGATGTCGTGGCTGCGGAGTCAAATGATCCTCATGTGAACTTCCATTACCGGGTCGAACTCGACGGGCTGCCGGCCGCTGAGTTCCAGGAGTGCTCCGGCCTCAAGGACACCACCGAAGTGGTCGAACTGCACGAGGGCGGCGAGAACTCCTTCGTTCACAAGTTCATCGGCAACACGAAGCACGCCAACATCGTCCTCAAGCATGGAATGGTTACCCATTCCGAAGCCTTGTGGGAGTGGCGGCAATCGATCACTCAGTATCAGAGTCCGCGGAAGATTCAGGGCTCGATTGTGCTCCTGTCCGACACCCAGGAAGAGGTGTGTCGGTGGACGTTCAAGAATGCCTGGCCATGCAGGTGGGAGGGACCGGAGTTGAAAGGGGGGGGCAACGCGCTGGCGATCGAAACACTGGAGATCGCGCACGAGGGCTACACGTTGACGTTCTCATGATGCGATTTCGTTTCGAGCCTGCTCACTAGAGACGGAGCCTTCGCGTCAGGCGAGGGGGTGCGGAGTGGTGGCGCGTCGGTTCGAGAGAGGATCACGATGCCACACCACTATTACTAGTGGAGAAGCTGCGTTACCGGTGACAGTCAGGGAACTCCAGCGGCCGCACCGCTCTGCCAGAGTTTCCCGGCCCAGACCGGGGCAGGGGAGAGAACGTTGAGCACCGAACGTAATTTCGATCGTGACGTTGATGGCATGCAACTGGCAACAGACGGCTGGTTGGCCTTGCTCGGTATCCCCCAGGGCTCGCATGACAGGGGGCGGTCGTCCATCCCCGGTCAAGGGATCGAGGAGTTCATCGATACCCTGACCGCCGGCAGAGTCCCTGAAGATCTCCTTCCCGAGCATTTCGCTGCAGATACCGAGCACGCATTCCTGTCGTTCCTCGGTTCCCTGTGGCCGTTCTCCTTCGCCATGGAGGACTCGAGTCCAGCCATGGGCCTCAGGAGAGCGCCGTTCGACCAGGGGATCGCTATCGACGCGCTGCCCGTCCTCATCGGGCGTCGTGCCATTCTCGAGCAGCTCGCGTGGCTCGAGATGATGAGATTGGGGCGCTCGAGACGAGGTCGGTCCACGCGGAGACAGAGGCCGGCAGCCGCCTCGCCCCAAGGGCCTCCGCGAACAACCGCCTCTGGTGTCCCGGTCGTACGTCTGCCCGCCCCGAAAGGTGTCGGAGATTTCCTGGATACCCCCACCCTGCTGAAGCAGGAGAGCGAGCCGGCGTTGACCTGGGATATTCTGGACCAGTCCGGGGTTCCGGGGACGGCGCGACCCATTGACGATCCCGGACAGTCAGGAGTGCCGGGGCCCTTGGAGCCCGGATTCCCGAGCGATGCAGAACCCGTTCGCGAGTCCCTTGTCTCGGAATCCGTTCCAACACCGGGCACGGTCTCGGACCTGGCAGGGTATCTTGAGCCACACAAGCCGCGGCTCGGAACACCGGTTGTGCCACTTGCGCCGGTCGAGACCCCGGTCACTCGAGTCCCGCTCACATCACAGGCGTTTACAGGTCCTGGCCCCATGCCCGCCCTGGCCAGAACTCCTTTCGGGCGGGCCAGACAGGTTCCGTTCCCTCGAGCGTTGCGGGTACGAAGTCCTGGAGCCCCGGCGGTTCGCGCCCGACCGGGTCAGGGGCGGGGCATCGAGGCACCCGCCACCGACGCCGGGTCCGCGGCGTTCCCGATTGGGGGCGGTCGTACACTGTTGGTGCCGGTTCCAGAGCAGGCCGTCGTTGAGCCCACGGTTCAAGCACTCCCCGCAGGGTTGGAAGGCACGGCCCGCCCCGTGGTACCGGAGACGTTCGCCGCTGGGTCGGCTGTCGACGCAACTTCAGGCGTCGGGGGGCCGGACCTTGTCGAGGAATTCAGTGGGGACCAGGATTGGATGGACACGGGCCGCTTCGGCGTGGACCAGGCGGCAACAGCCCCACCGGTCACCGAAGGTGCGATCGAACAGGCGGGTCCGTTGCCCTGGATTGAGGAGATTGGCGCAGACCCTCGAGTTCTCCCTGTTCCTGTCGTGGCAGAGACATCCTCCCTCGAGAGCTTTGTCCCTGTGTCGGCTGTGGATGAGCCTGGGCGCGAACGGCCTCTCTCTCCCACCCGCCGCGTTGCCCGGCCCCTTTCCGGAACGCCGGGCGAATTGCCCGCTCTTTCAACGCTGGTCGCACGCCGATTGGGCGCAGGAGAGGTCGTCGACTCGGGCGGACCACTCGTCCCGGAGAGCGGTGTCCGTGTGCCGGTGCGGGCAGGCGCGCGCGACAGCATCCGGCGGATGGATGCCGAAACAGGCTCGGTGAGTCCGCCCGCGCCTGTCGTGTCGCCTCGCGGGGTGGACCAGGCAGCGGTTGGTCCCACCGCGGAAGAACGATCTCCCCAGGTCCTACCCGGAACGCGGGACCTCGAGACCTCATACCCCGGGGTTGTCTCGGAGCAGGAATCGGTGCCTTCGGCCGAATCGCCGGCTGCGTCGGCATTGTCCAGAACGGTCGGTGTCGGCGCCGAAGGAACGGCTGTACAATCCCCGACTCATCCGGCGACCGGGGTGTCGGAAGCGGCCGCAGGGAGGCCCGCACAGACTCCCGCACAGACTCCCCCACGGACTCCCGCACGGACTCCGGTACTTTCACTGCCCCTCCCGTCGCTTTCGATCGAGGAGATGGCGGCGAGCGTGGCCGGAACCGGGGACAGGATCGGACTCCCCGGTGGGACTCGAGGAACGAAGCGCGCCGAAGTTCCCCGGATTGCAGGCCTCTTGTCGGTCGAAGAGGCCGGGAATGCCCTTGCCCCGGAGGCGGCCGCCGGTGCGATGTTCGGTGTGGGAGCCGTGCCTACCCCTGAGATCCTGTCGGGAACTCAGCCGACGGAGCCGGTATCGAACCGGCCGGTCCCGACTTCCGCGGACGTGGAGGCTGTATCGCTTCGAGGCCCTGGGGGGCCGATCGCCTTTCCCGTGATCCGGGCCTGGACTCAGGACTGGCTCGACGAGGAAGATGCAGTTGAAGGGGTGGCGGAGCCTGGGGTGCTTTCGACAACCGGCGCCTCTGCCCTGGAGGCTGAACCTTCGGGGGCAGGCCCGATACCGGCTGCTTCAGAATGGCCGTTCGTGGTGGAAGACGTATTGGGCCTGGGCACAGCTCCAACCTTGCCACGGGTCGAGGAAACCGGGTCCACTGTTTCCGGTGTTCCCGAAGCGACAGGGGCACCCGAGGACGAACAGGCGGCCGCAGCAGCCCTGGTCGACGGAACGTCGGCGGTGGAGCCCACGGTGCACCTGTCCGAGATGCTGGACCCCTACCCCCTGTCCGACCTCGTGGTGGCCAAAAAGGCGCCCACCCCCGAGACACCAGAGGGGTTCGTCCCCGTTGATGAGCGCGCCGGCCCGTCAGCGTCTCGCGCGGAGCCTGGGATACCGTCTGTCCAGAGGGACGCGCGGGCCGCCGAGCAGCCGCAGGTGGGTGGCCCAGCGCATGGACAGGAGCCAACCCTTCTCGAACCCCACCCACCTGTTCACGTGGCCGGGACAGGAGGCGAATCTGCGCCCGAAAGGCGGTCGGTGGTCGAGTCGATGCCGACGGCGGAAGCTCCTTCTACACGGGCAGCAGCGTCTGAACTCGAGGAAGCTTCTGGAGAGACGCAAACTGATCGAGACGTGACCCCCTCGGCGCGTTCGGATATCCGTGCGACCGCCGAACCTGTCGCCCTTCCCACCACCGGTGTGTATCGACCCAGGCGTGTTCCGCTGCGGCGGATGCGCAGTGCACCGTCGCGCAGGAGGTCCCTGGTCTCGAGGGGCGGCACTGTTTCCAGGCCCGACACCTGGCTTCCGCAAGCGCTTTCCGGGACATTCGTCGGGCCCGTGCTGGTCGCGGAACATCCCGTACCGGGTGCGACCGGAGCCGAGGCTGCACCGTGGTCTCCTGCCTCCACTCCCGCAGCGAGTCGGAGTTTGCGGGAGGAACGGGCAGCGGAGCCTGTGGTGCCTGTGGGGCTCGAACCTGTCGGCCCGGCGCACCCGGTGAGCGAGACGGTGTTGGGGTCCGGTGCCGGGATCGAGGTTGCTCCTGTCGTTGCAACTCCGGTGTCGGCGCGGCCGACGGGGCCATCGGAAGACAGCCAGGTGCCCACGGGAGCGGAAGTTGGTGGCGTATCCGAGCGTCCGTCTGGTGTTTCCCCGGGGACCGAGTTGGGTCCGGTGGTTGGCGGACAGGCGCTCGAAGAACGCAGGCGCGGTCCGGCAGAGCGGACCGGGGCGTCGTTGGAACGCCCAAGGCCCCTGGCAGCGGCAGCGTCTGCGGCCGAGGAAGTGGCTTTGCGTTCGCAAGCGCCTCGAATCCCCGTTCTCGGTGACATGGTGTCACGTCCGAGTGATCGGGAGTTCGCGCAGCCGGTTGAGCCGTCCGGAAGCGGGAAGGTTTCTGGCGACCGGCTCGAGCTTCCGGTGGTTGGGCTTTGGCCCGAAGTCGTTGGAGCCTGGCCACTCACCGCAGCATCAACGGGCGGGGCTTCATCCGGGGTACCGGCGGGTGGAGCGGCTCGGGGTACGGGGCGTGACGTTGCTCCGGATGTGGCCCCCGAATACCCCGGGACACCGGTTGCTCCGGATGTGGCCCCCGAATATCCTGGGAGATCGATCCCTGCCGGGATTGCCGACCCGATGCGCTTTCTTGCCGGCCCCATCATCCGGGATGGCGAGGGGCGTCCTGTGGAACGGGTGGAGGCGTGGCCTGGCGGACGTGGGGCCGTTCGAGCACCTGGAGCGGGGGTGGGAGCTGGGCGTCCGGGCGGTGTGAGCAGACCCATTGAGCAGGTCTGGACCGGCGGTGAGGACACCGCTGCGGTGCCCGTGGTTTCCATCGGCTCCTATGTGGTATCCGGTCTTCCGGAGGACCCATTCGCCTCGTTCGCCCCGGTGATTGCCCAGCAACCGGCCGAAGACGCCTTCGCTGCACCGGAGGAGGTCGTTCCTGTTCGGCCTGCCACGGTGGGTGACGGGGCGTATCCGTTCCCGGAATCCGTTGGCAGAAGGTCGGCCCGACCGGTCGTCTCTAGCCTGCAGGAACGGCCGGAATCTCCCCACGTTCCTTCCCGACCTCCTGTTGCCGGGAGATCGTCAGTTCCCCCGGCGGACCTTCCGGGACTTTCCTGGCTGGGACAGCTCGCAGGGGCGACCGCGGCGAAGACGCTTCGCACAGGAACTGCCCTGGAATCCGGTGGAATCTGGCCGTCTCCGGATGAGGCAAGTATCGCTGATGGGGCCGGCGTGCCACGCGGGCCAACGGTTGCCCCGGGACCAGCCGGCCCGGTCGCTCGCCAGG
Organism: uncultured Gammaproteobacteria bacterium; assembly: GCA_964418585.1. Lineage (GTDB taxonomy): Bacteria > Myxococcota_A > UBA796 > JAJRTE01 > JAJRTE01 > JAJRTE01. Next base: position 7,110 of record CAYQMG010000121.1, on the reverse strand, counting down.
CACGACCATCCCCGTTTTCTGGGATGCCTCCGGCAGGGGTTGCCGGCGTGCTCAAGGGCCTCCAGCACCCGGGCGGCTGGACCCAGCCCTCGGTGCAACCCGGCCCTGGTGCCATGCCTGCTGTGGCACCGACGCCCGGGCAAGGGCCGGTCGCCGAGGAGGGGGTGCCGGTGGTAGGCGTGTGGCCCGCACCCGTCGTATCGGAGCTTCCCGACGCCGGGCCGGTACTGGCCGGGCAGGGTATCCTGGAGGACGTTCCGGCGTGGGAATCTCCTGGCACAGGGGAGGTCCCCCCGTTCGGTGCGGTTGCGGGGTCGACGCCCTCGGGTCGGGTCCCGTCTGTCCCGGGAGCCCTGCCTTCAACACATGATCGTGGAGGCGACGATGTGATCAGGGTCCCATCCGGGCGACCCCGTGGTCTCGGCTGGGGTCTTGGGGTGCCTCCCACACTGCGCGGGGCAGCGCCGGAAACCCCTGAAGCAACTCCTGGTTGGTTCGGTCGGAACGTCACGGGTACCTTGCAAGGGTTGGTCGACGGATTGTCCCGGGGCGTCGAACCCGTCACCGGTGCCACCATGGCGGCAGAGCCTGCCCCAGGCGCCGCTGCACGTCCCGAGATTCGGTATGCGTCCGACGTCTTCCTTGCACCGTCGGCGGGCGAGGCGGGCGAGGACTCGAGCGGGCGAATCGAACTGGATCTGGTGGCCAGGCCTTCGGCAGTCCCTCCTGCGACGGCGTCTGCCCGCGTGGCCTCGGCAGCGACTCAGCGTGTTGTGCGGAGGCCTCCCTCTGCACCTTCCCCAACCGAACCAGTGGGGCCGACCACGTGGGCTTCCATCGCGAGTGCCGTGGATGCGCTGGCCGAGTCGTTCAAGCAGAAGACTGGCCTGGACATGCAGAGCTTGACCGAACGAGAGTCACCCCTGGCGTTGTCTCTTCTGGCAGCCCCTCCGGTTCGACGGGACGCTTCCAACGTGGCGGAGGGGGTTTACATGCAACCGGAGCAACCGGAACCGGAGGCCCCGAGGCAGGCCCAGACCGAACGGGAGGAGCCTGAAGAGGTGGATGTGTGGGGGATGGAGCAGGTGGTGGCCGAGCTGCGTTGGCGCATGCGGTTGCAGGAGCGTTGGGACAGCGAATTGGAGTAGGAGCCTGGGGGGCCCCGGGCGGGCCGGTGTCGGTCTCGCGTGAGTGAGGCACAGGAGCGAGTGGCAAGCCGATGGCGAAGGATCTGTTGAAGTACATCGAGGAACTGGACGCATTTGGGGCTCGCTTCGACCGGACGGACGGGGAATGGGGGAGCGGTCACGACTGGGATGTACTCCCCGAAGATTCCGATGCCGGGCCGGACAGGGCCAGGGATTTTCTCCAGAATCTCGGCGCACTCCCCGACGTGGTCTATCCTCGAGGCGCCCTGAGTATCGAGGAGATGTTGCGGGGCGAAAAGCCCCCGGTTCGGTTCTTCACGGTGGATGCGCGTCGGCTGGAGGAGACCTTGTGCAAGCTCCCTTCCATGGAGACGTTGCACGAGGTGCTCGAGGAGGGCGTGGCCCGTGGGGCTTTCGTGGTGGTGGACGACCGGGTGCTCGTCAACGTTCCGGCAGGTGATGGGTCCGAGGCGCGGCCCACATTCGAGATCACCGACGTGGTCAAGCGTGCGGCGGCCGCCATCAAGGCCCGGGAAGCAGCCCCGGTGCTGCAACATCTCTTGAGACGGGATCAGGCACAGGACAGTGCGGACCAGGAAGGCCCCCGTTCGTTTCCCGGAGTGGTTCAGGTACGGCGGCAGCCCAATCGGCCGGCCCCGGTGTTGCGGGAAGGGCCTCGAGAACGTGTGACCGGACTCCGGAAAAGGATTCGGGAACTGGTCAAGCGCCACCCCGTGGTGGCGTCGGTGGAGGATCTGGGAGAGGACACGAAGTTCGTTGTCAAGGGGGGCCCTGTTCGGCTGGCAGACGGCACGTACCTCCCTCTCGAGGTGGTCGAGGAGGAGGCGCGCCTGGCGCTGATGGAGCGGATGAGAGACTCCGGGAAAGAGCCGCGCACCACCGTGTATGCGCGGATTGAGGACCTTGAGCCGGTGCCCATCCCTCCCGAACTCCTGTCCGTCGAGGAGGTCGAGGAAGGACTCGAGGACGGCGGCGTGCCGTCTGCAGCGCGGATCGAACTTGCTTACCGGCTCATGAAAGGCATACAACTCGACTCTCACGAAGGGGAGTCACTCGACCTGTTCACCCGTTCCCGGTTCGAGCGGGTCCTGGGTCACGGATTTGCCAACGTGAAGCTCCACACAGGGCCTGCTGCCCGCTGGATCACCGAGAGTCTGTCTGCTCGAGCCGTCACGGCAGGCGAGCACATCTTCATTCCACGTGAGCGATTGCAAGAGGGTGTTTCGGGTCAGAGAACCCTGGCCCATGAGTTGGTCCACGTGAAGCAGCAAGAGGAAGTCGGAGAGTCCCGGCCACGAGCAGAGCTCGAGAGCGAGGCCCGGGCTGCCGAATCTGCGGTCCAGGAGTTTCCCGAGATGCGGTGGGCCACGGCTGTGGTTCCGCCTGCGCCTGCGCCGGGTAAGCCGGAGGCGCAGGGTGTGTTCATGGCGGAGGAGGAGCGAGGAACGGAACCGGCCGCTCCGGGCGGTGGCAGACGCCATATTGATTTGAGGTCGGAGGAGATTCTGGAGAAGCTGGAGGAACGCATTCGGGAGAGCGAGGAGCGGGAGAAGGAGGAGGCGCGTGACCGGGTGTTCTAGAGGCAGTCTGGTGTTGGGCCTGTGTTTCCTGGGTGTGTTGGCGTACCCGGTCGGCGTGCGTGCCCAGGAGGAGGGCGCTGGAGGTGACGAACAGGCCGCCGAGGGGAAAAAGGACGACACCGACGCTTCGCAAAAAAAGAAGAAGTCGAACCTCCCGATGCGCAAGGTGTTGGACCACAAGAAGCAATTCGTCCTGTACCCCCGGTTTGGATATCTGAAGGTCCTGGGCGGCAGCGAGGAAATTGCCCAGGTGGACCATGCTTCTCTCGGGTTCGACCTTCAAGTCGGGCTGAAGCGGAAGTTCTATGTTTCGGCTGAGACCCAACTGCTCTACATTTCGAGTGGGGAGTATGGAATCAGCTACAGCAAGCGGAACGACACGATCGAGCGGTACGGAGAGAACAATTTCACTGCGCTGTTCGGATTGGGCATGGGCGTGTTCACCAAGTTCCTGGACAACCAGGAACTCTGGACCCATGCCGGTATCAAAGTGGGGTACTTGCACCCGTTCTATGTCCCGGTTTGGTTGGCCGGGGATATCGAGAAGGAGTTCAGGCGCACCAAGGGAAGCTACTGGGTCATTACCGGAGCGCCCATGGCCGGGGTGCTCATCCCGCTGAGAGACCCGGTGGTCCGCGCGAACTACGCACCCGTCGACCCGGAAGCCCCTCCGGATTCGGGGGGGGGGCCGGCAATCCGGTTCATGTTGGGTGCTCAGGTCAGTGTGGCGTTCATTTTTGCGCCAAGGAGCTAGGGAGCCGAACGTGATAGAACGGTTGACCAACCACCGCCTCTCAGGTTATTGGACCCCCCCACTCACGCCGCGTCGTTGGGTGCTCGGGACCGCCATCGTAGGAGCCATCGCCGCGCTCGGCTGGTTCGTGGCTTGCGGGTTCGATACCGACGCCGACGGAGACGGATTCTTCGGCGCCGAGGAGTTGCGCGGCAGTTACATCTTCGATTGCGACGACAACGATCCCCTCGTCCGACAGGGCGTCCGATTCTACCTCGACGCCGACGACGACGGGTTCGGCGACGACGCCAATGTCTGTTTCGTCTGCCTCACTCCGGCCGAGAAAGAGGAACTCTACAGCCTCTTCGAAATCAAGGGAGAGGAGTACGGGTGCTCGGAAGGAAGCTATCGCTACAACAACCTCGATTGCGATGACGATGACGAGGAACTGGGCAGGGGCAAGATCTTCTACCGGGACGCCGATGAGGACGGTCTCGGCGATCCCAACCTGGAACTCGCCACCTATGTCTGCCCGGACGCTGCCATACCGGAACCTCCGGAAGGCTATGTCCAAAACGCCGACGATTGCGACGACTCTCAAACATGGCTCGGAGGACCCGAAGGCGTCCTGAACACCTTCTATCTCGACTTCGACGGCGACAGCTACGGCGACCCCAACTACTACATCCGGGTCTGCTCCACCGAGCCACCACCGGGAAACGCCAACTACAACTACGTCTCCAACGCCCTGGACTGTGATGACCAGCGGGGAGAGGTCAGTCCCGACGCCCTGTTCGACTGCCCGGACGAGGGCACCGCCGTGGATGACAACTGCAACGGCATTTACGACGAGGACGCGGGCGTCGTCTTCTACTACGACGGCGACGGCGACGGTTATGGCACCCCCGACGATTGGGTTCAGGAATGCCCTCCCCCGGAACACTTCGTCCGCCAGGGCGGCGACTGCAACGACGAGGACGACACCGTCTATCCGGGCACCGAGGGGTGCCTCGAACCCACGCCGGCACCGGACTCCGGGAAACCGGGCGCCGGGGGAGGATCTTGACCCATGGTGGACACCAGTTACACCATTCCCGGCGTCTACCTGGAAACACCCAGGAGCAAGGACACCCGCGTCCGCGGTGTCCCCCTCGGCGTCGCAGGCTTCATCGGGTATGCCTCGGTCCGCAAGGGCAGCGATGCAGAATCCCCCTCCGGGGGGTCCCCATGGCCGGTCTTGATTCAGTCCATCGAGGACCTCGAAGCCCGGATCGAAACGCCTCCGTGGGGCAACCTCCAGGCCGCTATCCGGGGCTTTTTCGAGAACGGCGGCTCCCGTTGCTTCGTCTCCGGCCTCCCGTGGGACGTGCCCCACAATCCCACCACCGTCCTCGGCGGGGGAGGCCCTGGAGAACGGCACGGCCTCACAGCCATCGACGTGGTCGACGAGGCCGAACTCATCGCAGCACCAGACCTTTTCGTTTTTCCTCCCAGCTCCGGTGCCCCAGACCTCGGCGAGATCATCGCCACAACACACACCATCCTCGATTTCTGCTCCGGAGGCCCCCAGGGAAGTCTCAGCGGTGGCAAGTACTTCGCCATCCTCGACTCCCCTCCGGCCTTTCCGAAAAACGACCTCATCGACTACGCTCGCTACCTCAGCAAACACCCAGCCGCTGCTTTCGGCGCCCTCTTCTACCCATGGATCGACGTCCCCCGCCAGGACGGCACACTCAAAAGACTCCCCCCAAGCGGCCAGATCGCCGGTATCCTCGCTGGCCTTACTCGCCCACCTGCGGGCATGCCGCCAGGAACCGTCACCGCCGACTCAGGCCCACACCTCAGTGCCGGTAACCACGTCCTCGCAGACGCCATCGGTGCAGAGGAGGAACTCCGCAGGGTCGAGTGCCGGGAGTTGCTCGAGGCCAACATCAACAGCATCATCCCGTGGTCCGGACGAGGCATGGTCGTCTGGGGAACCAGAACCCTCAGCAAAAACGAGGAGATCAACCAGATCGCCACACGGCGCGTCCTCTCGTTTATCGAGCGCTCCGTTTACTTCGGAACCCAGTGGGCCGTGTTCGAACCAAACGACCCGGCCTTGTGGAAACAGTTGACCGCCCGGACCGAGGTGTTCCTCGAGGAAATCTGGAAAGCCGGACTACTGGCAGGAGAAACCCAGTCCGAGGCGTTCTACGTCAAGTGTGATGAGGAAACCAATCCGCCCGGCGAACTCGAGGAAGGTAGAATCAATATCGTGTTGATGGTTCGCCCGGTTCGTTCGGTCGAGTTCATCGTCTTGAAAATCACCCACCAAGGTGGGCAGACAACGGAGGAGTGACCCATGCCGGGAGAATTGGTCAAGGCAAAGATCATCGATGTCGATGGCGGGGAAGAAATCAGTGTGATGTTCAACCCCAAGGAGTATTCCATCGAGAAGACCGTCAACTGGAAGGACCATCCGACGCCCGGTCTCAACGCGCCGCCCCAGGAGTTCACCATGGGGCAGGGGCGTACCCTGAGTGTCGAACTTTTCTTCGATACCTCGCACAACTGGTCCGATGTCCGGGTCCACACTCAGAAAATCTATGAGTTGACCCTCATCAAGGAAGACACGCACAGGCCTGCGCTGGTCAAGTTCGAATGGGGATCCCTTTCGTTTCAAGGGGTCATCACCAGCCTGTCCCAGCGATTCACCATGTTCAACAAGTCTGGGGAGCCCGTGCGGGCTGTGCTGAGTCTCAAGTTCAAGGAATGTGAGGAGGCCAGGGTCGTCAAGTCCTCACCCGATCGCTCCAAGGTCCACACCATGAAGCAGGGGGAGAGGTTGGACGCCATTGCAGCCAGGGAATACTACGACCCGAGCCACTGGAAAACCATTGCCGAGGCAAACGACCTCGAGGACCCTTTGGCGGTCCCTCCGGGGCAGCGTTTGAACCTGCCTCCGTTGGGTTGATGGGTCGGTCCGAAAGAGTTCGTGCGAAAAATAAGCGGTGGTGAAGGTCCAGCTCGAGAGACTTCCGATGATGTTGTTGCGGAGAAGCCAGTCGCCCCACGACTCCAGTCGTTTCACGCCGTGGTTGTTTCAGGTCACCCGGTGGCCCGGACAGTTCACGGCGGAGTGGTCCTCGAGGAATCAGGCGCTTGCGGGACCCCCACTCGCTTCAGCCTCGATGGGTACCCTGCGTCCCGATTCCGACTATGGCCCTCGACAGGCCTGGACCATCACCCCATTGTGGGCCAAGATCGACGACGATGACCTGAACGACGTGCCGGGTGCGCCCCCCCCGCCGGATATCCCCGACGCCCCGGACCTCCCCGACACAGGAACTCCTCCCGCAGAACCAGCGGTCCCGGGTGACGCTGGTGTTCCGGAATCTCCCGATGTGCCGACAGGTGGAGGCGGAGCGCCGGGAGGACCCGGGGTTCCGAGTGCGCCCGGGGGTCCGGGAGGGCCCGGAACGCCGAGCGGACCCGGGGTTCCGAGTGGGCCCGGAGCGCCGGGAGGACCCGGGGTTCCGAGTGCGCCCGGGGGTCCGGGAGGGCCCGGAACGCCGAGCGGACCCGGGGTTCCGAGTGGGCCCGGAGCGCCGAGTGGACCCGGGGTTCCGAGTGGGCCCGGAGCGCC
>CAYQMG010000120.1:0-43163 GCA_964418585.1 uncultured Gammaproteobacteria bacterium | reverse complement strand
CACGGGACCGTTTCTCTGGCCGGGCGACCGGAGGCAGAGACGGTTCTGGTGGATCAGCACCTTCCTGGGGGGCGGCGGGCCGAGTTGTTGGTCCTGGAAGCCGGACCTGGGCCGGGCTTTTTCTACAGCGTCTCGGTTCGGTACCTGGCCACCGGGACCCGAATGAAGGCCCGCGCGGGCGCATTCCGTGTGAGTTGGACCTATCGACCGCTCAGAGCCAAGAAGAGCGGGAAACTCGTGCCCGGTCCGGACATGGGTGGGTTCGACCTCGGGGAGCAGGTGCTGGTGTGTGCCCGCGTGGCCCCTGCCGGGGCACGTCAGCGCTACGTGATGGTGGAACTGGCGTTGCCCGGCGGGTTTGAAGTGGTGGATTCGGGGCCGCCCGGACACATCCAGGGTGTGAACCTGCTTCAGGAAGGCGTGCACCGCGAGGTCCATGACGATCGGGTCGATTTCTTTCTGGCGGACCTGTCCGGTCCCGTGGAACTGTGCTACGTGGCTCGAGCCGTTCGCCCAGGGCGGTATCACGTGACGCCCGCGGTGGCGAGCGTGATGTATCGACCCGAATTGATGGGACATTCCGGCTCTCGAACGGTGGAGGTGACGCGATGAGACGGCCAGGCATCCGGTACGGTCGCATCCTGCTCGCGTGGGCGGTTTGCTGGGTGTGGACGTGGGGGGCGCGGGCGGACGCTCCGGTGGTTCACATCGAGCGTCCGGTCGGAGGGTACACCTCGACTCGAGTCCTCACCATCGAGGGATGGATCGAGGGGGATCCGGAGCGCGCGGTACTGATCGTGAACGGGAGCGAGCGCCCATTGCAGATGAAACCGCCGGAGGAGGATGGGGGGCGACCCTTCTCGGTAAGCCTGTTGATTCCCCCGGGGGCCAACACGGTGGTGGTGGAGGCGGAAAACCGCGAGGGTCGGGGACGGGACAGCGTGACCTTTTTTGCCAACGTGCCGCCGCTCAACCTGTCGGTGGTTCTGAGCTGGGACACGGATGGGACGGACGTGGACCTTCACGTGATCGATCCGTCCGGGGAGGAATGTGACTACACGAACAAGGAGACCGAGGCCGGTGGTCGTCTGGATGTGGATGACACGGACGGCTTCGGCCCGGAGATTTTCACCCTCGCCAACGCACTTGCTGGAACCTACCGCATTTTTGTTCACTATTTCAGTGACAACGGCTACCCGCAGACGCTCGCCACGGTGGATGTGATCCTGTATGAAGGAACGAGTGCGGAGAAACGATACCGGTACCAGGCCATGCTGACCCGGACGGGAAGCCGCTATGAAGTGGGGGAATTCCAGGTTACACCGGCGGTGCCATGACCGGGCCGTGGGGAGTGCCCATCGCTCGAGAACGGCGTGGCCCGGTGTGGCCGGAGCGGAAGTCCCGGGGCACGAGGGGGAGGGTGTGGTGTCTCGTTGTGCTCTTGCTGGCCGGGGCGTGCGAACGGGTGCCGGGAGAACCTGGACGTGCGGCCGGCACGGAAACGGAGCAACGGGCGCAAGGGATGACCCTGCGGCTGGACTCCCTGCTTGAGCCGGGCGAATCGGCGGCGGTACTCGACCTCGCCTCGGGACGTATCGTGGCGGAAAGCGGCTCCGACGTGTTGAAGGTCCCCCGCTTGCCGGGGTCGGTGTTCAAGCTCGTCACCGCGGCCGCAGCCCTGGCTCAGGGGCTGGACGGGCTCACCCTGACCTGCACGGGGCGGCTCCACCTCTTGGGGCGCACATGGACATGCTGGGATCCTCGAGGCCACGGGTCCCTTCGTCTGGTCAAGGCCCTTGCGCTGTCGTGCAACCTCTACTTTTACCAGCTCGCTTCCCGTTTGGACCCGGCCGCGTTTCTGACTACCGCGCATCGTCTGGGCCTGGATGGTCCCTCCGGGCTGGCGGTCGGGGAGCAGGTCCAGGAACTCCCTGGCGGATTGTTGCAAGAAGAGTTGCTGGTCGCCGCGTTGGGGGAGAGCGAGCAGGTCCGGGTCACCGGGCTTCAGTTGCTGCGGCTCGCGGCCGTGATCTCTGGCGTGGGGCCGCTGGCCGGAAACGGGGTGGCGTTGGACGAGGTGTTGCGTCAAGGAATGCAGGAAGCAGCTTCTTACGGCACCGCCCGGGGGGCGGGACAGGGGGGGCCGTGCGCAGCCAAGACGGGAACCGCCCGCGAACCCGGCACCTGGCGTTACCACGGGTGGTGCATCGGCTACACTCCGGTCGTGGCACCTCGGTATGCGTTCGTGGTCTATCGGTATTCCGGAGTCGGGGCCGAGGCTGCTCGAACAGCAGGGCGTGTTGTGGAGGCCCTGGGGCGGATGGTCGGTCCGGGAAGGGGCGAACGGTGAGCAGAACGCGAATCGCGATGTGGGTGGTTTCCTGGGCTGCGTGGGGTCTCCTGCTCGGGGAACTCCCGGCGTGTCAGCGGGTGGAAACCCCGCCCGAATCCACCCCCACCCCGGTTGCGGCCACGCCGGTACCCCGGACCTGGATTCGCGTTCGGCTGTTCGAGCGGCTGACCCCGCGTACGCTCGTAGTGCGTGGCGAACTGGTGGTTCGTTCGAACGGGCTCGAGGAACGCCAGGCGCCTCGAGTTCGGCTGAGTGCCACGGACAGCCTGGTCCAGGTGGATGGGCAGGCTTTCTACGACGTGGTCACCCTGGAACCTCTTGGGGGGGACCTCTGGATCGACCCGGGCGGCCACTACGAGCGGCGGGTTCGGGGAATCCTGGAGATCCGTGCGGACGAGGACGTCCTCGTCGTGGTGGCCCGGGTAGGTTTGGAAGACTATGTTGCAGGGGTCATTGCGGCGGAGTTGACGCATGGAAGCACCGAAGCGTTGCGTGCTCAGGCCGTCATTGCGCGGACGTTTGCGTTGAGAGAACGAGGGCGTCATGGGTGGTATGATGCCTGTGATCTCACCCACTGCCAGGTATTCAAGGGGGAGGCGGGGGAGCCTTACCAGGCTGCGGCGCAGGACACGGCCGGCTGGATTCTTTCCGCAGATGGGTGCCGACCGGCCCATGTCTACTATTCCTCCACCTGTGGGGGACACACGGCGTCGTTTCGAACCATCTGGCCCTCCAGGTCGGCCCCGCGGTACCTCGTGGGTGTTCCGGACTTGACGCTCAGTGGGGTTCCTTGGTGCAGGGCCTCTCCGCACATGCACTGGACCTTTCGGATCCGTGCCATCATGCTCGCCTCGATCCTCGAGGATACTTATGGCGTGGCGCCGGAGGAACCACTTCGGTTGACCCTTGTTCACGGAACCGGGGGGTGGGTGGCGCGGGTGAAGGTTGCCGGGATCCCGGACTACATCACCGGGGAGGCGTTTCATCGCCTGATGGCCCGGCAGTTTGGGTGGGGGCAGTTCAAGAGCGCCTGGTTCCGGCTCACCCGTTCCGGGACCGGGGATGACGGCGATACCCTGGTGTTCGAGGGGCGCGGTCTGGGGCACGGTGTGGGCCTGTGTCAGTATGGTGCGGACGCAATGAGCCGGGCCGGTCTTGGCTGGCGGGCCATTTTGGAGCACTATTTTCCGCGACTTCGGGTGATGAGCTGGCCCGGGACATGTGCCGACCAGGGGTCGCCTCCGCCCGGGCAAACGTCGGCGGGGGGCGAATGAAACACGTACTGTGTCTCATGATGGGCCTCTGGGGCGCGTTCTGGCTCCATCCTCATGCCCTTGGAGCGTCTTGCCAGACTTCCCATTTCGTCACCCACGTGCCTGATGGCCCGGGATGGGACGCCCAGGTGTTTGCATGTCAGCTCGGGGAGCAGTTGGAGGAGGCCCGGCGCGATGTGCTCTCTGCCTTCGGCGCCATCACCGCGGCTCCCGTATTGCCAGCCCGGATCGAGGTGGTGGTCGCCGAAAGCACGGAGCATTTCGCCCGTCGAACAGGCAGCACGCCGTGGCACAGCGCGTTCATCTCCACCGACAGACTCATGCTTCAACCGGTGCCGGTGTTGACACGTCTGGCCGACCTCGAGGCCACCCTGCGTCATGAACTGGCTCATCCACTGGTGGAGGAGGCGGCCGGGCGCAATGCGCCCCGGTGGCTGGTGGAGGGGGTGGTCATGCACGTTGCAGGAGAGAGGCCCTCCGGGTATCCTGCGGGCCTGTCGACGCCGCTGTCGCTCGCCCACATGGAGGAGGTGGAGCGCGTGCTCCTGTCTGCGAGGAGCGGGCCCGGGGAAACGCGACGGGCCTATCGCGAGGCTTACTACGCAGTGGAGCGGCTCATCGAGCACCTGGGTGGGGACAGTGGATCGTTGGAGGAGGGCCTCGAGCGTTTGCTGAGCGCGCTGTGTGCCCTGCGAAGCACACCCTTTCGGGCCTGGACGCCCGGCGGCGCCTCGGTGGGGCAGATACTTTCCGGCCGAGGGGAGGTGTTTGAAGGGAAAGCGGATCAGGTGGATTGCTCTCCAGGCCATGCACCGTAGCGCTTGGCAACTTCTTCCAGGACACCAAGGACCTTGCCGACGCCCTCGAGCAAGGCGGGGTGTTCCGGAGGATAGGAGAGGTGGACCGCCTGTTGGCGAATTCGGAGGGCCAGTTCCTCTGCCTCCTTGGCCGCAGGGGTTCCGGCACCGACCGGAGTTTTGCCGAGTTCCCCGAGTTTTTCGGAGAATCGGTAGAGGGCGTCGATGGCCGGGTTCATGTCGTTGTTCTTGAGTGCCACCATCAGGATGCCACCCACAGCCATGGCCGTGGCTCCGGCGTATTCGGCGAGCGCGCGCATGGCCCGCTCCGGGTCCTGAACCGGCCGGACATAGCGCGGGTCGTCCGGCTCGATGCGGGTGACCTCGAACAGGGCCACGAAAACGTGTACGTCCCCGGGGATTCGATAGCAGACCTCGGCTCCCAGTTTGTAGGCCGCGGCTGCTGCCAGGGTCCACGCCCCCAGTTCGGTACAGGTGAGGAAGGGGGAGGCGAATTCGGCCACGTCCGGGTGGTCCTCGATCAGTTTCTCCAGCACGGCCGTGGTGCCGGAGTAGCGCTCGTTGGCCCATGCCCAGAGGAACTGCTTGTCGTCTGGGGTGTAGGTGGCCAGCGTCTGGAACGCAGCGACCACCTTGTTGTGCTTTTCGTCCCCCAGCCACATGACACCTTCCTCGGCATCGAGTTCCCAGCGGGTGAGGCCCGGTTGCATGGCCGGCGAGTGACGCTGGCTTTCGAGCAACCAGGGGCCGGATTCCTTGTCGATTTCCAGGAATTCCGGCGAATAGGGACCGGGCGGAAGACCATTGGCTTCTTCTAGATATGACACGGGAACCACTCCTGGCTGTGCGCGAAGGGTAACACCTTATCCATTGTGGGCAGGGACGTCAACCACGAAGCGGCGGGCGTCCCTTCTCGACTGTTTTTGTGCTACAGTGTCACGCTGTCCCAGGTGCGGCGATGTCGGGCGTGGCACGATGGGACGGGGTGTGGTGCTCGAGGAGAGAGATCAGCATGTCCGGGATGGATTCAGGGATCCCAAGATGGTGGGAGCGCCCGTTGGCCGGGCACTGGGCGGAAGTGTACGCGCTGGTGCCGGTAAACTTCTTCCTCATGCTGATTGCCCACGATCCAGAAGGGTTGTTCGGGCCCAGCAACAGCCGTACGTCGTTCAGCGTGGCAGTGGTCGCGCTCGAGACGTGTCTGTGTGCGGGCGGGTTGGTGACGCGGAGTTCGGTGTGGAAGCGGCGTCTGCTTGCCGGGACCCACTATCTTCTGGCCGGGTTGTGGCTCACCGCCATCCTGGAGGATTGGTTGGTGGGGGCGACGGGACTGACGCTGAACTATCTTCTGGCGCGCCGTCTGGACAGTCTCTTGCGCGTGGTACCTGGCGCGGAGGCGATTCCTGGGCGGTCGCCGGTGGAGGGGCTTCGACACGCCTACCGGGTTCTATCCATTGCCGGGGTGGTGCTGACCATTCTGGTGGTGGGATATCGGCTGGTGGACGTGGTCTGGGCGGTGGTCGCGGTGTTTGGGCTGTTGCTTCCCGCAGTGGGGCTGTCCGTGGTGCTGGAGGTTCGGGGCAGGATCCGACAGGGGTGGCGGGGACCGCTTCTGGAGTGGGTACTGCTGTTGGCGGTTTGGTGGGGGCGCGAGAATCCCGCGGTGCTGGCTGTGATTTTGGCCTTGAGGCAGGCGGTGGTGCTGTTGCGTTGGGGGCTGGCCGCGCCGGTGACGCGTGAAGCGGTGCGGATGCTCTACCGGAAACCGGCGGTGTTGCTGGTGGTGGGGTTTGGTGTCTGTATTCTGCTGGGAGCGGTGGTTCTGGGGTTCCCGGTGTGTGCGAACGGAGCCACGTCTCTGGAACCCCTGGATGCACTGTTCACGGCGACGAGTGCGGTATGTGTCACCGGGCTGGTGGTGGTGGACACGGGGACCTTTTTCAGTGCGTCGGGCCGTGCGGTCCTGCTTTTTCTCATTCAGGTCGGGGGACTGGGGTTCATGACTCTCTCCACCTTTGCCGCGCTCATGCTGGGCGCCCGTCCCGGGTTCGGTCAGGAGGAGGCCTTGTCCCAGTTGATGGAGAGTCCCTCCCCCGGCGCGGTCTACCGACTGGTGCGGTTTATCGTGCTTGTGACCCTTGCGATCGAGGGAATGGGGGCTCTGGTCTTGCTGATTGCCGGTCTCGGCCATGCGATGGGTCCGGCGGAGGCGCTGGAGTTCGGGGTGTTTCACGCGGTCAGTGCTTTTTGCAACGCCGGATTTGCGCTTCAGTCGGACAGCCTCGTGTCTCTTGCAACGTCTCCACTCATCATGGGCACGGTGTCCTTGTTGATCATATCGGGCGGGTTGGGATTCGCGGTCCTGGCCGGTCTGTGGGACCGGGCTCGAGGCGCTCGTCGATACCTCAGCGCCCATGCGAAGCTGGTCCTGAGCGGAACGGCGGTGCTCCTGACCGTGGGCACGGTGGGGTTTCTGGCGTTCGGATGGCGGGAGGAACTGGATGGAATGGGCTGGCTTGGACGGTTGGGTCAGGCCTTTTTCCTTTCCGTCACCGCCCGGACCGCAGGATTCAACGCCATCGACATGGCATCGATCGGGTCTGCCTCTGTACTCCTCCTCGCCCTGTTGATGTTCATAGGCGCTGCACCGGGTTCCACAGGGGGAGGGGTCAAGGTCACCACGGTTGCCATCCTGGTGCTCTCTGTGCGGGCCACCTTGTTGGGGCGGGAGGACGTGGAAGTGTTCGGGCGCCGCTTGCGACCGGCGAATGTGACCCGGGCCATTGCCATCGTGGCCATTTCGTCGGCCATCGTGGCGTCGGGGTGGTTGCTGCTGTTGCAGACGCAGAGCCTACCGTTCGAGCAGCTCATGTTCGAGGCGGTCTCTGCGTTTGGAACGGTGGGCCTGTCCCTCGGGGCGACGCCGCAATTGAACGGGGTCGGCAAGGTCATCATCATCGCCCTCATGTTCGTGGGGCGTGTCGGCCCGTTGACCCTGGCCTTGGTGTTGGAGGAAAGTGCTCGCCGGCACTATCGGCTTCCCCCGGAGGAGATCCCGGTAGGATGACGGGCGATCCGGGTCCTTCCGGGCCGTCGAGGAGGGGAGAAAATGAAACGTCGGGCTGTGGTCGTCGGACTGGGTCAATTCGGCAAGCGTGTGGCACGGTCACTGGCGGCGCGGGGTTTTTCAGTGCTGGCCATCGACCGGGACATGAAGGAAGTCGAGGAGGTCGCCCCGGATGTGGACCGGGCGCTGGCCCTGGACAGCGTGGATGAGAACGCCCTGGTGGACCTCAACCTGGAAGAGATCGAGTGTGCGGTCTGTGCCCTCGGAGCTGATTCGCTGGAAGCCAGTATCCTCACCACGGCGTTGTTGCGGCAGTTCGGAGTGCCTCGGATCATCTCCCGGTCTACCTCACCTTTGCATGCCCGTATTCTCCTCAAGGTGGGCGCCCACGAGACGATCAACCCGGAGGAGGAAATGGGAGAACGCCTCGCCTTCCGACTCTCCTTCCCCAGCCTGCTCGAGCAGATCCCGTTGAGCGACGACGTGTCCTTGATCGAGATCCCGTGCCCGGAAGCATTTCACCATGCGACACTCAAGGAACTGGACGTGCGACGACGCCACGGCCTCACCGTGGTGGCCATCCGTCGAGCCCACGGGGATGGACCGGCGCTCATCGCCAACCCAAGGCCGGACGAGGCCCTGATGGCCGGGGACATCCTGGTGGTTATCGGCACTCCGGAAGCAGCGCAACGGCTGGGCCGCAAGGCGCAACCCGTGCCCGGCAAGGAGGGGCTGGAATGAACATTCGGCTCCGCTACTGGACCCACTACGGATATCTTGTGCTCCTTCTCCTCATCACCGCAACCGCGGCCATCCTTGCACTCCGCTCGCTTCGGCATGTGATCGAGGCGATCTTCCAGCAAGATTTCCAGAGCGCCGTGGCCAGTCACGAGATGATCGCCGCCGTGGAACTGGAGGACCGGCGGTTGCTCGAGGCGCTCGCCCGTCCCGGAGACCAGAGGTTGCTTGCCGTCCAGCTCGAGACATCCCGTGAACGCTTCATGACCGCATTGGACCGGGCCAGGAACAGCGTATCCGACTCTGCCGAGGCGGACGTGGTCCGGAGGGTTCGGCAGGCTCATGCGGCGTACGAGGACGCAGTGGGGCGACTCCTGACCCGCCTGCATGGGGAGGAGGGGTGGCCTCTCTATTTCTCCGAGGTGGCTCCCGCATTCCGGCGGTTGAGGGAGCGCCTGGAGGAACTCGTGTCGGTCAACCGCGCCGGCATGCTGGCCGCCGGCAAGCAAGCTCGATCGGTGGCTCGAGAACGCACGTTCGTGATGAGCGCAGTGTGCGCGCTCGGGCTCCTCTCCCTCTTCGTGATGTTTCGTCGTCTGGACGAGCACGTGGTCTATCCTCTCCGACGCCTGCGGGACGCCACCCTGGCCATGGCCCAAGGCGACTCGGCCAGACGTCCCCCTCAGGTGGAGGCGGGGGAAATCGGCGACCTCGCCTCCGCCATCACCGAGATGGCCGACCGATTCGATCGGGAACGGGCAGGACTGGTCATGCAACTCGACGCATGCAGGCGGACCGTGGAAGGATTGGTGGAATTGTACACCACTCCGGCTGTACTGCTCTCTCCCGCCGGAATCGTGCTCGCATCCAACAAGGCCTTTGCGGCCTGGATGGCGGACCACGGAGATTCCGACACGGTCCGATCCTTGTTGGAGCAGTCCGGAGCCTGGAATGTTCAGAATCTGGCGCACGGGCTCGGCTCCCTGTACACGGCCCGGACCCTTCCCGACAACGGATGACTCCCGCGGGCAGGTGCCATCGCCCGCGGCCGGCCACGGTTTCTGAGGCGAACCCCCACCTCGAGCAGATAACACCTGCACCACTCCGCGACCTGGACTTCATCCACACATTTGCGTAGCTTGCCACTGGTCGGCTGCATTGTTCGAATCGGACGCCCGCACGAACATTGGCAGTCGCGCGGTGGCAAACGACCAACATCAAGAGGAGGTAGCACCCATGCGTCTATCCATCTGGTTCCTGGCCTTGTCCGCGGTCGCCACCCCCATGCAGTTCACCAACTGCGGCGGGGATGATGACGACGACACGACCACGTACACCTGGTACTACACGTGCGGCGACCCGGTGTGCAGTGGGTACACACCACCGGCGGGAGACATCCCACTCTGTACCGATCAGCAGGAAGGTGATCCATGCTACGTCGAGGGGGACATGTGTGATCCGCAGAGTGATTGCAATGCTCTGATGGTGTGTGCCGCCGAGGATCCCAAGGCGGACGGGTGCCCCATTTCACGCAAGGCTTACAAGCACGACATCGAGTACCTGGACGCATCGGCCAAGGCCCGTTACCACGACGCGCTCATGGAAATGAAGCTTGCGACCTATCACTACAACGGTGAGCCTGACACTGCGCCTCCCCGGCTCGGCTTCATTATCGACGACAACGAGAACAGTCCTGCGGTGTTGCCCAGCAAGGAGCGGGTGGATCTCTACGGGTACACGAGCATGACGGTGGCGGCGGTGCAGGTGCAGGCGCGGCAGATCGCGGACTTGCAGCGGGAAGTCGAGGCGATGAAGAAGGAGCTGGAGACCACGCGCGAGACGTTGGCCCGATGTCAAGCAAAGGAATAGAGCAGCCTGCCGGGGGCCCGGGTCCACATGTGCGGTGGGGTCCTGACCGAGGTCCGTTGTCTTCCTCTGGATGCCTTTTCGCGTTTGTCGTGTCCCGGGTCGGCCACTACCAGTTGCCGTCCGGCCCGCCGTAGGCTCCCATGTCGTTGCGTGAGCCGTCCTCATCCTGGTAAGTGCTACCAGGCGCCCCCTTGTCCTTGACCGGGCTGGACGGGTCCAGGTGGAAATCGTCGTTGGCCGGGTTTCCGTCGTGGGAGTAGGCCACGAACCGAGGGTCCACTGAGAGGTTCGTGCTGTCGAATCCGCCCGTGGGACCGCCACCGTAGTTTTGGGAATTGAGCACGGCGTCGTTGTAAGAGACCACCAGGTCACTCGAGGTTGTGGGGAACACGTAGATACCCTGGCTTCCCGTGTTCCAGTAGACGATGTTGTTCATGACCGTGGCCGAAGCGTTCTTTCCGACGTAGATACCTGCACCGTATTCGGTTGCCGAGTTGTCCGCGATCACGTTGTTGATAACCGAGCCGTGTGCCGCCATGGTGCCGGAGTCGCCCACCATTTCGTCGTTCAGGCACAGGCCGCCTCCTCGACCGGCCGTCACGGTGTTCCCCTGGATGATGTTGTTGGAGATGACGGGTGCGGCCGTCGTGTCGATGTTGGTCACCCAGATTCCTCCCGCCTCGTCAGTGGCCTGGTTCTCAAGGATCAGGTTGTGGGTCACCGTCCCGTCCGAGTCGATCAGGCCGATTCCCCCGGCATTCTCGGCGGTGTTGCTTTCGAAGGTACTGGCATCGATCTCGACGAAACTGTTGTTGGCGTAGAGACCTCCCCCCTTGCTTTGCGCACTGTTGTCGGTGACGACGTTTTCCAGGAAGGTCAGGTCGACGGCCTCGGTGAGGAACAGGGCTCCCCCGTGGAATCCTGATGTGTTGGAAGTGAATCGGTTGGCAGTCAGCGTCGCGGTGGTGGTGGCGAGATAGAGTGCTCCTCCGGCGCCGAGGTTGGTCTCGTTGATGGCTGCATTGGCGTCGAAGGTGTTGCCGGTCAAGCTGATCCAGGAGTGGAAGCGGAAGTAGGCTGCGCCGCCATACACCCCGGCCTGGTTGTCGTCGAAGTCGTTGCCGACCAGTTCCGCCTCCACGCACGTCGCATAGATGGCCCCACCCTTTCCCGAAGTGCTGGAGGGGTCGAGGGTTCCGGCGGTATTGGCGGTGAACGTGTTGTTTTCCAGACGAACATGGGTACCCTCCGGCGAGCTGCACGCCGGCTCGCCGCTCGAGTAGTCCACACCATTGAGGTAGATGGCGCCGCCCACCTGGCTGGAGTGGTTCTGGGTGAACGTATTGCCCACAATGGTGGGACTCGAGCCGAACACGTAGATGGCGCCACCGGTTGCCCCACCGTCCGGGTAGTCGGCCTGGTTTTCTTCAAACACGTTGTTGTCGATGGTGGCGTCTGAGTCCTGGAACAATCCAATCGCGCCTCCACTGATGTGGGTATTCCGCCGGAAGGTGTTGCCGGAAATGGTGGCTGGCGCGTCCCGAAGCAGGATGGCGCCTCCTGCCTCACTGTCCCAATTGGTGGCCCCTTCGTTTTCAGAGAAGGTGTTGCCGGTGATGTCCGGGGTTCCGGATTCCACGTAGATACCGGCGCCGCCTCGAGTGGTGTGGTTGTCGGTGAGCACGCACGCGCGGATGGTGGGGGAGGCGTTTTGGATGGTGATGCCGCCGCCTCGGGAAGCGCTTCCCCGGGTGATGGTGAGTCCCTCGAGGAGGGTGTCGCGAGTTTCGCCGTTTTGGAAGGTGACGACGGTTCCGGAGAGGGTCCCGTCCACAATGGTGATTTCCGGGCCGTCGGTGCTTCGGACTGTGATGGTTTTTCCGAGGAAGTCGATGTGCTCCTGGTAGGTGCCTGGAGCGACGAGGACCACGGGGCAATCGGGGCGTGCGGCGACGATGCCCTCCTGGATGGTGTTGAACGGTCGGTCTGGGCTGCCGTCCTCGGCGCCGCCGTTGTACGAAGCGTCGACGAGGATGGGGAAGGTGGCGGCGTCGGTGTCGTCGCAGTCCCACTGGTTTTCGGAGTAGCCGTCGCCGTCATCATCGCTGTCGTTGCAGTCTCCGAACCCTTCGTCCACGGTACCGTTGCAGTTGTCGTCGATGCCGTTGCAGAGTTCGGTGGCCCCGGGGTGGACGGCGGGATCGTTGTCGTTGCAGTCGGAGTCGTCCGGGACCAGGTCGGCTGGTGCTGTGCACGCGGGAGTCGGCGTTGCGCCTGCCGCGCCGTATCCGTCCCCGTCGATGTCGGGGAAGTAGTCGGTGGTGACGTTTTCGTCGATGGAGCCGTCGCAGTCGTCGTCGATGCCGTTGCAGACTTCGGTGGCTTCTGGATGGACGGCGGGGTTGGTGTCGTCGCAATCTCCCCCGGTGGACACGTAGCC
Organism: uncultured Gammaproteobacteria bacterium; assembly: GCA_964418585.1. GTDB lineage: Bacteria > Myxococcota_A > UBA796 > JAJRTE01 > JAJRTE01 > JAJRTE01. The sequence goes on along the minus strand of CAYQMG010000120.1, from coordinate 30,604 downwards.
CGGCGGGCGGGTGCAACCGGAGGTGGTATTTGTGTCGGAGCCCCAACCGTCGGCGTCGGCGTCGAGGAAGTAGTCGGTGGTGGTGAGAGATTCGTCGACCTCGCCGTCGCAGTCGTCGTCGCGATCGTTGCACTGTTCTGTCGCGCCTGGGTGGACGTCGGAAAGTGTATCGTCACAGTCCGTGGCGTTCGAGACGTAGCCGTCCGGGGCGGAGCAGGCGGGTGTCGGGTCGGCGTCCTGGTTGCCGTATCCGTCCCCATCGGAGTCGGGGAAGTAGTCGGTGGTGACGTTTTCGTCGATGGAGCCGTCGCAGTCGTCGTCGATGCCGTTGCAGACTTCGGTGGCGCCTGGGTGGACGTCGTTGCGGGAGTCGTCGCAGTCGGAGTCGTCGAGGACGAATCCATCGGGAGGGGCGCAGTGGTCCTGCTGGTTTGCGGGGTTTCCGTACCCGTCTCCGTCCGCGTCCTGCGAGTAGGTGGCGATGGGAAGGTTTTCGTCGATGGAGCCGTCGCAGTCGTCGTCGACGCCGTTGCATGTTTCGTCTGCGTCCGGGTGGACGGTGGGGTCTTGGTCGTTGCAGTCCGAGCTGGAAGGGGCGAAACCATCCGGGGGTGCGCAAGCGTCCACGGTGGAAGTATCGGCGCCGTATCCGTCCCCATCCTGGTCAGCATAGTAAGTGGTCTGGACATTTTCGTCGATTGCACCGTCGCAGTTGTCGTCGACGCCGTTGCAGACCTCCTCGGCGCCGGGGTGGATGGAGGCGTACTCGTCGTTGCAGTCTGTTGCGTCGGTGACGTGGTCGGCCGGAGGTTGACAGGCGTCGACTTCCCCGGACGGGTCTCCGAATCCATCGCCGTCCCGGTCGGGGTAGTAGGGAGAGGTTGGGAGGCCGTCGTCGATGGTCCCGTTGCAGTCGTCGTCGATCCCGTTGCAACTTTCGGAAGCGTCTGGGTGGACGGCCGGGTCGGTATCATCGCAGTCTCCGTCCTGTTCGGAGTATCCGTCCCCGTCATCGTCGGTGCAGTCGGAGGTGCCGTCCCCGTCGCCGTCGAATCCCTCATCGATGGTTCCGTCGCAGTCGTTGTCCACGCCGTCGCAGAGTTCCTCGGCGCCCGGGTAGGTGGAGGGATCGGAGTCGTCGCAGTCGGGCGGTTCGTCGCAGGTGGTGACGCCGTCGCCGTCCGAATCGAATCCCTCGTCGATGGTTCCGTCGCAGTCGTTGTCCACGCCGTCGCAGATCTCGTCAGCACCGGGGTACACGGTCGGGTCGTGGTCGTCACAGTCCCCTTCTTCGACGGTGACGTCGTCTCCGTCCTCGTCGGTGCCTCGAGTTCCTTCACCTACCAGGGGCACCTCCACGATGGCCCGGTCCTCGTCGTTGTTTTCGATCCGCAGGTTGCCCCAGTATCCCTGTTCCGCGTCGGGTGTGAAGTTCACCTGGATGGTGATGGAAAGGCCGGGAGGGAGCGCCATGGGCAACGGCTGCTCGGTCCAGGAGAACGGTTCCCCTTCCTGCTCGATGTCGATGGCGCCGATATAGAGTTCCGCGTCTCCGACGTTGGCGATCTCGAGAGGAAGGGACCGGGTTGTGTATCGCAGCACGGTGCCGAAGTCGAGGTAGTCCGGCGTCACCTGGATGTGAGGCGCTGTCTGCTCCACCGGGGTGGGACTCGTCGATGGGGTGTCGTCCGGCGAGTCCGGGCACCCGGTCAATACGGGGAGAACCAGGCAGGCCGGTGCGAGAGCGGCGATGAGCGGATGTTTCGAGACCCAGCGAGGTATTGTCATGACGCTCCTCAGAGAACGAGAGTGCGATGGAACGAGCCGGCGCCTCGAGCCGGCATGGATGAGGTTGTTGGCCGCAGAGGAGTTCCGCTTTTCGTACCGCATGGACAGGTCGAGGCAGCGGCGAACGGCGAACCGGTTCAGCTTCCGGGGATCACGAGCACGACCGGAATTCGGCCGAGGAGGACCTGGCCGTCCCCCTTGAGCTTGAAACCGATCGTGAGCACCTGGTCATCCGGCGTCTGGACAAAGGTGTTCTCGACAGTGACGTAGAACGAGACGGGATCGGAAACCCGGTGGTCAGGATAGATTTCGGGCGTGATCTGAACCGTCAAGTCCATCGGGTTGTCCGCCAGTACCAGGGACACGTCGAATGGGGCACTGCTCAGCAGTTCCTCCACGATGGAGATGGTCGCCACCGGGGCACTGAATCCGTAGGGCGCTGGCCAGACCAGGGGTTCGTGGTAGTCCCCGGCCTGGGTCACATCTCCAACCGCCTTGGTGGCGCGCGCGATATCTTCCATCTCTCGAGGGGTGCTCACGTAGAGCGGCGAGGTAGGCAGGGCCGAACTGATACCGGCCACACGGACATGGCCTGCATACGCCGCATCCAGGACGGCCTCGATGCTCGGGATATCGGCGCCGTCCGGGGCGCCATCGGCCTCGGGGTCCCGGAATGGACCTTCGGAGAAGAGGATCGCAAGCCGGAGCGCCTCGTCCCGGTAGCCGACGCCTCCGAACAACCCTGTCGATGTGTCGCTCGAATCATAGCTCCCCGAGACCTGGCCTCCAAAGGCATCGTCCTCGCCGGCAATGAACGGTTTCACATCTCCACCATCCAGGGTTCCGTCCTGATCCTGGTCGAAACCGTACCCGGTTGCAATCTGGTAGATGGCCTCGTAAGCACTCACCTCGTCGTCGATCAGTCCGTCCTCCGACGCCAGGGCGATTCGGTTCATCCCCCGGACGCAGGCGCTGTCGTCGTCGGTCATTTGCTGCTGGAGTACATAAGGATAGGCGTCGTTGCCTCCGTACGGACGGGCGCGGTAGTCGGCGAAGGCGGTCACCGCGAACCGAACACCTTCGTCCACCATGGCATCGAAACCACGATACAGGATGGGAAGTTCGGGTACCATGATGCCCAGCGTCACCTCCGTGGAGTCGTAGCCGGGGCTGGCATCCATCACATAGGCCACATCCAGTTGCAGTACCTCCGGCACCACCTCCAGCGGGAACTCCTCGCCCACGATGATAACATTGTCACATACTTCGTCCGGGTCGTTCGGATCGGTCCCACATTCGTATTCGACGCAGTCAGACTGCCCGTCTCCATCGCTGTCGTACTCGTTGGGATCGGTTCCGTGTTCCGTCTCCATCGTATCGTCGCACCCGTCGCCATCGGAGTCCGGGTCCTGGAAGTCGGGCGTGCCGTCTCCGTCGGTGTCCCTCGGGGTGTCGCCGTCGCCGGCCTCCTCTTCATCGGGGATGCCGTCGTCGTCGGAGTCCGGGTCCTGGAAATCCGGTGTGCCGTCTCCGTCCGTGTCTCGAGGCGGGGTGTAGGGATCGGTGTCGCCGGCCTCTTCCTCGTCGGGAATACCGTCGTCGTCGGAGTCCGGGTCCTGGAAATCGGGCGTGCCGTCTCCGTCCGTGTCTCGAGGTGGATTCTCGTCCGCCCCTTCGTCGCCGTCCGCGATACCGTCGTTGTCGGAATCGGGGTCCTGGAAGTCGGGCGTGCCGTCCCCATCGGTGTCTCGAGGTGTGTCCGGGTTGTCGCCGACCTCGTCGCCGTCCGGGATGCCGTCGTTGTCGGAGTCGGGGTCCTGGAAGTCGGGCGTGCCGTCTCCGTCCGTGTCCCGCGGAGGTGTGTAGGGATCGTCGTCGTCCACTTCCTGGGCGTCCGGGATACCGTCGTTGTCTGAGTCGGAATCCTCGAAATCAGGTGTGCCGTCCCCGTCGGTGTCCCGGGGCGGGTCGTCGAAGGCTCCCTCGTCGATGTCCGCGACGCCGTCGTTGTCGGAATCGGGGTCCTGGAAGTCGGGTGTGCCGTCCCCGTCGGTGTCTCGAGGCGTGTCCGGGTTGTCGCCGACCTCGTCGCCGTCCGGGATACCATCGTTGTCGGAATCGGGGTCCTGGAAGTCGGGTGTGCCGTCCCCGTCGGTGTCTCGAGGTGTGTCCGGGTTGTCGCCGACCTCGTCGCCGTCCGGGATACCGTCGTTGTCCGCGTCGGGATCATCGAAATCGGGCGTACCGTCTCCATCGGTATCCCGGGGAGGCAGATCGCTGCTTCCTTCGTCCACGTCCGCGATACCGTCTGCGTCATTGTCCGGGTCCTGGAAGTCGGGTGTGCCGTCCCCGCTGGTGTCGCGCGGGGGGGTCCCGGGATCGGTATCGCCCGCCTCATCCGCATCGGGGACTCCGTTCCCATCAGAGTCGGGGTCGACATAGTCGGGCAAGCCGTCCTGGTCCGTGTCAATCGGCGGGGTGTCGATATCCTGGTCACCCGCCTCATCGGCATCGGAAATGGTGTCGTCGTCCGAATCCGAATCCAGATAGTCCGGTATGCCGTCGCCATCCGTCTCCCGGGCCGTTTCCACCACTTCGTCCTGACCCATCACCCGCCCAATCGGAGGAGCCTCGTCCCGGTCGGCGATGTAGTCCCCATCCGAATCCAGGTCGAGGAAGTCAGGGGTCCCGTCCTGGTCCGAATCCACCGGAGCCGTGGAAAGCAACGCATCACCGGCCTCGAGAGCGTCAGGAAGGTGATCGCCGTCGCTGTCCAGGTCGAGTCGGTTGGGAATCCCGTCCAAATCCTGGTCTCCATCGCCTTCGTCGATATCCAGGATCGTGTCTCCGTCCGAATCGGCCGCCGGATCAGGCGTTTCGACCGGAACAGAGGTGGCATCATCGTCGTCGGAAGACGTGGCATCATCATCGCCGACGGTGGTGTCATCGTCGTCACTGACGGTGCTGTCGTCGTCGCCGACGGCGGTGTCATCGTCGTCGCCAATGTTGGCGTCGTCGTCGCTGACGGTGCTGTCGTCGTCACCGATGGCGGTGTCATCGTCGTCGCCAATGTTGGCGTCGTCGTCGCTGACGGTGGTGTCATCGTCGCCGCCAATGTTGGTGTCGTCGTCGCCGACGACGGAGGCGTCGTCATCGTCCACGTCGGGGCATGCTGTGCCAAGCACGCTGAGCGAAGCGACGGCAACCAACAGCAAACCCATACGCACTGCAGGCCGGAACCTCATTGTGCCGCTCCTTGTGTTGCTGGTCGAAAGCCTATCTGGATCTGATGCAAGCATACACCATACCATTGGCGGCTCCCCACCGGAATCGTGTGGTGGGGCGTGGAGTTGAGGGGGCATGTCGCATGGGGCGCTTGCGGACTGGGACGTTGATGTCCCGGAAGGGTGGGGGTGGCTGCGACAAAATTGTCTCGTTTTCCGGGAGGAACTGGGAAGGTCGTGTCAAGCTCTGGCGCCCTCGAGCGGACGGGGTGCGGTGCAGCTTGCCGGTCCCTGTTTTGTGGGGTGACGCCCTGGAGGGGGGCGTGGCAACCGAGCGGCTTTTGAGTTTTGTGGTCATACTGAATGATGGTGCGTGGTGGTTGTTCGTATCTTTCTGGCCGTTGGTGTGTGGGGCGAGACCGACAGCGTCGCCGACGGCCCCCTTGCTGGAAATCAGGCGCGGACGGTGCGCCACGTTCCCCCGGGGATGAACCTGTCCGACCCCGCGAGGGTCGCCGAGGGGATGGAGCGAGCCCACGACGCGGTGCCGGCCAAGGCGACATGCGCCGCATCTCTGCGCGGCTGCGGGAAAAGCGTCAACCGACAGCCGGTCAAGGGGCCAGTCAAGCAGGACAAGCTGATCCACCAGACCACCGCTGCCCGCAGAGGTTGGCGCGGCCACGCGCTTGCACCTGCAATCGCACGGATCGTGCGGGCACTGTCTGTCGGCGTCTTGTTCCCGGCAAGGCGGGTGGGCTGGGGCGGTGTGTCCATCCGCCTCTGCCGCGGACCTCGAATTGGACCTGTGGGCCGGCGGTTCGTGCTATTCAGGCTTGGTCGGCCCATGCTATGATGGAAAGTTACGCGGTTTTCGAGGTGTTGGGACTGGCAAGGTAGGGACGCCGAACGCGGCCGAGGAGAAGACTGAACGCCTATGACGGAAGAGACAGGCAATCGAACCGCCGACTCGCCGAGCGAGTCGACGGCGGCGGAGAGTGGGGACAAGAGTCGGGGTGACGAGCTGGTGTTCAGCACGCGCTTGATAATCCCGATGCTTCGATTTTTCGAGGAGCGATTTGGTCGTGCTGCGTTGGAGGAAGTGGTTGCTTCGCTGGGAGCCGACATCGAATACCTGGAGGATCCGGAGCAGTGGGTGTCGTCGAAGCTGGCTCAGCGGTTTGCGCATGCAATGGTGGAGAAAACAGGGGAGCCTCTGCTGACGTTCGAGGCGGGACTGGCGTTGAGCAACCCGGCGATTGCAGGGCCGACCTACTACCTTATCCGGGCGCTGGGGTCGCCGCACCTGGTGTACAGCAAGATATACGAACTGAACAAGCCATCGAGCCGGATCAGCCGGTGGGAGGTTGTGGGTATCGGGGAGCGGTCCGCGGTTCTTCGGTTCAAGGTGGCGGAGGGGCAGATCGATGATCCACTGTTTTGTCTGAATCGTCAGGGGGGGCTCGCCGGTATTCCCACCATCTTTGATCTTCCCGCGGCTCGAGTGGACCATCCCCGCTGTATCCATCACGGAGATCCTTACTGTGAATACCACGTGACCTGGGCGAAGCCGAGCCTGGTGGGTCGTTGGGCAGGGTTGGCGTTTGCCGGGATGGCCCTTTCGACCGGGGTTCTGGCTGCCACCGGTGTGGTTTCGTCGCTCCCGTTGTGGATCCTCGGGGCGGGGTTGGTCGGAGTGGGTGGGGCCTACGTCTGGGATCTTCGGAAGCGTTTGCGGACCATCTCGGAGAGTGGTCAGACGCAGTTGGTGAAGAACATGACTCAGCTCGTGCTGGAGAGTCAGCGGAGGCAGCAGGAGTTGATGTTGCTGGCCAAGGTGGATCGGCTGACCCGGCGACACTATGACGTGAACGATCTGATCGACACGGCGCTCAAGGAGGTCACCACCACGCTGGGCTACGACCGGGCCATGTTCATGATGGCCGACACCGAAGCGCGTACGCTGGGGAACACGCGGTGTGTGGGATTCAGCCCGGAGCACGAGGCGCTGCTCCGGTCGTTCGAGGTGAGTCTGGACCCCAGTGACTCGGACGAGCGGCTGTTTGCCAATGTGGTCCGCAACCGACAGAGTGTGCTGGTGGTAGACATGGAAGACTACCGGAAACGCTTGCACTCCGAGGCCAGCCGGAGGGTGCTGGAGGAACTGGCCCCGGATGCCTTTGTGGCGGTGGCGGTGTGCACGGACAAGGATGTGTTCGGGTTGCTTGTCATCGACCAGACATCCCCGGAGCGGACGCTCACGGTGCGGGACAGGGAACTCCTGGAGCAACTGGGCCACCAGTTGGCCATGGCATTGGCAAACGCGGCCCTGGTGCAGGACCTTCGGAAGCGGCAGCGGGAGGTGGAGCGGGCGCTGCTTCTGAACCAGAAGCTTTCGCTCTATCTTCCCCTGTCGGCGGTGGATCACATCCATCAGAATCCGGACGCGGCACTGGATCTCGGGGGGCGGCGGATCAAGGCAGCGGTGCTTTTTTCCGATATCGCGGGTTTCACGCCGTGGACCGAGGCCAACGAACCGGAAGTGGTCGTGGATGCGCTGAACACCTATTTCGCGGTGATGGACGATATCATCGACCAGTGCTATGGCATTCTCGACAAGCGCATGGGCGACGGCATGATGGTCGTCTTCCTGGATCGAGACGCCAGGGACAGTACCTCGACCGGAGAATTCCCTTTTCTCTTGCAGGAAACTGCACAGTCCGACGGCGAGCAACGGCGCGGTCCCTCCATCCGGTTGGCACATCCTGCGCGCCGGGCCATTCTGTGCGGGCTGCGTATGCAGCGCGCGATCCGGAAACTGAATCGGCAGATGCAGGAAGAGCGTATGTTGTCGTTTGCCGTGCGAATCGGGATAGCCTTCGGCGAGGTTGTGGCCGGAAACATCGGGTCCAGCCACCGACTCGAGTACACGGTCATCGGGGATGTGGTCAACGTGGCCAGTCGGCTCGAGTCTTCTGCTGCCACCGGGGCGATTTTTACCAACGAGGAGACGCTGGCCTGTGCTGGGATGGGGTTCACGACGCGGTTCCAGGGGGAACTTCGTGTCAAGGGGAGGCTCAAGCCCGTGCGCACCTATGAGGTGCTGGCCAAGCCCTGAACGACAGGCCAGAGGAGGTTCTCGAGATGACGCGACGCCGTCACGGTCGTTCATCGGGACGATTTGGTCCATTGCTGTTGTTCGTCGTGCTCCTCGCTGCTGTGGCCTGCTACCTTGTCCTGTCCCGGATCATCCTTGGATTCGCCATTCAGCCGCGTCGTCACCCGCTGGAGGAGACACCGGTCACAGCGGGGCTGGATGCGGAGGTGGTGACGTTTCCCTCTCAGGGGGAGGGACTTACCCTCCGGGGATTTTTGCTTCACGGGGAGGGGGGGGCGGTTGTGATCCTGCTCCACGGATTGGATAGCAACTGCTGGAGGGGATGGCACCGGGACCTGGCCCGGGCCTATGTGGCGCACGGGTACAGTGTATTCCTGTTCAGCCTGAGGGGGCATGGGGATTCGGACGGGGATGCTCTGGGACTGGCGTATGATGAACGGCACGACGTGATGGGGGCCGTCACATGGTTGCTCGAGCACGGATGGCAAGCCGGGATGATCGGCATTCACGGGACTTCCTACGGGGCGGCCACGGCCTTGATTGCCACAGCGCACATACCGGAGATCTCCGCCGTGGTTTCGGACAGCGCGTTTGCAGATTTTCGCGACGTGCTTGATGGGGAATTGAAGCGCCGGATAGGCCGCGTCGCCATCCTGTTCAAACCCGGCCTGAGCCTGTTCATTGCCCGGCGTTTCGACGTGCCGCTGGACCGGATTGCTCCCCTGGCCGCGGTGCCGGCGATTGCGCCGAGGCCCATCCTGTTCATCCACGGAGAGGCGGACAGACGCATTCCGGCCGATCACACCCGGCGGTTGGTCTCTGCCTCGAAAAGCCCGGACACGGAGGTCTGGTATGTGCCGGGTGCCACGCATGCGCAGGCCTTCAACACGGACCGGGCAGGGTTTCTGGCCAGAGTATTTGCCTTTTTTGACCGCCACCTGGTCTCTGCGGCCTCCCCTCCGGACCGAAAGGCAAGCGGTCCGGTGCACGGCCGACTCGAGACGGGAGCCCTGAACCCCTGATTCCCTGCGCCGTGATGGTGACCGCTGCACACCTTGTCGTGGTGACCCTGGCGATTGTCGCTCGACTTTCCCATGCAGATCGCGTAGTATCCCGACGAGCGTCGTCTCGAGCGTGAGGTTGACACCGCGTTCACGAGGAATTGGGTGACCGGCTGCCTTGTCAGGTTCCTGCGGGCGGCCGTTGCGCCGTCCGGTGTGAGCGGCGGCCGACCGCGCGGATTGTGGAAGGCGCAGTACGACATCCACCAGGGACCGAACTCTTCCCTGTTCCGTCTGTTTTTCTCTCGCCGCGTACACGGTGGAGCGAGTGGTGAGCAAGGCGTCCGGGCGGGGTTTCGGCCGGGCCGTCGGCGTACCAGGGTGGGATGGACGGTGCGGGCCGCCGCCTCCTCGCCGCGCGGCGCCGGGCATGTGGGCGTCGGAGGCTGGAATCGTGTCATGGGAGAGATCATGAACAAGGCAGAACGGGTTCGTGCATTCAGCGACTACCTGAAGAAAGAGGGCTTTGTGCCCACCATCGACCAGGAGGGGGACATCCAGTTCAAGGTCGAGGGACGTATCTATTTCGTGGTGTTCGATGAGGATGACGAGGAGTTCTTCCGAATTCTGTTCCCAGGCTTCTGGAAGATCGAGAGTGAAGAGGAGCGGCTGCGGGTGGAAGCAGCGGCTTTGAAGGCCACGATCAAGACCAAGGTGGCGAAAGTCTATCCGGTTCAAGACAACACGTGGGCGAGCGTGGAACTGTTCTGTGGCACACCGGAGCATGCCCAGGACGTGTTCATCCGTTCGCTCGGCGCGCTTCAGGCGGCAGTGCACATCTTCGCCGAGGCGATGCGGGAATGAGCCGCGCCCGGAGTTCATCCGGGGCCTGACCCGGCGTATCTCGGGCCGGTACCGGTCGTCACATGCCGCCGGCAAGCTCGTCGTCGGAATCCCACGCTTCGGGATCGAACCCTGGAGGGGCGTCCTCGAGCCGGCCGGGCCAGAAGTAGGTGGGCAGCCCGTCGCGGTCGAGGTCCCAGGCGCCGCCGTCCGGACCTCCGAACGCGCCCAGGTCGGCCGGCGAACCGTCCAGGTCGAGCGTGTCCGGTGCCCCCCGATCCACAGCGTTTCCACCGATCGTGAGGTGCCAGTTGGATGGGCGTCCTTCTGGATCGTACTCGAGGAAGCCGGGCTCGAGGTCCCACACGGTGGTCCCGGGGGCGTCCAGGTTGTGGTTGCTGGTTCCTGCGGGGTTGTAGAGAATGGTGTAGGCCAGGCTCGGCGTGCTGCTGTATTGTGGATGGTCGAACAGGTTGTCGACCGAATTGTAGGCGATGATGGTGTTTTCAATCAGCGGTGCCGAGGCGGCTTCGACAAGATAGATCCCCCCGCCGTCTCCTTCTGCCTCGTTTTCGATGATCAGGCCGTTGCGTATGGATGGGCTGGACCCTGAGACGTGGAGCCCTGCGCCGTGGGGCGCCGTGTTTTGCGCGATCACGACGTTCGTCATGACCGGGTCGGCTGCGTTGAGGGCGAGGCCGCCGCCGAAGTTTGCGGCCGTGTTCTGCTCCACGATGACGAGGAGGAAGGTGGCGTCGGTCGCCTTGAGGTACCCACCTCCGCCGTCGCCTGTGGCGGAGTTGGCCGCGATGTAGCAGTTGACGAACTCGGGAGTGGCGGAGTCGGCATGGAACCCTGCGCCCCTACCCGCGGTGTTGTCGATGATTTGGCCCTGGGCGAGGGTGGGCGCAGCGTCGGCGCCGAGATAGATTCCGCCGCCCAGGTCGGCGTCGTTACCGGCCACGCGGAAGTCGGTGATCGAGGGACTGGAGGCCCGGAGGTAGAGACCGCCTCCCTGACCGAGGGTGAGGTTGTCGGTTGCAGAGAGGTCCGCGATACGGGGGGAAGCGCCCCTGAGGTAGAGTCCCCCGCCCGCAGTGGTGGCCTCGTTTCGAGCTGCCGTCACGTGTGAGAGGTCCGGGGAGGAGGCGAACAGGAACAGGCCGCCCCCGTACTCGGCCTGGTTCTCCTGGACGTTGCAGTGGGCCACGGTGGGGTCGGCGTAGAACATGTAGAGACCACCCCCCTCGATCCCCGCACCTCCTTGGATGGTGAATCCGTCGAGGACCGTGTCAGGGCCTTCACCGGTTTGAAACAGCAGGACGGTTCCTGCGCCATCCGCGTCGATGGTGGTGCGTTCCGCTCCGCCGGTGGACCGGAGCTGGACGGCCTTTCCTCCGAAGTCGATCTCCGATTCCTGGTAGCGGCCGGGGCCGACCCACACGGTGGCGCCAGGGGAGGCGGCCAGCAGAGCGGCCTGGATCGTGGATTGTGAGGTGTCCGACAGGCCCACATGGGGGTCCTCGCCGTCTGCTCCTCCGCAATCGGAGTCGATGCCGTCCCCCGCCGTATCGGGTGCGCCGGGGTGGGCGATGGGCGAGGCGTCGTCACAGTCTCCCCGGTCGAGGACGAGCCCGGCCGAAGCGGGATCGTCCAGGGTGGAACAGGCCAGCACTTCGGCGCCGCCGAAACCGTCCTGGTCCTGGTCCAGGTAATAGGTGGTGCGCTCGTAGGAGTCGTCTCGCTCCCCGTCGCAATCATTGTCCAGACCGTCGCACGTCTCCTCGGCTCCCGGGTGGATGTCGCTCCGGTCGTCGTTGCAGTCACCAGACACGGCTGCGTATCCTGCCGGGGCCTCGCACCCCTCGTGCGTCAGGGCATCGATGCCGTAGCCATCCCCGTCTCGATCCCGGTAGAAGGTCGAATAGCCGATGACGCCCTCGGGGTCGTCCTGGTCGACAAATCCGTCGCAGTCGTCGTCCATTCCGTTGCACACCTCGGTCGCGCCGGGGTGGGCGTCAGCCCTCGAGTCGTCGCAGTCCTGGTGGTCGACCACGTATCCCGGAGGAGACTCGTCGCACGTTTCGAACGCAGGAGAAGCCGCGTCTCCGAACCCATCCCCATCCGCGTCCGGGTAGTACCCGGTGATGGGGAGGCCGTCGTCGATGGCCCCGTTGCAGTCGTCGTCAAGGCCGTTGCAAAGTTCCGGCTGGCCCGGATGCACCTCCGGATCCTGATCGCGACAGTCCTGGTTGTCGGTCACGTACCCGGTCGGCGCGGTACAGGCCTCCTCGCTCTCCTTGGGATCGCCATACCCGTCCTGGTCGCGGTCGATGTAAAAGGTGATGAAGGCGCCTTCGTCCACCTCCCCGTTGCAATTCTCATCCACTCCGTTGCAGCTTTCGGCCATGGCCGGGTTGATCTGGTCATCGTCGTCGTCGCAGTCCTCACCGCCGCACCGCAATGCGATGTACCCGTCCTCGTCCATGTCCCGGTCGTCCACGACTCCGTTGCAATCGTTGTCCCGTCCGTCACATACTTCCTCGGCGCCGGGATAGGTCTCGTCATAGGTGTCGTCGCACTCTTCGTTGGCACCGTATCCGTCCTGATCCACGTCCAGGCCAGGCGCAAAGGTAGGCGTGCCCTCCGGGGTCGCTTCCGGCGTGGGCGTGGGCTCCTCGATGGTGTTCGGACCGCACCCGCCGGCCCACCAGCCACTCAGAACGATGAGGGCCAGATATCCCGTACCTCGTACAACGGTCGCGATTGCTTTCATGGTCTCCGCACCGACTTCCACTGCCACCTCTGCTCGATCGCACGTGGGGCGTCCCTCGTGGAAACGCGGCATCCCACGGCCGACTCCCCGGGCACATTCAGTGTAGCCCGGGTGGCTGCTCCGTCAAGTAGGGTCGGACCTTCCTGCAAGATGATTCGTCCCGGCCACGGTCGGGCCGGGTTCCTCGAGGAGTTCGATCACGTGGTGTGTCTCCACCGGGTCGCCGCGAAGCCGCGCCCCACGCCTCAACTGGAGAATGCAACCGGGGCAGTCGGTGGCGAGGTGGGTGGCTCCGGACGCGGCCACCGGGTCGAGTTTGCGGTCGAGAATGGCTCGAGACACCTCGGGGAACGCCCACGAGTAGCTGCCCCCAAACCCGCAGCAGACCTGCTCGTTGTCGAGATCCACCACGTCGTGACCCGCCTGTTGCAAGAGCGCCTTGGGGGCTCGAGTCTCCGCGAGACCGCGGCACAGGTGGCAGGGCGCGTGGTAGGCCACCCGGGCCGTCGAGTCGGGGGACCTGGAAGGGCGCCAGTTCAGCACATGGTACAGGAAGGAACTGATGTCCCACACCCGGTTCGCGAATTCTCGAGCGGCTGCCTCGTCCGGATGACCACAGAGCAAGGCGGGATACGTCTTGAGGTGCGACGCACAGGACGCGCAGGCCGTGACGACGTGGTCGGCGCCTGCCTGCTCGAATGCGGTCACGTTCTGCCGGGCAACCTCGGCGGCCAGGACCGGCTCGGACATCATGGCCACGGGAAGACCGCAGCAACCCTGATCCTCGGGAAACAGCACCGAAACCCCGGCACGGCTGAGCAGCTTGACCAGAGTCTCGCCCAGATGTGGATAGACAAAATCCACCAGACATCCGGCAAACAGGGCGACACGAAGCCGCGATCGCCCTGCCGCCTGCGGGCGGATACGGAGCCATCGCTCGCGAAACGGGTGACGGACAATGGCCGGAAGCCCGCGTACCCGGTCCGTTGCCCTGAAAAAATGCGGCAGATGGCGCACCAACATCCCCTCCTGGACGAACGGACCCTGAGCGCGGGACGCAATCCGCAGAACCCGGTGAAACAGACGCCGGTCCTTGATAACCCTGGCCAGGGAAGGCACGCTTTCAACCGAATCCGGGCTCGAGACCTCGCGCCGAACCCGGCCTCGGACCTCGGCGATCAGGGCGGGAAGATCGATCCCGGCGGAGCAGATGGTGCGACAGGCCAGGCAGTTGGTACAGTTGTCAACTAGATATTGCGCCTCCGCCGACCCATGGTAGAGCCAGGTCAGCACCAATCCGATCGCGCCCACGTAGATATGCCCGTGCCGGTGCCCCCCGACCGCAGTATAGACCGGGCAGACGTTGGCGCAGGCGCCGCACCGCACGCACCGGAGGGCCTGGGAGAGGACCGGATGGTGTGCGATTTTCGAGCGGCCGTTGTCCAGGAACACGATGTGGAAGGCTTTGCGACCATCAGGTCCGGCCGCGCACTGGTTGGCTCCAGTGATCCAGGTGACGTAGCTCGAGATCCGTTGACCACCCACGTTTCGTGGAAGCACTTCGAGGATGGTCCGTGCGGCGTCGACGTTTGGGATCAGTTTTTCGAGGCCCACGAGGGCCACGTGGACAGGGGGCAAGGTGGTGACGAGGCGGATGTTTCCCTCGTTGGCGAGGAGTACGAGCGTTCCGGTCTCAGCGATGGCGAGGTTGGCGCCGGTGATCCCCATGTCGGCCTCGAGGAACGCCTGGCGAAGGCGGCGCCGAGCGACCTCCACGAGGCCGGTGACATCATCCGGGTCGAGGGGCGTGCCTTCGACCTGGGCGAAGAGGTCGGCCACCTGATGTCTCGAGAGGTGGATGGCAGGGATGGTCATGTGGGATGGTCGCTCCTGCTTGAGCTGGATGATCCATTCCCCCAGGTCGGTTTCTGTGACCTGGTGCCCCGCGTTCTCCAGGTGACGGTTGAGGAAGATCTCTTCGGTGGTCATGGACTTGGACTTGACGATCTTCCTCACGCCAGCGTCCCGGGCGATTTCCGCGATGATGTGGTTGGCCTCTTCTGCCGTGTGAGCCAGGTGGACGTGTGCCCCCGCCTCCTCGGCCCGCGCCACGAATTGATGATAGAGGGCCTCGAGGCTTTCCAGTGCTTCGGCCTTGACGCGCCCTACCGCGCGGGTCAGGCTCGGATAGTCCTGTCCTGCAAACGCCTGGTCGTGCACTTTCCTGAAGTTGGACGCGAACCTGGCCAGGGTTTCCCCGAGGAACCGGTCGTCCAGCGCCGCACGGAGTGCCCGGCGATAGGCTCTCTTGCTCGAATATCCCACGAATGCCTCCCCCGATGACAACGTGTCGCAGCCAGGTCTCCCGGAACCCGGCTCACGTCATGAAGACTGCTGCTCCGTGCCGACCAGCAGGATGTGCACGGCTCGAGGACCGTGGGCACCCAGTGCCAGCACGCTTTCGATGTCCGCGGTCCGGCTGGGACCGGTGATGAACGCTGTGTATCCCGGTGACTGGTTCAGCATGGCGCCGAGGTCGGAAGCGAGCGCCTCCAGGTCCGGTCGAACCCGGGTGGCATCCAGGATTACCACGTGGGTCTCGGCGAGCATGGATGCGAGACGGACTTCCTCGTTTGCCGAGTTCACCACCACGGTTCCGGTCTCTGCAATACCCCAGTCGGCCCGGGTCACCCCCACGGTGCACCCACCGTGTTCGCGCAGGCCCCCCCTGTGCAGCCGGGCGCCCGTCCCGTCGAGTGCGCGCTCCAGGTGCGTATACCACACGTCGTTCCCGTCCGGGGCGAACACGGTGGCGTTGGGTGAGCCACGCACGAGTGCTGCGATGTGGGCGGCGGCGGCCTTTTCATCGTGTACGTGAACGACATGAGCCGAGACCTCGCGTGCACGGGCCTCGAAGCGCGCAAGGACGTGTGATGAAGTCGTGTTCATGAGAACCTCCGTTCCAGGACCGCCACGCATTCCACGTGTGCGGTTTGAGGAAACAGGTCCACAGGAGTGACCTTCGCGACCCGAAACCCGGCCTCGACCAGGGTGCGGAGGTCTCGAGCCAGGGTTGCGGGATTGCACGAGACATACACGACGCGGGTCGCACCGGTGGCTTCGAGCAAGGGGCAGACCTTGCGCGCGCCGGAGCGTGGCGGGTCCAGGATTATCCGGTCGAACGTTTGGCCTGCGTCGATCAGGCTTCGTACCATTTCGTGCACGTCGCCGGCCAGGTAGCGGGCGTTGATTCCGGTCCGTGCACTTGCCGTTGCCGCCGCCTCCGCGTCGATGTCTACTCCGACCACGTGGCGGACGAGCGGGGCGATTCCGGCGGACAGGTTGCCGTCTCCGGCATAGAGGTCGAGCACGCGGTGGCCAGGCCTCACCTGGAGCGCTTCGTGGACCAGTGCGATCATGCGTCGGTTTTGCTCGTCGTTGGCCTGGGTGAATCCCAATCTGGGACGTCCGCGCGGGTCGAGGGGGTCGGCGTCGAGTCGAACCTCGACCGGGAGCGGGTCGAGAAGGGGCGTCGGGCGAAGTCTGGAGTCCTGGTTGACAGGGGGCGGTCCGTTGGCCTCGAGCGCAGGGGCGGACCCATCGGGGAACCCTTCGAACAGGCCGGCTTCCGTACCGCTGACCGCGAGGTTCAGGGCGCCGTCCTCTTGTATCGCCATCTCGATCTGAAGGGGCGAGGAGATGGGCAGCCTGGGCTTCATCCACATCCGGACTCGAGCCAGCAGTGCGTTGAGTTCCGGGCGCGCCACCTCGCACCGGGCCACGTCCACAACGCGCCTGGAACGCGCAGAGCGAAATCCGATGCGCTTGCCGAGGGCGACCATGCGCAGGCGGTTTCGGTACCCGAACGGGGCAGGGGCGGGCAGGATGGGCGCCACGACCTCCCGGGGGACCTTGCCCACACGGGCGAGTGTCTCCCGGACGATCTCTTCCCTCGCGTGCCACTGAGCCGGGTCCTCGAGGGCCATCCAGGGGCAGCCACCGCACGGGCCTGCCACCGGGCAGCGGGGAGAACGCCGGTCCGGTGATGCCCGAAGCACCTCCACGACTTCGCCACGCATGAACCGGGAAGCGTGCTCGGTCACCCGAACGCGTACCCTGTCTCCGGGCAGGCCGCCCGAGACGAACAGAACCTTCTGCTCCACATGGCCCACCCCATCGCCCCCCAAGGCCAGCCGTTCCACTTCCACCTCGAGCACCAGGGGGTCGTATCGTCGGGATCGTCTGTATCGTCGCTTTCGCCTGCCCATGCCGGCCTCGGTCGCTACTTGAAACGAGACTTCTCAAATGCCTCGTCCGTTGGAATGCCCGTTGATCAGCTCGAGCAGGTGCTGCCGTTCGAGCCTGCTCAGGCGGCCCACGACCACCATGGCCAGGTTGCGGGGCGTGAAAATTTCCTGGGCCACGGCCTGGACGTGTGTCGGGGTCACACGGTCGATCCGCGCGGCAGCCTCGTCCATGTCAGGTGCTGGTTGATACAGTTCGGTGGCCGCGACCCAGGACGCAAGCGCGCCCGGATTGTCCAGAGCCAGTGCCCTGGAAAAGTGCCAGCGCTGCTTGACCCGGTCGAGTTCGTCGGCACGAACGGGATGGGATCGAACGTCCTCCAGAATGGCGAGCAGTTCGCGCGCCAATGCCACCACCTTGCCACGGCCAATGGAGGCGTCGATGTCGAACACACTGGTATCCCAGTAGGATTCCAGGCCTCCGTCGATGTCATAGGACATGCCCAGCCGCTCGCAAATGGTCCAGGGGATCCGCGCTGCCATGCCATCGGTGAGCAGGCGCTCCAGAACCAGCATGGTCGGGTGGTCCTGGGCCGTGTAGGCCGGAGCAGAAAAGGAGAAGGAGAGCTGGACCTGGCTGGCGTCGTGATCCACGAGTCGATATCGGGGTCCGCGAAATCGAGAAACGACCGGAAGGGGTGAAATTGCTTCACCAGCAGGCATACGTCCAAACCAGCGGCGTGCAAGGGCCAGCGCCTGCTCGCTGGAAACCGGCCCGGCGAGGTAGAGCACACTGTTGCGTGCGGTGTAGAACCGTTCATGGTGCGCCGCGAGGTCCTCGCGACCGAATTCCCTGATGTTCTGCTCGGTGCCAAGGATGTTCATCCCCAGCGGATGGTCTCCCCACATCAGGGCACGGGAGTGGTTCTCGAGGCTGATGTCCTCGCCGTGCTCGTTCAGATCGATGAGAAACTCCTCGAGCACGATCCGGCGTTCGAGTTCGATGTCCTCGAATGCAGGCTCGAGCATGATTTCTGCAAACAGTTCCGCGGCCCGTTCCAGGTTCCGGGGGGGCACCTGAAATGCATACTGGCAGAAATCCCGGCTGGTGGAAGCGCTGATCGGTGTACCCAGGCGCTCCATTTCAGCATGGAGTTCGAACGTGTTCCGGATCGACCGTGTGCCTCGAAAGAGGGTGTGCTCCACGAAGTGTGAAATGCCGTTGTTTTCCCGCGTTTCGTAGCGCGGTCCCGACTTCACGAAAACACCAAGTTCGATGGCATGCAGATGCGGCAGTTCGATGATGATGAGCTTGAGGCCGTTGTCGAGTATATGTCTGACACAATTCATGGTCGGTGCCGTGTCCTGTCCGGTCCGCACGGATCCGGTCCCGGGGCGAAAAGCTTGCCAGCCCTGTCCGGAGCACGGCCCGGTCCGGGTCAACCGTTGGGACCGCGACCGGGGTCGGGCGGTGTGCTGCGGGAAACCTTCAGGCGAAGTGTCTTACCTCACAGGACGCCGGATGTCATCAGAATCGAGTTCGCAGGGGCCGGTCGAGTGTGGTCGGGGAGGGGCGCCCCATGAGTTCCCGGCGGGACGAGCGGAGTGGTGCAGGAGGCGGAGCCGGGGGTCCCGTCCTGTGTGCGGATGGGTCAGGGCGTGCGGGCGAGTGTGTAGACATGGACCGCACGAACGGGCCCCCGCTTGAGGGCGGATGCACAAGCGTGCGTGGTGGCGCCGGTCGTGAACACGTCGTCGATGAGCAGGACCACGGCGTCTCGAGTCCGCCCGAGTGCCGGAAGGGAGACGTCAAAGGCGTCCTGGAGGTTTTCCATCCGGTCATGCTGTCCGAGGCGTGCCTGGCGTCGGGTGGCGCGCACCCGTTTGGCAGCGCGGACGAGTGGGATGCCGAGGGCGCGGGCCACGGGGCGGGCGAGCAGTTCCGCCTGGTTGAAGCCGCGGGACCAGAATCGGGTCCAGTGGAGGGGGACCGGGACCACGTGTGTGCAGGTGAGCCCGGGGAACAGCATGGGGAAAGCATCGGCCATGCGTTGGCCCAACAGGCGGGCCACGCCCCGTTGCCCACGATACTTTACCGCTCGAATCGCGTCCGCGAGCGTCCCTTCGTATAGAAAGAGAGA
The DNA here is from genome assembly GCA_964418585.1 of uncultured Gammaproteobacteria bacterium. Classification (GTDB taxonomy): domain Bacteria; phylum Myxococcota_A; class UBA796; order JAJRTE01; family JAJRTE01; genus JAJRTE01. Next base: position 11,472 of record CAYQMG010000120.1, on the reverse strand, counting down.
ACGGGCCGAATCGAACCCTCGAGTGCCGGTGGTGCATGTCGCGCACACCTGGCCGCCCGTTGTGTCCGGGTTCGGGTCTGCGTTCCCACCCGGACCGCCCGGCTCCCCCGGGGGACGACCACACACGGGACAGGTCGGATCGAACCGCTGCCACTCGGCGGCACAGGTGCGACACAGCACCCTGCCCAGGTCCGACGCTGCCGGCTCTCCACAAAGCTGACATCGCGCCGGCAACAACAGGTCGAGCAGTTCCTGGCCCCAGCCTGCCACCTTTCCCCTCCACCGATCCGGGTCGTGCGCGTCCTGCCCAACCCGTCCTCCCCAACCCCCTGCTTCAGTTCCTAGTCGTTGTGATACGGCTGGCCGTGGAGGATCGAAAACGCACGGTAAAGCTGCTCGAGCACGATCAACCGGGCCAGTTCATGGGGGAAGGTCAGCCTGGACAGGGACAGGCACACGTCCGCGCGCTCGATCAGTCGAGGGTCCAGGCCCAACGGACCGCCGATGACGCACGCGATTCGCCTCCGGCCTCGATCACGAAACTGTTGCAACAGATTGGCCAGGTCTCTCGAGTCGAGCATGCGGCCGCGCTCGTCGAAAACGATTACCACGGCGTGATCCGGCAGTTTTTCCGCAATCCGTCGACCTTCCCGTTGCTTCACGAGTGCAGGCTTTGTCCCACGGCCACAGGACTCGGCGCGGACTTCGACCTCCTGGACTCGAGCATAGTGACCGAGGCGGGTCAAGAAGTCGTCACACCCTTCCCGGATGTAGCGTTTCTTGAGTCGACCCGGTGTGACAAGAGAAATCTCCATGGCGCACGTCAGAGGGCGGCGCTGGCCGAATCGACGTCGGGATCGGGTTGCGGTGTGGGTGCGTCCTCGGGCACGGGCAGTCTCCTGGCGTCAGACCAGAGTCCTTCGAGGTTGTAGAACTCACGGACAGGCTCGTGGAAGATGTGCAGGATTACCGAGCCGAAGTCCATGAGCACCCAGGTGCCGGCGGTACGACCATCCACGCTCCACGGTCGGATACCAGCTTTCTTGGCCGTGGCTTCTACCCAGTCCGCGATGGCCTGGACCTGTCGTGACGAGGATGCGCTGCAGATGACGAAGCAGTCAGCATAAGAAACGAGCGCTTCCACGTCGAGCATGACCGGGTCGAGAGCTTTCTTTTCCAGGGCTGCTCGAAGCAAAAGCTCGGCGAGGTCTCGTGAATCTATGGCCGGACCCTCCCATTGGTTGTGCATGCGCCGGTCCAGGAGTCGGATGTGCGCTGGCAGCGCGGGGAATCGGTCCTGGACCCCCTATCAAGATCGAAGTTAGACGCCCTTGTGGGCGCTGTCAACTCGATTCGCGGAGGAAGGGGCGTGGGTTGCCTCCTGGCCCTGTGCGAGGGCGAGTCTGAGGTAGTAAATGAGCATGGCCTGGCCGGCGATGATGGGGAGGAAGACCTGGAGGAGTTGGGATGCCTTGAAGAACCGGCGGTAGGTTTCCTGGTCAGCGAGGGTGAACTGGACGGCCCAGTAGGCGTCGAATGCGGGACCCAGGCCGAAGATGAGGGCGACGCAAGCGGCGAGCGAGAGGTAGGCATAGAAGAGCGCAAGTGTTTTGGGGGCTTTTCCAGGAGCGAGGAGCATGATGCCGATGACGAGATACGGGAGGGTGGCGGCGAGGAAGACGGTGGTCAAGACGGTGAAGGGTTGAGGGAATGGGAATCGGCCGAGGGTGAAGTAGTTGATGAGGCTGAGCGCGATGATCAGGATGCCGGTAAGCCCGGATCCCCAGGACATGAGGGCGAACAGAAGGCTTCCAGGATAGGGCTCCGAGTCCGGTTTCAGGGGGACGGGAATATCCTGCGTGGAGGGACGGGCGCCGATCTCTCCTCGGCGGGCCCGGTCGACGAGTTCGCGCGCCAACTGTCGCACAGGCCTCGACGGATCCTCCTCCAGGCGAACGAGGGCTCGAGCCAGTTCGTCGGTCCATTCGAATTGTGCGTCGCGGATGGCGACCAGGGCCTTGTACCGTGTCGTCTCGTCCTCGTCATCCAGGCGTTGCAACACCTCTTGCACGTTGATCTCTTCTGGCATGTCCAGGTTCCTCCAGGCATGCCCTGCAACCGATGACGGGTCCGGGATGCAGGGGGGTCGATGGATTCGGCGCCCGGCCGGGCTCTTCCCATCATACACCGGCCGACGGGAGCATCCAACGACAACAGCGCAGTGGCGACTCGAGCACGGATGGATCGGTTCGCCGTCCGGGTCCCGTGTGGACGAGAAGGGCCAGGGTCAGGACCGGGCTGGCACATGGAGCGCCGCGGTTCGGTGCCGGATGGGGGATGGAGGACGACGAGCAAACCGACCTGAAGGCACCGGGTCTGTCGCGCGGCGAGGATTCAGTGCTGGACCGGGAAGCGGGGACCCGGGGTCATTGAGAACGGGCCAGAGGAGGGGATTCGGTGACCTGGCGCGCACCGAAATCGTGACGCCGCAACTTGAACTCGAGGGTGTGCCGCGTCTCTTCCTTTCGACCGCCGGGTCCTCGAGAAAAACGGACCACCCGGTAGATGCCGGTGAAATCGATGAACAGGGGGACACCGGTCGCACGGTCGATCCACATGAGCCCTTCGGCCTTGTCGTGCTCCACCGCCTGCCGAAGCCGGTTGCGTGCTCGAGGGTTGGGGTCGATTTGCCGGCGGAGCGCAATGTGGTACTTCTCGACCTCGCGTCCCTCAAAGGTCCCCGAGCCTTCCTGCTCGTAGACAAGCACCGGCTTGAACGCTTCGGTCGCTCCAGGCCACTGGTTCCAGGTCTGGCGGAGGTAGTAGTTCACCTCGGCCGGGTCGTCCCGGACGCGAATCCGCCCCCCAAACTCCCGCTGGTAGGCCCGCCCCCCCCACACGGTGACATCCATCACTGCAAACTCGCCTTTCTGTACCCGGTATCGATACCGATCCCACCCGTCCCACTGGAGATCGTATTGCTCGCGGATCACCTGGGACCGGTGTTTCGACCGGGTGGCCATGGACAGGAGGGTCTCGCAGCGGTGCGAACCCAGGGCCGACATTTGCTCCACGGAAAGATGCTCGAGACGGCTGGCCAGTGACTCGGTGGTTTCTCGGTGCCCTGCGGACGGGCCGCATGCAGAAAGGAGGACGGTCGTGATGAGGAGCAGGACAGGGCGGGATCGTTTCAAGAAGGTGACACCATGCACACTCCACCCGTAGGTCGATTCCCGGCGGGGGAATCGCGCAATGTGGGGAAAGTCACGCTTCGAGCTGCTGCCCTGTTCGCTCCAACAGCCTGGCCACGTCAAAGATCAGCTCCCGCAGCCCCTCTCCGGTCACCGAGGAAACGGCCCGGACGATCAGGCCGCGTTCCTGGAAAGCGGCGATCACCGGGGCCAGAACCTGCTCGCGTTCTGCGACCAGATCGATCTTGGTCAGCACCACCACCTGCTGCTTCTCGGTCAATGCGCCGCCATAGCCTCTCAACTCGGCATTTATCTTATCATAGCGGATAATCGGAGACTCGAGGTCGATTTCCTCCACGCTGACGAGGTGGAGGAGCAACTTTGTGCGCTCCACATGTCTCAGAAATCGGTGTCCAAGGCCCGCGCCTTGACTGGCTCCTTCGATCAGCCCGGGAATATCCGCGATCACGAACGAACGGGCGTCGTCGACCCGGACCACGCCCAGGTTGGGTACCAGAGTGGTGAACGGGTAGTCGGCGATCTTCGGCCGTGCCGCCGAAACTCGACTGATCAGAGTCGACTTCCCGGCATTCGGGTAGCCAATCAACCCCACGTCGGCGAGCAACTTCAGCTCCAGATGAAGCCTGCGTTCCTCCCCCGGTTCGCCCGGATCGGCCCGGGTCGGCGCCCGGTTCGTCGATGAGACGAATCGAAGGTTGCCTCGTCCGCCTCGTCCGCCTCGAGCCACTCGCACCCGTTGGCCCGCGCTGGTGAGATCGGCCAGCAGATCCCCTGTGTCCGCGTCCTTGACCACAGTGCCCACGGGAACCGGAACGACCACATCGTCGCCCCGAGCCCCGGTCTTCTGCTTTCCCCCTCCAGGGCGCCCGTTTCCTGCCCGGTATCGCCGCCGGTACCGCAGGTCCAGCAGGGTGCTCATCTGCTCCGTGGCTTCCAGGTAGACCGAACCGCCGTCGCCCCCATCCCCCCCGTCTGGACCGCCGAATGGGACGAATTTCTCTCGCCGGAACGACGCAGCACCGTTTCCGCCGTTTCCTGCAATCACTTCCAGCTTGACTTCGTCCACAAAACGCATGGCGACTCTTGGAGGATGGCGGCGGAGACGTGGCCCGACACCGGTTCGACGGGTCACGCGAACCTTCGCGTGGCCTGGGTACAACTCACCTTGCCGTCTCCACGCCGAGGCTGGTCCGGCCGTGAAAACGGGCGGGAGACTCGTTCCTGGCGGCAGGATGAGGATTCGGAATCAGGCAGTGCCCTGTTGCTCGAGAGGGTACACGGAGGCCTTCCGCCGGCCTCGGCGGCAGTTCTCGAACTTGACCCGGCCGTCGATCAGTGCGAACAATGTATAGTCTCGCCCCAACCCAACGTTGCGGCCCGGATGGATCCGGGTGCCGAGTTGCCGCACGATGATGTTGCCTGCCCGGACGAATTCACCGTCGAACTTCTTGACGCCCCGTCGCTGTCCGCGGCTGTCGCGCCCGTTTCGACTGCTTCCTTGACCTTTCTTGTGAGCCATCGTTCATTCCTCACTCTCTTGCCGGCGCAACCTACCAGGACGCCGATTACTCCTCCGGCGCCGCCTCGACCGGCGTGGCATCCGCTGCCGTGGCGGTCTCTGCCGCTGTTTCCTGTCGCTCCTCGGCCACGGGCGGAACCCATGGTCCGTCGATACCGGAAATCTCGCCAATCCGAACGATGGTGTACTGAGCCCGGAATCCGACCTTGCGGCGATAGTTCTTCCGGCGCCGCTTCTTGAATGCGATCACCTTGGGCGCCTTGCCGTGCTCCACGATTTCGGCATCGATCGCGACTCCCTCCAGATAGGGCCGCCCCACCTTCACACCGTCGCCGCCAACCATCAACACCTTGTCGAAACGGTAGGAGGCGCCGGGATCGCCTTGCACGCGATCGATTCGGACTTCTTCACCGTAGGTCACCTTGATTTGCCGCCCACCGGCCTTCACCACTGCATACATGCCGTCCTCCACCAGGAACAACCACGACGACCACCCCCACCCCAGGGGGGCGTGTTTGGTCCGTGCGGTTGGTTCGCGGATATCCGGGCCCGGCCCAAGCGCCAGGTCCATCCTTGCAAAATAGCGGAGTGTAGCCGCACAACACCCCCGTGTCAAGGGCGATTTGGTGGAGAGCAGGAGCAATTTCACTGTCTTGGGAATGGAAATGTGGACATGCTGGGAGCGCGCCGCCAAAATGTCTTGGTTCCAACATAGGGGCAGACGTCGCCGTATTCTCCAGAGCTGCAAGGCTACCCGTTGGAAATACATCTTCACTTGCCTGGCAACCTGCACCAGTGGTCGCCTCACACCGACTGACCGCCGCTGTCTTTCTGCTCCGGAACCCGCTGAGGCTTCCCCACGTCGGCGTTTCGGCCCACCATGGCTTTCGGGAGAAGGGTTCCTGCAACCGAAGCAGATGAGTTCGACGGCGACAGGTTGGATTGACGCTTTTTTTGTTGAGTTCTATCCCTGCTCGTGGTGAAATGACCGGGTTGGCGCTGGATGCGCGCCCGCCGTGGAGCCACGAGCACCCGCGGATCAATTCCTGCTCGATTCGGGCGGCACCATGTGGAGGGAGGAAGTCGAATCTTGCGCTGGAAGACCAAGCACTACAACCTGCTCCACGAACCCTGGATACCCGTGCTGTACGCCGATGGCAGCCACCGGCGGTTGGGAATCCTGGAGACCTTCCAAGATGCTGGCCGGATCAGGTGCCTGGGGGGGAGCAACCCCGTGGACAACGTGGCCATTCTGAGGCTTCTTCTTGCCCTGTTTGTCTGGTGGCAGGGAGACGGGCCTCTCCCTGACGAGAACTTCGCTGAAAGGCTGAGGGGTCAGGCTCTCAAAGAGTTCCTGGTCCGCCACGAAGCCCTTTTCAACCTCCTTGGGGATGGAAAGCGGTTCTACCAGATGCCGGAACGCGAGGACAAAAAAAAGGATGTTGAGTTCCTCGTCCAGGAGGTCCCTGTCAGCGGGAGATTCAGCCATTTCTGGCATGTGACCGAGACTCGGAACGGTTTGTGCCTCTCCTGTTGTGCAAAGGGCCTTGTTCGTCTCCCCGCATTCATGACTTCGGGGGGGCGTGGATACTCGCCGGGCATAAACCGCACCCCTCCATACTACATCATTCCGGTCGGCCCGAACCTTGCCGCGACATTGCGGCTGTCGTGGCTCCGGGTCCGCGGTCGCCCGGCTGGAATCCCCTGGTGGGCCAGGGAGGAGGTTCCGTCGTTGCCCGATGGCGGAGACGTTCCGTTGCTGGTCGGGTTGACCTGGCTCCCAAGGAGGGTGTGGCTGGATGATCCGGAAGAACAGGAAGCCAGTTGTACCTGCTGCGGCCAAAGGGACCGCCTGGTTCTTCGGTGTGTTTTCGCCAGCCGCGGCTCTCTCTATCCAGAGTGTTCCCTCGGGTCCCAAGGGCTTTCCATCGAGATTCCAAAAGCACTGATGCAGAAGGTGTCACTGAAGGACAAGACTGAGAAAAAGAACAAGGACGGGAAAGAAGATGAGCGGGTGTATTACACGTTGAAACTGGAGAAGCGCTTGACAGACGAGGACGTGGAGATGTTGCTGAGGCTGTCGACGGACCCACGTTGGCGTGAGGGAGTGCTCTGGTTGTCTCGTGCCTGGTGGGAGTGGACGGACCCGCATGTCATCGTGAAGGACTCGGCGCCACTGCGTCCAACGAATGTGATTCAGGACGTAGGTGCTGCCGCGTCCACTTGGATGACCGTCATTCACGCTTTCCTCGAGGATCCCCAATGGAAGGAGTGGATCTCGCATTTGAACGAGACCGAGCGTGCTGGAACACGACTGGCTGTAGTGGCGTTTTCGACAGACCAGGACAGGTACCTGGAAACGAGCGAGCTCGTCCTCCCGCTTCCAGACCGGAGCGAGGCTTTGTCGAATCTGCTTGAGGAACGGCTCAAGGTCCCCAGTCGGGTAGGCGAGATAGTTCTTGGTGTGACGAGGTCCGGCACGAAGCTCCGAAAACGGACGGTCAAGCGGTCGCTGGAATCGGGGCTGATGAAGCTTGCCCAGCCGGGGGTGGAAGCACGAATCCAGGCTATCGGGGCGGGCTTGCCTGGAGACGATGAATCCGCGTGGAAGGCGGCTATCTCGGAGTATGCCTCCATGTCGAGCACCCTGGCCGGGGCTCTTTGCCCAGGGGCCACCGCAACAGCGCTGGAGCGCCGTTGGACGATCGCCAGGGGGGTTCTGTCGATGGCTACGCGAGACAAGACATCCGGAGGACCCAGGGGATGAACGCCACCGAGAGCTACATTCGACGACTGGCCAATCTGAAAGCCGGTGAAATGAGCTTGCTGCGTCTCAATGCAGGCCTGGAGCTGGATGAGACGGTGCAAGGCTTTGACCTGTTCGCCGGGCTCTGGTGGCCCCTCAGGCAGCAGTCGCCCAGAGCGCCGAGACGAGATGTCGCCTGGTTGATCGCAAAGCTGTACTGCTTTCGTCCCATCGCGCATTCCCCCGGCGACCTTCTGGCCAGTCAATTGGCGAAGTGCCTTCCAGTCGAACGCACCGAGCGGTACCAGGCGAGGTTCGATCGGCTGCTCACCATGCCGCTGAGCAAGATTGAACCCGAACTTCGGTGGGCGTTGGATGTGCTGGCGTCAAGCGATCTGACGCTGGACTGGGTTCGATTGACAGATGACCTGTCGCGCTGGGAAAAGTTGGGGGTCCGGCTGGAATGGGCCACAGATTTTTTGCGTGCGAAGGAGAATCGATGATGCAAGCGGCCGCGCAGAAAGAACGGAAGTTCATTCAAATCCACATGATTCAGAACCATGCTCCAGCAAACCTGAACAGAGACGATCTTGGTGCGCCCAAGACCTGCTGGTTTGGTGGTGTGCTTCGTGCCAGGATCTCGAGCCAGTGCCTCAAGCGCAGCATTCGCATGAGCGACGTATTCGGAGCCAGGCTGCGAGCCGGCATTCGGACCCGCAGGTTGGTGGACGCCATCGCCGGCGACGACGACCGATTGCGGAAACGGGCCATTTCTGTGTTGAGAGAATGTGGGCTCATCCCCAAGAAAGGGTCCAAGAAAGGCGAAGAACGTTCCGAGAGCAAGATGTTGGTCTACACCACGCATCAGGCTGTCCGGGAAATGCGAGAGCGATTGGCGCGCATGGAGAAAGGCGGCCAGAAGTCGCTGGCGGGTCAATTCGCCGAACTCATCGAAAAAAATACGGCCGCACCCGACATGGCCCTGGTGGGCCGCATGCTGGAGCCATCGGGGCCGGTCTGGAACAATCGTGACATGACGGTGGAGGCGGCGCTCCAGACGGCCCATGCAATCTCCACTCATGAGGCGAGACCGGAGGTGGACTACTATGTGGCGGCGGATGACCTTCCGGGACAGGATGCCGGCGCAGGGTTCGTCGATGAGGCTCTGTTCACCTCGGCCTGTTTCTACAAGTATTACTCCATCGACTGGAGCCTGTTGCTCGAGAATCTTTCCGAGCTTCGTGAAAGGCGGGAGGCGCTTGCCGCGCACACGGTTGGTGCCTTTGTTCGGGCTGCGGCCCTGGTCACCCCGACGGGAAAGCAGAACAGCTTTGCAGCACACAATCTCCCGGACGGAATCCTTGTGGAGGTGCGCTCTTTTCCTGTGAGCTATGCCAATGCGTTCGCCAGGCCGGTCCCACTGGGCGAGGGCGCCCGGGATGTGGTTGCGGAGAGCATCGCCCGGCTGGAGCAGTACATGATCGATCTGGACGAGGGATATGGAGCCCCTGATACTCGAATCTGGTTCTCTCCCAACCTACGTCACTCCCTGAGAAGCCAAGTCGAAGGGTCGGGCGGTGCAGGAAACCACCCCCACGGCTTGCAGGCGTGCAAGTCGCTTGAGGGGTTGGTTTCCGCCACGCTCAAGGCCATCGATGCGCGTTTCGACTGGGAGGAGGTCAGTCGAGAAGGGATCCTTTGGGAGGAAGTCCGGTGAGTGAGAACACCCTTTTTCTACGTGCTGAAGCGCCGCTGCAGGCCTGGGGAGAGCGGCAGACGCGGTTTGTGGTTCGGCGCACCACGGAAGCCCCGACACGGTCTGGAATCACCGGGTTGCTGTGTGCCGCCTTGGGCCTCAGCCGTGCCGAAGCAGAGCTATCCGGGTGGTTGGAACGGTTGGCGAGCCTTGGGATGGGGGTCCGTATCGATCGCGCTGGGCGCCGCTGGTGGGACTACCACACAGTGGGGGCGGGACTCGCTGTCCGTGAGGCAGGAGGCGGCAGTCGGGAACACACCATCCTGACGCGACGCGAGTACCTGTGCGATGCGTCGTTCCTGGTGGTGATGCAAGGCGACCCGTTGCTCATCGGCCAGCTCGCGGCCGCGGTGGAGAGACCTCACTGGACGCTCTACCTGGGACGGAAGAGCTGTCCTCCTTCCCGCCCAATCGCAGAGCGGCCGGCGGTGGGCTCCTTCCCGGACCTTCCCTCTGCGCTCAAGGGATTCCCTTGGCGAAAGCAGTATGATTCGGATCGGCCGCCCGATCACCTCGAGTGCCTGGTTGAGTGGCGGTCGAACGGAAGCGACTGCGCTCCGGCGGATGCGGAGGTGTGGTACGACGTGCCCGTGCGTTTCGAACCTCCTGTCTACCGTCCGCGGTTCGTGGTCCGGCAGACAATCACCCTGGCCGAGGAATCGTTCTCCGTGGCCAGCAAGCCGTTGCAGCGCCTGCCATCCCCTTCCGAGCGGCCGAGGGCCAACTATGCAAACACCGAGTACCGCAAGGCCCGGGAAGCCCGCCTCGCTGCCGACCAGCACCTTTGCATTTTCTGCAAGGCTCCCGCGAATACCGTTCAGCATATCACCTACGAGCGTGCCGGTGGGAGTGAGAGCCAGGAAGACCTGCGCTCCCTCTGCCGCCTTTGCCACGACGCCGTCACCATGCTCGAGTATGGCGAAAACATGGGCATGGAGCGTATCAACCCGGAGGAGCCACGGTGGCGGACACGGATACTGCAGAAACGCGATGAGATCGTCCGATACCGTTCCCTGGAAACCCGACGTCGTAGGTTGGCAGCACAGGAGGTCGAGTAGCCATGTATCTGTCGAGCCTGCTTGTTCGCGTGGGTGATGATCCCGACCGCCCCCGGCCGGGTCGACTGTGGCTTCGCAACACGTACCACGTGCACCAACGGCTTTGCATGGCTTTTCCCAGCGCCACCCTGAAGTCGGCCGATCCAGATTTCCTGAAACCGTATGATCCCGCCCAGTTTGCCCGGGGACACGTGCACAGCCCCCGCGCGGAGGATCAGGGCTTCCTGTTTCGGATTGACCCGCGCGCGGGCGGAAGTGCCGTCATTCTCGTCCAATCCGCGGTAGAGCCTGACTGGGATTATGCGTTTCACAATGCCTGGCATTTGCTCGAGGCCCCACCTCAGGTCGCTCCCTACTCGCCCGTCTTTCAGAGAGGCCTTCCCCTGCGCTTCCGGCTCCTTGCCAACCCGACCAGGAAGGTCGGTACGATCTCCAAGGCGGAGCGGGAACGACTTTCACGCGAGGAGCTTGCGGCTCGGAAGGGCCGCCACGGCCGGCGGGTCCCTGTCCCCGCCCCCCAGCTCTTGGACTGGCTCGAACAGAGGGCCGAACGTTCTGGGTTCGCCCTCGAGCCGGGCACGGTCACGATTCAGAGCGGCTACCTCTACATGAAAAAGCCTGGTCAGAGCCAGGGACAGCGCCTCCGGGCCGCACGCTACGATGGTTTGCTCGTGACAACGGACCCCGATGCGCTTTACGGTGCTGTATGTAGAGGCATCGGGCCCGGCAAGGCGTTTGGATTCGGCCTCCTTTCCTTGATTCCCATCACAGGAACCCATGGAAGGGGCGGATCATGAGCGCCAGAGACCACCACATTCTTCCCAGGCTCGACCACGGTGCTCATATCCCCAAATCTTTTCATGGAAAGACAAGAGCGCTGCAAGGGGAAAGATGACGTGGAGCAAGAACCTTCCGTCCCGAGCTTCCCGTGGGACCCGGATCAAGGAAGGGTTCTTGGAGAAACGGCGAACCGAGGGAATCACTGCTCCGGCGGGAAATGCGTGGTTGACGAGCACCTTTGCGGATTGGACGGACGGCCGGGCAGAACCTGCCCCAATCACCCCTCTGTCGTCTCGATTCGGCGTGCCACCCGTCCTATCGCCGCCTCGAGCATGGAACGGCCCGCATGGGCGGCAGGGTCCATGGTCTCAAGAGCCCGGTCTGCCCGCTTCATCCAGTGA
>CAYQMG010000119.1:0-3078 GCA_964418585.1 uncultured Gammaproteobacteria bacterium | reverse complement strand
TCGACCCGTTGTAGTAGTTGTTGAGGATGATGTCCAGCGAGCCGTCCTCGTCGATGTCGTCGATGGTGGGGGCCTTCCAAGGTCCTATCCCGGGGAGCCCGGTGCGGTTCTCTGCGGAGAACCCGTCCTTGGAGCCCCAGTAGATGTAGGAGTCTGTCATGAAATTGGGCGCGTTCCCGGTGCCGCTCCGGTAGTTGGCGATTACCAGCTCCAGGTAGCCGTCGCCGTCCAGGTCCGCCGCGCTCGCGTTGTTCGCGGCGTGGGTCGGCAGGAGGTCTCGAGCGGACCGGCTGAACAGCCCGTCGTTGTTCCAGTAGACATAGGAGTCCACATCGTACTGGTTGCCGTCGTAGGTGTTGAGCAGGACGATGTCGACGTCGCCGTCCTTGTCCAGGTCGGCGGTCAGGCAACCTCCAGCGCCCACGGAGGGGAGTTCCGACCGGTCGGCCTGGCTGAACCCGAACGGCCCGCCCCAGTAGATGAAGGACTCGATGTGGTAGCTGCTGCCGTCATGGCGGTTGGGGAACAGGATGTCCTGGTACCCGTCCGCGTCGAAGTCGGCCACACACACCGCCTCGCACCCCTCGGTGGGCAATGGGGTCCGGTCGGCGCTGCTGTACCCTTGCGCGTTGCCCCAGTAGACGTAGGAGTCGATGGTGTAGTCGGAACCGTCTCGCCGGTGGGCGACCACCAGGTCGGGGTACCCGTCTCCGTTGAGGTCGTTGGCCCGAGCGTCTTCACCGTCGCAGTCCTCGTCGATGCCGTTCCCGGGGATGTCCTGGGCGTTGGGGTTGATGTCCGCGCTGGTGTCGTCGCAGTCCTCGTTGTTGGCCACGTAGCCCTGGGGAGCCTCGCACGCGATCTGGAGGCCTGTCGAGCTGCCGAAGCCGTCCTCGTCCAGGTCCGGGTACCAGCCGGACGGGGCGGCATCTCCCTCGTCGACCTGGCCGTCGCAATCGTTGTCGGCTTCATCGCAGACCTCGTCTGCTCCGGGGTGGGCGGCGGAGTCGGCGTCGTCGCAATCGCCGTCCCGGGTCACGTGGCCCTCCGGCGCCTCGCATGCCTCGACCGGGTCTCCGGCGCCGTAGCCGTCGCCGTCGGAGTCTGCAAAGAAGGTTGAGAGCAAGCCTTCGTCGATCTGCCCGTTGCAGTTGTTGTCCGTGCCGTCGCAGACCTCGTCCGCCGCGGGGTGGATGCCGGCATCGGCGTCGTTGCAATCGCTGGAGTCGGTCACGTAGCCCGGGGGTTGCTCGCAGGCCTCGGTGGTCGCATCCGGCGACCCGTAGCCGTCGCCGTCGGAGTCTGCAAAGAAGGTCGCGAGCACGCCTTCGTCGACCTGGCCGTCGCAGTTGTTGTCCGTGCCGTCGCAGGTCTCGTCCGCCCCGGGGTGGACGGCCGGGTCCGAATCGTCGCAGTCGCCTTCATCTGGAGTGTAGCCGTCCCCGTCCAGGTCCTCGACCGGAGGGGTGATGCCCGTCCCGGAGAGGGGGATCTCGACGCGGTCGTTGTCCGGGTCGTCCGAGGTGATGACGAGCAGGGCGGAGGAAGGTCCTTCCGATTCGGGGGAGAAGGCAACGGTCAGCCCGACGCTCAGCCCGGCCGGAACGATCCCGGTCGCCACCACGTCGTCCGGACCCACGCCGAACAGCCCGCCCTCCTGGGGGACGATCTCGACGGCGAAGTGCAGGTCTGCGAGGCCGGAGTTCGACAGGAGCACACCTTGCTCGCCGGTCCACCCGAGGGCGATCTCGCCGAAGTCGACCTCGACTGTCACCGTTCGAAGGTTGGCAGTCCCGCCTGCAAGATGCTATCATCCGGACTGCGACAGGCGGCTTCCCGGCGGGTGGTGGGACGGACATCCGGTTCGCGGGAGCCTGTCGAAACAAGAAGTCCTCCCAGGACGGGCAGCGTTCCCTGACGGGAGGCTGCCGTGGAGCACCATCATGAGTGACCACGATCACACGCACGGGCGGACCCTTCGCCACCTGGTCGTTCACGAGTTTCGCCACGTGGAGCCCGGCACACGGCTCGAGTTCCAGCCCCGGATGAACGTGCTCGTTGGACGCAACGCCACCGGAAAGACCACCCTGCTCAATCTCATCTCCATGGCGCTTCGGGTGGATTTCTCGGACATCGAGAACGAACCGTATCACCTTGCCTATCGCCTTGAACGAGGCGTCGTGACGGTCGACCTGGAGGTGAAAAACAGGAAAGTTGAATTCAGGAAGCGTTTCGGTCGCGGCAGTGTTGAAAAGTACCAAGTGGAGGCGACGTTGGAAGCCGAATTCCGGGACACGGGCGAGACGGCGACCGGAAAACTGAAAGACGGCAGGTGGTGGTTCAAAGGGTTGGGCTACGAGGGTGCAACCCCCGAGCGTCAGTCGCCGTGGGGAACCATTTCGGCCGATGTCACCGACTTGCTGGCTGCCGGGTCGCTTCCTCCCGAGGGTCGGGACAACGATCCTGATCGCCTTGTGGCGGAAGACCGAATGGACGTGCACTGGGACGACCTGGTTCGATTCGACGAGGCGTTGGAGTTCTGGAAGCTCATCTTGGCGGAGGAGAATGACTACGATGAGGATGCCGAATGCCTTCTCGGCAAGTGGCACTCTTACGTCCCTTCGGAACTCTACCAGGCTCTGAAGGACAGTTTTGAGAAGTCGGACGAGGTCTCCGTCACGTTGCATAGCGCCAACCTCCCGTTCCTGGGCCGGATTTGCAACGAGCTGGGCTACGAGGGAGCCCGGGTCAGGGCCGAGCTTCTGGGAAGCGACTCCAGGGCCAAGGAGAAGCGGGTCGGTAACCTGTTTTTCTGGTTCAAGGATGGAGCGGGACGCTGGATCCCCATCGACCACCTGAGCTTCGGCGAGAAGCGGATGTTCGCGCTGCTCTACTACCTGTCTCTCAACGAGGACGTGGCCATTGTCGACGAGCCCACCAACGGGCTGCACCACGCCTGGATCGAGACGATCCTGGAGAAGATGGGCTCGAGGCAATTGTTCGTGGCGACCCAGAACTCACTGTGGCTGGACTACCTGTCGTTCGACTCGGCGAAGGAGGTCCAGGAGACCTTCATTC
>CAYQMG010000118.1:0-160056 GCA_964418585.1 uncultured Gammaproteobacteria bacterium | reverse complement strand
CGGGAAGGCTCGATGTGCGCGAGGCAGCACATCCCGGTCCCAGGAAGAACCCTGCAAGTGCCGCGCAGGTGACCCAAGCCGTCGCGAATCGGTTCCTCGAGACATGGTGCATGCGTCGATTCATCCGGAAGGGGAAAGGGGGTGGCATCACAAGAGGGTGGAGAGGAATGTCTGATACCCCATCTGCTCTATCTGATCATGGTACCGCTCGAGTTCGTCGACGTGCAGGTCCTCGTCCTTCAGGATTCCTTGAAGCAGTTCACGCGTCACGTTGTCCCGTACTTTCATCGCCAGGGCGATGGCGTCGTTGTATGCCTCCACACCGCTCCGTTCTGCGGCCAGGTCGTTGGCGATCTGGGTCCGCACGTCGCCGCCGATGTGCAGTTGCCTGAGTTCTCCCACATTGGGCATGCCGTCGAGGAACAGAATTCGACTGATGAGCGCCTCGGCGTGTCGCATCTCCACGATGGCGCGTTGTCGAACCGCCGCATGAAGCCTGGTGTAGCCCCAACTCTCACACATCTCGGCGTGCACCATGTACTGGTTGATCGCGGTCAGTTCCTCGGCCAGCAGGTCGTTCAACGTGGCGATGAGTTCGGTGTTTCCTTTCATGTCCTCTCCTGGAGATTCGGGTGTGGATGGTGCGCCTGCCTCCGGGGGACTCGGGCGCACGCAACGCTGCAAGGCTCACTCGAAGTCGAGTATCGTTGTCTCTTCCTCGTCCAGAGGCTCGCTGTCCGTCGCAAACGATACGATGACCACCGTGATGTTGTCGGGACCTCCCCGGGCTCGAGCCATCTCCACCAGTTTCTCGGACGCCTGGCGCGGGGGGCGGCTGCGGACGACTCGATAGATCTCGGAATCCGTGACCACTCCGTGGAGACCGTCACTGCACAGCAGGTAGCGGTCGTCCGGTTGAATGCGCCTGGACATGCAGTCGGAATCCACGTGCATCTCCTGGCCCACCGAACGGGTCAAAAGGTTCCGAAACTGGCTCGACGCGGCTTGAGACTCGGTGATCAACCCGGCCCGCATCTGGTCCGCCACCCAGGTGTGGTCTCGAGTAAGCCGACGAATCCCCTCGGGACGAATCAGGTAAGCCCGGGAATCTCCGGCGTGAGCCAGGTACGCTGTGCCGCCTTCGATGGCCAGCACCACCGCGGTCGTGCCCATGCCACGGCAACCGGGTCGGCGGAGTGACTCCTCCCGGATGGCCTGGCTGGCACGGTTGATGGCATAGCGCAGGCGTTCGCAGATCACGTGTTCATCCGTGACCTGGCTCAAATCGGCTACCGTCATCTCGGGGTCGTCGTCGCCGGTGTAGCTGTCATAAATGGTCTTGACCGCCATCGACGAGGCGAGTTCACCAGCAGCGTGCCCCCCCATCCCGTCGGCCACGATGTAGAGTCCCTTTTTCTCGTGGATCAGGAAGCTGTCCTGGTTGCTGTCACGAACGCAGCCAATGTCGGTCAGTCCGTAGGAAGTGCATTTCATCTGACAGTGACTCTGCTGACTTTCCAGGTACGATGTCCCGGTGGCGGACGGGAATATCCGGGCTCCGCCTCTCCGAACGCCTCCATTCTGCCTGCGCCTGCGGTGCCGTCACGGGGGCGCACAGGAGACCCTCCAGGCCCGGTATCGGGTCACCCCAGGGAAGAATCGTAGCAGATTTCCTGGTTGCTGTCCAGCGGAGTTCAGGCGCCTTCACCCTTCCTCGAGGGGCGTTGGTCCTTCTCTGTCGGGTCGGGAACGGTCCACATGGGCCACTCAACCGACACCCGGGTCACGCCTCGTCTCCGCTGCCGGTGAACCACAAGCCCCGGTATCGGCAGCGACACAATGAGCGCGGACGAGAATCGGCCGGCGTCGGCAGGCGATTGATTGCGGTCGGCCCCACCCGTGTCACTCGGTGGCGCCGGAATCAACGGCGCAGGACGCTGACTTCGGTGGAATCTCCGTCAGCGTCGCGTCGAGGTGAGCGCGGGCGGTGGCATCCGCGGCGCCGTGGGTCGAGTGTCGGAGAGGATGTTGGGAGCGCGGAGAGGATGTTGGAAGCGCGGAGAGGATGTTGGAGCCGCGGAGAGGATGTTGGAAACGTGGGAACTGGGCGCGTTGTACCCCGGGGCGGCCTGTCGCCGGCGGAACCCGTGTCGTCGGGAGGGTCGGCAATGCGCTGGACAAGGACCAGCGCTACCGGCAGGGAGTGCTGTCTGACTCGAGCCCGTGTTTCATTGCGCGGGAACAGGGGCCAAGGTTTTTCCGGGCATGGACGGGTGGTGATTGGAGGGCGGCGGCCCCCTGTGTATGTCAGGGGCGATGGCCGGTGCAGGGGACACCGGGGTCCAGACCCGCACGATGTGGCTCCCCCGGTTGTCCAGCCGGTCCCTCAGCACCGGTCGGAAACCGGCCTGCTGCAGCAGGCGAATGGTGCGCGCTTCGGCCCGAATTTCGTCTTCGCCTCGACCATCTGAGAGCACGATGACGAAAAGGTTTCGTGGGAGTCGGCTTCCCGGTCGTGTGGCTGGGGGCAGGAGGGTGCGGACTTGTTGCTGGAATTCCGCGATGGTGGCCGGGATTCCCCGGGTTCGGGCTCGAGAGGAAGGGGGGAACCCGGCTGCAAGGGCGTCTATCCGAAGTGCGTCGGCATTGCCCCGTCCATCCGGGTCCCACACCAGGGCATAGAAGGGCATGCCCGCGCCTGCATGGGCCTCGATGCACTGGAGGATCTTCCCGTTGGGGGACACATCGTTCACCGGTGCAGGGGCGAGCACCTGGACATGCCACCGGGGGTGCGTCAGGTCGTGCCAGGCCTGGGCGATTCCTCCCCGGACGTTTCCAAACAGTTCGCGCCTTGGGGGTGTGTTCAGCCAGTAGGGAATGGGGATACCGGCTCGAGCCGGGTCAGGAGGAATCCAGCTTACCTGCACGAAGAGGGAGATGGCCAGCATGGCGGAGAGGAATGCGGTCCGGATCCGTGGCCATGGGCGGAGGTCCGGGATCATGAGTGGGACCAGCAGTCCGTATCCCGCGGCGAGGTAGCGGGAGGTGCGATATGGGCTGAGAGAGAGGAGAACCATCCCGGACACGAATGCGACGAGGCTCCAGAGGGCGATCCGGGGACGACCGGGAAAGGCGGTGCGGATTGTGCCGAGAATCAGCAGGATCCCCAGAGGCGTGCCAAGGGCTCGAGTGAACAGGACGGCGGGGTAGTAAGGCCAGGTGGCTGTCCAGGGGAGGGCGTCCCCGTCGTAGTGGAAGCCGAGGTTGGCTCCCAGAAATTTGCGGAGCACGGGCAGAGTGGCCCCGTACCAGGGAGCGGCCACGATGGTCACGCCCAGCAGGCACAGCCCCAGTCCGAACAAGGTCCAGAGGGAAGTTTTGCGGTCTCGAGGTTCCATCCGCACGAGCGCGGTCACCAGTGCGGCGAGCGCGGCGGTCCACCCCGCGCCAGCGAGGAGCGCGGCTTGTGTCCAGGATCCGGCTGTCCAGGCGATGAACGCACCGGTGCCCGCGACGAATCCTGCAGCCACCACCCCACCGGACCAGCCCCGTCCTGCCGCGCGGCGGGTTGCCATGGCCACGGCCAACAGCATGGGGGGGCCGAGGAAAAAGGCAAAGGTCCACTTGGCCAGCAGCCCCAATCCCAGGGTGATGCCCAGCGCCAACGACCAGGCTGGGTGGCGAAAGCCTCGAGCCGCCACCAGGCAGACCACGGCGGCGACGGCCAGGGCCATCATGGGAATTTCAGCGTAGAAGGAACCGCGAAGGAAGTGGACGTTCGCGACCACCGGTCCGAGAGCAGCGGCGGCGAGACCGGCCAGGCCGCCCATTTCCCGTGAAACCCCCAGGTAGAGGCCGAGCACGAGCAGAACATACCAGACCCACAGGCTTTGGACGGCTGTTTCGAGGGTGTGGCGGCCCAGCACACGATAGTGGAGGGCGGCGACCAGGGGCACGAGAGGGGGATAGGGCGTTGGCTGGATACACGATCGAACCCCCCCGTCGGCGGTTCCCTGAAGGACCTGTTCCAGGCACAGGCTCATGGCATAGAGCCGGGCGTCGTCGTCACGGGAGCGCGTGGCGTTTTGATCAACCCAGGCAGCTTGTTGTGCCACCGTGATGAGGGCAAGAACGAGGGCGAGCATTCCGGCCCACCCCGGCAAGGTCCTGCCGCCGCTCGCGCGCGCCCCGCTCACACGTCCGCTCCTCGCTCTTCGGAATCGTAACGGTCGCTCTCCCCCCGGTCCCACTTCGGCGGGGAGGGGCCTCGGCTACGATTTCCTGGCCCCCTTGCCGGTGCCGGTGTCGCCCGTGGTCTCCGTCCGGAGCAGACCCACGACTGCGTCCCGATTCACCTTGATCTTCACCTTGTCCGCGATCTCGACCGTCAGGACACGCTCCCCGATCTCCACGATCCGGGCATGGATGCCTCCGGCAACGACCACGTGATCCCCCTTCTTCAGCGCGTCCAGCATGGCGCGCCGCTCCTTGTTCTGCTTCGCCTGGGGACGGATGATCAGGAAGTACATGATGGCAAACAAAATCCCCATCATCACGAGCGTGGACATGAAGGACGAAGGGGGCTGCGCCGGGGCCTTGCTTTCCGCAAGCGCCAGGATCCAGGAACTCATTGCACGACTCCTTGCACGGCGGCCCGGGGCCTGCTCGGTGGAGAAGGACCAGGGCTGCTGCCTTGAACGAACAGTCTAATCGGGCCCGGCCTGGAACCTCTCCTGGAAGTCCCGCTTGAACTCAGCGAACCGACCGAACGCGATCGCGCGCCGGGCCCGTGCCATCAGGTGTTGGTAGAAATGCAGATTGTGCCACGTGTTCAGCCGGGCCGCCAGTATTTCTCGCGCCTGGTACAGGTGCCGCAGGTAGGCACGACTGTAGTTCCGGCAGGTATAGCAGGAGCAAGCCTCGTCCAGGGGACGGTCGTCCCGCTGGAACCGGGCATGCTTGATGACCAGTCGGCCTCGCGAGGTGAACAGCAACCCGTTCCGAGCCGTCCGGGAGGGCAACACACAGTCGAACATGTCCACGCCTCGCGCCACGCCCTCGAGCAGATCTTCCGGGGTGCCCACGCCCATCAGGTATCTTGGTTTGTCTGCGGGTAGCCGCGGCACGGTCACCTCGGTCATGGCCCACATCAGTTCCTTGGGTTCGCCCACACTCAACCCGCCGATCGCAAACCCGTCGAACGGCATCTCCACCAGGGCATCGGCCGACGCAATTCGCTGCTCCACCAGTGTGCCGCCCTGCACGATACCGAACAGGGCAATGGCATGATCTCCGCGAGCCTCGAGGCTACGTGCCGCCCACGCCGTGGTCCTCGCCACCGACCGCGCCACCTCGGCCTCCTTCGCCGGGTAAGGGGCGCATTCGTCGAGCACCATGGCCACGTCCACGCCGAGCGCCACCTGGATGTCCACCACCTTTTCCGGCGTAAAGGTATGGGCGGACCCATCAAGGTGCGACTTGAACACAACTCCGTCGTCAGTGATCCGGGACAGGTCCCCGAGGCTGAATGCCTGGAATCCTCCCGAGTCGGTCAGGATCGGGCGATCCCAGTGCATGAACCGGTGCAGGCCTCCCAGGCGGCCTATGACCTCGTGCCCGGGCCTCAAGTAGAGGTGGTAGGTGTTGGCCAGGATCATCTGGGTGTTCATCCCGACCAACTCTTCCGGCGTCATGGCCTTGACAGAACCCGCCGTGCCCACCGGCATGAAAGTAGGGGTGTCCACCTGGCCATGGGGAAGCGACAACCGGCCGCAACGAGCCGCGGTCCCCTCGTCACAGGCCACCACCTCGAATGTCAACCGTTCCATGATTTCTCCAGGATGCCGTCCTCCAGGCGCCGGCCAGCCCGGGACCCGGCATGGGTGCCCGCTCTCACGTGATGAGCATGCCGTCGCCGTAACTGAAAAAGCGATAGCCACGGGCCACCGCCTCGCCGTACGCCTTCAGAATCCGCTCCCGCCCCGCAAACGCGCTCACGAGCATGAGCAGACTCGAGCGCGGTACGTGGAAATTCGTGATCATGGCATCCACGACCCGGAACCGGTAGCCGGGATAGATGAAGGCGGCCGTCTCACCGGTCCAACCGCCCGCGTCCGGAATGGACTGGAACCCCCCAGGCCGCGCCGCCACAGTCTCCAACGTGCGCACCGAAGTCGTGCCCACCGCCACCACACGACGCCCGCTCGCACGCGCCTCGGCAACAGCTTCAATGGTCTCCTTCGGTACGTGATACCACTCGGTGTGCATCACATGGTCGGACACACGCTCCACCCGCACCGGGCTGAACGTGCCCAGACCCACGTGCAGGGTGAGAAATGCATGCGCCACGCCCCGACGCTTCAGGGCATTCAGCAGCTCACGGGTGAAATGCAACCCCGCCGTGGGGGCCGCTGCAGAACCGGGCACTCGCGCATACACCGTCTGGTATCGCTCCCGATCTTCTGGATTCCGCCGCGCCTCCGGCGCCCGCTTGATGTAAGGGGGCAGCGGCGTTTCTCCCACCTCCTCCAGAAGCTCGAGGACCGGCGCAGGACTCTCGATTCGAACCTGCCACCCGCCGGACGCCCATCGCTCCGGTATCAGCACCATGCCCCCCGGAAACGCCAGACGCTCCCCTTCCTTGAGGCGCGATGAGGGCGACAAAAGCGCCACCCATCGCTCCATCACACCACCTCCCGCCTCGGAAGCTCCCTCGAGACGGGAAAGCAGCAATGCTTCCACCCGCCCGCCCGTGGCTCGGCGCCCGCGAACTCGAGCCGCGATGACTCGAGTGTTGTTGAGCACCAGCAGGTCGCCCGGGTGGAGCAGGTTGGGCAGGTCCTGAAATCGATGGTGGCCCAGCGCGTCCCGCGCCCGGTCCAGATGCATCAGCCGTGCCGTATCTCGCCCCGGGTCAGGGTGTTGCGCGATGAGTTCTTTCGGTAACTCGAAATCGTAGGAAGCGACCAGGAGGTCTGGATCGGTCTCCTTCGAAGCATCGACGCCCTCGAGCAAGATGCTGCCTTCGGCTTTCCCTGATTCCACTCCGTGCCCCATCCGTCCGGTCAGAAGGCCCGGGACGGGGTCACAACCAGCCTGCGCCGCTCCGTTCCCGGGTAATAGAAGTCCAGGATCTCCTCGGCGCTGCGCCCATCCAACGCCATGCGCCGCGCCCCCCACTGACACAGTCCCACTCCGTGACCGAATCCCTGCCCCTCGAACTGGAACGTCCCCGCTTCCTCGCGCACCACGAATCGCGTGGACCTCAGCACCCCGTATCCGATGGCCTTCCGAAAGGTGTTTCCATCCAGGGTAACCGTGTCCTCGTCCCCCAAGACCTTCACCTGAAGGGCACGGCCGGAACGACTCCTTCGCGTCACGTCGATCTGAGTCACGCGATCTCCATCGAATCCGACCTGCTTGAGCGCGCGCGCCAGACGCTCTCCGGTCAACTCGAGATGCCATTTCGCAAAGGGGGAATCCTTGCAGTAGGAACACCGCACCCCCTGAAGCCCGGGTCCGGCACCGGGCCACACGTTGGAAGGCAGCTCCGTGGCCCCGCCACACGTTGAGTGATAACGGGCGTCCGCGACCTGCCCGTTCAGGACGAGGACGATACCTCGAGTCGCCTTGACTGCCTGAGCCGCGCGCACACTGTCTCCGTCCGAGCCGGGATAGACCTGGTCACGCACATCGGAGACCAGGTCATACGGAGCATCTGCGGACGCGACGACGCGGTTCCAGGCATAGGTCCGTGCCACCACGGCCTGGGCCTTCAGCGCCTCCATCGGCCAGTACGAGGGCATCTCTCCGGCCACGATCCCGGGGAGATACTGCTCGAGCGCCATGTGAGAAATGGCGATGAGCAGCCGGTCCTTGAGGCGAAACTCGAGAGGAGACCGGAATTCGTGCCCGTTCAGCGTCACGAACACGGCCGGGGTGGTCACGGCCAGCCGTTCCGTCTCGCCAACCCCGGTGCCGTACCGGACACCCTTTTCCCCCGGCCACAACTTGACACAGTCCTCCGGTGCACTCACCAGCGGGAGGCGCGTATCCGCGTCCAGCACGGTCATGTCGAGGCCGCACACGGTCGCTTCATCCAGTGCCTCGGCCACCAGCACCCGGACAAAGATGGCTGACCCTTGCTCCTCTGCCACGGCACCAGGACCGGTGACCAGCAGGCACACCAGGGCCATCCCGCCCAGAACACGAGACAACTCGGTCACCACCGCTCCAGTCACTCCTCTTTCTTCTCCTTGCGGAGCGTGAAGGCGGACAACATGTCCATGGGAATCGGGAACAACGTGGTGGAATTGTTCTCCGTGGCCACCTCGGACAAGGTCTGCAAGTACCGAAGCTGGATCGACGCAGGATTCTGCTGCAGGATGGAGGCGGCTTCGTTCAGTTTCACCGCTGCCTGGTACTCGGCGTCCGCCAGGATGATCTTGGAACGCCGTTCACGTTCCGCCTCGGCCTGCCGCGCCATGGCACGCTGCATTTCCTGAGGCAGATCGATATGCTTGATTTCCACTGCAGAAACCTTGATACCCCAGGGTTCAGTGTGCTTGTCCAGAATCTCCTGGATCGTGAGGTTCATCTTGTCACGCTCAGCCAGAAGGTCGTCCAGTTCCGCCTGGCCGGTTACACTTCGCAGCGTGGTCTGGGAAAGCTGTGAGGTTGCAAACAGGTAGTTCTCAACCTCAATGATGGCCAGCTTCGGATCCATGACACGGAAGTAGATGACCGCGCTCACCTTGACCGAAACGTTGTCACGGGTGATCACGTCCTGAGGAGGCACGTCGAGCGTGACCGTGCGCAGGCTGACGGTCAAGGCCCGGTCCACGACCGGAATGAGGATGATGAGCCCGGGCCCTTTCACGCCCGAGAAGCGACCGAGGCGGAATACCACCGCCCGCTCATACTCCCGGACGACCTTGATCATCGACAGGAGGATGACCACGGCGGCAACGATTGCGAAAATTTCAAGCGGCATGACGACCCCTTCCTTCTACTCGGGTTTGGGCTTTACCTTGAGCACGAGACCATGAATATCATCCACAATGACCGCACGCCCGGCCGGAATGGGCTCTGCCGAACGGGCTTCCCAGTACTCCCCGTGCAGGAATACCCGGCCCCGGTCCGCCGAGATCTCCTCGAGGGCTTTCCCCTCTTCGCCACGCAACCCCTCACGCCCGCTCACAGGTTTGCGCAGGTGAGACCGGGCCACCAGGTAGGCGATGGGCAGGACGAATGCAAGGCTCAACACGGCCACAGTGATGTACACCGATGGAGACACCGAAACCTCCAGTGCGCTGAATTCCCCCAGGTTTTCCGGACCGTCAAACAGAAGGATCGCACCGAGGACGAGCGATGCAGCCCCGGCCACGGAAAGGAGTCCGAAGCTCGTCACATAGGCTTCCGCCACGAAACAGACGCCTGCAAGGATGAGGAAAATCAGCCCACTGGCGTTGTACGGCAACACGCTCAGCCCCGTCAATGCCAGAATGATGGCGACCCCACCCACCACGGCGGGCACAATTGCGCCCGGATGGCTCATCTCCATGTAGATTCCCAGCATTCCGATGACGAACAGGACATAGACCAGGTTGGGGTTGCCGAGGAAAGCCAGCGTCTTCTGTCGCAGGCTCATCCCCACTTCCTGAATGGCCGCGCCTCGAGTTCGTAGCACCTGTTCTCCGGACGCTGTTTCCACGGTCCGTCCATCCACGGCGTCCAGGAACGCTTCCGGCGTGCGGGCGAGCATGTCCACCACGTTGAGTTCCACGGCCGTGTCCGAGGTGATGGACACGCTGTCCCGAACAGCGGAGAGTGCCCATTCCACGTTGCGGTGCCGGAGCTTGGCGATGGATTCGATGAACGCCAGGGTGTCGTTCTCCACCTTTTGCGCCATGACCTCCTGGTCGTTCTTGCTTTGCCGGTTGGCGTCGTCCCGGTCGTCGCCTCCCGGGGCGCCCACGCCCAGGCCCACCGGGTGCGCGGCGCCGATGTTCGTGCCCGGCGCCATGGCGGCCACGTGCGACGCCATGGTGATGAATACGCCCGCACTCCCGGCTCGAGCCCCGGCCGGTCCGACCCAGACCAGGATGGGCACGTCCGCGCCCAGGAAGACCTTGACGATGTCTCGAGTCGCGTCCAGTGCGCCGCCCGGGGTGTCCAGTTCGATCAGAACCGGTGACCCGGCACGCTCCGCCTTGTGGATGTTCTCGATCAGGTAGTCCGCAGTGCCGGCGAAAATCCCGCCCTCGAGGTGCAATTTCACGACCGGGGGAGGTGGCCCTGGATCCGGCGCCGGCGTGGGCTCGGCAGACCCGGCAGAGGCGATCAGCCCCGGGATGAACAGCAGGAGGAACCACGCTCGCAACCGCACCGCCCCCCACGTTCCACGCAGTCGTCGCATACTTTCTCCAGAAAATGGTACGAACCGGCCTGCCATCGTGTAACCAGACCGGATTCGAGTCGATTCGATTGGAAGAACCCACGTGATCCAGGCCGGGCGGCGATCCGGAACCGTCCCCACGGCCCGCTGGCGCCCCGGGGGAACGGGCGCCGAGGGAAGGCTCACACCCTTCAGTCGTAGAGCCTCAAGCTCGCCGATGCGTACAACAGCAAGTCGTCCCGCACGTAGCTGCTATGTCCGTAAAGCACATACCCGTCGTCAATCAGCTTCAAGGTCATGGTGGCGTCCGCTTCGAACTCGTCCTGGGCACAGACCGACTTGGAGAAATCGAACTTGATCGGAATCGTGCTCTCGTCGAGCACCTCGCCGTCCACCAGGAACTCCACCTTGCAACTCGGGCCCCCCGGTCCCAGGACATACCCCGACCCCTGGAACCGATTGAACGTCTGCTCCAGGGAGAGACGCCCCGCATAGCTCACCGTCGCCGAGTCCGCCGCGTCAGGGCCGGCATTTTCCACCAACGACAAGGTCAAATCCCACTCGCCGTCCAGATCGGGCTCCGACGCACACCCCGTACCCCAGGCAATCAGACACCCAAAAACAAGGATCAATGGCTTGTTCATCTCTTGGACTCCTGTGCGGAAAACAGTTGATGCCCACGCTGGAGTCAAGCCTTCGTACTTCCGTGTCAGCCCCCTCGGAACCAGCGCTACTCAGGAGTTCACATGCCGGGATACCGCTCAAAGTTGGCTTGCCAGACTGGGTTCAGAATGTGGGAAATTCCAGCGGAAGTCAAGCATAAACTCGTCATTTCGTGTCGAGATTCGACCTCCCCGCCCCCCCTGCGGCCTTCGACAGGTCCAGCTTGCGCTTCACGCGCACCATGTCTTCCCATACCTTGCGCTTGGATTCCCTGTCTTCGTCCTGCAACTCCCCAGGGTGCAGGGTCACGTAGGCCGTGAATTCAATCCCGCCTCGAGACAGCGCGTACCGACGGCCACGCAGGGTGTCCAGGGGCGCGCGGCTTCGGAGCAGGTAAGAGGCGGCCGCCTGGCCCAACGCCACGACCACCTTCGGGCGAACCGCGTTCAGTTCTGCTTCCAGGTGCCCGGCACAGGCCCGGATTTCCTGCTGCTGCAGCCCCGCCCCCCGGCTCCGGCATTTCAGCACGTGCGTCAGGTACACCCGTGAGCGGTCCAGCCCAAGCACGCCCGAAAGGATACGGTCCAGGCGCTTCCCAACGTCCCCCTGAAACGGCACTCCGGCCGCTTCCTCCGATTCGTCCGGCTCCCATCCAATCAGCATGAGGTCCGCGCAAGGATCTCCACTCCCGGGCACGGCCTGCACACGCTCCCGGGCTCGAGCACACCGGCGGCAGGCGCGAACCATTCGGGCCAGGCCCTCCACCGAAGCAGGCGTGACACCCGGTTCCTCTCCGGGGGGGGCGGACGACCCCGCTTCCTCCCCCGAGGGGCGACCCCCGGAAAGGGACGCCAGCCATTCGTCCACCTTGGGGACTTCTCGAGGCCCAAGCCAGACACGACCGCTTCCGGGACGACCGCTTCCGGGACGACCGCTCTCTCTCGACCGGGTGTCGGCACGCAGCGGCCGCCCCGGACGCTCCTTCCCCCCTCGCTCCGGCCGCCGCGCCCTGAACGCACCCCCCGGGACAACCTCGAACTCGTCCACACCCAGGTGCTTCAGGTCCTCCACCAGGGCCCGGATGTCGTCGATCAGTGCCTGGACCTCGGCTCCTTCCACCATGCTGCTCATCCTTCGTGCCCGCCCCGAAGATGGGCTGCCACTCGATCGAGCAACGCGGACGCCACATCCTCCTTGCTCATCAAGGGAAGTGGCACCACCTGACCACTCGAGGACAGTATCGTCACCTGGTTCGTGTCATACTCGAACCCAACACCAGGCGCAGAGATGTCGTTGGCGACAATGAAGTCACATCCTTTCCGGGCCAGTTTCGCGCGCGCGTTGGCCTCGAGCGCCTCGGTCTCCATTGCGAACCCAACCAGCACCGGCCGGGTCGCTCCTGAGCCGGCGCGACGTTTGCCGAGGGAGGCCAGGATGTCCTCGGTGGGTTCCAGCTCGAGGGTCATGGGGCCACCGGTCTTCTTGATTTTGTGTTTGGCCACCTGTTTCGGGGTGTAGTCCGCGACTGCAGCGGCCATCACCACGGCGTCCATGTCCGCGTACCGGGCGTGGACCTCCCTGGCCATCTCTCGAGCGGTCCGGACCGACACACATTCCACCCCGGTGGGCACCTCCAGGGCCACCGGCCCGGACACCAGCACCACTCGAGCCCCGCGTCGGGCGGCTGTGCGGGCCAGGGCATAGCCCATCTTGCCCGAGGAGCGATTGGAGATGTGACGCACGGGATCGATGGGTTCGCGGGTCGGTCCGGCGGTGACCAGCACGCGGATACCCTCCAGGTCTTTCGGGGACAGGACGCCGGCGATGGTCTCGAAGATCTGGGACGGTTCGGCCATCCGGCCTTCTCCCGCCCCGGACGCCAGGTCTCCTTCCCCGACCGGGACAAGGTGAATCCCTCGAGCGTCCAGGGTATCCAGGTGGGAGCGGGTGGCCGGGTGACGGTACATGGCGGTGTGCATCGCGGGAGCCATCACCACCGGGCAGCGGGCAGCCAGGAGCACGCAGCCGAGCAGATCGGGCGCCAGGCCGAGAGCCGCTCGAGCCAGCGCATTGGCGGTTGCCGGCGCGACCACGATGATGTCTGCCCAGTCGGTCAGCGCGATGTGCGACTCCCCGCCGGCGCCGCTTGTCGGGAAAAGGTCGGTGGCCACGGGACGCCCGGAGAGGGCTTCGAACGTGGTCGGCCCCACGAATCGTGTGGCCGCCTCGGTCATCACCACCCGTACCTGCGCCCCGGCCTTGGTCAGCAAACGCAGCAACTGCACGGCCTTGAACGCGGCAATGCCGCCGGTGACGCACAACAGGACATTCGACCCTTCCACCGGACGCATGGCAACCCCCACTCCGACCCGGGCACCGGCAGGTTCGCCACGGCCCGTTACCGGGTGGCATGATAGTGTGCCCCCCCCCGCCCTGTCAAGCACCCGGAAGATATCCACCGCTTGCTTTCGTGTGCCGATGGATTCAGAATGACGGATGGGTCACCACGGCGAACAGTTCGCCCGGAATAGTCAGAATCCCATGGAGGAAGTACTCATGCCCAGTTGCCCTCGTTCTCCCACGATCGCACGAATGACCTGGATGTTGTTCCTCGCGATGGGTCTCGCGCTCGCCGGTTGCCCTTCGGGTGACGACGACACCACCGAGTCGCCCACCCCCACCGGCGACGACGACACCACGATCGCGGATACGCCGACGCCAACCTCTGTGCCCGACGCCGACGAGGACGGGATCCCCGACGTGGATGACAACTGCCCCGATGTCGCCAACCCGGACCAGGCCGATACCGACCAGGATGGTCTCGGAGACGCCTGCTCCTCCGAACGGTGCGACGGCCTCGACAACAATGGGGACGGCGTCGTGGACGAAAACTTCCCCGACGATGATGAGGACGGCGTGGCAAACTGTGTGGACGATTGCAGGAACGACCCCGACAACGATGGGGATGGGGACGGGCTGTGCGCCGACGAGGACAACTGCCCCGACATCGCCAACGAAGACCAGACCGACTCCGACGGGGACGGCATGGGCGACGCCTGCGACCCTTGCCCCACCGACAACCCCAACGACGCCGATGGTGACGAGGTCTGTGACAGCACGGACAATTGCCTCGAGGTCGCCAATCCGGACCAGACCGACGCGGACGGGGATGGCATGGGCGACGCCTGCGACGACTTCCCCAACGACCCCGACAACGACCTGGATGGGGACGGCGTCGGCGCAGACACCGACAACTGCCCCGACCAGGCCAATCCGGATCAGAGCGACCTGGACGGGGACGGCATGGGCGACGCCTGCGACCCTTGCCCCTATGACAACGACAACGACGCCGACGGGGATGGGGTCTGTGGCGACCTCGACAACTGCCCGGACATCCCCAACGAGGATCAGACCGACGGCGATTTCGACGGTGTCGGCGACGCCTGCGATACCTGCCCCGCCGACGGCCTCAACGACTACGACCAGGACGGCCTGTGTGCCGACGTGGACCCTTGCCCCATGGATCCGGACAACGACAGCGACGGTGACAACGTCTGCGGGAACATCGACAACTGCCCCGACATCGCCAACGAGGACCAGACCGATTCCGATTTCGACGGCAACGGCGACCTCTGCGACATCTGCCCCAACGACCCAAACGACGATCTCGACGGGGATGGTATCTGCGGCGACGTGGACAATTGCCCTTACGATCCCAACCCGGACCAGACCGATACCGACAATGACGGCAAGGGCGACACCTGCGACCCATGCAACAACGATACCGACCCCGACACCGACGGCGACGGCACTTGCGACAAGGCCGACAATTGCCCCGACGTGGTCAACGAAAACCAGATGGACCGCGACCAGGACGGCGTGGGCGACGCCTGCGACCCCTGCCCGGATGACAACCCCGACGACCCCGACGGCGACGGCGCCTGCGGCGAACCCGCCCCGACCCCGGCGCCCGAGGCCACCTTCTACATCTTCGGCACCAATCCGGACAACGGGTATCAGTCCGTCTCCCTGACACCAAGCGGGCGAATCTACTTCAGCGAAACCTATACCGGAGACCCCAGCAAGGTCCATGTCACCCTCGTCAGCCAGTACGGCGACGTGGAAGAAATGGTCGTCACCGTCGCATCCGATTACGCCAAGTTCTATCCCACGCTCCTCCCCGATTCCGATTACTGCCTCTTCGCCGAGGTCGAATACCAGGAAGACGTCCCCGGTCGATGGCCACTCGAACACACCGCCTGCTTCACCACACGCAAACCGTGCGGCGTCGCCGTCGACGTCGGCTACGGCACCACCGTCACCAAGCTCGGCGGAACCGGAACCGTCGTCGTCAACGTCCTCAACGGCTTGCTCGAGGAGTACGGAAACGACTACCCGGTCGTGTTCCTGCTCGAACTCGAACCCACCCAGGAGTTCCCCATCGACTCGTTCGACGCCGTCCTCGGCGCCTACGACACCGAACCCGACGGCACGAACGTGCTCAGAACCGACGGCTACACCTCGACGTTCGAAGGGTGTGACGTGCAGAAAGGCCAGTTCAACGAGACCAAGGGATCCTTGACGTGCACCGGAGAATCCGCCGTATTCCCCCTCTACGTGGGTGACTTCGGCGTCAACCTCTACGTCTCGGAAGCCACCATCACTGGAAGACTCGTCTACAGCGGCGCCATCGAAACCATGGAGACCTTCACCCTCTCCGGCGTGGTCACCGAGGACGCGATTCGTCGCATCGAGCAGGAAACCGGCGTGGGCGGCGTCTCCGAACTCGTCAGCCTCGACGTGGACCTCGATGGCGACGGCGTCAACGACGCGGCAACCTTCGAAGTCCAGACCGACCCGCAACCCCTCGAACTCGCGGGGGGCCCCTGCGACTGATCCCTCGACCACCAGCCCGCCATGAATGACACCCGTTTTCAACTTTGATCTCTCACCCCTTGTCCTTCCGTTGACCGTCGCCTATAATGGTCTCCGTGAGGCAGACCCCCGCCTCCAGCGCTGAGCCGTCGCTGTGGCCGTTCGCGTCCATCCGTGTGCCCGCTCCTGCTAGCGTTCCTCGCGCAGAATCCCTTCACAACTCCGGCACGCCAACGGGATCGTGCCTCTCAACACAATACTCGACCAGGAGGTATGCCTTGATCCGCCGAACATGCTCTTTCCTTTGCCTCGCGTTCATCCTGACCTTCGCGTCAGGTTGCCCGGACACCGGCCAGGACGAACCGACCCCCACGCCGGTTCCGGGCGACGACGACGCGACCCAGGGCGACGACGACACAATCATCGGGGACGACGACGCGACCCAGGGCGACGACGACACAATCATCGGGGACGACGACGCGACCGTGGGGGATGACGACGACGCGACCGTGGGGGATGACGACGACGCGACCGTGGGGGACGATGACGACGCGGCCGGGGGAGACGACGACGACGCGGCCGTGGGGGAGGACGACGACGCCACCGTGGGGGACGATGACGACGAGACCGTGGGAGACGACGACGACGCGACCGTGGGGGACGATGACGACGCGACCGTGGGGGACGATGACGACGCGACCGTGGGGGACGACGATACGACTGTGGGAGACGATGACACCACGGCGGTGCCGGACCACGATGGAGACGGTGACGGGGTGTTCGATTCCGAGGACAACTGTCCCGACGAAGCCAATCCGGATCAGGCGGATGCCGACGGCGACGGTTTGGGGGATGCCTGTGATCCATGTCCTGATGACGAATTGAACGACGGAGACACCGACGGTTTCTGTGCTTCGGAGGACAACTGTCCTACCACGGCGAATCCGAATCAGTTGGATGCGGACGGGGATGGTCTGGGGGACCGTTGTGATCCCTGCCCGGATGATCCGGGGAACGATGTGGACGAAGACGGTGTGTGTGCTCTCGATGACAACTGCCCGGAGGTGGCAAACCCTGGGCAGGGGGACCAGGACAGTGATGGGGTGGGCGATGCCTGTGACCCGTGTCCGAGCGGTGCGAACGTGGACCAGGATGGGGACGGCTATTGTGACGATGGCGACAACTGCCCGGCGGTGGACAACCCGGATCAGTCCGATACGGATGGAGACGGCGTGGGGGATGCGTGCGATCCGTGCCCGGGCGACCCGACCGACGATGCGGATGGGGACGGCGTGTGTGGGAACGAGGACAACTGTCCCGGGGAAGCCAATCCGGACCAGTCCGACCGGGATGGGGACGGGCTTGGCGACCTCTGCGATGTGTGTCCCGACGAACCGGAGAACGACCAGGACGGGGACGGGCTGTGTGCTTCCGAGGACAACTGTCCTGATGTGCCCAACAGCGAACAGCACGACTGGGATGGCGACGGTATCGGCGACTATTGCGATGTCTGCCCGGACGATCCGCTGAATGACGCGGATGGAGACGAGGTTTGCGGGAGCACCGACAACTGCCCGGACGTGTCCAATGCCGACCAGACCGATACGGATGGAGACGGTGTAGGGGATGCGTGCGATTCGTGTCCTCAGGATCCGGCCGACGATGCAGACGGAGACGGGGTGTGCGGGAACGAGGACAACTGTCCGGAGGAGCCCAACGCGGATCAGGCGGACACGGACGGGGACGGGGCGGGGGACGTGTGTGATTCCTGCCCGGCAGACTCGAGCAACCGGGACACGGACGGAGATGGGGTGTGTGATGCCTCTGACAACTGTCCGGAGCATCCGAACCCGGAGCAGTCTGATGCGGACGGAGACGGCGCAGGGGATGCGTGTGATATCTGTCCCCAGGACCCCAAGAACGACGTGGACGGGGACTCCTTCTGTGCCGATCAGGACAACTGCGACGAGGTGTACAACCTGTCCCAGATGGACCGGGACCTGGACGGCCAGGGGGACGCCTGTGACCCCTGTCCGGACGACGCTCCGGACGACCCGGACGAGGATGGGGTTTGCGGCCCGGTGCCTCCGGATCCTGCTGCGTCGCCCACGTTCCGCATCGTGGGAACGGTACCGGTGGACGGGTCCCAGGCGGTGGCCACGAGTGGACTCAAGGGTGAGGTGGTCTTCAGCGAACCCTACACCGGGGATCCTGGCCTGATCGATGTCACCATCGTGAGTCAGTACGGGGACTTGACCAGCCAGACCATCTACATGGCCGGGGACGGGTCCTACTTCACCTTCGCCCCCACCTTCGAGCCCGATACCGAGTACTGCTTGATGGTGGAGGTCGAGTACCAACCCGATGTGCCCGCTGTGTGGCCGGTGCGGCACGTGGCCTGCTTTACCACGAGCTGGCCTTGCGGAGTAACCATCGACGTGGGACCTGGAACCGAGATCACGGCCCTGGGCGGTGGCGCCGCGGCTGCCAGCTTGCTCAACAACCTCCTTTCACTCTATGGCAACGACTTCCCGGTCGTGCTCATGCTGGAGAATACCTACCCCGAGGACATGTTCCCCATGTCGTCGCTGACCTCGGCCCTGGGCGCCTACAAGACCACCGACGACGGTGACAACGTGCTCAGAAACGAGGGGTTCACTTCCCGGTTCTTCGACTGCACGGTGGAGGCAGGGGGCGAGTGGCAGTGCAGCGGTGAGTTTGCCATCTTCCCGGTCTACAGCGATTCTTTTGGGGTCAACCTCTATGTCACATGGCCCACCCTTACGGGGACCTTGATCGAATCCGGTGGGATTTCCACGATGGACAACTTCGTGATGAGAGGCTACGTGACACAGGAAGACATTGTCCGGATCGAAACCGAGACCGGTGTGGAAGGCGTCTCCTCGGTGGTGCGGCTCGACGAGGACAGTGACGGCGACGGGGTTCCCGACATGGCCTCGTTTGAACTCAAGACACGGCCCCAGGCCCTCAGCCTCGAGCAGGCGGCCTGCCAGTGATGATCATCCCTTCCACCGTCCCGCCGCCTTGTCAGGGCGTCCACCAGTAGCTCAGCTTCAGCATGAACATGTCCCCTGCCGGGGCGTCCGCGAGCACGCCGAGGTCTGCAATGCCCCGAAACACCGCACTGTTTTCCGTGTTCGACCGGTCCGACGTGTAGACCGCATAGAACGCCGAGCCCGGCCGGAACTCCCACCGCAGCACCACGCTCGCCCTGAAACTCGCAAAATTGAAATCAAAATCCTGGGACTGCGTCGAGTAGGGTACGAATTCGAAGGTCTTTGGGGCCGCAAGGAGCTTCAGGATACCGTAGTCTCCCGTGTAGACCATCGGCTGTGCATACACTTGCAGGCTGAGCTTGGGCGAGAGAATCCAGTCCACGCGGGTCGTCAGGGAGAGGTTCCAGGACTCGAGTTCGGAAAACAGGTATCCCACCTCGGTCTCCACCGGTGGGTGGGTCGTGGGCGCCGGGTCGACTTCCCCGACGTACTGCGCCGCATCCTCGCTCCATCCCAGGTCCGGCAGAAACACTATCTTGAGTCCGTCCGTGGCCTGCCAACGGGTAACCAGAAAAACGCTCAGACTTCGCCCCGCATCCCGGTTCCACGACACGCTGCCGCCTATCTGCCCGAAAAATCGTTTCCGGTAGTCCGAGTAGATACCCGTGTAGCCGTATCCCCCACTGGGATTCACGGTCAGAGGGCCGCCTCGAGTCAGCCGGTCGTCCCAGCTTGAGAGACGGGCGCCACCACCTACCCAACCGCCCCAGTAGTTGAGCAGCTTGCCGCTGATGTTCCCCGAAAGGCCGTTCGAGATGAGGTCCCCGCCGAAATTCCAGCTCTGATACTTGGACGCCCACAGGCGCCAGTTCCGGAGGACACGCCCCGGTTCGGTTTCGTCGTATCGAATCAACCCATGGGAGTAGATAACGTCAGACCGGCGAAGATAGCCGAGATCGTTCACCTCGTACCCGGGGCTGATGGCCGTGGCCTTGACGTTCACGCCCAGTTTGCCCCCCTCGGAGTTCACCGCCAGGTTGCCCATCCAGCCCATCAGCGACGTGGCTTCCGTGTCCAGATCCAGGTGATCGGCGTCTGGGCGCTGAAAGTATCGGGCAGAGGAGGTCTGCAAGCTCTCCATCGCCGCCGGATCACCCTCCACATAGGAACCGTTCAACGACGTATCCACCACCCATTTCCGGTCACCCAGGACCAGAAATCCGTCCAGGCCCGCGGTCGTGGCCGTCCGGGGAAGGGTCCGAAGGTCGCCCTCGGCCGGCAGATTCCGGTAGACCGAGGTCAACATCGCCCCCACCTTGCCACGCCCATCCGGCAAATCCTGCGTCACCCGGCCCACGGCATAGTTGGACAGCGGTTCCACGAGCTGCGATTGTTCCGACCCGTCCAGGAGGACCTCGTCCACGTAGACTGGAGCGGTGAGGGCGCTCAAGGTCGCCACAGAGAGCCCCCCCGGCGTCTTGCCGGTCAGCTTGGCCGCGCCCAGAATGCGCGTCTCGTGCTCTGGAGAGACGTAGGCAGCATCGGCGGAGCCGGACAGGTGCGGAGCGCGCCCGATTCGTCTCGAGTAGAACACCTGTGGTTCCCAAAGGTTGAACGTCCAGTTGCTCGACGCACCGGATGCCCCGAAATCGAACAGGTCGGAACCTTCGAGGAAAAACGGGCGCTTCTCCGCGTAAAAGGTTTCGTACTGAGACAGGTTGACCACCGCCGGGTCCACCTCGACCTGGCCGAAATCCGGGTTGATCGTGCCCGTGAGCGTCAGGCTGGGGCCGATTCCGTACTTGAAATCCAGGCCCAGGTCCAGGGTGTCCACATAGGGGACGTGCACAGGATCGACCGGGTTGCTGTCCCGATCCCAGGTGCTCATGCCTCCTCGCACAACCCCGTACGGGAGCAGTTCCAGATTCCGCCGCGGCCGGATACCTTCGAGCCCCACGAGGTGCCCGAACCAGGACACGAATCCAGAGGCTTGAAGCGGGATGTACACCCACCCGTCCTCCTCGTGCAACCGGTTGATCGAACGGGTGAAATGAATTCCCCAGACCGGGTGCTCGGTCGCCTGGAAACGGAGCTGCGAGAACGGAATGCGGATCTCCACCGTCCAGCCTCCTTCGTCGACCTGGACCGCCGATTCCCACACCGCATCCCAGTCGGTGTCGCCGTGCACATCGTTGTATCTCAGCGTGTCACGCTGGACACCGGCTGCGCTCACATAAAACGAGGCGCCGCTCAGATGGTCGTGATGAGGATCCAGGTGGACACCGAACCAGTCGGCAGGCACGTAGTCATCACGGCGACTCAGGCGGGTGGTCGGAGGAGCGGAATCGTGGAGACGCGCTCCCACGTAGAGCGCCTCGTCGTCAAACAGCACCACCACCTCCGTCTCCAGACTGGCCGGCTCACCCTCGTTCGGGCTCGTCTGCGTGAATCCGGTTACCGGTTGCCCCCGTGCCCAGGCCGGCTCCTCCAGACGGCCATCCACCTCGATGTGTCCCACCACCCGCGTCGCCCGCACTTCCTTGCGCGGCTCCGGCTCCGCCGCCTCAACCTCACCAATCGCTCCCAACAACTCCCACGCAAACGCCAGAACCACCAGACCGGCAACGACAATATACCGCCCGGACCCGCGCGCACATCCGCACCCGCAACCACCCCTGCCTTCCCATTCCCTTCGACAGGTCGGCTCCCTCAGTCCCGTCATGCGTCCCCCCACCTCACGCTCAGCCCCCCCGGTAAACGCAGCAGGCAGTGCATGTCTCGTGAACCACGATCGCGTGAAGCTGAGGCAGCGACGGCTTCAGCCGCTTCCATATCCATTCGGCCAACGTCTCTGAGGTGGGGTTCTCAAGCCCTTCGATCTCATTCAGATAGGTGTGATCGAGTCGCTCATGGATGGGCGCGAATGCCTCCTTGATCCGTCCGTAGTCGAGCAACATCCCGCTCTCGGGATCCACCTCCCCAAAAACCCGCACCTCGACTCGAAAGCTGTGCCCGTGCAGTCGCCGACACTTGTGACCCTCCGGCAGCAAGGGCAATCGATGCGCGGCCTCAAATCGAAACTCCTTCGTCAACTCGACGTTCACTTCTTTCTCCAGGGCCTGTCTCGATACTCGGGAAAGAGGCCTCCGACCCACCGGCCTCCCCTCGCTTGGTACCTGAACCCCTCTCCTATACTCTCCGAATGCGCCGCTGTCAACCACAAGCATCTGATACTGATAGTAGAACAGGTTGTTTGAAAAACCCCGCACCTCCCCCAAGCCGGAGACGGAGAATCTGCGCCTGCATTCACCGTCACGTCGGCGCCAAATCACATTGACAAGTCCTTCATCGGGATCGTAAGCACCAGAAAGAAGGGGTGCGAACGGTTGCCTTTGCACGAGGGCGGCAGGAGGCGGCCTGGAGCAGTGACCAGCAGAGGAGGGCGTCGCATGGAAACCACGGTCGAGCAGATTTTTGCCAATCTTCCCGGCTACTTCAACAAGGGAGTGCTGGACAAGGACATGACCATCTACTTCAGCATCGGGGACGATCCGACGGGGAAATGCACGGCGTTTCTGACGCCGGACACCTGCGAGATCAAGCCGGGCAAGGCCGTGGACCGGGCGGACCTGGTGCTGAAGACGAGTCCCAAGTTGTTCATCAAGATGGTCATGAAAGGGTACACTCCGGGTGCGAGTGATTTCATGATGGGCAGGGTCAAGTCCAACAATCCGATGGAATTGTTGACGCTTAAGAAGGTATTCCGTTTTCCTGGAGGATGACGGAATATTCCACGTTTCCTTTTCGGCGGCTCACTCCGTTTGATGGGAGTGGTCTGTTGTCGTTTCCGGGGCACCGTGGCGCGTGCTGGCTGTCAGGGTCTGTGCCCGGGCCAGGAGTCGGGCGGTCTGTTGCCTTTCGGGCCGGATGGCCAGGGCCTCGCGAGCGTACAGGATGGCCCGTGCCGGTTCATCCTGGTTCAGGGCCAGCTCGGCCAGGGAGTCGAGCACGGCGTCGAGGAACGGCGCCTGTCGGGCCCGGGCCAGGGCCAGACTTTGCTCGAGGTCTGATTCGGCCTGTTCCAGGTCGCCGATTCTCAACCGGTTGGCGCCTCGGATCCACAAGGCGAACGGGTCCCCGGGCCTGGTTTGCAAGAATCGGGTCGCCAGGTCCATTGCCCCGGTGATGTCCCCGTGCAAGTGGACCCGAAACAGGGTCTGCACCCGCTGGTCTGGATCGAATTCCTCATTGTCCAGAAACCGCCCTATGGTCCGGCGGGCTTCCTCGACACGGCCCTGCCGGTAGCATGACTCTGCCTCTGCCTCGGCCTCGAGGCGACGGCTGTAAGCGTCTTCCGGCGCAAGGCTGACCGCTTTACGGGCGTGTTGCAGCGCCTCTTCGGCGTTTTCCATGGCCAGGTAGAGGTCGACCAGGGCGTGGCGAACGCCGAGTTCCAGTTCCGGGTGCCATGGAAAGAGGTGGGCGAGGCAGCGCTCCAGAATGGTTCGAGCCTCGGTGAGTTCGCCGCGGGCCAGCAGTGTCCGACCCCGCAGCCATTGCGTTCTGAGCGCCACGCGCTCGGGCTCCCACGAGGATGTATCCACGATATGAGGGAGCAGTGCCTGGGCGGCGCGGGCCTGGGCGGGAGTTCCTTCCAGAATGGTGCGCAGCGCACCGGCAAGGCGCTCGAGGTGTTCGGTCGGGACCTCGGCGTGCTCGAGGGCGGCGCGTGTTTCATCCAGTGCGGCCTTCCAGTCGTTCCGATGCAGGTGGAGGTGGGCCAGGCGCTGATGCACGTCGAGTCGGAGGTGTGTGTCATCGGCCGTGGCCCGGCGGAGGCTTTCCATGAAGGCGTCTCGAGCAAGTTTGGGGCGACCGGAGGCGAGCCATGCGCGGCCGAGGGTTGCCCAGTACCATGCCCGGTCCTGCAGGATTTGTCTGTGCTTCTCGAGGAGGGTGCGGACGAAGAGGTGGTCCCCCTGGTCGAGGGCGACGGTGACCATTTGAGGGAGAGGGCGTTTCACGTCGTTGATGCATTGCTCGAGCAGACGGTGTGCCAGGTCGTGCCGGCCCGCGGCGAGGAGTGCGCGGAGCACGGCGGGGAGTTCTCGAGGCAGGATCGGGCCGTCTGGGCTGGTGAGTTGGAGGAGCAAGGCCGGGTCGATGCGTATGTCGGGCGGGGAGTCGTGCGGCATCGAGACGGACCATGTGACGAGTCGGTCCAGCGGCCGGGAGGCGTTCAGGTCGACCAGGGTCTGGCGGATACCGCTCCGGCGCACCGCCTCGCGGAACAGGGCCGGGGACGCGGGGTCGTCCACCTCGCACAGGAGCATGACCTGCTCGTCCGTGCTTGCAGGTCTGCCGTTGAGCGAGAAGGAGGGCGTTCCTCCCGCTTCCTGGAACCAGGTCTCCCATCCGTGCACGAAGGCGGGCGCCTCGAGGAGGTTCTCCTTGAGGACCACGAGGGTGACGATGACCGGGCGAGGATACCGGCCGGAGGCGGATGTGCGCGCATTGAGGTAGGCTCGAGTTTGCCGCACGACGTGATCCAGCCGGTCGGTTCCATGGATTTTCCGGTATGTCGAGCGGGTCCAGGCGTTGAGAGACACCGAGAGCGTGACCGGGCATGGGAGTTCGAGGAGTGTGCGAGCGGTCTCCTCGGAGAGCCGTACCCCATTGGTCACGAGAAAGATACGCACAGTTTCCCCGGCCTCGGCGAGGCACTGGAGCACCCGGTGGATCTCGG
Source organism: uncultured Gammaproteobacteria bacterium (assembly GCA_964418585.1). Taxonomy (GTDB): domain Bacteria; phylum Myxococcota_A; class UBA796; order JAJRTE01; family JAJRTE01; genus JAJRTE01. The sequence goes on along the minus strand of CAYQMG010000118.1, from coordinate 135,359 downwards.
GGTGGAGCAGTGGTTCTCCCAGCCAGTGGAGCCACACCTGCACCGAAGCCTTTCCGGCCAGGGTCACCGCCCCCCGGACCGCCGCTTCCACCACGTTCAAGGGCATGAACCCGTTGCCGGATACACCGGGCGGAGTCCCTTCGTCCCGGGTCAGGGCGCACATCCGGCACCGCAGGTTGCACCGGTCGGTGAGCGCCAGCTCCAGTCGGAATGGGGTGGTGGCTGGATTCCTTTCCGGCCCCTTTTTGGTCCAGTTCGGTTCCGCCACCGGTCGAGCGGTCACCGGGTCGCCGTAGAGATTGCAGGTGAACGCGCGGTCGCAGTGGGCGCAGCAAAGGCCCTCCAGGTCTCCCCGGGCGAGGCGCCTGCGGAGTGCGCGCGCCCTCGGCCCCGTGAGGATGGCCTCGAGCGGTTCTGTGCGAAGGTTGCCCAGGAGGAGAGAGGCGCCACAGGACCGGTGGCACAGCATGGTGCAGGGAAACACTGCGCCGCTGAGATGGACCACGGCTCCGTCCCAGGGGGCTGCACAGGTGTGGCCCGGCGCTGCTTCCACGGAATTCGACCCGGCCGGCATGTCGTTCATTCGTCGTACATCGTTTCTATCAGGTCACGATACCGCGCTTCCACGACCCGGCGCTTGACCTTCAGCGACGGGGTCATCTCCCCCGCTTCCACCGAGAGTTCCCGTGGGAGGAAGCGGAAGTACTTGATGCGCGAGTAACCGGGCAAGGAAGCGTTGACCTCATCCACGTATTTCTGGACCACCTCCCGGACCTCCTCGCGTTCTCGCAGGACCTCCACCGGGAAGGAAGACAACCCTGCAGCCGCACTCAGCGCATCTGAAGCGCCCGGGTCGAGCGCGATGAGCGCCACCAGGTATTTCCGGCGGTCTCCGGTGACCACCACCTGGCTGACACCGGGGTAGGTCTTGAGGATGTTCTCGATGTTCTGAGGTGCAACGTTCTTGCCGCCCGCCGTGACAATGATGTCCTTTTTTCGATCGGTGATGATGAGGTACCCTTCGGGCGTAAACGTACCCACATCGCCGGTGTGCAGCCAGCCCTGATCGTCCACCGCCTCCCGGGTCGCTTCCGGATCGTCCAGATAGCCCAAGAATACGTTGGGGCCGCGCACCAGCACCTCCTGGTCATCGCCGAGTATCACCTCGCACCCCGCCTGAGGAAGACCCACGGTGCCAAACCGGATCGCGCCGGGTGGATTCACGGTACACACACCGACGCACTCGGTCTGACCGTAGACTTCATGGATGTCCATGTCGAGCGCACCGAAAAATTCCGCCACCGTCCTGGAGAGCGGCGCAGCTCCGGACAGGAAGATCGAGACGCGCTCGAGTCCAAGCGCGGTTTTGAGCCTGTCCACCACGAGGGGGCGGAGGATACGCCACTGGGCCTGCACGAGGAGCGGGATGGGGACGCCATGATTGCGGCAATGCGCCACGACCGTGCCCGCGGACAGGGTCCGCTCCACCAGTAACCGGGTGAGACCCGTTGCAGCGTCGAACTGGGCCCGAATGGCCGCGTAGAATTTTTCCCAGACCCTCGGCACTGCCAGGAGCACGGTCGGCCGAACCTCCGCCAGATTGTCCTTGAGTTTGTCCAGGCTCTCCGCGAAATGCACAGTCGCTCCGGCAAGGATCGCCACGAGTTCACCCTGGAGACGCTCCGCAATGTGACACAGGGGAAGAAACGAGAGGGTTGTGAGCACCTGCTCATCCCGCACCAGAATGGTCTTGAGGGCCTGGCTCTCGTAGAGGAGGTTCGCGTGAGAGTACATTGCTCCCTTGGGAGGTCCCGTGGTCCCGGATGTGTAGACGATCATGGCGAGCTGCTCCGCTGGAATCCGGCGTGCTTCCTCTTCCAGTACCGAATCCGGTAGGAGGGATGGATCGGCCTGCTCGAGCACCTCATGCCACGTCAACACCTTCCCGGCAGACTCGACCCCCTCCGGGTCCAGGACGATGACCCAACGCAGCGTGTCCACCCGGTCCCGCCAGGCTCGAGTCTTGTCCAACTGCTCCCCCGTGTCCACCACCAGGACCTTGGCCCGCGCGTGCTCCACCAGATAGCGCACGTTGTCCGAAAGATCGTTGGGGTACGCGCCGATACCGGCAGCACCAAGGCACATGGCGGCGAGATCCACGAACAGCCATTCTGGCCGGTTGGCGCTCAGGATGACCACACGGTCGCCAGGCCCAACCTCCAGTGCCCGGAGGCCTCGAGCTGCCCGGCATACCTCTGCACCGTAGTCCTCCCACGTCCAGGAGATCCAATCCCCGCCTCGTTTGGCCACCAGCGCCGACCGCGCTTTTCCGATTTCATGGACCTGGTCGAAGAAAACCTGGAGGATCGTTTCTCCCATGATTCCTCCTCTCACCTTCCGGCGAGATACGCTCGAGTCGCTCCATCAGCGGTGGCTCCCAAAAAAAGGAGGCCGAAGGGGGAAAAAGAGCACAGAGAGCACGAGGTCGTTCGGGTCCGCTGCATGGAAATCCTTCGAAAGTCATCGGAAAATCGTCCCCGGAGCGACTGTGGAGAGAGTTGAGGTTGAAAGTTCTTCTCAAATGACTATATATGAGGACAAAATCGAGTCAAGGAAGAGTGGTGAGACGCAACGGCCGTGATCTTTCCTCCCTGGGGCCGGACGCCTGGGTCAGGACGGGTTCGGTGGCTCGAGTCGAACCATGGCTGCTCATTCCGACATCACCCATGGCAGTGAAGGAGTACCAGCATGCTGTTCAAGATCGTGAAGGAAATCGGCGGAGTAGGTTACGAAATCCTGAAGGGGGTCATTCGACTCGTGTCCGGCGAATTGAGTCCTCGCCCAGGCCCCACCACCGAGGAGACGCCGCAGGGCGAGGCGCCGGTGGAGGACCAGCCCATGGCAAGTGCTCCTCCCGTCGAGGAGGCTCCGGTGGCCCACCCGGACGTGGTTTCCGGCGTGGAATCTGCGCCGGAGGTCGAAGAGACCGCGGTGGAAAAAGAGGCGGAGTCGAGTACGGCCGGGGAAGAGAAGAAGGAGCAGGAGGATGAGGACAAGGAGGAGAAGCCTCGATCCGCCGGGCGCGGGCGTCCACGCAAGGACGCGAGGGATCGGGCGGAAACCGCGGCCGAGGTGATTTTGCGTATCATCACGGAAGCGGAGGATGGGATTGATACCGAGACCTTGATCGAGAAGACCGGGTTCAAGGCCAAGAAGGTGCACAACAACGTCTACAAGCTTCGGAAGGCGGGGAAAATCAAGAACTTGCGGAAAGGCTACTACATCCGGGCCTGACCTCCTTTCCTTTTTCCTCGCCCTCGCCTCGTATCCCCCCTCGTACCGCTGACTCGCTCCTCGCCCCCTGTTCCGTTCTTCCCGCCGTTCTTTCCTCTCCTCATTCCTCCGTGAGACCCGTTCCGGACGGGAACGTCGGCGTCTCGTCATCGACCCGCTGGATCGGAGGGAGAATACGCTCGGCCTGGTAGGCGCTGACCTTGGCGACTTCGTCGTCGAACCAAAGTTGCCACACCTTCTCTCCGTCCGGTGTAACCTCCATGATGCGATCCGGTGCCTGACCCAGCCCTCCCACGATGAGCACGTTTCCGTTGGGAAGGAGGTCCACGTCCCCGCCTGCCACGTTGTACCACGGGTCCACCGCAAACGTGCCCGGGTATTCCCATTCGATGGTCGACTGCATGGTCTCCTCGTCCAGGTGATAGATCACTGCTCGAGAAAACCCACGGGTCTCTGTCCCGTTGTCGTACATGAGGAAACGCCCGTCACCGATCGGGTCCACGGAGTGCGGGCTTCCCGGCCAGGGGTAAGCCGCGGCCGGGTCTGGAGCAAAGTCTCCACCATCGCCGAAAGTCCAGACGATGTGTCCGTCGGACCGGTCGACCTTGAAGGTGAGCGAGAGCACGAAGGAGTTGACATAGACTGCATTTTCCTCCTCCACCACGGCCACGCTGTTGGTGTGGGTCCATTCATTGCTCGCGGTGAGAAGGTCTGGAGAGAAGGGAATCTCACCCAGATGGTCGAACGTGTTCCAGGTCCAGGTGGTTTCGAGCGTCGGACTGAATTGCCAGACCACATCGCCCATCACGTTTTCGATGCCGTCCACCGTGCGGTAGACCGCCTCAACGGTGATGAAATCCCCGTTTCCGAGGCGCTGGAACACGTGGTGCATGGTGCCTTCCGGCGCCGGCACCGAGTCGGCGTCGTAGGCAGGTTGTCGCGGACCGGTCCAGAGGGTCCACCCGGTCAGGTCGATCATGCGCGGGTGTTCTCCCTCTTCCACACCGGGGCCGAAGAGTACATATCGGTTGTCGAGCCAACTGGCCTGAAGGTCCAGGCGGGCCAGTTCGCCCGGGTCGGTGTAGTACCACACCGGCGCACCGGTCATGTCGAACATCACCAGGGTGAGAGGACCGTCTCGAGTGCCGGAGACGAGGTTGGCCAGGGTCCAACCGGGTTGCACCTTGTCCTCGTCGAACACGTCCACGAACCCGGTCATCCAGGGAAAGGGGAGTGACCCGGTCTCGTAGGCCAGGATCTGCGACCGGAGTACTTTCCCGGTTTGGGTTCGGGACACAGCCTGAAGTTGATAGATGCGCTCCGCGCGCATGCCCACGACCACCACCTCGTGACTGGTCGTCAGGTCGTTTGAGCCGATTCGGAAATCGGGCCGGGCCCGCTCTCCAAACTCGACCCACGAGGTGGCCGGTTCGTCGGTCTCCCAGAGCACGACACACGAGATGGCGCACGACGGGTTGTCCACCGCTCGAGCAACGAAGTCGGGTACCGGGTCCGGCGTCTCCTCCGCGGGCCATTCCGGCGTCGGCGAAGGAGAGACATCAGGTGTCGGGATGGATGTCGGATTCGGGGTGACCTCGAGACCAGGTACCGGCGTGCCGGTCGGCTCGGGCGTCCACCCGGCCGCCGGGGTGGGCGTCGCGTTCGCCTCCGGAGTCGGGGATTGCTCCGGCCCCGGGGTCTCCTGGGGCGCCGGGGTGGGAGAGCGCCCAGGCATGGGGGTCGGCGTGCTCACCAGGCCCGGTGTCGGTGTCGGCCCGTCCTCCTCGAGGTCCGGGGCGGGTTGTTCGCACACACACGGCCCCCACGCGCTTCCCCCCGGGTCGCAGACCTGCTCGCCCGGGACTCCATCCTCACACGTACACTGCCGCACCGCGTCCGGTTCGCACACGGTGTGGCAACCACCCGCCCACATGAAGGCAGCGAGAAACCCGATCATCGCCGCTCGGTTCATCTGGCCCTCCTCGTGTCTTGAATACTTGCACCGTTTCCACGCGCCTCGAGACCGTGTGGCGCCTGATGGACGCCGGACAGGCGTGTGGATGACACGGTTTCGACGGATACCATCGTTCAGGATGCAGAGCGATGGCTTCGCATGCAAGCGAAAAATCAAGCAAGGACGAATCTCGCATCCAGAAATAGATGATGATTCATGAAGATGAGGTGTTTGGGCGGGTTGTCGAGATGTGCAGATTGGGCGCTACTTGTCGTTGGTGGAGCAGATTACCGAGCCCTGGATTTCGATTCGGTTGTAGGCGTCGTTCCAGTTGCCGAACTCGCACCCGTCTGCCCGGCGGTACAGACGGTATTCGACGCTGTTGTCGCCGTTGGGTTCGAAGTTGGTACAACCGCAGCTATCGGAGTCGCTCATCCAGAATGAGCAGTCTTCGTTCTGACAGCGTCCAGTCCAGTTGGAGAGCCCGTAGGCCCCGTTGTACTTGGGGAACACGTTGACCAGGTTTGGAGGGTCGCCGTCGTTCCAGGCCAGGATGGACATGGCATGCGAGCGGGTTCTCGGGACGATGATCTCGAGTCCATGGGCGGCACAGTAGCTTGCATAGGTGTTTTGGTCGCCTCCGAGCACGGAGTCATCGAATCGGACCATCGTGTATCCCCCTCCGTCGGTGACCATGTCGCAGAACACGGTGAGCGGCTCTACCGGACCTGAACCGTCCGGGTCGATGACATACTCTCCTGTGGTGGCCGACGGATGGGCCTCCTTGATCCGAAGGCAACTCGTGAACAGGGTTCCCTCATCGGTTTCGCCGTCGCAGTCGTCGTCGATCCCGTTGGCTACCTCGGTGCCACCGGGATTCACGGTCGGCTGCGTGTCGTCGCAATCACCGGCGATCGTGACCCACGGATGGAGGGCGCCGACTGGTTCCAGGCAGGCGGTTTCTCCTTCCCCATCGGCGCCGAATCCGTCTCCGTCCTCATCGGGGTAGAACGTGGTCATGCTGTCCACCGAGGTGGTGGGGTCCTCGTCGTTGGCCAGGCCATTGCAGTTTTCGTCGGTCTGGGCGTCGTCGCAGATTTCGGTCCCGTCTGGGTTGATGGCCGGGTCGGTGTCGTCACAGTCGGTGCCGGCCAGCACGTATCCGTCCGGGATCAGGCACTCCTGGGTTTCGGTGGCAGGGTCTCCGAACCCGTCCCCGTCAGCGTCGGCATAGGAGGTGAGCAACACCCCTTCGTCCACCCCGCCACCCGGGGTTCCCTCGTCGCAGTCGTCGTCGATCCCGTTGCAGAATTCGGTGGCGCCCGGGTGCACGGAATCGCTCGCGTCCCAGCAGTCGGTGGCGTCGGTCACGTAGCCCGATGGCTGCGTGCAAGCCTCGATGGGGGCGTCCGGGTCTCCGTAGCCATCTTTGTCGAAGTCTGCGTAGTACGTGTTGAGCAGGCCCTCGTCCACGTCTCCGTCGCAGTCGTTGTCCACCCCGTCGCACGTTTCCGTTCCATCCGGGTTGACCGTTGCATCCGTGTCGTCGCAATCGCCGGCGCCGACGACCCAGAGCGTGGTGGGCGCACAGGCCTCGACCGGAGCGCCGGGGTCGCCGAACCCATCCTGATCTGCGTCGGTGTAGTAGAGCTGGCGGTCAATCGCGTCCCCGTCTGTCTCGCCGTCGCAGTCGTTGTCCACGCCGTCGCACACCTCGTCGGCTGCCGGGTTGATGGCCGGGTCATCGTCGTTGCAGTCGGTTCCATCGGGCACCCCGTCCGAGAGGAACCCGTCGCCATCCACGTCGGCGAGATCCGACCCGTCGCAATCCTGGTCCACCCCATCGTAGGGTACCTCGTCCGCTCCCAGGTATGTGTCCGGGTCGGTGTCGTCGCAGTCGTCCCCTTCGACTCCGCCGGTGTGGCCGTCGCCGTCCATGTCGGTGAGGTCGACGCCGTCGCAGTCCTGGTCCACTCCGTCATAGGGCACCTCGTCGGCTCCCGGGTGGATGGTCGCATCGTCGTCGTTGCAATCAGCCCCCTCGGTGCCTCCCGCATATCCGTCGCCGTCCATGTCGGTGAGGTCGGCGCCGTCACAGTCTTGATCCACTCCGTCGTAGGGCACCTCGTCGGCGCCGGGGTGGATGGTCGCGTCGTCGTCGTTGCAGTCGCCCTGTTCCTCAGAAAAACCGTCCTCGTCATCGTCTGTGGTCCCGAGTTCTTCGTCCACCTTGCCGTCACAGTCGTTGTCCTTCCCATCGGCGAACTCGATGGCGCCGGGATGGGTGTTCACGTCCGTGTCGTCGCAGTCGTCTCCGCCTGCGTCTGCGCCCACATATCCGTCGCCGTCCACGTCGGTGAGGTCGTACCCGTCGCAGTCCTGGTCGATTCCGTCATAAGGGATTTCGTGGGCGAATGGGCCCCGGTCGGGGTCCTCGTCGTCGCAATCGTCGCCCTCCGGCCCTCCGGCCGCCCCGTCGCCGTCCACGTCGGTGAGGTCGTACCCGTCGCAGTCCTGGTCCACTCCGTCATAGGGCACCTCGTCGGCTCCCGGGTGGAGGTCCGGATCCGCGTCGTCGCAGTCGGGGCCGAACATGCCTCCATCGTACCCGTCGCCGTCCACGTCGGTGAGGTCGTACCCGTCGCAATCCTGGTCGATCCCGTCATAGGGCGCCTCGTCGGCTCCCGGTGACACGTTGGGGTCGGCGTCGTCGCAATCGCCGTCCGTCTCCGCATATCCGTCTCCGTCGTTGTCCACCGTGTCCACACCTTCGTCGACCAGCCCGTCGCAGTCGTTGTCCCGTCCGTCCCCCACTTCCTCGGCGCCCGGGTGTATCTCCGGGTCCCCGTCATCACAGTCCGGTCCATCCACTTGCAGACTGTCGTATCCGTCGCCGTCCACGTCCGTCAAATCCTGGCCGTCACAGTCCTGATCCACCCCGTCGTACGCGATCTCCACCCCGCCCGGATAGACTCGAGGATCCTGGTCGTCGCAGTCGTCTTGCTCCACGCCGTACCCGTCCCCGTCCTGGTCCTGAATTCCTGTGCCCGGGGTGACGGTGGGTGCCTCGACCGGTGATGGGGACGGACTCGCCCCACTGTCATCATCAGGGGTGTCCACGCAGGAGACCGCTCCGGCCGTGAGAATTACCAGGGCAAACAGAACGGACAGCTTCCCCCGCTCCTGTCGCACCGTGTTCCCGTTTCGCCACGTCGGCGATAGAACTCCCCGTGTCACCATCTCAGTTCCTCCTTTTCGCATGGACCGCATCCTCGAGTTCCCCGGCAGGGGACCGCTGCCGGAGAGGATGGCGTCGATTCGCCATCGCTGCCGTCACGGTAGAGATTGCTATCGTAACATGGTGGGGTGACCCTGCCCACCGTGGGGGGGCTGGAGACTCGTGTGAAGTCGAATCCGGACCCGTGTATTGCTGCGCTCGTGAAACGTTGTGGTCGCACGGTTCAAACGGGGTCATCCTAGGGAGTATGGAGAGGGTTCGATCTCGAGGTGCAGTCCCGGGGTCGGGGAGTGAGAAGAGGTGCCGGCCGGAGTAACGGCCGGTGACACGAGGAAGAGGAGGTTGATGTGCGATACGAGGCGTTCAGAAGATTGGTGGTTGTCACAGCCGCGGGCGCGGCCCTGTGGACCACCGTGGCCTGGGCCGTCCAGGACAGAGCAGGCGTCGACACGGCAGGGGATCTTGGGTCCCTGGGCGGATACGTTCGGGAGGGCGACCCCAACGACGGTCCTGAAATCGAAGGCGCCGTGGTGACCTTGAGCGACGGCCAGGTTGCGTTCACGAATGGGCGCGGCTACTTCGAGTTTCAGGGGATTCCTGCGGGCGAGTACGTGATTTCGGTGGAAGCGGAGTGCTACGAACCGAGTGCGGTGAGCGCTTACGTGGAGCCGGACATGCTGAACATCCAGAACGTGGCGTTGACACCCATCCCGAACTGTGTCCCCGAGGACACGGGGTGCGCTGCGCCGGCTCGAGTCCTGCCACCTGGCGCCGAGGGCGGCGGTGATCTTGGAGCGGGTGCTCTGTGGGTGGTGGGGGTCGGATTCCTGGCCACCGGGATACGCCGCGCCGGGCGCGCACCCAGGCGCTGACCGACGATGGAATCTGGCTTCCCCCTGTCCTGTTTCAATCCATCTCCCCGGGGGTGGTCTCGTCCACCCGGGCGAAATGGTACAGGCTGCTTGATGGCATGAACACAAGGGAGCGGTCGGGAGCGTCCGGGGTCGGGAACACACTCTGGATCAGAATGACGTGCAGCATCGATCCGTCCGGTGCGTCATAGAACACCAGGTCCTCGGTCTCGAGGAACGGGTCGGCTGCGTAGACGCCCGGGAGATCGAGTATTCGGAACAGCTCGGTCACCTCACCGGTCTCAAGGTCGATCCGGTAGACCGACTTGGTATCGTTGTCGCTCGCGGCGTAGAGTGCACCATCGTGAACCTTGGCTCCCTGGATACGGCCGATGGCAGGAGAGAGGGGGAGGGACCATTGGTAAGAGAGGTCGTGCAGGTCGTAGGCATTGATCTGTTCCACCGGGTTCCATTCCGAGGCGTAGACCACGCCGCGATCCGCATCCACCGCGACCCACGGGACCCCTTCGGTTTGGAGTTCCCAGGGCAAGAGGAAACGAATCCCGGTGTACCGCAACGTCCGTGCGTCGAACAGGGCCACGTAGGGGTACAGGTAGCTGTCGCTGTCCTCTATCGGCGCGTAGACCAGGCCCCCGTACCAGTCGATGCCCCCGATGTGGCGCCCCCCTGTGGCCAGGATCTCCGGTGGAATGGCCATGGGGTCGACCCGCAACACCTGGTAGTCCAGTGTCGTGCGTTGAAGCCCGTACTGCCACGAGAACACCAGGGAATCCGTGTCCGCCGCATAGGCGACGCCCTGTGAGCGGCTCAGCGCACCGGCCAGATAGAATCGATCCGTGCCCACGTGCACCCACGTCTCCGTGTCCGTCGCCGATCCCCCCAAAACCGTCCCGGGCGTCAGGGCCAGCACCAGCCACCCGGCGCCAATCCAGCGGGACGCCGCCTGTCGCTTCCTGCCTGTCATGATGGTTCCTCCTTCGTGTGTCCGCTCGGCCATCCTGGTTCATTCTGGAGGATTCCGTGCCCAGGGTCCACCATTCCAGGCACACGGATGGACCGGAACACGGGAACGGCACCCAGATCGCCCCACCGTTCTAACGTTCCTCGTCCCTCACCGCTCCGGTCAACACCGGGTCACACATGCAGCGGAATCCGATGGTCCCGTGGGTATCGTGAAAATGGACCACCTGGTTGGTCGTACAGGTGGGTTGCTCCACCGAGTAGAAAGACCCCCCACGCTTGTCCGCCACCGGCGCCCCGTCCGACTCCCAGGACACGGCCAGCAGATACGGTTGGGTCTCGTCCGAAAGATCCACCGGAACCAGCTCCACCGGCAAGAAACAATCCGCGCACGTCTCGGCGCTCTCATAGTCCCCATGTACCTGGAGCAGGTAGCCTCGAGGCCCATGACCGAACTCATCGTTGATGTATTCCACCCGGTCGCCAGGCAACTTCAGGTACCCGTCCACGTCGATGTAGAGGTCCTCCGGTTGCAATCCCATCATTTCCATGTAGAGCACCGTGATGTCGTTGCGGAGGATTGTGGCCAGAAAACCATCTTCGTCCACGTAGATGCCCATTCCCCAGGCGGCCGCGAGCGCGAACCAGGCGTCGATGTCCATGCGCATGCCGGTGTCGGCCCATTCCCACACGTTGCCGGTCATGTCGTAGACTCCGAATGGGCTGACGCACCCGGGAAAGCTCCCCGTGGGGACCGGTCCATCCAGCACCTGCTCTCCGCTCGCGCTCAGCGTGGCGCAGGCTCCTTCCTCGAACGTGTTCCCATAAGGAAAGACCAGTCCGCCTTCGCCCACCACACCATCGCATGCGTCCTGCCACAGTTTCGAAGTGATCAGACGCTTGTAGCCGACCACCCGGCCCTGTCGATTCAGTACCGGGGTCTGTTCGCACGCGGCCACGGCCTGGTCATAGGAAATCAGGATGGTCGGCTCCACCCCTTCGTCCGGAGAGGTGACCGCCTCGGTGGGAATCGCGCCCTCGGCAAGTTGGTCGTGGCTTCCCAGTTCGCCGGTGACGGTCACCTCGAACATGTCCACACACATGACCGGTTCTCCGGTCCGGCCGGTCAGCAGCGCCATGTTCTCGGGACACCCGTAAATTTCGGTCGGTTCCGGTGTGGGCGTCGGCGTGGACACCTTGGGTGTGGGTGGAGGGGTCGGCGATTCCAACGGAACCGGTGTCGGAGACATGGGCGAAGCAGGCGTCAGGGTACCGGTCGGCTCAGCGGGCTCCGGGGTTGCGGTCAGGTCCGACGGCACTTCCGTGCCTGTCCCCTCGTCCACGCCACCGCACCCCCCGCTCCACAGCGACACCACCGCCCATGCAAGCAGCACGGCTGCCCGGGGGCGCCAACGAACTCGAGGACACCCTCGGACCGACCGGATGGGGGCACTCGACTCAGGCCCCCCGGTGTACGACCCGGGCCCGGCGTTCCGCCCGCCCATGCCCGGGCCTTTCTGCCACCATTCCTGTCCCACTTCCGCTTCAACCCTCCTCGCGCCTGACGGCCGCACGCCCTCGCTCCGCCTTCGCCTTCCTTCTCGAGTCGAGGTCTCTTCCCACGATCGTACCTGAAAACACCCTGGAGGCGCAACGGCCCGGTCCAGGGAGGCCCCACGTCCCCGCAGGTTCGCACCCCGGCGTCCGAACAGAAAATGAATTGGGTTCAGGCTCGAGTCCGATGAGCGGTGGAGGATGAAATGGAGGAATCCGCTGATCAACCGGCCAGCCGGAGGTCCACCTCTTGAATGGGATGGATTCCGTCCAGCACGAAGCGGCGAAAATCCTCGTGGGTCGTGCTCACCACGTTGCACCACTGGATCTCCATGCCGCGAAGCACCTCCGGTCCTCGAGATTGCACCCCGACGACACGTCCGGTCAGAGGAAACTCTTCCTTGGATTCAGGATGAATCAGAACCACCTGAACGTGCTTGCCCACGGCCTCGAGGAACGGAGAACGGAGAAAATAGCGACCACTGGCCAGAGAATGCCTCTGAAACCGGAACAGTTGCAGAAAGTCCCGCGGCCGCACATAGAACTTCACAGGCCCGGACGTGGACTCGATGTGCCGACGCTGCTCCTGCCCAGACTCCATCCGCCGCTGCAACGCCAGGTAGAAGTGATCCCAGCGCGACTTCTCACCCGCCGCCATCATGAAAAACTTCAACCCCATCCCCGGTCGCCGACCCGTCCGCTGCGCCTCCGGCACACCAAGCGCCCAGGCCACCACCGCCATCACCCGCACGTTCCCGGAGTCGGCTCCTTCCAGCGGTGGAATCTTCAGATACAACTGGATCAACTCCCCTGGACGCCGCGGAGTCTCCGTCTCCACAAACACTCCATGCCGCCCAACACTCGTCACCTCCCCCTCCACGTCCCGGGTGCCGTCTCGAAATACAGCCGGAAACCTGAATTCATATCGCCTCGAAGCCCGCCGTTCGCTCGTCGCCATGGCGTTTTCTCCCTTGCTTCCCTTGCGCAATCCACTTCGACAACCGGCCGGACCACGCCTCAATGGCTCACTCGAGCCGCACGGCTGCCCTCGCCCTCTGCCTCTGCAAGGAGGTCCGGCACATCTTGTGGACGCATCTCCTAAGTCGGATGAAGCCACGACCACCTTGAGTCCAATGACACCGGCGTGCCGGCTCCGTTCGTTTTCGGCCGTGTCAGTGTTCGGCGCCCCGGGCGGCTTCGAGTGTTCGTGCAGTATGTCTGGAAAGTTTCGTGGTGATCGTAATTCAGTGTGATACCGAGTGATCCGAATGGAAAGTTGTGTCGTAAGCAGGTTGCGTCTGCTTCGATTCGTGGTGGCTTACTGCTATAGTGTAAGTGGAATCCAGTATAGATGGAAACCCGGCCGCTTGATACAGGAGGGCCGGTCATGCAACGTCGCCCGCTTCACTTTCTTGGCCTGCTGGTCCTGCTTTACGGTGCGGCCTGCAGCACGCCTGCGCCCGATCCGGATCTGGATGGGGACGGGGTGCGCAGTTCGTTTGATTGTGACGACGGGGATGCCTCGGTCTATCCGGGGGCGGAGGACGTGTGTGCGGACGGGATCGATCAGGACTGCAACGGTCAGGACAACGAGGACTGTCTGGAGGCGTCGCGGGACTGGGATCACGATGGATTCCTGTCGTATGCGGATGGGGGAGACGACTGCAACGATCAACGTGGGGACATTCATCCTGGGGCCGAGGAGATACCGTACGACGGGATCGATCAGGATTGTGACGGGGAGGATCTGGACGATCTGGACGGGGATGGGGATCCTGGGGTTGCGGCTGGGGGAGGGGACTGTGACGACGCGGATCCTGGGGTTTCGTCGTTGACGGTGGAGGTTCCGTACGACGGGACGGATCAGGACTGTGACGGAGCGGACCTGGTGGATGTGGACGGCGATGGGCACGTGGCGGTGGAAGCGGGTGGGGACGACTGTGACGATCGGTCCGAGGACGTGTTTGAGGGTGCCCCGGAGTTCCAGGACGACGGTGTAGACAGCGACTGCGACGGGTTGGACAACCCGGACGAGGACGGAGACGGCTACGCGGTGCCGGATGACTGTGATGACGGCAGCGCGGCGATTCATCCTGGAGCGGGGGAAGTTTCGTGCAATCTGGTGGACGAGGATTGCGACGGCTGGATTTCGGACCGGGACTGCGACGGTGCGGATGCGCAGCCGCGGGGTGGCGATTGCGACGACAGCGATCCGTTGCTGGGACCTGGGTCCGAGGAGGTCGCCTGCAACGGGGTGGACGAGGATTGTGACGGTCGGTTGGCGGATCAGGATTGTGACGGTGAGGATGCCGAAGTTTGGGGTGGGTTGGACTGTGATGATCTGGACCCGCTGGTGCGTCCTTTTGCGCCCGAGTTTGTGAACGGTATTGACGACAACTGCAACGGAGAGGTTGACGAGCGGCAGATGGCCGAGGATGCGCGGGTGGCGTTGGATGGGGACGAGGGGGCCCAGGCGGGGCGGGCGATTGCCACCGGGGATTTCAACGGAGACGGGGTGGACGACCTGGCAGTGGGTGCGCCGGACTGGACAGGGTCGAACGGAGAGGCGTCTGGAGCCGTGTTCGTGGTATTTGGCGCGCCGGAAGGGCTGAGCGACGGGCGTCTGAGCGAGACGGGCATGGTCGTTCAGGGGGCGGGGGATGGAGATCGTTGCGGCACTGCGTTGATCGCCCATGACGTTGGGGGGGATGGGATCGACGATCTGATCGTCGGCTGCCCGGGTGCAGCGGGTGGCAAGGGGAGTATTTACGTGGTTCCGGGCGGTCCGGGCGTGCCGCTGGTGTTCATCGATACGGTGGCGGTGGCTTCGATCGAGGGAGCTGTGCCGGGCGATGGGTTTGGCAGCGTGTTGGCTCTGGCCGGGGACGTGGATGGCGACGGTCGGACCGACTATCTGGTGGGAGCGCCGGATGCCATGGTCGAGATGACCCAGGCGGTTGGGTCCGCCTATCTGTTCCTGGGGCGGGGCTTCGTGGAGGCGGGGTCGTACCAGGATGCGGATTTCGTCCGGGCCGGGATCTGTCCCGAGTGTCGGGCCGGGGAATACGTGGCCGGGGTCGGGGATCTGGATCGGGACGGGTATGACGACTTTGCCGTGGGCGCTCCGGGTACGTCCAACAAGGAGGGGCGGATCGAGATCATGTTCGGAGGTCCGTTCCACCAGGGCGGATGGGAGCCCTCGACCATCGTGCGGGTTACGTCCGGGCTGTGCGGCAGTAGTGGAAGCCTTGGGCCGGTCGTGCACGCCGGGGACCTGAACCAGGACGGTGAGGATGACCTGGTGGTGGCTGCGCCCACCTTGTCCGATGGGCTTGGCGCTGTCTTCATCAAGTTTGGCCCCATCTCCAGGAACCAGTCCAAGATCGAGATGGCCTCGGACGCTGACACCTACATCGTGGGCGAGGTCGAAGGTGGTGGATTCGGCACGGTCATGTTCACCGGGGATTTCGACGGGGATCTTCGGCGAGACCTGCTGGTCGGCGCGCCTGCGAGCAACGACAATCAGGGCGCCATCTACCTGCTGTCCCCCGAGAATCGGTGGGGCTCGACCGTGCTTGCCACCAGTGCGTTGGCGTTCTGGCAAGGGAGTACGCCGGGGCAGATGCTGGGCAAGGCGGTGGTCATCGCCGATCTGGATGGAGATGGCTGGCTCGACCTCAACGCCGGCGCCCCCGGGGACGACTCACCGGGTCCTTCTGCCGGCGCGGTCTATGCGTTCGTGTGGTAAACTCCGACAACTTTCCAGCGACTCCAGAAGCATGCCGGGCGAGCCTTCGCACCGGCTCCGGCCGGGGCGCGGGCTCGTGGACCGGGCCGCTGCTAGGCGCGATTCCACGGCACAGGACGATCCAGGTCGTGCCAGATCCGGTCCCGGGTGACCTGCATGAGTTCGTCTCCGTCCGAGAACCGGGTGCAGTCGATCGGGTCTCCGAAATGGATGGAGACCTTGAGTTCGCGGTTGGTCAACAGGTCGGTCACATGCTCGACGAGCGATTTCCGGTCCCCCTCGCCCTGTTCCCGGTCACCTCGAGACATGGCCTCGAGGTCCCCGCCGGGTTCCCACTCGATGCCCAGCCCTGGCGGATAGATCAAGGAGATTGGAATCACATCCACCTCGAGCCCTGCGATGGCACGGAACATGCCCGGCTTGAAAGGGGCCAGCTTGCTCCGGGCCTGGGCCACCCCTTCTGCAAAGTTGAGAACCCGATACCCGTCCAGCAGCCGGTCGCGGACCTCGGCGCGGATACGCTTGCGTGCGATTCGGCTTGCTCGAGTCACGTAGAGGATCCCGGCCATGGCCCCGCCCGGCCCGAGGATGGGCCAGTCGCGGACCGCGCCTCGAGCCACGAAAAATGTGTTCACCAGGCTTCCAATCACCAGCACATCCAGGTAGGACCGGTGGTTGCTCACCAGCAGTGCCCCGCGGGAACGACCGCTCAGGATCTGCTCACGGGTGATGGGCGGGGGGACCTGCCCCGACACGTACCGGGCCACGTGCATCTGCCGCACCAGCAGGTCGCACCAGGAGGACATCTGTCGCATCCCCACCAATGGGTCGCGCTCGGTGTTGCAGACATCTTTCCACCATGTATCCACGAAGTAGTAGGTGGTTTCGCTGAAGAGAAACCCTGTTTTCACCGCCGCACGGAGCATGCGCGTCCTGCCGGCGTTGCTCGAAGCAATGCCTCCGATGAAACGTTTTACGTCGAAGAACTCGGTACCCAGTGCCATGTATCGACCCCCACACCCGACGCCCATTCCCCTCGAGCGCCGTGAGACCTCCACTTCAATGCTGTCACACAACTACCCGGCTCACTGTTCGCGGTGAGACAACGGCGAACGACAGCAATGTAGCACAAGTTTCGGTCGCCGATCCACCTCGCGCGCCCGTCCGTCCCCTGCTGGCGCGATTTCTGTGGCGTTCCTGGGATCTTGTGCTATCTTTGTCCAGACTTGCCCGAGAAAGCTTCGATCAGGCACGATTGCGTTCAGGAGTGATACCATGCGTGAGAAGATCAAACTCGTCTCCAGTGCGGGGACCGGCTATTTTTACACCACGGACAAGAACAAGCGAACCAAGACCGGGAAACTGAAGCTGAAGAAGTACGATCCAAAAGTTCGCAAGCACGTCGAGTTCGTGGAAAGCAAGCTTCGCTGACCCCCGCGTTTTCCGGATTCCTCCGGTACGTTCTTCCTCCAGGCCATCCTTGCGCCGTCGAGACCGCGTGTCGGCGAACCCGGTGGGTGCCGGATCATGGGCGATGGTGGCTCGACGCCTGAGCTGGACCCGGTCATTCGGCTGGACTCGAGACCGCTCTACAGGGCGGGAATGGTGGGCACTCCGTCGCGCACCGAGGTGGCGAGGAATTGACTCATCTGGTAGCGCGCGTCATCGTCCTGGTAGAGCACGAAGTGGGGGTTGCCCTGGTCCGGGTTGTACAGCGTCACCGCAGCGGTGACCGAGGTTCCGCCTGACCACACGTTTCCACTTACATCTCCGTTGACCGTGCTCACGTTGTCCAGCGGGGCCAGTCCGTTCGTGAGTTGGGGCAGACGGAGCCCCTTTACCAGGGCGTACTGAATGCTTTCCGGCACGTAGGGGTCGTCTGCGGCGTGAAGCATGAGCAGGTGGTGAGGTCCCACGGTCTCGGTGGGCGTGCGCATCACGGCGCCTGCTGGATCCACCGGGTCTACGCGCTCGAGCGCTGCCTGGAGCAGGTTGACCGCGGGGTGGATTCGGGCGATGTCCGGGTCGGCCAGGGCAGCGCGTACCAGGTCCGGGAGGTGGTCGGGGAGGGTTTTGTCGGGCAGCCAGTCGGCGAGGGATGCACCGGCGCCGGCGAGTACGGCTGCTTCCACGCCGGGTTCGTGGGCGAGGAATGGGACGCCGCTCGCGGCGCCCTGGCCGTGTCCCAGGAAGTAGACGTGGCTCGAGTCGAAGGAGACCACCTCGCCCGTGGGCGATTGTTCTGCGGTCCAGACCAGGGATTCGGCCATCCGGACCAGGTAGAAGTAGTCAGCAACGGCCTGGATGGCGTTGGTTCTGGCCGCGGGTGGGTTGAGCACGTTGTAGAAGAGCAGGTCCGGGTCGTAGGCGCCGGGGTCGCGCTCGAGCCAGGTGTCAGACCAGTTTTCCGGGTGGGCGCGCGGACCGTTCAGCACCTGGTCGATCCCGAGGATGGCGAATCGGACACGGGTTCCGTCGTCGGTTTCCACGTTGGAGAAGAGGTCGGCGAGTCCCTCGGTGACGAATGTCCGATAGTTTCCGAACGTGCCGTGTGCGAACAGGATCAAGGGCCATCCTTCGGCGGGTCGTTCCGCCCGGGGGATGGTCAAGGAGAAGACCACGGTCTCGGTCCCGGAAGGTGTGACCGCTCCGTTTCCCTGGTCATGCAGGTCTCCCCCGTCCTCGAGTGCCTTGTAGGGCGGTGTCCCGTCCTGGAAAGTGGGGATGTCCAGGGTGCCCTGGATCTCGAAAAAGGCCTCGGACACCTCGGTGCACCCCCGGTCCGGGTCGCCATCGTCGGCGTAGGGTCCTGGATCCCCTTCTTCGCACAGGTGGAGGCCGGAGGGGTCCGGAGGATCGGCTGCGCGTACCGCTTCACGGACCGCATCGAAGTCCGGTGCGGGATCCTGGACCGTGAAGACCGCAGCGGCTCCGATGGTGTCGGGGGCGATGTCGGCAGCGTTCAGCCAGTCCCGTAATGGAGCGTAGACGGCCCAGGCGGTTTCCAGCCGGGGGTCGTCGGGCGGGTCGGGGTCCAGGAGTGGGGCGAAGTCGGTGTCCTGTTCGAGGGGCGTGGCCTCATCCCGGCTCAGGACTCCAGTGGTGATCACGGCCGCATAGGTGTGGCCGGCCTCGAAAGGGCGCCCCGGGCCGTTGACGATGGCCAGCCAGTTGCTGCAGATGTATTTCCCCGGGTTGCTGTCTGCATAATAGGCGATGGCCTGTTCCTGTCCGAACGAGGGGCTTCCCGCCGTGACGTCCACCACGTAGACGGTGGCGCCCTGGTCCGCGTATCCCAGTGTCAGCGTGTCATAGGCGGGTCTGTCGGAAAACCGGAAGTAGATGGCGGCATTGTTTCCGAAGCCGCTCACCTGTTCCTCGAGCGTCTGGATGGCGGCGCCGACCACGTCGCCGAGGTCGGGGTCGAGGAGGCCGGGGGAGGGGTGGCCGGACAGGTCCGGGCGGCCGTCCCGGGTGCGGATGTCGTTCGGGAAGGGCAGCCGGTAGAATTCGGAGGGGGGCGTATCCCCGGGGACCTCGAACAGGACCCGGAATGGCCCGGAATCCTCCTCGGGGTCGGTGCACGTCACACCGGGCCAAAGGGGAATCCCGTAGCCCCGGCACGTCTCATCCTCGCACCAGAACGTGGCCTCACAGTCAGCGTCGGTTGTGCACACGGCCCCGGCGCCGCCGGTACCATCGGTTCCGGACTGGGCACACAGGCCCTCGTGGTTGCACACGAGACCCCAGCGGCAGTACTGAGTGGCCACGCACGCTTCCCCCTCGGACGCCGTGCCTGGTTCCTTGGGGTAGAGACAGGTGCCGTTTCCTGCACATCGCAGGCCGGACTGGCAGTCATCGTCCCCCGCGCATGGCTCCCCGTGGGCCATTCCCACCGTGGCGTCATCATCCTCGGGTTCGTCCGGGCAGCCCGTGGTCCAGACCAGGGTCGCGGTGACCAGCACCCGAATCCACCGGTCTGAATGGGTCTTGGCGAAAATTGAAGGCCTCATGATTTCTCCAGGAAAAGGTCGGGCCACTCCACGCGCTCGAATTCGGCGGCGCGGACCACACCGTCCGTCACCTCCGCAGGTTTCTCATCCACCCGGGCCCGGGTGGGGGTGGCACCGTGCAGCACCAGGTCCACCCCTTCGTATGTGAACGGGAATTCCCCTTCCACCGTTCGTGTCAGAACGAGGGCGTGCTCTCGAAGGTGCAAATCATATCGCTCGAGACGGTGGATCGCGTACCCGTCGCCCGGGTCGTCGTACCGCAGGCCTCGAGCCGTCCGGTCCGTCCCGGGGTAGAGGTGCAGGAGGAGCCGGGGAGCAGCGTCCAGGGGAAGGACGGTGCCGCCGCGCACCAGGACGGGGATGTGATCCAGGGGCGCCTCGAGCGTGATGGCGCCCGGTCCATCAAAGGATTCGTGGGACCAGAAGTCGTACCATCGGCCTCGAGGCAGTGGGATGGTGCGTCGTCTCGCACCGGGCTCGAGCACCGGGGCGACCAGGAGGTGGTCACCGAGGAGGAAGGTGTCTTCCACGTCCCAGAGGGCCCGGTTGTGGGGGTCGATCCAGAAAAGTGGGCGGACCAGGGGACTGCCGTTCCGGGCCGCTTCCCATGCCAGGGAGTAGAGGTATGGCAGGAGAGCTTGCCGTTGCTTGAGCCAGCGGCGCGCGATGGAGAGGACCGGTTCGCCGAATGCCCAGGGTTCTCGAGGCGGGGTGAAAAAGGCCGAGTGGACCCGGAAGAAGGGCATGAACGCGGCGCACTCGAGCCAGCGGACGAACAGTTCTGGTGAGGGGCGTCCACCGAAGCCCCCCACGTCCGAGCCGGTGTAGGGGATACCGGAGAGGCCGAGCTGGAGGGCGTGGATGATGGAGAGCCGGAGGCCGTCCCAGGTGCTTTCGTTGTCTCCGGTCCAGTTCCATGCGTAGCGTTGCAGGCCGGCGCATCCGGCGCGGGATAGGATCCAGGGGCGGCGTCCGGGGCGAAGTCGGCGCAGTCCTTCGAACCCGGCTCGAGCCTCCAGCAGTGCGTAGAGATTGTGGGCTTCCACGTGGTCTCCGGTGGCCCCGTCCAGGTCGTGCCGGGTTTCTCGAGGGAGGGTCGGTTCGCCGACCGGGGTGAAGGCTGCCGGCTCGTTCATGTCGTGCCACACGCCGTCCACGCCCCGGTCCACGAAGAAGCGGTAGAGATCCCCCCACCACGTCCGGGTCTCGGCACGGGTGAAGTCCGGGAACACACACGGGCCGGGCCAGACCGGGGCCACCACCGGGGAATCGTCCGGGTAGCGGCAAATCAGGTCTTTTTCCATCGCCTCCTGGTATACCGGGTAGGCCTCATCCACCTTGATGCCCGGGTCGAGGATGGCCACCAGGGCGACGTTCCGTTGCGCCAGGGCCTCGGCCAGCCGGCCCAGGTCCGGAAACCGCTCCGGGTCCGCGGTAAAGACGCGGTAGCCGTCCATGTAATGGATGTCCAGGTGCACCGCCGAGAGGGGCAGGTCATGGGCGCGAAAGCCATCCACGAGGGCCAGAACGTCGTCCTCGTTCATGTAGCTCCAGCGCGACTGGTGGAATCCCAGTGCCCAGCGGGGCGGTAGCGGCGCCTTGCCGGTCAGGTCGTGATACCGCGCCAGTGCCCGCACCGGGGGACCCGGCACCAGGTAGTACCTCAACGCCCCCCCCGCAAACCAGGTGACCGCATCGCCTTCGAGACGCATCGCGCCGTCGTGACTGTTCTCGAAGAACACCAGGTAGCTTCCGGCATCGTGGAGGCCGAGCAGCACCGGGATACAGAGGTAGATCGGGTCCTGACCGAATCGGTAGGCCCCCTTGGGGTCCGTGTTCCAGAAACGGAACGTGCGGCCGCGCAGGTTCAGGGGAACATTGCGGGTTCCCAGTCCGTAGCAGTGCTCGGAAGGCGTCAGGGCCGCCCGGTGCACCCATCGGCCCGACCAGGTCAGCGGGGGACGCTCTTTCCGGAGCACGGCGCCACCCGGGTCCCGCAGGGTGACCGCTCCGTCCCGTCCCACCTCCAGCACCATCTCCTTCGTGGCAAAGCGCCATCCATCCCCGGTCTGTTCGGGCGTGACGGCAATTTCGGGCCAGGACCGGGCTTCCACCAGGTAGGGGGCCGGCGCCTTCCCCGGGGTCCAGGTCAGTCGAACCACATCCTCGGCGAGGAAATGGACCTCGAGCTGGGTCCCGTGAAAGCGGAATCGGCCCCCTCGAGGCGCCGGGGCGAACCCCTGGCACGGGCCGGGCGGGCTCAGGGGTACATCGAACCGGGTGGCAGGTTGTGGGCGGCGGCGCAGCGTCCGTTCCACCCCATACCGGATCGATGCCATGATGTTGTCCGTCCCAAGGTAGGCGATACCCCGGAGTTTGTCGAACAGGTCCATGCAGGTTCCTCCACTCTCCAGTCCTGTCCAGGCGCCCGGAATGCAACCTCGTCCCCGTTGGGACCCGTGCGGGCGCCTGGAACAGCCGCGTCGCGCAGGGCAGGTGCTCGGTTCCGCCGTGTTTCCCCAAGAGTACCAGCGATCCCGGTGGCGCGGCAAGCGCACCGACCCGGCGGGAGGGTCCCCAAGTGCCTTCCCATCCGGAAAAGGCTGGACGGTGAGCCAGGCCGCGATAGAATGGCAAGAAGTCCTTTTTGACAACCAGGCAGGTGAGGAATCGATGACAAGGAACAGGCTGACATGGTTGGGAATCGTGATCCTTTCCACCCCGCTGTGGACAGGGTGCGTCAAGAAATCGCTGTACGAGAGCACATTGAATGACCTGGACCAGGCCGTCGAGGAGTCCAGGACGTGCGCCTCCACCCTGGAGGAACGGGACAAGGAGATCGCCGCGCTCAAGCGCGACCTGGACTATCATTGCGACCTTCTGAAGGAGAAGGAAGCCAGAGTCGCCGACCTGGAGCGGCAGTTGGCCATGGCCAACGAGGAGTTGGCACGCCTTCAACAGATCTCGACCGAGGAGGCGGAGGCAGCAAGCCGTGAGCGGGCCAGGCTCCAGGCCATCATCGAGTCGCTGAATTCCAACCTCGACGAGACCCAGCGGGCCGTGGAGGAAATGCGCAAACGGGCCGCACAGCAGGAAGCGCGCCTCCAGACCTTCCGGGGCCTGATCGACCGGTTTCGCCAACTCATCGACGCCGGCCAGCTCGATGTGCGGATCGTGCGCGGCCGGATGGTGGTTCAGTTGAGTTCCAGTATCCTTTTTGATTCGGGCAAGGTGGACATCAAGCCGGAGGGCAAGAAGGTGCTGGCCGAGGTTGCCACGGTGTTGCAAAGCATCCCGGACCGGAACTACCAGATCGAGGGCCACACGGATAATGTGCCCATCGTGGGTTCGCCCTGCTTCCCCTCCAACTGGGAACTGAGCACGGCTCGAGCCACCGAGGTGGTCAAGTACCTGATCAGCCAGGGACTCCAGCCCGAACGGCTGTCTGCGGCCGGGTTCGCCGAATTCACCCCGGTGGCTCCGAACGACACGCCGGAGAACCGTGCCAAGAACCGGCGGATCGAGATCGTGGTGCTGCCCAACCTGGACGAGATGCCCAGTTTCGACGAGTTCGAGGAATAGGCCGACGCGATCGCGCGCGGTGTCGGGGCACGTGGGGAGTCTGATTCGTGGCCTACGAGTTCAAGATTCGCGTCATCTATCCGCTTCGAGACGGGCGCCTTTTCCTGCGCGTGGACAGCGACTGGGCAAGGGACGTGCCGCCTGTGGCGGTCGACCGGAACGGGCAAGTGCACACGTTCCAGGTTGTCACTTCGCGTCCTTTCGCCTACTTCAAGCCGGTGATTCGACGGGGCCCCGAGGTCATCTGGTCCGCAGGCAAGAACTACCTCGCCACCTATGCCGCCACAGAGGGACGCGACGTCTATCCCTATTTCTTTTCCGAGCCTCGGGGCGTGGTGACCGGTCCGTTCGAGGTGGCCGGGGAGGGCCGCGTGCACCGGGTCAAGGTCTACGAACCGCCCGGATACCGGGAAAACACCTTGAAGCGCTACCCGGTGCTCTACATGCATGACGGCAAGAACCTGTTCTTCCCCGAAGAAGCCTTCCTCGGGGTCGAGTGGGAAATCGACGAAACCATGGACCGCCTCGACGCCATGAACGCCATCAAGCTCGCCCTGGTGGTGGGTATCTATGCCAACGAGCGGGACAAGGATTACACGCCGCCAGGGGACGAGGCCTATTGCCGGTTCATCGCCCAGACCCTGAAACCGTGGGTGGACAACCGGTTCCGGACCCTGCCCCGCCCGGGAAACACCGCGGTCATGGGCTCCAGTCTCGGCGGCCTGGTCTCCCTCCAGCTCGCCTGGCGCTATCCGGATACCTTCGGCATGGCCGGCTGCATGTCGAGCACGTTCGGGCGAGACCCCGCGCTCATCGACCGGATCCTGGAGGAAGGCAAGAAACCTCTCAAGGTCTACCTCGACAGCGGATGGCCGGGCGACAACTACGAAGTCACGCGGAGCGTCCGGGACGTGCTGGCAAGCGTGGGATTCGAAACGGGCAGGGACCTCCTCTACCTGGCCTTCCCGGGAGACCCTCACAACGAACATGCATGGGCCACGCGAGCCCACATTCCGTTCCAGTTCTTCTTCGCGAGAACGCCTCACTTCACCCGGCCGGCCTCGAGCAGCGACTGAACCAGGACGGGGGGCGTCGCTTCAGCGCCGACTGCCGGACCTCCAGGCCCGTCGAGAGTTCGGAAAAGGCACCCCGAAGGACCTCAGCCGCCGCAGACCTACTGGGTCTGGAAACCTTCCTCGGGAGGCGGCCATTCGCCGACCACCACACTGGTCGCCCAGGCCACGCCCTCTCCGGTGCTCGAGTCCTCTTCCGAGCCGGAAAACTGAACCGAGATCCGACCATCGCTGCCGGCCTGGTCGAAACTCGCGTCCACGGACATCTCCACTTCGTCGTACCCCTCGGCACCCTCGGGAACTTCCACAACAAACCCGCCGGCCAGAGAACTCGGGTCCAGGCGCACGCTCACCGTCGCCTCGTCCGCGTTCGTGGCCCGGAGCGTCACGTCGAAATGCTCGGCGAATTGTCCATCCGCAGTGACAAAATCCATTCCCGCGTCGATCTCGAGGCGGTCCTGGCAGTAAGGCGCTGCAAGTTCCAGGTCACCGTCCGTGTCGTCGACCTTGGGTTCACTGTCGACGAACCGGATCTCCCCGTCGTCTCGAGCAATGGTGATCGTGAGGTCCGTGGTGTCTCCCGAAACGTAGGCAAGCGTCTCCTCGTGGGTTTTCTCGGCCAGCAGCAGAATCTCCTCGGCGCTGAAACCCAGCGCGGACACCTCGTCCACACCCAGCGTCGTGATCGTCTCCTCGCACCCCCCACCATCCAGTGTCGCCTGTCCTTCGTTCGTTCCACAGCCGGGGCCGGTCAAGAGCAAGAGCGCGATCGGTCCCATTCCTGCAATGAGGTGCTTTTGCATCGTGTCATCTCCCTGTGTCGAGGGTTCGGGTTCCGCGTCCAGCCGCTTCGCCAGGTGCGGTCCAGGCGCTTGCCGGGCCCACGACCCGGCGGGATACTGGATCCCCCGGACCGGCGGGACCGGGAAAGGCCGCAGGCGGATCGCGGTGTGTGCGGAGGTGACCTGGCTTTTCACCGGGTAGGGTATGCAAGTGGAGTGCCGGCCGCGAATTGTCAGTCCTGATGGCGGGTTCGCCAGGCCCAGGCGCCACGAACAGGCCGGAGCAGGACATCCCTGTCGCGGTCCCGCCCTCGAGGAAGCAGGCGGGCTCATGCCCGAATGCAGCGTGCCTGGGCCGTGGGCACGGCGGGCCGGGAGGCGGTCGGGTCGCCGAAGGTGCGTGTGCGTCTGTGGGAGCGGTCCGCGGTTGACGGCCGGGAGGTCCGGGACTATGCTCCAAGAGAGGGAACGCGAAGCCGAGAAAGTGGGAGCAGTGACCATGCTGGAGACCTTGCCGGAGCGCCCCGAGCGCTACGTGACCATGGATGGAGCGGAGCACGATCTGACGGCCCTGGATTCGGACACGCGCGATGCCCTGGGCCGGCTGATTCAGTTCTACAACTGGCATCCCCCCTACCCGCAGTTTCGAACCTACTGGCGTGACAACAATTCACCGGTGAAAGCCTGTCTCGAGCGGGGTCATCCTGCGCGGGATCTCGTGCGGACGATTGCAAAGGACTTGGAGAAGCGTCTGGGCATTGCCCAGGGCCGGATCGAGGGGTGAGTTACCGGGCCTTGAGGGCGTCGGCGACGAGGAACGCGACCTCGAGAGCCTGCTGTGCATTGAGGCGCGGGTCGCAGGCGGTGAGGTAACGTTCGGCGAGGTTCCAATCCTCGATCTCCTGGCCGCCGCCGAGGCACTCGGTCACGTCTGCGCCGGTGAGTTCGAAGTGGAGTCCGCCTGGGAATGTCTTTTCCGCCCGGTGCACATCGAAGAAGCGTTTGATCTCGGCCAGGATGTGGTGGAAGTGCCGGGTCTTCTGGCCCCCCTCGCTCTTGAACGTGTTGCCATGCATGGGGTCGCAGCACCAGAGGACGTGCTGACCGGCTCGAGTCACGGCGCGGACGAGGCGCGGGAGGTGGCGGACGATTTTGTCGGCGCCGAACCGTGTGATCAGGGTGAGGCGTCCGTACTCGTTGTGTGGGTTGAGTTTTTCGATGAGGCGGTTGAGTTCGTCCGGTTTCATGGAGGGTCCGACCTTCATGGCGATCGGATTGTCGAGTTTGCTGAAGAACTCCACGTGTGCCCCGTCCAGTTGCCGGGTGCGGTCTCCAATCCAGAGGAGGTGGCCGGAACAGGCGTACCAACCGCCGGTTTCGGGGTCCTGTCGTACCAGTGCGTCCTCGTAGCCCAGAATGAGGGCTTCGTGGGAGGTGTAGAAATCCACTTGCTGGAACTCTGGAAGGCCGGTCGTGTCGACGCCGCAGGCCCGCATGAAGCCGAGCGCGGCGTGGATCTGACGTTCCAGTGCAGCGTAAGATTCGCCCACCGGGGAGTCCTTGACGAACTCGCGGTTCCAGGCGTGGACCCGTTCGATGCTCGCAAATCCTCCCTTGGTCAGGGCCCGGATGAGGTTGAGGGTCTGGGACGCCTTGTGGTAGGCCTCGAGCAACCGGTTGGGGTCGGGACGGCGCGCTTCAGGCGTGGGTTCGGGCTGGTTGACCGCGTCTCCACGGTAGGAACTCATCTCCACCCCGTTGATCACCTCGGTGAGTGAGGAGCGCGGTTTGGCATACTGGCCTGCGATCCGTCCCACCTTGATCACGGGGAGGGCCGAACCATAAGTCAACACCACCGCCATCTGAAGCAGGACCTTGAGTGTGTCCTGGATGTGCGCCTGGTGGACTCGAGCGAACTCCTCGGCACAGTCTCCGCCCTGGAGCAGGAAGGCTTCCCCTCGCGCCGCCGCTGCAAGCTGGGATCTCATCGTCCGCAGCTCCGAAGGCAACACCAGGGGAGGTTTGGTTCGAAGTTCCTCGAGAACAGCCTCATAGGCCTCCGGGTCGGGCCACGGAATGCCCTGCGCCATCGGCCGCTCACGCCAGGATGAGGGTCGGGATTCTGTCACGGTGCTCTCCTTGTCTGGTCACGTTGAATCGCTGGAGCCCGGTTTTGCCCATCCAGGGTGGGCTCGAGCTTCCTTTCATGATAGTCGTGCGGGAGAAAAGGGCAACGAAAGAACTTCCGGTGGCGGGCTCATTCCTCGAGCCGCTTCTGGTCCTCTTCGAACACGCGATTGTGGGCGACATCGCGAGAGTCCCAGGGGGCCGGCGCCCCGCCCAGATGCTCATGGAACCACTCGAGGTGCGCGTTGTAATAGAGCGACATGGGCCTCAGCGCTCCCGGCCAGTGCCCGTTGTCCTCGAGCACGATCAGTCGGGCCCGGATACCCTTGCGCCGGAGCGTGGTGAACATCTGGAGCGACTGGGTGTAGGGGATCCGGTAGTCCAGTTCGCCGGTGACCAGGAGCATTGGGGTCTGGAAGTTGTCCACGTAGTTCGACGGGGACCACTTGTCATACAGGTCCGAAGTCCAGGGCGTACCCTTGAGGTCCCATTCGGGCCACCAGAGTTCCTCGGTGGCGCCGTAGAACGAGCGCAGGTCGTAGGCGCCCATCATGCTGGCGAGGGCCTTGAACCGATTCGTCTGGGCTTCGAACCAGTTCATCATGTATCCACCAAAGGACCAACCCATCGCCCCCATGCGTTCCGGGTCCACGCAAGGGAGTTTTTCCAGGGCGTCGGTGACCTTCATGAGATCCTCGAACACCCATCCGCCCCAGTCTCCTGAAATCTGGGCGGTAAAAGCCTGTCCGTACCCCGTGGACCCGTGCGGATTCGCAAAGGCGACCACGTAGCCCGCGCCGGCATACAGTTGCCAGTCGGAACGATAGCCGTCGTACCACTGCGACTGGGGGCCGCCGTGAACGTTCAGGATCAGGGGATACCGCCGCCCCGGCTCGAACCCGTGCGGCTTGATCACGAACACGTGAATCTTGGCTCCACCCGCGCCGTCGACCCATAGTTCCTCGGCGGGCCGAAAATCCACCTCACGAACCAGCGCATCGTTGAATCGCGTCAGTTTCGTGCTCTTTCGAATCGTGCGCCCTCGCCGCACGTCGAGACGGTACACCTCCTGCGGTTCGGCCACGGTCCGCCGCACCACGGCGATCCAGCGGGCTCGAGGCCCCAGGTCGAACCGGTCCACCCGTCCGTGGGACACCAGTTGGACGACCCGGCCCGTGCTGATGTCCACGCGGTAGAGCGGGGTACGCCCATGGTACTCCCCGGTGAACACGATGCTCCGACCGTCGTCGACCCAGGCGAACCGGTCCACCCAGTTGTCGAATCGGTCCGTGAGCACCCGGCTGGTTCCGCTATTGCGATCGTACAGTGCGATGGAGATCAGGTCGGATTCGTACCGGGGCGTTTTCTGGGTCAGGTAGGCGATGAATCGTCCATCCGGGGAGTAGGCGGGATGTGCGTCCCATCCGTCGTTGTCGGCGGTGATGGCTCGAGGGGTTCCGCCGGAAACGGGGACCACGAACAGGTCGACGTTGGTGGAGAGGGCCGGGTCCGGGTCCTGATTGGAGGTGAAGCAGAGTTCCTTCCCATCCGGGGAAAAGGCGTAGCCGGCGGCCCCGTTCAGGTTGTAGGCGGGCGTGTCGAACGGGCCGCTGTCCACGGCGCGGAGTTCCTGTGTGTTCAGGTCCAGGAGCAGGAGTGCGGTGCGGCGACCGTCGCGCCAGTCGTCCCAGTGGCGATAGAGGAGGTCGTCCGCCACGTGGGCCTGGAGTGGACCTCGAGTGCGGAGGCGGTCGCGGAGGCTGTTGCAGGCGTCGTCGATGCCGCACTCGGGGTAGATGGTGGTGTCCAGTGCGATCACATTCCCGGTGGGCGACCACACGAAGCCGCCGACCCCCAGGGAGAGGTCTGTTTCCTGCCTCACGTCGGTCCCGTCCGGAGCCATCGTGAAGACGTTGGGCGCTCCCGAACGGGTGGACAGGAACCCGATCCGGCTGCCGTCCGGCGACCAACGAGGGCTCCAGTCCCGTCCTTTGCCGCTCGTGAGTTGAACCAGGTGCTTTCCGTCCGCATCGACCCGCCAGATACGGGTCTCGCGGACCGCGCGCTCGAGGTCGCTGGTGGTCCGCGCGAGCACCACGGCGTCTCCGTTCGGCGAGATGTCCACGTCGGAGATCCAGGTCACCCGGTAGATGTCCATCAACTGGAACGGGGCCCTGTCCCCGGCCGGCGCCTCCTCGCCGGTGGCAAGGCCGGACAGGAGGGCCAGGACGATCGAGACCAGAAGCCCCAATGTGCGATAGCGTGCGTGCATCGTTCTCCATCCCCGTGTCGGTTGCACCCCGGTGTCTCCGGGGTAGGGTGGTGTGGGCGTCGGCCACTCCGGCCGAGCGTGCTTCTGGGACAGCGATGCACAAAGACGCGGCGGGATCAAGGACGGAGTGTCCAGCGGGCGCGTGGGCCCGGGAAGGGCCGCCGTTCGCCCTCACAGAGATCGAGTCAGAAGACGAGGTAGCGGTACCCGAAGAAATTCCAGATCAGGCCGAAGGGGATTCCCGCCATGGCTGCGATGGAGGGCCAGTAGGCGGCCAGGACCAGGGGAGGGGGTACAAAGGTCGCCACCGAGGTGGCCACGCCCACGTTGATGAGCAGTCCGCCGATACTGACGATGAGAAAGCCCGTGAACTGGGCCGAGGACGCTGCGGTCTTGCTCTGGAACGTGAACTTGCGGTTGAGGAGGTAGCTGTTGGTCACCGCTGCGAGAAACGAGAGGGTCTTGAAGGCCGAGTAGACGAGCCCACTCCGACCTCGAGGCTCCAACAGGATGAGCAGGTTGAGGACCGTGAGGTCCACCACCGTGTTGATTCCGCCCACGATGGAGAACCGAAGTCCTTGCTGGAGCATGGAGAGGCTGGGAGCCTCCTCCGGTTCGCCGGTCTCGGTTTCCGAAGAGTCGTGTGTGAGGGTTTCACCCATCGTGTATCCGCTTTCGCCTGGTACTGGTTGCCGGTTGTCGTGCCTGTTGTCCTGCTCTCCCCACGTCGAGGGTGAGAAAGGAAAGGTAGCGTAGCCCACAACGTTCCTGGTTGCAACCGTTCATCTTCCCTGCCGTGCGGTTCAGCGGCGGCGGCGGATGAACAGGATGGCGCCGAGGAAGCCGAGCAGGGTCCAGATTCCCGGTCCGGGCGGTGCAGAGTGGCTGCACGTGCACCCGGGGAGTTTGACCGCGTCCTCTCCGAACCGGTCGTTGTCGTAGGGTTCGGGGGTTGCGGTCGGTTCGGGGGTTGCGGTGGCCCACGGGACCGGGGTGACCGTGGGGGTGAGTTCCGGAGTCGGTCCGGGCGTCTCGGTCACCTCGACCGCCGGGGTGGGGGTTCCACCACAGAGCGCCGGGTCGTCCACCGTGCCGCTGCAATCGTTGTCCACACCATCGTCACAGATTTCCTCCGCACCCGGATGGATCGCCGGGTCATTCGGATCGCAGTCTGAAGCGTCCGCGTAGCCGTCGCCGTCGGTGTCCACCAGGGGGGTGGGGGTGAGCTGGCATTCGGGTGCGTCGTCCACCAGTCCGTTGCAGTCGTTGTCCAGGTCGTCACACAGTTCCGGGGCGCCGGGGAAGACCTCGGCTGCGTCGTCGTCACAATCGCCCTCGAGGACCGTGAATCCATCGCCGTCCCGGTCTTCGTCGGGGGCCGGCGTGGCGCATCCCGGTTCGGACGGGCAGTCGCAGGGATCGGTGGTGATGGTGAAGCCCACCTCCATCTCGGTGGCGTTCCCCAGGAGGTCCTCTGCGCGAACCACTAGGGTATAACTCCCTGCTGCATCGATGGTTTCTCCCGCATAGGCATCCCCGTTCAGGGTCATCGCAATGGTGGTCGGGCTCACATCCTCCACCGATACCTGGGGATCCACCGGGTCTGCACCACAGTCGCCGTCCTCCACGCCGCCCACTTCGATGACCGGCGCGGAAAGGTCGAGCACCAACTCCACGGTTCGAGATGCTTCCTCGTTGCCCGCCAAATCCACCGCGCCGTATGCCAGCGTGTGCGCTCCCTCGATCGTCAGGGTGAACGGCTGCGCATAGGTGCGTTGGCTGCCCCCGTCCAGGGCATAATGGATGGCCGCCACACCGCTGAAGTTGTCCTGGGCCTCGAGCACCACGTAGGTGGTCCCGGGAAGATAGACCACGCCGTCCCGGCTCACCGTGGTCCCGTTGAACGAGAGCGTCGTGGCCGGTGCTCGAGTGTCCACCACCGAGAAGGTGGCGCTGGCAAGTTCGGTCGGCGACCCTCCTTCGGGCACCAGGTACAGGAACACCGTGAACTGCCCGATACCCAACTCGTCGCTGGAAACCGTCTCGGTCCCGGTGGACGAACCGTCTCCTGGAAGGTCCGCGGACCAGGTGATGGTCTTCACCACCTCGCCACTCTCCATGGATACCACCTCGAGCCTCAGGGACAGATTCTCCAGGGCCACGTCGGAGAGGTTCGTCAATGTGTGCTCGATCGTGACGTCCCCTTCTCCTCCTTCGATGGTGTCCGGGGAAATCGCCAGCGCGCCCGCAATGCTCAGAAGGGTGAGGCGGTCCCGGGCAAACGTGACATACTCCCCTCCGAACTCGAGCTGGAGGAGCACCGAGTAGCCGCCTTCGGGCACGGAAGTGTCCAGGTCCACAGCGTCCTCCAGCAGCGCTCCCTTGCCCAGGGTGAGGGTGAAAGCATGCGTATCGTGGACCTCCCCATCGTCGTCGTTCACCAGCACGACCCGGGCCGGAATGTCGAACACGTCTGCGTTGCCGTTGTTCTCGATCCCGTACCCGGCCGAGACCGCGGCGCCCGGTACGGCGCTGTCCGGGTCCACTTCGAGCCCGGCGTCCAGCCCGATGCCCGTGTCCTGGGTGGACCGCAACTCGAACGTGGTGGACGCCGTGTGGCTGACATCACCGGACTGGCCGGTCAGCAGGATCGTGTAGGTCCCCGGCGGCTGATCCTCCATCGCCCAGGCCTCCACCACGGGCAACTCCTGCCCAAGGTCCAGGTCGGTCGGCCCGAACGAGGTCTCGTGCAGTTTCTGACCATCCGGAGTCACGAGCGCAAGGGTGGCGGTCACGTTGGAGAGGAGGGTGTTTACACTGTCGTTGGTCACCGTCCCGTTCACCTCCACCGTGGCGAACGGGTCGTAGGCCGGAGCGCTGGACCGCACAGTGGACGCCAGGGCGGACACGGCCTCGATGGAGAAGGACGCCGCGTCCCTGGTGCGTTCCCCAACCGAGTCGCGCAAGATGCCCACAACCTGGTAGGTTCCTGCCCGGTAGGTCCCGGTATCCACCGTGGCATCGTAGCTGGTCCGGGTGCTCACATCGCTGACCGGGATACTCCCCGCATCCAGCACGGTGACGCCGTTCTGGTCCACGAGCTTCAGGTCGATCTGGCCGGAGAAGGTGGTCCCGTTCGGGTCCAGGGTGCCGGTAACGGTCATGTTGCTGTTGGGCGGGTACGCGCTCTTGTCGGTGGCGAGAGAGAGCGTGACCGGGAATGGATGTATGGTCACCTGCTGCAACGACAGGTTGTTGGTCTCATCGGACTCGTCCACCCGGTTGCGGGGGTCGACCCAGACGTAGATGTCGTAGGTCCCGGCGAGCCGTTCAGTATTCCAGGCAAAGGTCACCTGTTGCGGCGCGCTCGAGGTGAGCGTGTCGATGGTCTGGCCGGTGCCGATGGCCGTTCCACCGGCCAGGGGATTGCCCTGGTAGGCCTGCACGGTGACGCCGGACGCCTCGACGCCGTCGTTGGCGATGGTGGCGGTCACGGCGACCGGGTCGCCGGAATACGGTTTGTTCGGGGTGAAGGTGATGCTGCCTGCCACGACGCTGAGGTCGGTGGGGTTTTCGGGGACGATCAAGGTCAAGCTGGCTTCGTTGTTCCCCTCGTCGGTTTCGTCGAGCAGTCCGTCGGCGTCCGCAGCGGCGCGGTAGGTGGTGGTTCCGGCGTGAGCGGTGGTGGTCCAGCGTGCGGTTGTGGTGGTACCAGCATCGATGCTGGAGATCACGGTTTCGCCGAGCACGGTAGGGGTCCCTGCGCCCTCGTAGAAGCGAATGGGGACATTCGTGAGGGTGGAGGAACCCTGGTTGGCGACCGTGGCCACCAGGTCGAAGGTATCTCCTGCCCTGGGTGCGGCCGGATCGGCGGCGAGGCTGGCGATCTGGAGGTCGTAGAGCGGGTTGGATGGAGCCTGGTAACTGGTCTCACCGGAGCCGACCGAGGGCGGGTTGTCGATGGTCACGAGCACCGAGCGGGTGGAACCGTCCCGTGCGTGGTCCGGGGAGGTCCAGACGAGCAGGTAGTCGCCTTCGGTCCCGGTGGGCTCGAGGCCGAGGTCGCTGCCGTTTCCTGCCGGTTCGGTCACGGTGACGAATCGGGCAGCGAGACCCTGGACCGGGGAGCCGAACCCGTCCTCTACATGAAGTGGGACGGACAGGACCGGGAAGGCACTCACGTCCACGGCGCCCGGTGTAATGACGTAAACGGGTCTTGGCAGGATTTCCACGGAGAGGACGGCGGAGTTGTTGTCTTCCCGCATTTCTGCGAGGGTTTCCTCCGGGTCGGCCACCACGTAGATGTCGTGGAGTCCCTCCTCGGTGGAGAGGTCCCATTCGATGGAGACCTGCCGCACACCGTAACCCAGGATGGCCGCCAGTTCAGCGGAGCCGATGAGTTCGCCGCCGCCGTCCGGGTCTCCGTCGTAGAATGCGACCGAGGAGACACCGGAGGTCACGTCGCCCAGGTTGTGCACGGTGGCGGTGAGCACCCCGGTGTCCAGGATGGTGGCCGAGGCCGGTGCGAGGGAGAGGTCGCTGTCGGACAGCATGAGGTCTGTGCGCACGACCTGAACGGTCGCGGTGCTGGAGCGTGAGCCTTCTCGACCGAACATGTCGAAACCGGAGACCTGGTAGACGTGCTGTCCAGCGGACACGTCGAGGTCGGTGAAGGTGGGCGCCGTGGTTTCGGCCAGGAGTGCATAGTCCTTGTAGACCTTGAATCCGTCCCGCAGGGGTTCGTCTGCATCGGTCCAGTGGAGGGTCACCGTGGTTCCTTCCACCGTTGCGGTGACGGTGGGCGGTTCGGGACGGGGCGGGGTCCAGGTGTAGGTTCGCATGATCGGGCTTTCGTACCCGTACACGTTGACGCTGGAGACCATGTACCCGTAGCTCGTCACCTCGGGATCGATGGCGCCCACATCGGTGAACGTGGGATCGACGAGCAGGTCGGTGTTGAGTTGAATCCCCGAGTCCAGGTCGTAGACGTTGTATCCGGCGAGGATATCGTTGTCCACCGGGGTCCAGGACAGCACGATGTCGCTCCGCGTGTAGTCGGACACGGTGACGCTGTCGGGCGGCAGTGGAGGCTCCTGGCCGGCCGGTGGCACACTCACTTCCTCGGCGGCAAATGCCACGTGCGCCTCGCTCATGGCTGCCACACGGTAGCTGGCGGAGTATTCCGGTCGCTCCTGGTGGGTGAGGCCGGCGGTGTCGATGGGCAGAGCCTTGTAGATGGCCACGTAGGCCACCGCCACGGAACTGGAACTCGCCCCGGTGATGTAGAGGCGGATCTTGTTGGTAGCCCCGAACTGGCTATACGTATCGAATCGGGACACGTATCCGTTGTCCCGGACCTGCTGCTCCACGATCCATTCGGTCCCGGTCCAGCCCATCACATCGTAGTCGGTCGGGTAATAGTAGGAGGAGAAGACGAGTTGAATGCCGTAGATCCGGGTGGTTTCCGGCAGGGTGATGTCGAAGGTCCATGGGCCGGTCCCGGAGGACTGCCAGTAAGTGGTGCTGTCGGTGTCCACCCCCAGAGACGGGTCGTGTCCGCTGGCCGAACTGGACGCGGTGGCGGTCATCTGGCCGGTCAAGCCGGTGGCGTTGATCAGGATGTCCTTGTCGGTCAGCACCTCGTAACCCAGGGTGTTGCTGGACACGGACCGGGTCCAGAAGATCTCGGTGCGGTCCGGATAGGCCACGGCATAGGCATCGGTGGGCGGTTCGATGTCGCCCAGACTTACATCGATTTCGGCCGGTTCGCCCTCCCGGCCCGCCCCGCTGGCCGACTTGATCTCGTAGTGCCTGGCGCCCGCGGCCACGTTCATGTCCACGAAAGCGTTCTCGGTAATCAGTCCCGGGCCATACACGGAGACTTCGGCGACCGAAATCGGGTCGGCGTCGGCCGTCGACCGGGTGAAGAAGAGCCGCACCTTGTCGGTTTCCACCGTGCGATACAGGGTGAAGGCCCCCGACCCGACACCGGTTCCGGTGGCGGTCACCGTGCTCGACTGGCGCGTGTACCACTCGCCCTCTGTCCAGGTCTGGAACGCATAGGTAATCTTGAGGTTCCCCTGGGCGTACCAGTAGACAGTGAACGCGGACACCTCCTGCACCGAGCCGAAATCGATCGTGTAGGTCCAGCTTTCGTCCGCCGCGTCGCCCTCCCAGTAGGTGCTGAGACTCCCGTCCGCGGCCGCCGCCGCTTCGTGGTCCGCCACGGCACTGGACGCGGTCACCGTCGCACCAGGAACCAGGTCGTAGTCATAGTCGGGCGGGTTGACGATCTGACCATCCCGGTAGATCCGGTAGCCGGCCGGGTTCTGCGTGTTGTCCCACGTAAGGGTGACATTGTCCCCCGCCACGCTGTAGGCCACGTTCGTCACCGGCTCCAGCGACGCCTCGCCGGAGCTGACGCTCATCTGGAGCACGCTCTGGTTGTTGCTCTCGTCGCCCTCCGAAATCCGGTTGTCCGGATCGATCACCGCATACAGCGTGTGTCGCCCGGCCCAGCCCTCTGTGTCCCACGTGGTGGTCGCCACCGTCGTTCCGTTGCCAGCCAGGCTCGAGATCGTGTCCGCCCCCAGCAGCCGGCCGCCGTCGTTCGGGTTCCCGTCGTAGAACTCCACCAGGAACTCATCCGAAATGGCCGTGTCCGTGCTGTTCAACACCGTGGCGCTCAGCGTCACGACGTCCCCCTGGTCCGGCTCGGCCGGCGATACGGCAAGAGAGGTCTGGAACGCCAGGTCGGGGCGAGGCAGCACGGTCACCGTCACGGCCTGCTCGTTGTCCGTTTCGTCCGATTCGGACAGAAGATTCGATGGATCCACCATCGCCACCACCGTCTGATTCCCCGCAGAAAGCCCGGTCGTGTTCCAGGTCACGTAGGGAGTCGACACCTGGGTCCCCGGATCGATCCGCTGCACCGTGGTCGACCCTATCGAGGTTCCGCCTCCACTGCCCAGGTAGAACTGGACCGGCACGTTGTAGAGCGTGCTCCCACCCAGGTTCCGCACCGTGGTGTTGAGTTGCACCAACTTGCCCTCTTGAACCGGGTCCGGCGGTACGAAATCACCGGTCAGAATGGCAAGATTGGGCGCCTCGATCACCCATGCCGTCACAGATGACTCGTTGTTCCCCTCCTGCGTCTCCTCAACTTCATCCGCAATGTCTGCTACACCATACAGCGTGAGTTCCCCCAGGTGCCCCGCAGTGGGAACCTCGAGCGTCACCGAGGTCGCCTCACCCGGACCCAGACCGTCCACGTCCGCCGAGGCCGCCAGCACGCGCTCGGCGGGCGACCCCATCGTACCCGGGTCGTACAGATAAGCCCCGGTGGTAAACGGACCGGACGGACTCTTGCCTCCGTTGTAGACCATCACCCACAGGGTAATCGGGTCGCCTTCCGTGGCCGTCGTGGGCGATGCCTGGACCTGCCCGGAGGAGACCTGCAAGTCGATTTTGGGTGCCACCGTAACGTGAATGGATGCCTGGTTGTTGGTTTCGTCTACCTCGTCGATGGCATCGTCCGCGTCCACGGTCACGAACAGCGTATGCTCGCCCGCATCCAGGCTTCCAGACCAGGAGATCTCGGCCGTGTCGCCGGGATCGAGTGCGAGGGTGTAGGTGTCCAGGAGCGTGCCACCTGCTGCTGGGTCCCCGTCGTGGAGCGTGACGGCGACACTGGCGTGGGGGACCGCGCTGAAGCTGGACACGGTGGCATAGAGGGTGACGGATTCTTCCGGAGCCGGGTCTGGCGGCTGGACCGTGAGGTCTGCGGAAGTGACGGCCACGTCGGCCCCGCCGAGAATGGTGACGGGTACGAGCATGGTATTGTCGAGTCGGTCCTTTTCGCCGATGGAGTCGTCCGGGTCGACCACTGCCTTGAGGTATCCCCCCCCGGAGAAACCGGTGGTGGCCCAGGGGATGGTGATCTCGCGGCTTGCTCCCGGAGCCAGCACGGCGAGTTGGTCGGTTCCGATGGGCATCTCCTCGCCGGTGGTGCCGGAGATGAAGCTCACGGTGACGGGGACGGACTGGGTGAGGGAGGCCCTTCCTTCATTGGCCACCTGGACGATCACGGTGGAATCCTGCTCCTCGATCACGGGGTCGGTTCCCGGGGTCACGGCGGTGACGGCGAGGTCGGGTTTGACAGCCCCGAGTGCGATCATGGCCTTTGCGGTGGTGTAGACGTCATGATTCCATGAACCATCTTCGAGTTGAGCGTCGGAGAGGGCGGTGTACGCGGTGGTCCAGGCGTCGGTGTCCACGCTGTCGAGTTCGAGCGTGGCCAGCAGGGTCATGGCGGTGACCAGTTCGGGCTGGGAGGTTCCGAGGAGGCCGCTGTCCTGCTGGAGGCCGAACAGGTATGTGGCTGCGGCGTCGATGGTGGAGGAGATGGCGAAGGTATCGCCCCATGCGACCAGGGCGGTGAGGATTTCGGCGGTCAGGAGTGGTTCAGACGTGTCGTTTCCTTCCCAGGCGAACCCGCCATCAGGTTGTTGACGGGAGGTGAGGTACCCGAGTCCCTGGGAGATCAACGACAGGTCCAGGTCCCCCACCTCGGAGAAAGTGATGAGCGCCTGAGCGGTGTCCATGAGGGTCCCGGGCCACCCTTCGAACGTGCCCCAGGCCCCGCTGCTGTCAGCCAGGACGGCCAGTTCCGCTGCTGCGTCATCCGGGTCGATGTCGGCCAGCGCGAGTGCTCGAGCGCGGCGGGCCATGAAGTCGACGGCGAGGGGGTCCGAGTAGAGGAGGAAGCCTCCTGCCGATGCCACGGTATCCCAGTCGGCTTTCTGGAATGCATTCAATGCGCGCAGGGCCGGGCCGGTGTCCCGTTGAGGAATCGCACCAAAGCTCCCGTCGTCGTTCTGTTCTTCCAGGATGAAGTCTGCCCCGTCTGCAGGTGCTGCCAGGGCTGGCATGGGGGAGACCAGTAGAGTCAGGAGACCTGCTGTCCACCTGGTAAGTCGTTTCATGAGACCGCTCCCAGTCCGCTTCCGCTGTTGCCGTGCACATCCACCGATGTGGACCCTCGTGCGCGTTGTCGCCGGTGTGCTGTCACGCCGCGTCTGCCAGGGCGTTTCCCGTGGGATTCATCAAGGCCAGTATCAATCTGACCCGACAAAAAGTCAACTGCCGCCCGATTCCGGGGGAAGATGGAGCGGGTGCGTGGGGGCGTGGCAGGTGGTGCCGTCGCAAACGTACAGGGTCGGCTGCTGGTTTTCGACCACCTTGTCTGCCAGGATGGGGAGGGGGGAGCGTTCCGGGTCGGTGTCGGCGTGCAGGGTGCCGAGGCTGACCACGAGGCCGGGGGTGAAGGGTTTGCGCAGTTCGGTGAGGAAGTCCTGCACATCCCCGGGCAGGGCATCGCCCTCGAGAGATGGAGGCAGCACGAGCACCACCTCTCGCACGGGTTCCAGGTGGAAATCGGCGGCCAGGAGCAGATGGGCGAAAAACGAAGGCTGGTCCTGGAGCAACCGACCCGGACCGGCAAGGACCTGGGTCGCGTCCTGCTCGAGCCGGTCGTCCCGGAAGAGGCGAGCGAGGCGGAGGAGGTTGAGGGCCGAGCAGCCGTTGGGGTTGGGGGTGGCCCCGTCGGTATAATCCTTGGTGCGCACGATGAGGGAGCGGGCGCGGTCCGACGACTGGTAATAGCCTCCCCTGTCCTCGTCCCGGAACAGGCCATCCTGTGTATGCTGGAGGGTCATGGCCCACCGTGCCCAGTGAGGGTCGAAGTCGGACTCGTGCAGGTCGAGCAGGCCCTGAATCAGGTAGGCGTAGTCTTCCAGGGTCCCTTCGTGCCGGGCGTCCCCGTCCCGGTATCGGCGCAGCAAGAGGCCGTCCGCGTACAGGGTGCGCTCGATGAACCGGGCGGCGTCTCGGGCCGCCTCGAGGTAGCGAGGATCGCCGAGCACGTTGTATCCGCGGGCCATGGCGGAAATCATGAGGCCGTTCCAGGCGGTGAGGACCTTGTCGTCCTTGAGCGGGCGGACTCGACAGGCCCTTGCGGCTCCAAGTGTCCGGTGAGCCTCCTGAACAAGCGGATGGCGCTTGATTTCCCAGTCGTGTCGCTCGGTAAGATGGAGAATGTTGGCTCCGTGAAAGTTGCCTCGAGAAGTGACGCCGTAGACCTCACAAGTCATCAAGAACACGTCCCGATCGAGCAATCGCTCGAGTTCCGGCCGGTGCCACACGTAGAATTTCCCCTCCTCGCCCTCACTGTCCGCGTCTTCGGCCGAGTAGAACCCACCGCCCGGCCGGGTCATGACCTCGAGCACGTAGTCGAGGGTTTCACGCGCCACCTCGGCATACATGGGGCGGCCGGTGACCTGGTAGGCCTCGAGGTAGGTCCAGGTCAGGGTGGCGTTGTCGTAGAGCATTTTTTCGAAATGGGGGACGAGCCAACGTTCATCGGTGGCGTACCGGGCGAAGCCGCCGCCCAAATGGTCGTAGATACCGCCTCGAGCCATTTTCTCGAGGGTGGTATTCACCATGTCGAGCGCGCGGCTGTCGCCTGTCTTGCGGTGGATGCGGAGGAGCAAGCGGAGTGCAGCGGTCGGAGGGAACTTGGGGGCACCGCCGAATCCTCCGTGCCGCCGGTCGAATCGGGTCCATGCCTGCTCGAGAAAGTTCTGGAACAGGTCGGGATGGATCGTGCCGCCGCCTGGGAACGGGGACGCGAGTCGTTCGAGCCGGTCGTGCAGTGCGTCCCCCAGTTCGATGGCCGGCCTGGGGTTGCGTGTCCAGGTGGACGCGATCTGGTCCAGGATGGAGAGGAGCACGGGGCGAGGGAAGTAGGTTCCGGCAAAGAACGGCCTGAGGTCCGGGGTCATCACCACGGTCATGGGCCAGCCGCCGGAGCGGCCCAGCGCCTGGAGTGCGGTCATGTAGACCTGGTCCACATCCGGGTGTTCCTCTCGGTCCACCTTGATAGAAACGAAGTGTTGATTCAGGAGAGCCGCCACCTCCTCGTCCTCGAACGATTCCCGGGCCATGACATGACACCAGTGGCATGTGGCATACCCGATGCTCAGGAAGATGGGTTTTCTTTCGGTGCGCGCGCGCTCGAACGCCTCGTCGCTCCAGGGATACCACCAGACGGGGTTGTCCTTGTGTTGCAGCAGGTACGGG
This sequence comes from uncultured Gammaproteobacteria bacterium, assembly GCA_964418585.1. GTDB lineage: Bacteria > Myxococcota_A > UBA796 > JAJRTE01 > JAJRTE01 > JAJRTE01. The sequence goes on along the minus strand of CAYQMG010000118.1, from coordinate 94,751 downwards.
CTTTTCTCGTTTCCCAGGCGGTTCGAGGGCTCGGTCATGACGTTCCTCCGGACGCAGGGGGCGAGTGCCTCGGAGGTCCTCGCGGGCGACCGGGCACGGAACATGCCCGTCCCCAGGCAGAGGCCTCCAGGGGTTCAGGAAGAGTACGAATATCGGAACGGCCGGTCAAGCAGGTGGAAGACCACCGCCACGCGCCCGGGGGGCTCGACGAACCGGGTGAGCGGGCGATCCCGTGATTCGGCCCGGGCCAAGACAGGGTCATGGACCGGTCGTTCGTGGCCCGGTCTCAGTCCAGGAAGGGGTAAGGGGGCCAGGGCAGGCAAGGACCGGCATAATCGACGTTGACACCAGCCATGGCTGCAAGGCAAGCGTTGGGGTAGGTGCGATGATCACAACCGCACACAGGGTCTTTCACCACGGGCGTCGGGCACGATGTGGGCCGGGCCACACACTTCCCCGAGTCGAAGCAGGCGCCCTCCTGTTTTTTGCAGTACTCGGACTTTCCGCAGTCCGTGTTGTCCATGCAGCCGGCGTCGAGCAAGATGATCTCGAATTCCACCTCCTGGTCAGGCTCGAGATTCCCCGCGTGGTCGGTGGCCCGGAACGTGACTGTGTACTTGCCGGGTAGGTCGAACTCGAGTGGCTCCTCGTATACTTCGGTGGCGCCCCCGTTTGTTTCGTAGGTAATTTGGCGTACTCCGGACAGGTCGTCCCTGGAATCGAGGAACACTGTCAGGGGCGCCAGGTAGACCGGTGGTCCTTCGGATGACTGAAACGGCCCGAGGACGCCGTCGAGAATGGCCCGGGTCTTTGGTGGATTCACGTCGATCACAAACTCGAGTTTGTGGTGTTCTTCCTCGTTGTCAGCCCGGTCCTGGGCCCAGAAAACCAGGGAGTGAACGCCCGTGGTCTCGACAACAAACGGCTTCTCAAAAACCCCCACGTGGCCGTCATCCAGAACAAAGCGAATCGCCTTGACTCCGGACAGGTCGTCCACGGCCTCGAGCGTGACCATCACCTTGGTCCTGAAGAAGCCGGGGTCGCCCTCTTCGCCTTCGAGCCGGGCCGAGCTGTTCGGGGGATTCAGGTCGACGATGAATTCCAGTACCTCGGCCTCGCCGGAGTTGCCCCACTGGTCGACGCCCCAGAAGAGCACCTGGTGTTCCCCGCTTTGGTCCACGAGAATGGGTGCAGTGTAGCAGGATTCCTCCCCGTCCAGGATGTACCGGATTTCCGAGACCTTGCCGAACGCATCCGAGCAGGCGATGGTGATGGTGACAGGGGACCCGAAAATGCCCGCCTCTGTCTCTTCCCCGTCCATCGTGGCGAAGCACCTCGGTCCCTCGGAATCGATCAGGAACTCGTAGGTGTTGGATGGCTCCCGGTTGCCCGCGCCGTCCACGGCCCAGTAGGTGAGTTCGTGGTAACCGTCACCGGACACGGTGAAGGCGCCTGCATAGAGTGTGACTTCCCCTCCATCAAGGGCGTGGTAGATACCCTGGATTCCGGTCAGGTCGTCGGTTGCTTCCAGTGAAACAGAAACCGGTGTGACGAACACGTTCGGCTCCACCTCGGTGCCGGCCACGACCTCGAGCATGGTCACGGGGGGACGTGTGTCTTCCTCGAGCACGACGGGCGGAGAGGGGAGGTTGTTTGTCCAGACGGTGGAATCCTTCGAGATGACCGCACCGGTGACCTCGGAGATGAGGACGAATTCCTGAGTGACCTGGTGGCCGGGTTCGATGTCGCCCAGGAAAGCGTCGGCGTGGAGCAAGGTTCCGGTGGCGTCGTCGTAGACCAGGGTCACGTTGGCAGGCTGTTCGGGTTCGCCGACCAGGGGATCCGCCAGGTGACAGTTGACCAGGTCCTCGGTCTTGATTCGGATGTGCGTCCGGTAGGCAGGCACAGGTGCTTCATTGGTGACGATCACGGCAAAGGGCGGGCTGAAGGGCGCTCCCTCTTCCACGACATCGGGGGTGAGGAATTCGAGCCGCAATCGGGGATGGTGGACGGTGAACGCATGACTTTCTGCGGTCACGTTCAGGGCGGACACGAAGGTGTCCTGGAAAAAGAGGTCGGCCACCGCGTTGGCGGACAGGATGTAAGTGCCTGGAAGGTCGCCACGAATCACCCAGGTCGCTGTGGCTGCGGCTCCGGCGTCCAGATCGCCCAGGGAAACGGTATTGTCCTGGGGAACCCCGTCAAGATCCGGCAGGCCAATGCCCGAAGGTTGAAGCAGGGTGAGCGTCACGTCCCGAAGCTGCACGTCTTCAGGTGGATCGGCGACAGCGTTGTTCACAACAACGACTGTGGCGTCGAAAAACTCTTTCAGGAATTGAACCTCGCCTGGAATGATGATCCAGGTTTCCGTCCGGCCATGGTCGTTGGGCTCCCACCACGAGGAAATCACGTAGCGCTCACCCCCGCTGCCGAGGCCCGTGCCGCTGAAAAAGAACGGATCGATCACCTCGTTGGGAACCTCGATGTTGGGAACGTGGATGTAGCCCCCGATGAGCAGTCTCACTTCAAAATCTACCAGGTGGTGGTTGACCGGATCCTCCAGATCCACTCCCCGCGCCGCCGCCTCGTCCGGCGTGAGTTCGGTCACCACGATCTCGTCGATCTCCATCGGTTCTCCCGGGTCGAGACGGAGTTCCACCGTGGTCATGTCCGGTTGAATATCGAATGACTCGGCATGGGCCACGTGGTGAGGCTTGAAAGCAAAGAACTGGCGAGGCCCGTAGTCCAGAGGAACCAGGAGTTCTCCGTTGTCATCGGCACTCATCAACGCTGGAATCCCCTCCACTGCGACCAGCGCCCCGGCCAGCGGCGCTTCGGTCGTGGCATCCACGACCAGGATGTGCACCACCGCCACCGGCTCCTCGAATACTTTCACCCGGAGTTCCCCAACAAAGGTCTCCTCACCGGATACCGCGTTCACCGAGATGGGATACACGACAGGTAGGCCGCCCAACGGGCCGCCCTCGGCATCTTCCGGAACGGCTAGTTCCCCAACCACCGTCCTGGACGCCCCCGGGGCCAGCGTGAACGGCTCCGCGACCGACAGATTCAACCAGTCGCTCGACGTGCTCAGTTCCACCGTGCTCGGCGCATGACCGGTGTTCTCCACCACGATCGGCACCTCCACGGTCGCCTCGGGCCAGGCAACCACCTCTCCCGCTGCCACTGACAGAGCGACCGCAGGCGCACCCACCTGGACCTGTGCTGCGGCAAGATTGTTGTTCGCGTTCGCGTCGTCGTCCGATTCCACCAGGACATGGATGGTGTTCGTTCCAGCCGGACCGGCTTGCCACGGGGCACTCACCAGCACATCGGCACCGTAGCCGACAAGAACGTCCCTCTCTTGATAGATGATCGCTTCAGGAACACCCGGCTCGTTCAGGTAGAATGTCACCGTGGCCCGCGCGTTGGTCTGCCCAAGGTTGTGCACCACCACCCCGATCGTGGTGGGCGCCTCGTACGCAGGCGCAGGCGGGTCGAATGTGATTTCGCTCGAAACAACAGCCAGATCCTCATGGAACCTGACGGCGGTCGTCGACACGCTGCATTCCATCCAGATGTCGCACACTTCGAGCCCGATCGTGTAGACGCCGCCAGGAACCCAGCCGTGGATGTCCACCAGCTCATCCCACGTGACCACCGGGGTCACCCCGGAAACGCCATCATCGAAGTCCATGTCCCCGTCCAGGTCCCATTCGTAGGCCAATTCTTCCCCGTCCGGATCAAACGAGCCGCTGCCGTCCAGGTGCAAGGGGGAGTCCTCCACCACCACGTAGGGACCGCCCACGTCCGCAACAGGACCCTCGTTCGGGATTTCCACAAGGCCTCGAGCCGTCTGCCACGCGCCCCAGTCATTCCAGCACCCTGTCTCCTCATCCCAGTTCATCACGACATGGTCTTCCCCAAACCAGTCGTTCGGTTCTCCCGCACACCAGAATTGATAGTCGAAAAACTCTCCACTGTCCCACTGCCATGTACCTTCGACCACTTCATCACTCAGTCCAATCCAGTAGCGCGTCGTGTTCCCGAACGTCTGCACAATCCACGCCTGCTCTTCCGGGGTGGTGATGCAGGCGAGGTACCCCCCTTCCGCCGAGGCGTACGCCCGGGCGTCCCAAAGCGACATGGTGCCCGGCGTCGTGAGATAGACATGACCATTGTCTGGGTTCACGACCTGCCCGTGGGCCGGGTGTCCTCCTGGGAGGAGCAGGTAGACAATGGCCGGGACCAGAAAACCAGAGTGCTTCAAGCGCGTCATCGTGGCCTCCTGTTTTAGTATCGAACGGTTTCGCGACTGCTGTTCCATGATAGCACGACTCCGGACCAATTTCACCACACTTCTCCTGGATGAGCGGCGGTCGTTTCTCCCCCACGTTTCCCTGGCGAAGTCGCACCACGTTCGAGGCATGGTGAGGTCGAGAACGGTGTGTGGAGCGGTGGGGAGCGGCGCGTGGAGGCGCCTGTCGGGACGGAGGTGAGGGCGCGGTGCTCCTTGCAGAGAACGCAACAAGGTCCTCCCGGTCCGGCGGGCGGCTTCCCGTCTCGTGGGGCGGGCGGTGTGCCGTGAGACGGCCATGGCGGAGAATGGTGCGGGAGGGACAGTCGTTTGTTGTGGGGAGGTGATGGGCGAGTTGCGGGCGAGGTTTCCGTACTCCGCCAGGAAGGACGGGGATCCCCGCGCCTTGTGGGTGGCTTGGATGGACCAATCTTCAGGGGGTGGGCTGTGCGGGGCGCGCTGCCGTGCTGGTTCAGGTCATTCGACAGGTCAGCGGGGGGTGTCGCGGTCTGTGGAGGCGGTGGTGGGTTGGTCGAGGTTGGTGGGAGTCGGAGTTTTGCGGGTATGGTCGGATGTCGGGGTGGGCGAGCCATGACCAGGATTGGACTGGTCGTTTCCGTGGTCGGGTTGCGGGGATTCCGGAGCCCTGCCGGGGTCCAGGGTGCGCTGAGCGGGCGCCTGCTCCGTTTTCGGGGGTGTCGCGCGGTGGTCACTTGAAATCGTGGGCGAGACGTTGGAGACTTCGAGCGAGCTGCTGCCGGTGTCCCTTTGGTGGGAGGTCCAGGTGGCCAGCACGACGGTTCCGATGATGAGGAGTGCGCCGAGGAGGAGAGGTGGTTTGCGGCGGGAGCGTTTTCTGGCAGGTCCGGGGTTGGGGACCCTGTTGTCGCGGTGGTGGTGCGGACTGTCGTCCTTGTCTGGAGGGGGGCGATTCGAGTTCGAGGTTGTGCTGGCCTGTTCTCTTGGGGAGAGGGGTGTTTCGACGCGAAACCGGTCTGCGTCGAATTGTCCGGTGGCGGGTGACCCGTCGGTGCGGTGCAAGATCTGCACGCTGATGTTGTCCAGTCCGCCGCGGTCGTTGGCGAGGGAGACCAGTTTCTTGGTGGCGGTGGGGGCGGGGTACATGGTGGCCAGGGCGGCGATGATGGGTTCTTCCACCATGTTGTAGAGGCCGTCGGAGCAGAGGAGGTACCGGTCGCCGGGGAGGAGGAGGAGGGGTTTGTGTACCTCGACCTCGACCACCGGGTCGGGTCCCAGGCAACGGGCCAGCAGGTTGGCGTTGGGATGGTTTTTGGCCTCCTCACTGGTCATGAAGCCTTCGTCGACCAGTCGCTGTACCGTGCTGTGGTCGCGGGTGAGTTGGGTTATCACCTCGCCGCGGATACGGTAGACCCGGCTGTCTCCCACGTGTGCGACGAACACCTGCCGGCCATCGGTGGCGAGCAATGCGCAGGTGGTTCCCATGCCGCGGAGGGTGGGGTCCTGTTGCGCCTTTTTGTGGATGGCCTGGTTGGCCTCCTCGATGGCAGCGCGGAGGGTGTCAGGGACCGGTTCGTCATCCACTCGGGCACGGAAGATCTGGCTGATGACCTCCACGGCCATGGTGCTGGCGGTGTGCCCGCCGGCGTGGCCTCCCAGTCCGTCGCAAACCATCAGGAGGGTCCAGCGGCCGTCGGCAGTCTTGAAATAGCCGACCGCGTCCTGATTCTCCGAGCGCTCCCGACCGACATCGGTCTCGCTGCCGATTTTCAGGGGAGCCGGCTCCGAAGCATTCGTCCTGGAGTCGTTCGTTTCTGCACTCATTGACACATCCTGAACGCTCTTTCTGCGGGCGCATCACCTCGTGTGCTCGGGCGAGCTTTCGTCCGGTGAGGTCGAATGGTTGTCGGCACCTGACCCTTCAGTCCTGGATGGAGCCAGCAGGAGTTCGAACTGGGTTTGTCCGGCCTGGATGACGGTACCGTGCGTGACCTGCACCGAGTCTCCGGCCACGACGTTTCCCCCCACGGTGGTCGCGTTGGTGGAGTCGAGGTCCCGGACCCAGACCCCTCCGTCGCGAAAGACCACGGAGAAATGAATCCTGCTCATGGTCGGGTCCTGAGGAAACGAGCCTTCCAGGTTTTCGGCGGTGCCCACAATGTTCCTGCCCTCGCGAAGGACCACCCAGTCGCCGCTTGGGTTCCAGGTGTGGGTCAACAGGAAGCCGAACACCGCCCGGCTTGGAGAGGACTTGCGTTGGATTCTCTCGTTTCTTGCCGGAAGGAAGGCGGTGTGAGCGGATGGGCCACCGAGCGGAGGTCGACCAGCAGGTGACTGCTCGTGTTTTCCCGGACGGTCCGGTCCCTGAACCACTGTGAGGGGCTCGGAGTCCCGGGTCCACGTGGGTGCCGAGGTGGAAGGAGCCTCTTCAGGTCCGGTATCTGCAGTGCGAGGGGGCAGGATACTGGGTAGCGGGGTCTCGCTCGGCGGTATCGGAGTGTCGCTCCGCAGGCGTCCGCCGCAGCCCTTGCAGTAGTTGGCGCCCTCCCGGTTCTCCGTGCTGCACACCATGCACTTCATCGACCCTTTCCCTCTTCGTTCCGCTTCCTGTAGGAAGACCTCCTGGTGAGTCCGCTTTGTTCCGACCGGGGTCGCCTTTCTGCTCGAGATGTCCCCTTGTCCTGGACCAGACCGGAGCGCTCCATCAGGCGACACATCCGGCGATACATCCATTGTTCCAGGGCAGCCAACTCCGGGAGATGGCTGAGTTTGTCTGCCACGAAAGCGCTGGCGGCCGAGGCGGTCGGCTTATCCTTTTGGTCGCGCGATCTCACGGGTGGCGTCAGGGCTGAAACCAACGCCTCCTTGAAAGCCTTGCACGATGGGAATCGTTCGTCCGGGTCCTTTTCCAGGGCCATCAAGACCACGGCGGACAGTTCGGGGGAGATGTCGTCCCGGATCTCCGCAGGGTCTCGAGGGCGTTTCTTGACATGGGCCTCCCGGATCAGGAATTCTCCTTCGCTTTTTGACAGGTTCCGGGGGGGACGGAAAGGGGGCAGACCGGTGAGTGCCTCGAACAATGTGGCGCCGACCGAATAAATGTCGCTTCGGTAGTCGACTTCCTCGGTCCCTGTTATCTGTTCCGGGGACATGTAGAGGGAAGTTCCCACCGCGTTACCGGTCCGGGTCAGGCGGGAGGCGTCTGAAAACTTGGCGATTCCGAAATCGGTGACCTTCACCCTTCCGTCCGGACGGACCAGGATGTTGGATGGCTTGATGTCCCGGTGCACGATGGGGTTGCTCATGCCATGGGCGAACTCGAGGCCGTCGAGGACCTGGGTGAAGATACGGCGCACGTCGCCGAGCGGCAGGGGCGCCCGCATTTCCAGGACTTCGTTCAGGGGGGCGCCGTCGACGTACTCGAGCACGATAGCCGGGATGTCGGTGTTGAGGTGGGCGGTCAGGAGGCGTACGATGTTGGGATGGTCCAGGGCGGCCAGGATTCGGGCTTCCCGATGGAAACGCTCCAAGAGGTTCTGGTCGCGGAGCAGTTCCGGATTGAGCAGCTTGATGGCCACAGTCTGCCGGGCGTCCGGGTGCCTGGCCCGGTAAACCGTGGCCATGCCTCCGCGGCCGAGTCGTTTTTCGATCACATACTCGCCGACTTGCCTTCCGATGAGGGGGTCGGAGTCGGGAACGGGGGCTGATTCGCCTTCCAGCGGGTATCCGCATGCACTGCAATACCTGGCGTCAGGCTCCCTGCGCTCGCCGCACATATCGCAGTATTGCAATCGGCTGGCTGGATTCTGTCTCATTGGGGGCGACCTCCGACAGCGTTGATATCGTATCATGTCAACTCGAGGGATGACAATTTCAATTCACAAGGAGTTCCTGGTTGTGATGTCGTCGCGGGCCGGTGGCGGAGGCGAGACGGTGTGGGGCCTATGCGTGTGTGGGCGTTTCCGGGTTTCAGTGATGTTCGGGGGACTCTACCTGGAAAGGGTAGTCGTTTTGGAGATCGAAGCCATCCCCCTGGAGGTGCAGGCGGGCCTGGTAGACGCCCGGCGAGTCGCAACGCGCCCGAACCGTGGCCACCTCGATGGCCGGGCAGTCGGCGGGCAGAGGGAGTGTGAACGTGTGGGACACCTGCTCGGCCCCACTGGGGTCGACGAGCGCGAAGTGGATGGATACAGAGTCGAACCGCCGCCTCGAGTCGTTCACCACGTGGATGGGGAAAGAGACGTCACTTCCCGTCGGATAGGTGTCCTGGTCGAGGAGGAGGAACACGTACTGGGGGGCAAAGGCTTTCTGCATGGCATGGTAGCTTGCCTTGGGCACCCGGTCGTAGTCCACGATGGACCACTGGATGGCATGGTTCGGGTCGGTGAACATGAACGGGAGCAGCCCTCCTGCAGGTCGATACTTGAGGTGCCGGATACGGTCGATGTAGTACCGATTGAGCATGATCTGGTAGGCCTGGGAGGCTTCGATCAGAGCCTCGAGTGAGGGATGATCGAGTCCCACCCAGTGCTTCATCAAGTCGGTCTGGAGGCTGTGCCGCTGTTCGAGCCGGTCCCAATCTATGCGTGTGATGTCCGGGTCCATGAACTTGACGCAGGTTTCCAGATTGGGAAAGCTCTGGGCCCCGAATTCCGATATCATGCGTGCATTGTGAGGGGTGAGCCTCAGCACGGTCTCGAAGTTGCGCCGTTTTCCCTCGGAACGGTACCAGCCGAAATAGAAATGGGTGTCGCTTCCCCCGCTTTTGCGCACGGTAGGGTGGCCGGAGCACCAGTTGACGTATCGACTCGGGTCCTCGGCCCTGGCCACCTCGGCGAGGGCCACGTCCATGACATCGCGGTTCCAGGACCATCCAAAGATGGAGAAGGCGGTGCGGGCCATGCTCACGATGTCCTCGTCCTTGGTGTCGACGATGTGGATAGGCTCGTTGTGGCAGCACCACAGCGCGATACTGGGGTGGTTGTAGAGGAGACGGACCATGCCTGCGATCTGTTCCCTGGCCACGGGAAGAACCTCTTTCCGGTAGGTCCACTGGAGTGGAAAGTCTTGCCACAGGAGCATGCCGGCACGGTCTGCGGCTTCGTACAAGGTCGGATGGCCCACGTGGGCGTGAACCCTCAGCATGTTGAAATGGCACCTGCGCGCGAGTTCCAGGTCCTGTTCGACGCGGGCTCGAGTCGTGGTGGCGATCCGGGTGTCTGTTGGGGGATAGTTGTTGCCCTTGATGAACAGGGGGACGCCGTTGACGTAGAACCGCCAGTCCCGGACCTCGATGGTCCGAACACCCACCTCGCCCTCCCACCGGTCCAGGGTCCGGTTGCGGCTCTTCACCAGTGAGAGTTCCAGCCGGTACCGATCGGGAGACCCCATGTCGTGCGGCCACCAGATCCTGGGCTCGTCCAGGAGATGCTCCAGTTCGAAGCTGTTTTTCCCCGGAGCAAGTGTCAGATCGTGGTCGAACCGGAACGTGTGCCCCTGGAAGGACGCAGGCCGGTACCGCACGTGGAGTTTCACCGGCCCCATCTCCCGGCTGGTCACGTCGATCCGGAGAACGACTCGAGCCTTCTTTTTCTCGAGGGTGTCGGTGTGGAACCGGACCAGGTCGAAGAAGGCGCCGCGCGAAGTGTGGATTTCCGGCGCCAACCACAGACCTCCCGGGTTGGTCTGCGGGTCGAGGCAGTCCCAGTGAGAGAAGACGCCGGTGATCATGCGCTTGTTCACCTTGGACTTTTCGTCCGGGCAGTCCACCTGGACGATGAGTTCGTTGGTCCCCCCCAGCACCTCGGTGATGTCGTACACCTGGGGGGTGAAGTATCCCTCGTGGCTCCCGAGCCGTTTCCCGTTCAGGAACACGGTGGACCAGTAGAAGGTCCCGGGGAGCACGAGTCGTACCAACTCCCTTTTTTGGACAGACCAGTCGAATCGTTTCCTGTAGACGACCTTGCCCGCCCAGGTCTGGAGTCTCGGCTCCTGTTGCCAGTGGGAGGGGACCTGGATGGGCAACCAGTCGTTCAGTTCCGCCGGTGGTGAATCGAATTCCTTCACCGGGTGGATGTCCCACGTGCCAGAGAGTTCCTTCGTTTTCATCCGTCACTCCTCGATCATGGCTCGAGTTGAGGGCAAAGCACATCCTGACCCGGGCGTGCGCTCCGGGTCCTGGTCGTCGCAATCGAACGTGCCGACCGTGACTCCCTCGGGGGCCTGTTCGTAGGTTCCCGGCCAAAAATAGGCGGGCCAACCATCGGCGTCGAGGTCCCAGTGGTCGGCGAGTGGACCGCCGAACACCCCTACATCATTGCGGGAACCGTCGGGGTCGGTCCGGTCCTGGGTGTCAGGGCCTGCGTTCACGAGCGGAGAAGTGTCCGCCAGGTGGTAGTCCGACTCGGACAGGAATCCTGGAGCGGATGTAAGGTCGGTGTCCGACGCGGTCATGCCGGAAAGTCCAGGACCGTCCGTCCCAAAAAAGCAGTCGTGGGCGGTGGAGACCGTGCTCGCGTCCACGTGAAGGTTGGCGCCCGCCTGGACCGCATCGTTGTAGGCTGCCACGACACTCTCCAGGTCGGCGAACAGGTCGGAGAAATACCCGCCGCCTCCCGCGCTCAGGCTGACGTTGTAGGCCAGAACACTGTTGCGGGCCACCAGCGTGCTTCCGGTTGCGTGCAAGCCTCCACCTGCGCTGGCCGTGTTGTGGTCCACGAGGACGTTTTCCAGCGTCAGGGTGGAATCATCCAGGTGGATCGCCCCGCCCCAGTTGGCGCTGTTGTGGGCCAGGCGCACATTCTGGAGCGTGGCCGTACTGCCCTGGGTCAACTGCATGCCTCCCCCGTAGCCCTCGGCGCCGTCATTGCCCTGGAGCAGCGTGTTCGTGACCTCGAGCGACGAAGCTGCAGCATGCACACCTCCGCCGAACAGGGCTTGGTTGCCGGTCAGTCGCACCGTGTCCAGGTGGACCACGGCGTCCCCGGCATCGATGCCGCCTCCCAGGTCGGCCTCGTTGTCCTCTACGATCACCCTGTGGAGAAAAAGGGAGGAGGACACCACCGAGATACCCCCGCCGGCCACGGACGCTCCCCCGGTGATGGTCAGCGCCTCGAGCGTCAAGGACGCGGCGTCCTGAACCTGGACCGTGGACCCCGTGCCGTCCCCCTCCAGCACCGTCTCGTCCCATCGGGCGCCGCCCTGAACGGTCAGGGACTTTCCGGACACGCCAACGTTGCCCTTGTACACGCCCGGGCAGGCAAGATGGATGGTATCCCCATCCTGCGCCGCATCCACGGCCGCCTGAACGGTCGAAAACAGGTCCTCCTCGTCCTCCCCGAGAAATATCCGGTTGTCTGTTCGGCCGTCGCAGTCGTCGTCGCGACTGTTGCAGGTCTCGAGGGCGCCCGGGTGCACGGCGGGGTCCTGGTCATCGCAGTCGCACGGGGTGTCCTCAGTCGTCCACGCACAATCGGTCCATCCGTCCTGATCATGGTCGGTTTCGGCAGGAGGCGTGGAAGCGGCGGTGTCGTCGTCGCCGGAACCGGGGGTGGGGGTCTCGAGTGCGGGGGAGGTGGAGGGAGGGGGCGGGGAAGTGGTCGGGGTGAGGGTCGGCATGGTCATGTCATCGTCGAGGTTGTCCTGGTAGCCGAAGCCACAGTCGAGAACGAGCAGGGCGCCGGCCAGGATGCCGACCAGGTCGAGCGTGAGGCGTCGTGGGGGCACCGGGCGTGGGTCCGTGTCGGGTCCCAGGAACTGCGCCCAGCGTGAACCTGACCGGCCAGGTGTGGGCCGGGTCGAATCAGTCGTGGTTACACCCTGTGTGTACGGAGGGATCCTGATCGTCGCAGTCATAGGCGTCCTCGCTGAACAGGGCAGGGGGGTCGCTCGGTCCCCCGGGCCAGAAATAGTCGTAGTATCCGTCGCCGTCCAGGTCCCACGACGCCCCGGACGGGCCGCCGTAAGCTCCAATGTCGTTGCGGGTTCCGTCCGTGTCGAGGAAAGCGTCGGCCGGGTCTCCCGCGTCGATGAGGGGGGAGTCGGTGTCCAGGTGGTAGTCGGAGTCACCGATGAACCCGGGGGCTTGCACCATGAAGTCGCCTGTGACGGGGCCGAGCAGGCCTGCGTCGCCGGAGGAATCGAAAAAACAGGAGAACGCGGCCGCAACCTGGTCGGAATCCGAAAAGAGATTGGTCGCATCCTGGCCTGCACTGTTGAAGGCGATCACGGTGGCGTCAAGGGAAACCTGGGCTGAGGAGGCCACATACAGGCCGCCTCCTCGGCCCGTGGCCTCGTTGCCGTGGAGCACGCTGTTCAGCAGGGCGAGCACGCCGTCCCCGGACACGTAGACCCCGGCCCCGGTCGACGCGCTGTTGCGCTCGAGCACGGCATTTGCCACGACCACGAATGCGTTGTCGGAACCGTACAGGCCGCCTCCCTCCCCGTTCGTTGCGAAGTTGCCGGAAATCCAAACGTTTTTGGCCACCAAAGCCGCTCCCTGCACGCGCACCCCGCCGCCCCTCCTCCCGCTGTTTCTGGATACCGTCACATTGTACAGGGAGACCGAACCCTCAGAGGAGACGTGAAGGCCGCCTCCTTCGAAAGCAATGTTGCTGCTCAACGTGCTTTCACGCATCACCACGAAGCCGCTGCCCGACTGGATGCCGCCGCCGAATCCGTCTTCACATACGTTCCGCTCCACCGAGACCCCTTCCAGGAGAAGCGTGGCGCCGTCGGAGACCGAGATCCCACCGCCGTCTATCCAGGCTGCGTTCTCCTGTATGGCCATGCCGCGCAGCACCACCGAAGCCCCGGCGCCGATGTAGATACCTCCACCGTTTCGCGCCTCGTTGCTGTGCACCGACATGGCCGATACGTCCGGGGAGATGCCCGTTCCTCCCACGTGAAGGCCGCCGCCCTGGGGCGCCCAGTTGTTCCGGATCTCCACCGACACGAAGGTAGGGGAAAGGTCTCCCGAAAGATAGATCCCCCCGCCGGCACTCCGGGCATAGTTGTCGTCCAGCACCACGTCCTCCAGCCATGGGGCTCCGTCCTGGATGTGAATCCCTCCCCCCTCGTCCGCCGTGTTGCCGCTGACCACCAACTTGCGCAACGTGGGAGACGCTTCTGCGATACAGATCCCGCCGCCACGGCTTCCCCCACCTCCGGTGACCGTGAATCCCTCGAGCACAGCGTCCGGTCCCTCCCCTGAGAGGAACGAGATCACGGGTCCGTCTTCTGGGCCGGAGATCACGGTGGCCGCCGGGCCGGCGGTGCTCCGTAGCAGCACGGCCTTGCCGGAAAAGTCGACCGGGCCGGGATACACCCCTTCGCACGATACGTCGATGACGTCTCCATCCGTGGCTTCGTCGAGGGCGTCCTGGATCTGACGGAAGCCGACGGCCTGGTCCCCGTTGAGCCAGATGGTGTCGTCCGTGGCGCCGTCGCAATCGCCGTCCGAGAGGGGGTTGCAGTTCTCCACTGCGCCGGGATGGGATTCGGGGTCCTGGTCGTCGCAGTCGGTGCCCCCTTCCCGGTCGGTACAGAATCCGTCGCCATCCTGGTCCAGACCTTCGTCAACCTCGCCGTCGCAGTCGTCGTCATGCTGGTTGCACACCTCCCGTGCTCCCTGGTACGTGGCGGGGTCCTCATCGTCGCAATCGGTTCCCCCGAGGTCCTTGTCGCACTGGCCGTCGTGGTCATCGTCCAGGTAGGCGTGTGCAGGGTCCTCCAGTTCGTCGACCATGCCGTTGCAATCGTTGTCCATGCCGTCACACCGTTCGGTTGCGCCTGGATGCACGGTCGGATCCTGGTCGTTGCAGTCGTCTCCGACGGTTTCGCCGTTCACGAGGATTTCTTCCAGGTATCCGTCCCGGTCCGCGTCTTTTTCCTCGATCCCGTCGCAGTTCTCATCTCCGGGTTCGAGCGGATCGTCCGGGTGGTCTCCAGGAAATGTGTCCGGGGCGGAATCGTCGCAGTCGCAGAGCAGGTCGGCAACGGCATTGGGGGGGCAGGCAGCCCAGCCGTCCTCGTCGAGGTCGCCGAGTTGTCGGGTGGCGGCTCGAGACGAGAAGGCCAGGTCGCAGCCGGCGATGCTCGCGAGGAGCAAGAAGCCGGGGAGGAGGCTGGTCGACCTGAGAATCTCGTTGACGGTCTTCATGGGCGGCACTCCCTGGTGAGGCAAGGGTTGCACATTCGGGCCGGATACTCAAGTGGTTGTGTTGTGTGCGACCGGAGTGGGCTGGGCGGATGGGGGGCATGGACGGGGTGGGGCAGAGAGGAACCGAAGCTGGACATCCGACAGGAGGTGGCGCATGATTACAGAAGAGACAGGTCTCGTGATTCCCGCGCCAACCACGGGGGCATCCGGTTGTCCATGGACTCGATTCTGGAAAAGGAAACCTATCAATGTCATTGGAACACGTGGGCGTACCGGTCGAGGGGTTCGTCTACCTGACGCGATTTCTGGCGGAGTCTCCGCCGGGTACGGACTGGAGGGGGGAGGTTGCTCGCGCGTTGGTACACCGGTTGGGGGTGGCGCTGGTTGCATTCCTGGAGCGCGAGGACGGGATCTGGGTGGTCCGGTCCGCCCACGCAGCGGACCCCGAACTCGGCCGTCTGGTGCATCGTGGGATGGGTCTCGCCGCTTCTGGTCACGAAGCCGGAGGCGCTCTGTGCGGGGCGGTGGAGGAGGTGGCGTGCGAGGCCCTTGGAACCGGGCAGGCTGCGTCTCGAGAGGTGACCGACCCGGCGGCGATGACCCTGGTGGGGGTACCGATCCGGTCCGAGGGGGTCGGCCGGGCGGTCATGGTGGTCGGCCACCGTGTTCCGGTCCCCCTGTTCGATACCTGGGTGGACGCCTACCGGGCCATCGCGGCCCAGGTGGCGCTTCGGCTGGGAGTGGGAAGGGAGCGCGTGACGGATGAGGCGTCCCATCCATCCACCTGGGCCATCGCAGAGTGGGATGCCACGTTCGATGCCATGGACGATGTGGTCTGGCTGCTGGATGCCAACCACCGGGTGATTCGGGCCAACGTGGCCACCCGTGCGGTTTTTGGTCTGGAACCTGCCCAGTGTATTGGACGACTTTGCTGGGAACTGGCCCACGGCACCGCGGGGCCTCATGTTCGGTGCCCGGTGCGCCGCATGCGCGGCACCCATCGGCGGGAGATCGAGGAGTTCCGGTTGAACCGCCGTTGGGTCCGGGTCACTGCGGACCCACTGTTCGACGAGGGTGGCCGCTACGCAGGCGCGGTCCACGTGGTCGTCGACCGGACGGAATGGAAACGGAAGGAAGAGGCGTTGCGCGAGTGCGAGCGCCACCTGTCCGCGGTGCAGCGATTGGCTCGAGTGGGGAGCTGGGTCTGGCAGGCCGGCTGGCGGCACGTGGAGTGTTCGGAAGAGATGGCGCGTTTGTGGGGGTTTCCCCGCGGAACCACCCGTGCCCGACGCCGGGCGATCATGGAGCGCATTCATCCTGAAGATCGGCTCCGGGTCCGGGCTGCGATTGCTCGAGCCGTGGGGGATCGAGACCGGGCCGATGTGGTCTGCCGCCTGTTGCTTCCGGATGGGGTGGAGCGTTTTCTCAGCGGCGTGATATACGCCGAGTGGGACGGGGACGGGCAACCGGTCCTGGTCCGCGGAATCGCCCAGGACATCACCACCCAGAAACGAGGAGAGGAGCGGCTGCGAAAGCGGGTCGCCTACGAACAGCTCCTCGCCAGGGTTTCCGCACTCGCCCTCGAGTCGGATACGTTCGACACTTTTCTCGAGACTTGCCTTCAGCTCATGGGAACCACCATCGGGGCGAGCCGAGCCTACCTTTTCGAGCACCGGCACGGGTTGGAGACCATGGACAACACCTTCGAGTGGGTCGCTCCAGGCGTCCCCTCGGAGAAGGACAACCTTCAGGGAATTCCGGCCGGTGCGTTTCCCTGGTGGATGGAACGTCTCCGGAACTTCGAGGTCATCCGCTATTCGGACGTGCGCGAAATGCCTTCCGAGGCAGTCAGGGAAATTCTGGAAAAACAGGGCGTGATGTCCATCCTCGTCGTGCCGCTCGTCGTGGACCGGGAATACTATGGCTTCATCGGGTTCGACTCGTGCGGGGTCCGCCGCGAGTGGGCCGAAGAGGATGTGGGCGTTCTGATGTCCGCAGCCCGGATCATTGCCACCGCGGTGGAACGGCACAGGGCCCGGGAAGCCCTCCGCAGGAGCGAGGAAAACTATCGGTCCCTGGCCGAGACCACCCGTGATGTCATTCTGGTGCACGACATGAACGGCGTGCTCACCTACATCAACCAGGCGGGCCTGGAACTGACCGGGCACAACCTTCAGGACGTTCTCGGACAGCCGATCTCCCTGTTCGTACCGCCCGAATATGACAAGGACATCCGTGAGAGGTGGGTGGCGCTGACCCACGGGACGGTTCAGCCGACTGTGTACGAAGCGGAAATTCTGTCCCGCAATCGCGAGCGCATTCCGGTGGAGATCAGTTCTACCCCCATCCGATCGAGCGAGGGGAAGGAGGGGGTTCTGGTGGTGGCGCGTGACATCACCGAGCGGAAGCGTGCGGCGGCGGAGCGGGAGCACTTGCAGGCGCAGCTTCATCAGGCGCGCAAGATGGAATCCATCGGGCGGCTTGCCGGTGGGATTGCGCACGATTTCAATAACATGTTGGCGGTGATCATCGGCCACGCAGATCTGGTGCTCATGGAGACGCCTTCCGGGGATCCGCACCGGCAGGATCTCGAGGAGATATTGCGTGCGGCCAACCGTTCGGCCGAATTGACCCGGCAACTGCTGGGATTTGCGCGCAAACAACTGATTGCTCCCCGGGTCCTGGACATGAATCGGACCATCGAGGGGATGCTTCAGATGTTGCGGCGTCTCATCGGCGAGCACATCGAACTCGTCTGGGTCCCGGCGCCCGATCTCTGGCAGGTGCTGGTGGATCCGAGCCAGGTGGACCAGATTCTGGTGAATCTCTGTGTCAATGCCCGGGATGCCATCGGGGAGACGGGCACGATCACGATCGAGACATCGAACGTGGTGGTCGACGGCGCCTACTGTGCTGCTCATGCCGGATTCGTTCCCGGGGAGTTTGCGGTGCTTTCGGTGACCGACGATGGATGTGGTATTGAGGCATGCCATTTGGACAAGGTGTTTGAACCGTTTTTCACCACCAAGGGGATGGGGCAGAGCACTGGAATGGGGCTGGCCACGGTCTACGGGATCGTGAAGCAGAACCGTGGCCACATCAACGTGTACAGCGAACCGGGGCACGGGACCACGTTCCGCGTCTATCTTCCTCGTCATCAGGGTCGGGTGTTCGAGCCGACGACCCGGGATCCGCGCCGGATTCCTCCTGGTCGCGGGGAATCCATTCTGCTGGTCGAGGACGAACCCGGCGTTCTCAGCATGACCAGCCTCATGCTCGAGCGTCTCGGCTACTCGGTCGTGGCGGTCAACCGGCCGTCGGAGGCGGTCGAGGTCGCGAGGACCCGGGCCGGGGAACTCGACCTGCTCATGACCGACGTGATCATGCCCGAGATGTCCGGGAAGGATCTGGCCCGGCGTGTTCAGGCGTCCTGCCCTGGTATCGGGGTGCTGTACGCATCCGGGTACACGGCCACCACGGTGGCGGGCAAGGGGGTGCTCGGTGAGGGGGGGGATTTCATCCAGAAACCGTTCAGCACCGAGGAACTGGCGTGCAAGGTGCGCAAGGCGCTGGACAAGGCCCGGGAGAAACGGGGGGATCGCAGCGGGCCGCCCGACCCTTCCGAGTCCCTCTAGTGTATCGTGTGGTGCACCTGGTCTAACCGGTCTCCGGGTCCTCTCGGTGCAGCACCAGGACCTCATTCGGGAGCGTATCCTCGTCGATGCAGGCGCTGAACGGCTCGAGACGGTCCGGGGACGAAGTGACCCATCGGGGCACGGGGGGCGTTTGGGTGAACTGGCACGGTTGGATCACGAACCGGCGGCGCAGGTTGGTCGGAGCGACGAGAAACCGGGCGGGTTCGTGCGGGGCCGAATATGGATAGACGAACTTGCCCGGGAGCAGGTCTGGGAGGACGCGGGTTCCGGACATGTCGAGCACGGCCGCCTCTTGGGGCAGCCGTGCCAGTCTGGCCAGGGCCATTTCCCGGCTGGAGGCCCGTTGATCCGCGAGGGTCTCGAGGTGTCGTTGTGCGTCGAGTCTGCCCATGGGGCCGTCTCCGGCGATCACCCAGATGAAGGCCACGGCGGCTGCGGGCCACCAGATCCATCCCCTGTGACGCCATTCTCCTGCAGGAATCCATCGAAAAAGGGAGGTGATACCGCACAGCATGAGTGGTGGGAGCAAAATGGAGAGGACGAGGGCGTAGCGCGGAACGAACAGGTTCCCCGTCACCCCCAGCCACTCAGCGACCAGGGCGGCCGACAAGAACGCGGCGGCGATCAGGCTGTCGACCAGGCCGGGATCTCCGCTTCGCCGCCATCCCCACACGGCGGCGAGGCAACCCGGGACCGCCAGGAGTATGAACAGCGGATGTGGGATGGGAAGGTCCGTGCGCAGGCCGGCCAGAACCGAGGCGACCCGTTCTGAACGTGGGGCATTGCCCGGGGCTCCTCGGAGCAGGAAACGGTAGGTGTCGGGAAGGTGCAAGAGAGCCTGGATTCGGCCCACACGCCAGTAGCCGTGTTGACTCGGGTCCTCGCTGCCCCATCCCAGATCGGTGGGAAACATGACTTCGTAGCCGCGTTCATCCGCCACCGACTCCTGGGCGGTGAGCACGATGCGCTCGAGTGGGAGGAGTGGACGGTCGATCCGGCTGTAGCCCACCCAGACGATGACCAGGGGCAGGAGGAATGCACCTGCTTCGGAAAGCGTGCGCCAGGGGCGACGCCACACCTGCCATCCCAACCTTGCGAGCATGAACGGAGCGGCCACGGTGAGGAGGACGAGGGCCTTGGCCGCGGTGGCCATGAGGAGCGCCAGGGCCGTTCCGAACGCGAGATGACGCAGGGCTCCCCCACGTCGCAGGGCCCAGGTCCCGGTGCCGAGCACCGCCACCTGGAGCGCGGCATAGAGCAGGTAGTCGGTGGGGGGGCCCAGCATGGTCAGCAGGATCCGGCCATGAATGCTCGAGACCGCCGCGACGAGCGCGATGGAGCGCGGGGCCAGTTCACGGGTCAAGAGGAACAGGAAGGCAGGGAGCAGGCCGGCGGCCAGGATGGAGACCTGCATGCACCCCATGTAGACGGGAAACCCTTCCAGGCCTGCGAGCCGAACGCCGAGCCAGGGATAGAACGGGTAGCGGTTGGCCACCGGGGCGGCCAGGCCCGGATTCTTCAATTCGAGGGCGAGGCCGAGGAATTCCAGCCAGTCCTGGCCCGCGGGAAGCCAGAACGGGTTGCCCAGGTTGTGGAGCCGGTTCACGTACACGCAGCCTGCAACGGCAAGGAGGGCGAACAGGACCGCGTCCACCCACCCGGGCAGCGGCCGTGGAACGGTCCCGGGAACCCGGCGCTCGAGCAACCGGCCCAGGACCGCCCCGACCAGCAAGGCGGTCGGCAGCCAATTCAGGAGGAAACCCACGTTCATCCAAGCCTCGCAACCACAACGGCGACCCGGGCTGCTGCACTCGAGTCGAGAGGAAACATAGCATCCTCGCGTGCTCCTGTACACCCCGACCTCGGGGAGTCGTCCCGGGCCGCTTTCTCCAGAAGTGGAGTCGTTCCAGATTCGGGCCGAGCGTCCTATAATAATGAAGGAAGTAGAAGGCATTGAACGGAGGCGACCACCCGACCGGTCCCTGGTTCCCCCGGGCGGGAGGAGCCACGGAATCGAGCTGCCGAACGGATCGGAAAGGAGGATCCTCATGGCGTCGCTCACACGTCCCTTCCTGGTCGGGTTGCTTCACACCATGGCGGCCCAGTTCAATCTCCGTCCCAGCATTCGCGACCACCTGCGCAGCGCAGACGGCTGGATGGATTTCACCGTCGGGTTCCGCACAGCGGACCAGCGCCTCCAGGCAGCA
This sequence comes from uncultured Gammaproteobacteria bacterium, assembly GCA_964418585.1. Classification (GTDB taxonomy): domain Bacteria; phylum Myxococcota_A; class UBA796; order JAJRTE01; family JAJRTE01; genus JAJRTE01. Next base: position 74,453 of record CAYQMG010000118.1, on the reverse strand, counting down.
CTTGAGTTCGAGCGCGGCACCGCTCGAGTCCATCCTTCCATCCCCAAAGATACCGACGTGACCCTGGTGTTCCGGGACGAGGAAGCGCTCCGGGAGATGATTCGGTTGCCTCCCAACGAGATCCTCAACCTGTTGCTCCACAATCGCCTGCAGGTCCGGGGCAATTTCGCCTTTCTCAATCTCTTCAGTTTCCTGTTGTCCCTGCTGCTGAATCGGTGGCACCGGCGGCTGGAGCAGAGGCGACAGGCCCGGGCCCGTGAGGAGGTGTTGTCTCTGGTGGGACCGGACTCGAGCCCGCCGCTTCGCCGGGTCCGGCCTCGAGGACGATTGCGCGCGCCCCGGCACGACCCTGGCGTCAAGTACCTGGAAGACCCATACCTTGCGCACCATTCCCTGGCCGATTTCCCGCGCCTCGAGACCTTCCTGAACGCCCACTTCAGGCTGAGGCCCGAGGTGTGTCCTGAACGCCCCCTGTTGCTCACCCGGTGGTTCCGAACCCACGGATTCGAATCGGACCACGCAGGCCGGAGGTGGCGCCCGGCACTGCGACAGGCCCATGCATTCAAGTACCTGATGTCCCATCGAGTCCCACGGATTCGGCACGGAGACCTGCTGGCCGGCACCACGACCAGCCGTGAGGTCGGCGTGGTCATCTACCCGGACGCTCACGGGACCGCCATCTGGGCCGAACTCCTCTCGCTCCCCGAGCGGGAGTTGAACCCCTACGACATCTCCCCGGAAACACGACGCATCCTTCATCAGGAGGTGTTCCCCTTCTGGACACACAGAAACTTCCGCGAATGGGTGAGGGACCGGCACCGCGAACCCCTCTGCCAGCAACTGGACGAACGGTTCGCGGTCTACTTCCTCTGGAAAACGGCCGCACTCTCCCACACCATCCCCGATTTCCCGCGACTGCTTCGGTTGGGAACTCACGGCATCATCGACAAGATCGAGACAGCCGTGGTCCGGGACCGTGACACCGGGGACCGGGAGGCGCCCTCCTCTCTCGAGGCACGGAACGTCGAGCGCAGGGCCATGATCCTCTGCCTGGAAGGCCTCGAGGCATATGCGGCCAACCTCGCACGGGAGGCCGAGGCCCTGGCAATGCGGGCACCCACCCGCGCGCGCAGGAAGGAACTGGAGCACATCGCAGCCATGTGTCGGCGGGTGCCCGCCCACCCGGCACGCACCCTGGACGAGGCGGTCCAGTCGATCTGGATCGCCTGGATCGGCCTGCACATGGAAAACACCAACGCCGGTCTCTCCCTCGGACGCCTGGACCAGTGGCTCCAGCCCTACTTCGAAGCCGATATGCGGGCACTCGAGACCCCAGAAGCACGGACAGCCTACGTGGCCCACGCGCTCGAGCTGATCGGCTGCCTGTTCCTGCGGTGCACCGACCACCTCCCGCTCGTCCCTGACCTGGGCAACTACCTGTTCGGCGGAAGTTCCTCGGACCAGGCCATCACACTGGGGGGCGTCACCCGGGACGGGAACGACGCCGTGAACGACATGACCTACATCTTCCTCAAGGTCACAGAAATGCTCGGTATCCGGGACCCCAACGTCAATGCCCGCTTCCATCCGGAGGTCAACTCGGACGCCTATCTGAAACGTCTGTGCGAGGTCAACCTCGTCACCACGGCCACCCCCTCCATGCACAACGACCGGGCCGTCTTCGCGTCGCTGGAACCTCTCGGGTACCCGATCGAGGACATCCGCGACTGGTCCGCCACCGGGTGCGTGGAACCCACCCTGTCCGGAAAGCACATGGGGCACACCAACGCCATGATGATGAACCTGGTCGCTGCGCTCGAGATGGCTCTCGACAACGGTCGCCACCCGCTCATGGACTGGGCCGTGGGTCCGCACACCGGGCGCCCCGAAAAGGGAGATTTCCCCACGTTCGAATCCTTCTGGACGGCCTTCGCCCAACAGCTCGAGTTTCTCGTGGACCAGGCCGTCCAGTACAATGGCCTTCTTGCGGAAGCCCATGCCTTCCTGCGCCCCACGCCGCTCCTGTCCGCCCTCGTCGACGGGTGTATCGACTCCGGCATGGACGCCACCAGAGGCGGGGCTCGCTACAATTCCTCCGGAGCCGCCTGTATCGGCCTCGCCGACGTGACCGATTCGTTGATGGCCATCCAAACCCTTGTCTTCGATACCGCGCGTGTCCCGTTCCAGAAACTGAAGCAGGCCGTGGACGACAACTTCGTGGGACACGAGGACTTGCTCGCCCTGATTCAGCATGAGGTGCCCCTGTTCGGCTCCGGCAGTGAGGAGGCCCTGGCCATGGCCCGACGGGTCGCGCGCCTGGTTCACGACCTCTACGCCCGGCACCGGAACTTCCGGGGGGGACCGTACACAGCCGGCTTCTGGTCCATGTCCAATCACGTCGCCTTCGGCACCCTGGCAGGCGCTCTTCCATCGGGTCGACGGGCCGGAAAACCTTTCACCCCGGGCCTCACCCCGGAGGCCCAGGCATCGCCCAACTTGCTGGACAACATCCGCGACGTGGCCCGCCTGGAGCCGCGAGACATGAACAACAACATGGCGTTCAACGTCAAGGTTTCGCCGGCGCCGGGTGAACCGTACGAGCGGATCGTGGACACCATGTTCGCCTACGTCCGCCCCTACTTCGACCTGGGAGGCATGCAAATGCAGATGAACGTGGTCTCCTCGGCCATGCTGCGCGACGCCATGCGGCACCCGGAGAGGTACCGGAACCTCCTGGTGCGGATCTCGGGATACAACGCCTACTTCGTCACGCTCAACCGGGACATGCAGCTCGAGTTGATTGCGCGTGCCGAGTACGGGCTGGCATAGGCTCGAGGTGGGTGTGGGACGGGATCCTCTCATTTTCGAGATCAAGGGGAACGCTCTGGACGATGGTCCCGGTATCCGGTCGGTGGTTTTTTTCAAGGGCTGTCCGCTCCGATGTCCCTGGTGCCACAACCCGGAAGGGATCGCCCCGCGGGTCGAGGTGGCGGTGGATCCGGGACGATGTGTCTCGACCTGCAGTGCCTGTGTGGATGCATGTCCGGAAGGCGCCCTCGAGGTTTTCTCACCGAGGCCGGGTCGAGAAAAGGAGAGGACGCGGGCTCGGTTGTCCTTTGTGGGCGAGGTCGCCCGGTGGGCACGCGCAGTGGGGGTGCGGGGGAGAACCCATCCGCCGGTCCGGGAGGAGGCGGGGCAGTCGGGGGAGGAGAGCGCGTCTTTTCCGGTTCGGATCCGTCGTGACCGGTGCGTGGCCTGCGGCCGGTGTGTGGATCGGTGCCCGTCGGGCGCACTGTCTCGAGTGGGTCGATCAATGTCGGTGGAGGCGGTGCTGGAGGAGGTGCTCCGGGACCGTCCTTTTTTCGTTGCGTCCGGGGGCGGGCTGACCCTGTCCGGAGGCGAACCAACCCGGCAACCCGAGGCTGCCGGCGCCCTGGCGAGGGCTGCGAAGGGCGAGCAGTTGCATGTCCTTCTCGAGACCTGCGGGCTGTTCTCTCTCGACACGTTCGATCGTCACCTGTATCCCTACCTGGATGAGATATATTTCGACTTGAAGTTGATCGATCCCGGCCGTCATCGTGTGTGGTGTGGTGCAGACAATGGCCGAATCCTGGAGAACTTCCTCACCCTGCACCAGCGGTCGTTGCGTGGAGGCGTGCCGGTGCTGGCTCGAGTCCCGCTCATTCCGGGCGTGACGGACACGGACGAGAATCTGGAGGCCGTGGCGCGGTTTTTCCGGGTCCACGGGGTGACGCGGGCGGCGCTGCTTCCGTATCATCCGCTTTGGCGGGACAAGCGTGCGCGGCTTGGGTTGGAGGAGGTGACCTTGCCGGCGGAGTGCCGGGCGTGGATGCCCCCGGAGCGTTTGGCAGCATGCAGGCGCTGGTTCGAGGGGGTGGACCTGGTGGTGTGAATCTGGTACGAAATCGGCGGTGGGAGCGTGTGCGGCCCTCTGGTCGTCGCTATCCGAGGAGGAGACCTGTTGGCGCAACCCGGTGGCTGATGAGGATCACTGCGCCCGGGGTGGCCGCGGCGATGCGTCGCGCCGTGGTGCCGATCAGTCGTTGCTTGCCCATGCGCTGGATGCCGAGAACCACCACGTCGTGGGCCTGTGCAGCATCGAGGATGGCGGGTACCGGGTCGTCGCTGCAGACCACCTCGACAGCCGGGGGGATCGGGACTTCGTCCTCGGCCTGCTCGGTCAGACTTCGGCGTATCCGGGCGATGTCCACCTCGGCGGCCACCTCGGGCACCACCCGGAAAAAGGTAATCGAGGACGCGCCGGCCCGGACCAGGCTGGCGAGCAGTCGTGCTCGGATCTCGTCGTGCCCGCCTCCGCCGGCCACCGGGACCAACACCGAGCGCACCCGCGCGAGGTGCCACCCCGGAGGTGCTCCCAGGATGAACACGTCGCAGGCCACGTGTTCGAGCAGACGCTCGAGCGGGGAGGGGGCGTCCGGGTCGCTGACTGCGCCCAGGCCGAGCAGGAGGCCTGCGCATCGATGGCCACCGGCCACGCGGGCGATTTCGGACCACGGGTCGGCACCAAGGGTGACCAGGGCCTCGGCCCGTACCTGTGCCCCGGCCGCGGCGAGCATGGCCTCCCGGAGCACTCCCTGGCTGGCCGTCACGGCGTGCTCCAGGCGGGGAGCATCGTCCTCGGGTCCGGCCACCACCACGGAAAGGAGGAGGACCCGGCCCACGCGCGGCACGCTGAGTGCGTCGGCCACCTCCACCAGTGCGCGGGCCCGGTGCGGGTTGGCCATGGGAACCAGGACCAGAGGGTTTCGGCCGCGGAGCCGCGCGAGGTCCGGGTCCATGGCCTCGGAACGGGCGTCCACCACCTCGGCCCGGTCCGACAGGCTGGTGAAATAGAGGAGAAAGCCCAGGGCGAGCCATGCGGTGGTGATGACGCCGGCAGACGGGACCTGGAGGCCCTGGAACACCGCGAGGCCGGCGCAACTGGCCAGTCCGGCCAGGGGCACGAGGGGAAACCAGGGGGTTCGGAACGCCCCTGGCGTGCCGCCGGTGCGGGAGCGTGCCAGGATGGTGGTCACGTGCGTCAGGGCGAACGACAGGAGGAAGATCAAGCTCGCAGCCGCCCCTGCCCCGGCCACGTCTTGCATGGTGAACAGGAGCAGGAGCACCACCGCAGCCACCCCCAAGGTCGCCCTCACCGGTACCTCACGCTTGCCCGAGGTGACCGAGAGGCCTCGAGGCAACGTGCGGTCCCGTGCCATGGCGGAGGTGATACGGGAGGCGGCCAGCAGGTTGGCGGCCAGGGCGGAAAGCATGGCCAGGACAGCGGCCACCAGGACCAGCCAGTATCCGGGACGGCCGAGGAAACGGCGGACCGCGGAAGCCATCAGCGTTTCCGGGTTGGCCTTCGCCAGTTCTGTTATCGATTCGCCCTCTCCGACCCCCACCGTGGCAATGACCAGCAGCAGTGGGATGTAGAGCGCAATGGCGAACCCCAGCGAGCCGAGCATGGCTCGAGGCAGCGTGCGTTGCGGTCGCCGTATTTCTCCCCCCACCGTGGCGATGATGTCAAAGCCTTGCAGGGTGATGAACGTGAACCCCATGGCGGTCACCACCCCGCGGAACCCGTTGGGCATGAACGGTGTCAGCCGGTCGGACACCTGCGCCGGCGTCTCCTGCACCATCGCAACCAGGCCCCCCAGCACGATGAGCAGCAGGAGCACGATCTTGCCCACCGTCTCCCACTGGCCGTTGCCCCCGGCCTTGCGCAGGAGCAGCAGAGAATAGAAAAGCACGGCCCCGCCTGCCAGGCTCAGGGTGGTCCATCGAGATCCCATCCAGGTCGGAACCTCCCCGGACAGGGTCCGGGCAAGCTCGGCGCCGGCCTCGAGCGCGTAGGCCGCAAACCCCAGAGCGTAAAGGACCGCCGCAGCCACCGAGGCGAACAACAGCACCCAGCCGACGGCAAAGGCGGCACGGACCGACAGCACCTTGCGCGTGAACGCATAGGCGCCTCCGTTTTCCGGGAACGCACTCGCCATTTCGCTGAAACTCAAGGCCGTGAAGGTGGCGATCACGCCGTTGAGCAGGAATGCCAGGATCGCTGCCGGCCCGGCTTCTGCATAGGCCACCCCGGCCAGCGCCAGAATCCCCCCTCCAACAATGGCGCCCAGCCCTATCCCTGTGGCCCCTGCAAGCCCTATCGTGCGTTGTTCCTCTCCTGTGCCCACCATCTCGGACTTCTGGTTTCCCCCCACCCCAAGACCGCGATTCAGCCCCGGCCCTCGCCCTCGATCCTCCCGAGGACAGGACGCCTCCCCTTCACTTCTTCCCCGAGACCTCGTTCCAGACCTGGCGCAACACCCCGGCAAATTCACGCGCGCTCTGCGGGCGATTCAGCGGAGACGGATCCAGCGCACGCGCGGTGACCGCATCCAGGGATTCCGGAATCTCGTCCCGGTACACCCGGGGATGTCGGTGGATTTGCCCGGTCATCAGCTTGCGCAACGTCTCCGGCATGTTCCGTCCTCGCACAGGAGGCCGGCCCACCAGCATGTAGTAGAGCACCGCTCCCATCCCGTAGATGTCCGTGCGCGGATCCACCAGGCTCGAGTCTTTCAGTTGCTCCGGGCTCATGAACCCGGGCGTCCCCAGCACCTGTCCGGCTCGAGTCAGTTGCGGCTCATCCGGCGTCAGGACCTTGGCCATGCCGAAATCCAGGATCTTCACTCGAGGCCCCTTGCCGGCAGCCACCAGGAAGAGGTTGCCCGGCTTGAGGTCCCGGTGCACAATGGCGGCGTCGTGCGCGTGCGCAAGCGCACTCAGCGCGTGCAGGGCAATGCCTACCGCGTCCGGGACCGGGATTTGGCGGGCATTCACCAGCCGGTGGATCGATACACCACGCAACAATTCCATCACCAGAAACGGACTCCCGTCCTCGGCCGTTCCGTGATCGTGAATCTGCACGATACCGGGATGCTCCAGCGCCGATGCCAGCCGGGCCTCCCGTTGAAACCTCGCCGCCACGTGGCTCGGCGCCAGGTGGGCGTACAGCAGCTTGAGCGCCACGTCCCGTTCCTCGCCCAGGTCCCGAGCCCGGTACACCGCGCCGGCTCCACCTCGCCCGATGAGCGCCTCCACCCGGTAGCGTCCGGCCACGGTTCGACCGAGTCGCATCAGCGCAGGATCCTGCGGAGTTCCCGGCGCCAACGGCCTGCTTCCTCCCTCACCTCGCGTGGTCATCTACCCAACCCTCCTCTACCGGTCACCTTGCGTCCTCGTTCCACCCCTCGCCGCCCTGCAGCATCGGCTCGAGCTGGGTTCTGTTCTAGCACAAACCGGCACCTCCGTCGAATTCATCTCGCTTTCTGGCTGAACCATCCACGAGGAGACGGCCGGGCATGCCCGGACTCCAGGCGGCCGGGCGTGGGATCGCGATTGCCTCGAGCCGGCCGAGGGGCCATACTGTCCTTCTGGGGGGACTCTCTGGACGGCGGGTTCGGGCCGGCGGTCGGTCCCGGAGTTCGCCGGTGAGCGGCAGGAGACAGCATGAAGAGTACCTTGATCGTGGTCGTCTCGGCGTTCCTCGGCCTGGCCGTGGCCGGCCTGGTTCTGTGGAAGACGCGGGCGCGGTGTCCTCCCTGAATCATGATGTACAGCTCACTGGGAGTGGGCTTCGGTGCATATTTCCTCTTGACGCGCATTTTCGGCGCGGAATAGCCTCCTTCGCCCCTCGTGTCACACCACCCCCGCACGCGCTTCAGTCCTGACACAGGAGGGATTCTCCTGCTTTCGAAGCACAGGCGATTGCCATGTCGAGGCCGATCGTCGTGCAGGAGACCATGATCCGCAGTGGACCGGAATCCGGCGACAGGCGGGACGCTTCGAGCGTGGATGGCCCTGGGAACCGGGGTCGGCGAGAGGACGTCCGGGTGGGGTGCTGGGGAGGGATGGCGCCCGGCAGACCCAATTCATTCCCGAGAATTGGGAATGGCGCAGGCACGCAAAGCGCGCGCCGCAACGGGTATTCCAGGGAATGAACGTGTCCCCGCAACCGGCCCCCAAATTCGCAACGATGCACGGTAGTCACGCAGTTCCCGTGGGGGCATGAGGCCTTCGGGTCACGCCCGATTCATCCAAGAACCCTCCTTCGGGCACTGGAAACCATTCCGCTCCTCCCTCCCGGAAGGGGCTATCGGAACCCCGGCCCCCTCTCCAGCACGCTCAATCCGAGCCCCCCACCGCCTGGGGACCACACGCCTGCCGAAGCAGAGCTTCACACGCAGTCCAGGGCTCCCTCGACCTGTCCGGGATCGGTACTTGGGACGCCGCCCTGTCCGTTCCGGCGCCTGTTTCGATGGGTCAACGAGGCGCTGTCTCACGCTTCGCGCAAACACCGTCTCTCGGCGGCAGGCCTGAGGTGGGGCGGCCATCCGCCCAGGCCGCCGACAACGGAACACGCCTGATGGCGCCCGGGAACCCTGTGGACAAGGCGCTGGAACCGTGGTACCAGTGGCAACAAGCAGGTCCTTGCCGTCCTGGCCGGGGATCGAGTCGAGGCCTCGAGTCGTGGAGTGCGACCATGGCACAGCAAGAACGAGAAGTGGCGTGTCGCCGGCACTGTCCTCCGGCGTTCGACCGGCTGGTGCTGGTGTTCAGCGACGTGGAGATGGGGCCGGGGGGCCCGGAGGACGACTTTCCGCACGGCGAGTTCCTGGGAGATCTCCTCCTGTCGTATCTCGAGCCGCCCTGGCGTGATCGTCCGGTGGATGTGATTTTCTGCGGGGACACGTTCGATCTGCTGAAGACGCCTTACCTGGGGGAGTTCCCGCACCATATCGACCGGGACGTGGCGGTGGCCAAGATGGCCTCGGTGGCGGCAGCGCACCCCCGTTTTTTTGCCGCGTTGAGTCGGTTCGTGGAGCACTCGAGCGGGAACAAGACGGTGCACTTTGTGCTGGGCAATCACGATCTGGAGCTTGCCTTTCCCAAGGTTCAGGCGTTCATCCGGGCCCTGTGCGGGCGACCTGGTCGGGTGCGTTTTCCCGGGTTTGAGCTGGCGTTGGGGCCGATTCTGGCCGAACACGGGAGCCAGTGGGACCCATTGTTTCGGATCGATCCGGACAAGGTGTTCGTGGAGCACGATGGGCGGACTCTGTTGAACATCAGTTGGGCCACGGTCACCCTGCTCGACCTGTTCATACCGCTTCGGCCGCTCCTCTACTTTCACGACCGTCTGGTTCCCAAGAGCCGGGTGATGGAGCTTGTGCCGGAGATCCGCGAGTTGATCGTGGGTCTTTCGTGGAAGTACTGGACGCGGGACTTCTGGCGGGACTATCTGGGGGGGCGCGACCCGGTTTTGAAGCTGAACTGGACGATGTTCAAGGAGATCGTGAAACGCCTGACCACCTCGAGCCCGGATGTGCAGATACAGACCGGTTGGTTGGCCCAGTCGGTGGAGCAGCGGCCGCAGCGGTTGTTCATCATTGGGCACCTGCACCGGATGGCGAGCTACTACCATGGGGGGAAGCGAATTTTGCAGGTAGGAGCGTTTCGGGACGAGTATCTCCTGGATCCGGATGGGGAGGGGTTTACTCCGATTCTGAAGCCGTGTTACGAGATTTACGTGAAGGATGAACAGGTGGTGGGGGTGGTGACGCGGGAGTTGCCGGGTCCCCGCCGGCCGGAAGGGCACGTACCGGCGACGATTCGGGACGTGGTACCTGCGGTGAAGGAGCGGCTGGCCGAACTGGGGGAGGGTGGAAAGGAGCGAGGCAAGGAAGGGGAGGGTGAGTCGCGCAAGGGATGGCGGTTTGGATTCGGCGACCGGGAGCGTTTCCGGGAGCTGGAGCGGGTGGCGGTGGAGGAAACGGCGACCGGGCCGGCTCAAGGCGGTGAGGGGGCGGAGGAATAGGGTGTGTGGCCGGAACCGTGGGGGTGATTGTCCGGTGTGGGGGATCGAAGCCCGTCAATTCAGCACGTTGTACCCGATGAAGTCGGGGTTGACCTCCTCCAGGGACCCTTCCCATTCGGTCAGGACCTTGACCGCCTCGATCCAGTTCTCGGCATAGTCCCACCCTGCAGACATGGTCTCCTCGTAGTGGTCATCGGCGCCGAAAAGTTGACCGTATCGGCAATTCATCAGCGCCAGGTCCGCCCCGTTGGGGAAGAGTGAGTAGGGCGGTTGGTCGAGCAGTTCCGGGTGCTCGGTGATCGCCTTGCACCGCTCGCCGGCCACGGCCCATTCATCCCCGTCGTAGTTGACGAAATCCACCAGACCCGCCTCGTACATCGCCTGGCACGTCCCTTCCTCGCCTCCCAGGAGTGGTTCGTCCGCCACACATCCCGTTCGCCAGTCGCTCAGAGGCCGCATGTACCCCAGTTCGTCGTTCGCCAGTCCCACCGCCCACTTGTACGTACCGGTCATGGCGGCTCGAGCATAGCCTCCGGTGTGATACTGGTCCGACGGGATGTGGTTGAAACGGGCCCTGTCCCCGGGGTAGTAGACCCCTCGAGGATCATCGACGAAGTCTGCCGGGATCCCCTCCACCAGTTCGGAGAACCCTTCCCCCGGTATCGTGATGATGGAGACCGGCCCGATGTGGATGTAATGCGCCTCTGTCTTGCCGAACGTTCCGACCCGAACCGGAGCCCCGAGGATGGGGTCGGGCTCGGACTTGTACTCGTCAGACACGCAGGTGGTGTCGTTCCAGGGACCGGTTTCCGGGCACACGTAGAGTTCTCGAGGCAAGTGGCCCAGGATGAACGGCTTCCCGGTCACGGTTACGGACAGGCCCGCCCGGAACATGATGTTGGTCAGCCGGGTGTAGTACTCCACCTTGGTCATGCTGATGGTCGGGTCGTACACGGCCTCGCCGGTCTCCAGATCCGACAGGACCCTGCGGGCGAGTTCGAGCCCGTTCACGGCGGTCTGGTGGAAGTTGCTTCCGATGATGTCTGCGCCCTCCGGCAGGACCATGCCGTCGCCGGCGGGGATTCCAGTGGGACCTTCCGTCTCCCAGGTGGCGGCGTGGAGCGGGCCGAGCAGGCCTCCGACCGGTCCGTTCAAGTAGACCGCCGGCGCCCCGGTCTGTCGCATGAGTTCATACACGGCGTACCCGGGGAACCCGGCCGAGATGATCTGGTCTTCCACATAGCAATGTGCCCCGTCGTCGTCGGAGTAGCATTCGCCGATCTCGTTGAGATAGGCGGCCTGTTCGTCGGTCGCGTAGATGTCTCGACCGAATCCCAGGGTCTCCTCTGGATGGCTCTGCCACTGGACCACGGTGGCGATCACGTGGTCATCATCGGTGGATCGAGCCTGCATGGCGTTCAAGGTCGGGTCCACGATGTTGGGCTCTGACGGATCGGCCATTCCGAACTGGTATCTCGAGGAGGAGACCACGAGGTAAGCCGGTTCCATGTGGGAGACCGCGTCCACGATGGCCGAGGCGATCTGGTCGGTCAGGTAGCGGTAGTACTCGTGGTTCATGCCGCTGAGACCGGACGTGTCCGGTCCCATGTGGTTGTGGGAAGAGGCCACCACGATCCAGAGGCGGTCGTACAGGCCCTGACCCAGTGCCCGGCGGACCTTGTCGAACACCTCCTGGATGTCCTGGCGAAACATCATGTAGACATCGACGCCGACCAGGACCAGAATCCGGTCGTCAGGCGAGTCCAGGTCCTCGAACGCCACCGCGCCGGCCCGGATTTCGTCGTGGACCCAGTGGGAACTTCGGGCTCCGTTGCCAATCGGAAGCGTGCCCACGTCCCACTGCTCGATGAACAAGCCCGGATCCCGTCCGTCGTCGCCCGGTTCCATCGCCAAAGGGGCGTCCCGGTAGGCATCGAAATAGGCGGTGGAGCCGTTCACCTCGGGGAGAATCGTGACCGTGGACGCGCCGACCAGCAATCCGCTTCCGGTGGTGTCGTCATCGGAACCGCACTGGTCGGCCTGCGTGCTGAGCAACGAGAAGGTTGCGACCCAGAACGTCGCAACGCCGAGAGAGAGGAGCGTGCGCATGGGACCTCCCTGCATGAGGGGTTGACTGGACCTCGAATCCCGGTCGTGCCGGCTGGCGGCTCGAGGGACCTACTCGAGCCCAGTCTCGCCCAGTCGGGCGATTGCTTCAACGTCTTCCTGTTCGCCGAGGCCGGTCCTCGGCTGGATCACAGGTCGCACCAGGTGTCCCAGCCTTGCTTGGGACGGTCGTCCAGGGTGCGGAGACCCAGGTCGTCGTCCTCGCCGGCATCGTGGAGCCAGGGCCATCCGAACAGGTGCAAGGGGAGGTCCGCGGTCAGCCGCCCGGTGGCCTCGAGGAGGAAATCCGTCTGGCCCGGCTCCCCGCCATGAAACTCGGTCGATGGCCAACCGATTTCGGTGAACCCGAACGCCAGGTCCGGAAAACGGGTCGCAACCCGTGCGTAGTAATCGTCCGGGATGTCCTCGGGGCTGTTGATGGGCGCATCGAGCAGCGCGCCGGTCTGGTCTTTCCGGACTGCGTAGGGGTAACTGGTCATCATCAGCAGGTCCATCCTGGTCGGATCCAGGAGGTCGAGCACGGACAGATCCGCCTCCCGGAGCTCGGCCACCATCTCCCGGGCCAGCACGAAAAACACCTGGGTCTCCGGAGAGAGCGCCTTGACCGCATCGTAGATTTCCGCGTGCAGGCTGAGAAAATGTTGAAACCCGTTCGGATCCCCTTCCGCAGCCCCTTCCTGTTCGTACCAGCGGTTCACCTCGTTCCCGGTCGACAGGTAGCGGGGGCGCGCAACCCGGACCACGTCGACCACCGCCGCCCGGTACGCCTCCCGCCACGCCGGATCCTCCAGGGTGGCTCCCGACATTCCCGGCGGACACTGAACCGTGAGTGCGCCGGTGGTCGGGTCGCGGTCCATGAAGGAGAATTGAATCACCGGAAACAGGCCGTTGCCTCGCACCGTTTCGTCCAGATACTCTCGCCCGGTCGGAGAGGCGAGCGCATCGGCAAAGTCCCAGAATCCAGCCGCTCCCACGTTCGCAGGCCAGACCGGCACGAATTCGGCGCACGCTGCAGCCTGGCCATGGGCATCGGCGACCGACTGACCCTGGGCAGGAAGCGGCAGCACCCCCGTGAAATACCCTCGAGCCGGCGTTGAAGGGGAGTCCGCAGGCTCGAACGGTGCATCGTCTTCCGGGTGGCAATTGGCCCCAGGCCAGAGCAGGGCGGCGGCCAGGCACACGGTGGCCAGAAGTCTCGGTGCAGGGTCCTCGAGGATACGGGCTTGCAAGCGAATCCTTCCCATGGGGCGCCTCCTTTCAGGTCGGCTGCGTTGCCTTGCCTTGCCTTCGATGGTACCACGGTTGAAAGATGGAGAACAGTCGTCTTGTTACATTGAACCGCGCGTCACGTCGAGGACCGGAGCGCGTGTCTCGAGTTCGGGGCCCGGGCGCCGGAATCCGTGGCCCGGTTTTCGACTGCCGACGGGGGAGTTCCGGGTCCCGCGTGGTGACCTGCGTCGCCCTTGCAGCGCGCCTTGCGCGCTTGCGCGCCTCCCCTGTGTTCTCCAGAATGGTTGGTCCGGGGCGGATGGGTTGCCGTCACACCGGACAGGAACTGTCCGAAAGTCGGGTATCGCAGCCGTGGAACCCGGGGGTCGTTGAAGTTGCACGAGCGATCGGCTACCATGGCTGGTGTGCCCAAAATGGCGCAGGTTCGCCCCTCCTGTGGCGGCGACTCCCTGGGCACTCCGGACATCGAGTTGACAATTGCGAAGCAGACCGCGCCCGACATGCTCAGATAGCACGGTTCGACAGCTTTCCGTCGGCCGAACGCGACAACCAACTATCGTCCAAGGAGGTCCAGATGGTGAGTCATCCAACCTCGAATCTCGCGCCCTCGATCGTTCGTGTGTCCCTGTTGTTGCTACCCCTGGTCTTTCTCGGACCCGGGCAATGCGACCAGGATGCGGATGGGGACGGTTACTCGTTCCTGCAGGGGGATTGCGACGACCAGAATCCGGACGTCCACCCGGATGCGGAGGAACTGTGCGACGCGGTGGACAACGACTGTGACGGTGAAGTGGACGAGGGGCTGGAACAGCATGCCTGGTACCGTGACGCGGACTCGGACGGCTACGGGACATCGAGTGCGTTTGTCTTGAGCTGCGTGGCTCCGGAGGGGTTTGCCGCCGAGGACGGGGATTGCAACGATCGTGATCCGGAGGTCAACCCGGGGCTCGAGGAAACGTGCGACGGCAAGGACAACGACTGCAACGGCTTGACCGACGAAGGCGTGACCCAGACCTGGTATGCGGATGCGGACGGGGACGGTTACGGGGCTGCCCGTCCCACCTACACGGGGTGCAGCATGCCGCAGGGCTTCACCGAGATCCCCGGAGATTGCAACGACAACGACCCGGCAGTATATCCGGCTGCGGACGAGCTGTGCGACGGCAAGGACAACGATTGTGACGGCGAGGTGGACGAAGGGTTCGAGTTGCCCACCTGGTACCGTGACGGGGACGGGGACGGCTACGGCGTGGCTGCGGCCGGCGTGGAGGCCTGCGTGGCCCCGGCCGGGTATGTGGACGTGGCCGGAGATTGCAACGACAAGGACCCGGCCGTCAACCCGGACGCGGTCGAGCAATGTGACAGCAAGGACAATGACTGCGACGGGGAGATCGATGAGGACCTGGAGCAGTTCGAGTGGTACCGGGATGCGGACGGAGACGGGTACGGAGGCGGCGGCCCCACGGTGACGAGCTGTGATCAGCCGGACGGATACGTACTCACCCCGGGCGACTGTGACGACCGCTCCGCGGACACCTACCCCGGGGCTCCTGAACTGTGTGACGGCGCGGACAACGACTGCAACGGCACGATCGACGACGGTCTCGAGTCCTTCACCTGGTACAAGGACGCCGACGGGGACGGTTACGGGACCGAGCGGAACGTGGAGACGAATTGTGCTCAGCCGGTCGGTTACGTGGCTGTGGCCGGGGATTGCAACGACCTGAACCCGGACGTGAATCCGGGGGTCGAGGAAGTCTGCGACGACCTCGACAACGACTGTGACGGCGAGGTGGACGAAGGGTTCGAGGTGCTCACCTGGTACAAGGACACGGATTCCGATGGATTTGGAACCGGCTTCACCACCATCGAAAGCTGCGCCGAGCAGCCGGGATACAGCCTTGAGGCCGGCGACTGCGACGACCGCAATCCAGCCGCTTACCCCGGAGCCGAGGAGGTGTGTGACGGGGCGGACAACGACTGCGACGGCGCCGTGGACGAGGACCTCGAGGTCCTCACCTGGTACAAGGACGCCGATGGGGACGGATACGGTACCGCCCGGCCGAACGTGCAGAGCTGTGCGCCACCGGCCGGGTTCACAGGCGAGGCCGGGGACTGCAACGACGAGGATCCGGCCATCAACCCCGGAGCCGAGGAGGTGTGCGACGGCGTGGACAACGACTGCGACGGCGAGGTCGACCCCGGCTGCCGGTGGTAGTTTCCCCTTCCTTGCTCCCCGCATGTCCCGCCTCTCGGCGGGCGCCTCGGGTGCGCTCCAGTCGGGGTTGAGTTCGGTCCCTGAAGGACTCGAATCCGCTGCGGGTGCGGCCCGGGACTTCGGTCATCAACCCGGGGTCTGTTATCCTGCTGCTTGACGAGCGCCTCATCTGAACGAGCGGCTCGAGCACGACCGCATTTTCCTGCCCGGTCGGTTCCGGGTCCGTCACGCTGCGTCCGTCACTCCGTTTCGAGGTCTGCCTGGCGTCGGTATTCCGGGGCCGGAGCACCCTCGGCCTCCGGGTATGGACCAGGGGCCGCGTCGCCCCCCGGGTTCCCTCGGGAGCGCCGGGTTCTCGGCAAGATGCCCTCGAGCCTGGCCGCTGCTTCCACCGCCCGGAACCTGGAGTCCGTGTGGGGCACGAAGTCCGTGATCGTGTAGGGATAGACAGGACTCACCGCCGCGGTGCCGAGCACGTCGCGGGCATGAAAGGCGAGCAGGGCGGTTCTCATGGCCGAGACCAGGGCCGGAGGCGTTTCCGGGGCTGCACAGAGCACGTCCGAGGGAATGGTGCGGGTCACCACCAGGATGCGGACCTTTCGCAGGAATCGGTCGTCCACGTGGGACGCGCGCAGGTAGGCTTCGGAGTAGACCGCGGCCACGTCGCACCGGTCGGCGAGCAGATCGGCGATGGCCTGGACGTGGGCGCCGCTGAACACCGTATGAGAGAACAGGGTGTCCGGGTCCAGGCCCTGTTCTCGGAGGTAGAGCCGCGGCATGAGGTAGCCGGAGGTGGAACCCCGGTCCACGTAGCAGATCCGTTTCCCTTGAAGGTCCTTCACGGTCTGCACCTCGCTCTCCACAGGTACCACGAGTAGCCCCTGGGACGCACTGTCATATTCGGCGTAGGCCACCGGGACCAGGTCCGGCCGCTCGTACCGGGAGAGAACGTACTGGAGCGGGGGGAGCAGTCCGAAATCGTACCGACTTGCCTCGAGCCCTTCACGGAGCGCGCGATAACTGGGTGCGATGACCACAGAGACCGGCCGGTTCAGTCTGGATTCGAGGTACCGGAGCAGGGGGGCGAGTTCTCTGGATGCGTCGGTGGTGGGGGAAGCCGGGTAGAGTCCCACCTGGATGGGGGGACCCGCCGGTGCCGGCATTTCCTGGTGGGTCCCGGGCCGGAACGCGATACCGGCGACCACAGCGACCAGGAGTGCCCCGGCCACCAGGAATGCGATCCGCCACCATCGGCCTCGAGGTGGGCGAACGCAACCGGATGTTTTGTTCGTGCCCGGGGTCTTGCTCCGGGACAAGGGCGGCTGTGACCTGACCCCGGGATCGGAGCGCAACGCGCCGTGGGGCTGGGCATCCTGCAACACCTCGAGCCGGGCGGCAGCCTCGGCGGCCGAGGGGCGTTCCGCCGGGTTCTTGCTCAAGCACTGGTCGATCAGGGCCGCCAGGTCTTTGGGAAGTCCCTCGGCCAGCCCGGCCACCGGCGGCACCGGGTCCGGGCCGGCCACTGCGTCCACGATATGCTGAAGCGGCACACCATGATAGGGCCGTCGTCCGGTCACCATCTGGTAGAGGATGAGTCCAAACGCCCACATGTCGGTGGCCGGTCCCACAGGCTCGCCTCGCCATTGCTCAGGTGCCATGTAAGCGGGAGTGCCCAGGAATCGCGTGCGGACGCTGGTGGTGTCCCGTCCGGCAAGGCTTTGGAGTCCGGTGGCCGTGATACGGATTTCCTCGAGGCGTGCATCCGGAGACAAGTCGGAGGTGTCCAGGCCTTTTGCGATACCGAAATCGAGCACACGGAGGCGGCCGTCCGACGGGAGCATGATGTTGCCCGGCTTGAGGTCGCGGTGCAGGACCCCGTGTTTGTGCGCCTCGGCGAGCGCTCGAGCAATGGGCAAACCGAATCGAATGGCGTCGGCCGCTCCGGGCACGGAGGTTGCCATGTACTCCCGGAGCGTCTGACCCTCCAGGTATTCGAGGGCCATGTAGGGGCGACCGGCGTGTTCGCCCACCGCATAGATGGAGACGATGTGGGGATGGTTGAAGCGGGCCGTGGTCCGGGCCTCGAGCAGGAACCGTTTGCGAGTGGCGTGGGAGCCGAGGAAGGTCGGGGAGATCAGCTTGAGTGCGACCCGGCGTCCCAAGGTGTCGTCTCGCGCCAGGTAGATCTCTCCCATGCCGCCGCGGCCGATGAGTCGTTCGACGACGAAGTGGTCGACTCGAGTTCCGGTGGGCAAGGGGGCGAAGGGGGAAGGTGGGCTGCTCAGGGTGCGCGTGACCGTGATCGATTCTTCGCACGCCGAGACGAAGGCGTTGACCTTGGCGCGACAGGCCGCACACGCATTCAGGTGCAGTTCGATCGAGCGTGCCTCGTCGACGGGCAAGATCCCCTGGAGGAGTTCCTGGATTTTGTCCGGGTCCACGTGGGAACGGTTCTGGGAGGAGTCGGAGGGGTTGACGTTTTCTTCCCCGGGTGCAGCCTGGTCCAGTTCGTTGCGCGCCACGAGTCCTCCCAGGGGTCGGCGAGTGGTCCGGTCCGCTGTTGTGCTGGAGGGATTGTTGTCAGGCTATCATTTTCGTTGGATGGGCGTCAAGCCGTGGTATCAAAGGGTATCCAGGTAGGAACCGCATCCTTGAGTGGCACGACTGCGCTGGATGGCTATAATGGATGGCATCGAAGGCAGAGCGTCTCCGGGGTCTGGTGCCCCGGGATGACCCATCGGCCGTCTTCCCGAGGCGCTGCTGACAGGGCTGTGGAGTGGAACAGGTGTCGAAGCGTCGGAATCGCTATTTGGCCGTGGTGCTGACCTTGGCGGCGCCCGGCCTGGGGCAACTCTACAACGGACAATGGTCCAAGGCGTTGATCTATCCTCTCGCCGTGCCGCTGGTATACACGGCCCTGTACGCAACGCTTCCCCACATGCCCTACAACGGCTGGTCCATCCTCCCCCTGGTGCTCATCGCACTCGTCTTGATTGCCGGTGCCGCTTTTCTCGCCGCAGAAGCCTGGGACACCGCGGTTCGCCTCGGCGACCGGTTTCGCCCGCGTTGGTTCAATACCGGGTGGGCCTACCTGCTGTTCGCGTTGCTCAGCCACCTGGTCATGACCACCGGGGTGCGCCTCAAGGATTCCGTGGCCACCTGGTATGAAATCCCGGCCGGGTCCATGCGCCGGACCATTCTTCCCGGCGACCGGATCCTGGTGGACCGACTCGCCTATCGTGTGCGTGGCGCCCGGGCGGCAGGGGATCCTTCGGGCCCGGGGCCGGCTCGAGGCGACCTGGTGGTGTTCCTGTTTCCGGGAGACCGTCGCACGCCATACGTGAAACGGGTGATCGGCCTGCCCGGGGAGCAGGTGGAAATTCGGGACAATCTCGTGTTCATCGATGGAGAAATCCTGCACGAACCCTACGCCACGTGGGGTGTTCCCGAATCCTTCGGACCGGTGGTGGTGGGTGAGGACGCCTACTTCCTCCTGGGGGACAACCGGCCCCACAGTTCCGACAGCCGGGTGTGGGGGACGGTTTCTCGAGACCTCATACTCGGCAAGGTGGACCGCGTGCTCTGGTCGGTCGACCCACTCGGACGCCTGCGGCTGGACCGTGTCGGCAAACGTCTCGAATAGGTGATCACTCATGCACATCGCGGCCACCTGTCACCACTGCGGCCGAGTCGTCCGAATCGAGGATACGGCGGCGGACGTGGTTCCCTGTCCTTCCTGCGGCCGTTCGATTCCAGTCGGAGCGAACGACAACACGAGCACCCGGTTCCCGGCCCTGCCTGAAACCCAGGACTTCCCGGCCGGCGCCCAGGTCCCGGAGGCGCTCGAGCCCGGGGATTCACTCCTGGGACTCTATCGTGTGATCCGGCCCCTGGGGGAAGGTCGCCTGGGCACCTCCTATCTGGTCCGGCACCTCGAATGGGAGGTGGACCTGGTGATGAAACGGTGCACGGAGAGCCGGGTATCCGAGCGGATTGCCGCCCGGGTCGCGGATGAGGCTCGCGCCTGGGCCGAAAAGGGATTTCCCCCTTACCTTGCAGGGTGTTGGTATGTGCGGGACATCGGGGGGATGCCGGCGTTGTTCGTCGAATACGTGGACGGGGTCACTCTGGAAAACGCCATTCGCGACCGGCGGCTCCACCGGGGGGGCGCAGCCCGGGCGCTCGGACGGGTGCTCGAGGTGGCGATTCAGGCGGCGTGGGGTGTTCACTACCTGCACGAGCGTGGGGAGTTGCACCAGAATTTGCATCCATCCAACATCCTGGTGACCCCGGAAGGCAAGGTGAAGGTCACGGACCCGGGTTGGATTCGGGCGTTGTGGCCGGAGCGGCCCGGGATGAACGGACCCGGGCCGTCGGACCTGGCGTTGTCCCCATACGCGGCGCCCGAGCAGGTTCACGCCTTGACCCAGGACTTGCAAGAGAACCCCCTCCAGACCCGCGTGCGGGTGACGCGGACGGCTGACGTCTGGTCGTGGGCACTCTGCGTGCTGGAGGCGTTCGGCGGCCGCTCGTTCTCGGGCCAGGCCGGCCCGGACATGGTCGCCGAGTACCAGGCCATGACCCGTTCCGACCCCGCGGTTCCTTCCATGCCGGACGAGGTGGCGGCGATCCTGTCTCGCTGCCTCCAGCGCGATCCCGCAGGGCGACCCGGAGATCTGGGGGAGGTGGCCGAGGACCTCTGTCGGGTTTTCCAGTCGGTGATGTCCAGACCGTGCCCATGGCAGGCCCGGCTTTTGCCGGAACTCGTGGCGGACAGTTTGAACAACCAGGCCGTGGCCCTGCTGGACCTGGGTCGATCCGACCAGGCAGAGGGGGTGCTGGAACGCGCCCTGGTGTCCGTTCCCCGCCACCTCCACGCCACCTACAACCTCGGCCTGATCCGGTGGCGGGACGGTCGGAGCACGGACGAAGCCCTGGTGCGGACCCTGCGGGCCTCCCTGGCAGACCAGGAGGAGCAGGAAAACCAGGAGGACGGCGACCTCCTCCTGGGATGGGTGCACCTGGAACGTGGGGACGGAAGCGCTGCAGCAGCCCGGGTCGAGGCCCTGCGGGCGCGTATCGGGCGCGAGGTGGCGCGTGTCGAACGGTTGGCCGCTGCGTCGGAGCAGCTCGGGCCGGGCACCGGGGAAGAGGGCAGGTGGAAGGGACACACCGGCGAGGTCCTGTCCGTGGCCATCTCCTCCGATTGCCAGCGGGTATTGACCACGGGCGCCGATGGAAGCATCCGATTGTGGGACCTGGAGTCGGGCCGTTGCACCCAAACTTTGTGGGACGACGGCAAGGTCTCCCGGGGCCTCGAGTCTCCAGACGAGTCCTGGCTCGTCACCTACACGGCGGGCGGCCAGTCGCTCCAGGTTTGGGACGCAGGGACCGGAACCCGTCGCCATCTGCTGCGGGGACACACCGCGCCGGTACAAGGTCTCGGGCTTACCGGAGACGGATCCATCGCCGTCTCCGCCGGAGCAGACGGAACCGTTCGCGTCTGGGACATCCAAACCGGACTGCTCCTGAGAACCATGGAAGGCCATCGCGGCGGGGTCGCTTCGCTGGCCGTGGCCGCCCTCGAGCGCACGGCGGTCACCGCAGGTGATGACCGGACCATTCGTATCTGGGACATCGACACCGGTGCGTGCACGCAGGTATTGGAAACCGGAGAGGACCACCCCGTGGGCCTGGCGGTTTCAGGAGACGGCACGCGCGCGGTGGGACCGGTGGGAAGCAAGGAAATCGGTGTCTGGGACCTGACCTCCGGTGTCCTGGCCGCGAGGCTCGAAGGACACGCAGCGCCCGTGAAATCGGTCGCCTTGTCGGTCGATGGATCGGTGGCGGTCTCGGTGAGTCAGGACGACACGTTTCGTATCTGGGACCTGACCTCGGGGCGGTGTCGATACACCGCCGGTGCGTTCGGAGCCACCCGGGTGGCGATGGCTCCGGACGGAAACCGGGCCGTGTCTGGACATTACGGGGAGGTGCGCGTATGGCGTATCGCGCACAACCGGACTCGAGCCCCGGCATTCGTGTCGCCGGCACGCCGAGGGGCCGAGGCGGCGTCGAATCGGCAGGCGTTCGAGGACGCCCTGGCCCGCGCGGCCTATGCCCTCGAGTGCGGTTACTGGGAGACGGCGGCTCGAGAGGTGGAGGCGGCTCGAAGCATCGATGGTTACGAGCGGTCGGCCCGTGCGCTCGAACTCTGGGCAGCGGCGGCGGCACACCTGAAGCGGGGTGCCTTGCGGGACGTGTGGACCCGGGCCGTGCTCGGACGCCACCATGCACGGTTGGACGGCGTGGTTCTGTCGCCGGACGGCGCTCACCTGGTCTCCCTGGACAACAGTGGTGTGCTCCTGGGGTGGGACGCCGGGAGCGGCAAGGTGGTCTGGGCGCGAAAGGGACTGGCCAGAAACCTTGGGTTGGCTGCGCTGGCCACGGGTGAGTCGTTCCTGTGTGCGGACGCGGATGGAACCTTGCGGCTCAGGACCTTCGCGTCCGGGCACACCGAACGTGTCCTGCGAGGGTTCAGGCAGCGCGTGACCGCCCTGGGAGCGGCGGCGCGCGGGCGTCTGTTCGCCGTGGGGCTCGGCCCGGCCGGCGCCCCGGTGTTGGGTATCATTCCGGAAGGGGCGAACCGCTTCCTGTACCAGCTTCAAGGTCATGAGGCACCGATCCTCACGCTGGCCCTTGCCGCGGACGGGCGCGTGGCCGCCACCGGCTCGAGCGATGGCACTGTGCGTGTGTGGAACCTGGTCGTGGGGCGTCAGTCGGAGGTGATGGACGCACACCGGGAACCGGTCACCGCTGTGGATGTGACCCCGGACGGAACTCGGTGCGTGTCTGGGGGCGAGGACGGAACCGTGCGGCTGTGGGACACGGCGTCGGGACGGTGTGAACGGGTATTCGAGACGGGGCATGGTCCGGTCCAACACGTGGCCCTTGCCCCGGACGGGCGGATGGTGGCGGCCGGCGACCGGGGTGGGCACGTGCACCTTTGGGATACGGACACCGGTGAATCGTTGTTCGAGGCCCCCGCGCATGCCGGTGCGGTTACATCGGTGGCACTGGCCTGGGATTTCGCGACACTGGCGACCGGTGGTGAGGACGGCAAGGTGCGGGTCTGGCACCTGGACTGGCGTCTCGAGCCCGCGTCCGCCCACTGGGACGAGGGTGCAGAAGTCTGGCTTCGGATATTTCTTGCCTGCCGTGCCGGACTGGGGCCCGGAGGACGCCCCGGCACGGCGGTGCCGGAAATCGTCGGCGACCCATCGTCGGAATTGCACCGGTTGCTCGCCTGGGGAGGATATCCCGGGCTGCTACAAGAGGAGGTGCAAGATCACCTCGAGCGCCTCGTAGCCCGGGAGACTACCCGGGTGCAAGGCGCCCTGGCCCGCCGGAGCACGGCCGCGGAAGCCCTCACCAACGCCCGGGACCTGCTCGCCCAGGGAGACATCGGAGGCGCGATGGGCGCCCTGGCGGAAGTTCGCACCATGCCGGAACTGGAGCGCGCGCCTGAGGTGCTCGAACTCTGGGCCGACGTGAGTCGTCGCACCTGGTGCAGTCGGTTTCGGCGCATGTGGGAGCGCCGGCGCATGGTCGCCCCTGAGACCTATGCGGTCCAGGTGTCAGAAGACGGGCGGCTTGCCGTCACCGCGGGATTCAAGGGCCGGGTCGAAGTCTGGGACCTGTCTCGAGGCCGGCGGGTGCACAGCCTGGCGTTTGTCGAGGGCGGGCGGGTCGAGGAGGTGGAGGGACTGTTTCTTACTCCGGAAGGGCGGTGGGCTGCCGCCTGTGGTCGAGAAGGCACGGTCGCGGTATGGGATGTCCCTTCCGGACGCCGGCGACACGTCTGTCATGTGGACGCTTCGCCCATCACCGCCGCCTGTTTCGGGAAGGACGGGCGTATCCTTGCTGCAGGGACTCGGGATGGCGCCGTCCTGCTGGCGGATACGGCGAACGGACGAATCTTGCGGCGGTTCTCCGTGTCCGCTCCGGTGCGTGCCGTGGCGCTCACCCCCAACTCGATGCTTCTGAGCGTGGCTGCCGGCGCCCAGAGCCTGTCGACGTGGGACACCCGGTCGGCCACCCGGGTCGCCGAGTGGGACGGTCAGGGCGAAGGCGTGGTCGCGTTGGGGATGAGCCCCGATGGGGCACTCATCCTGTCCTGCGGCCTCGATGGGGTCGTGCACGCCTGGCGAGGCCATGATGGCGCACACCTCCGCGCCTTGCACGGGCACCAGGATGCAGTGCGAAGCGTGTCGCTCACTTTTGATGGACGGATGGCCGTGACTGCGTCCAGCGACCGGTCCATTCGGGTCTGGGACCTTCGGGAGGGCCGGTGTGTGGGCACCGTGGCCGGCGTCGAAGGACATCCGGGCCGGGTGCGGGCCGTGGCCCTGACCCCGGCCGGTCATCTGGCCGTGTCCGTGGGTACCGAAGGCACCCTGCGCACCTGGTTCGTCGACTGGGACCGCGAAATCGCCGACCGCACCCTCGTCCTTTGGTACCGGACTTGAACATTGCCCCCATGGTCCATCGCCTCGCGGCGTCACCTTGCAGGGCGCTCGTACAACTGAAACGTCCGGCTGGGTTCGGGAGTGTCGGTGATGGCGGCCGCAAGGACGACATCATCGGGGCATGGCCGTTGTCCACGGGACGACGACAAGAAAAATGGGAGCGACAAGGCCGGTCGTGGCGGGCGATTCTTCCCTGGAGACGCCCCGTCCCGGTGGGGAGCGTTCGGATCAGGCGTGCTTGACTCGCCAGGGTGGGCCTGTAACGTTGTCCCCATGGATGTCTCCTCCTCGAGCACGGGTTTTTCCAGCAAAATTCGCTCTGCGCCCTGGTCTCTTCTCGTGGCTTTGCTCGCAACGAGCTGCCTCGGGAGCGGTCAGGAGGTTGGGCGGGAGGGTGTGGAAAGGATGGCGGTGAAGCAAGCGGGTCGGTCGAGTTGCGTGATCCAGAAGTCGGACGAGGCCTGGCGGGCGGAGTTGACGCCCGAACAGTACCGTATCGCACGGGAGAAAGGCACCGAACCGCCTTTCACCGGCAAGTACTGGAACACCAAAACGCCCGGGACCTACCATTGCGCAGCGTGTGGAGCCCCCCTGTTCGACTCGAGCACCAAGTACGATTCCGGGTCAGGCTGGCCCAGCTTTTTTCAGCCTGCTTCCGAGGGGGCCGTCGCCTATGACACGGATTATTCCCTGCTGATCCCACGAACCGAGATCCTGTGTGCACGGTGCGGTGCTCACCTCGGACATGTGTTCGACGACGGACCGCCTCCGACAGGCAGGCGCTACTGCGTCAACTCGGCCGTGCTCCACCTGGAGCCGCGGACGGATGGGACGCCTCGGGGCGGTGACGGGAACGACGGATGACTGCTCGAGTCATTCTCCATGGGGTGACAACCCGGCCCGGGGTGGTTATCTTTCCCGGAACATGCTTGCGGTCCTCCTGCTTTCCGGGGGTGGGAGGTGGGAGGCGCAAGGGAACCTTGGATTACATTTCGTGGAGGCATTCATGGGTTCATCCGTCACGACCACGTTGACTCACGTGGATGGTCTGGCATTCAACGTCAAGCTGGGGAATCACGAGTTCATCATCGACAGTCCGAATCCTCGGTTCGGGGGCAAGGACCGGGGTCCTGCTCCCAAGTCGCTCATCCTCCCCTCCCTGGGAGGATGTACCGGCATGGATGTGGCATCGATCCTCCAGAAAATGCGCGTCCCGTTCACCGGCCTCGAGGTCAAGGTGGAGGCCGAGACCAATGACCAGCACCCGGTCTACTACACCAGCATCCAGATCACCTATACGGTGCGCGGCAAGGGGATCGATCGCAAGAAGGTGGAGCGTGCGGTGGAACTCTCACGCACCACCTATTGCGGCGTGAGCTACATGTTGGAGCCGCGCTGCAAGATCAGCCATGAGATCGTGATCGAGGAGGAGTGATTTCCAGCTCGACCCGCCCC
Source organism: uncultured Gammaproteobacteria bacterium (assembly GCA_964418585.1). Lineage (GTDB taxonomy): Bacteria > Myxococcota_A > UBA796 > JAJRTE01 > JAJRTE01 > JAJRTE01. Next base: position 49,006 of record CAYQMG010000118.1, on the reverse strand, counting down.
GGCCTGTGCGCCGGGGGTCATGGGCGTGGGGCGGCCCCGGCCGCACGGCGGCGGGCGCGCTCCGCGAGTTCCGGCTTTCCTGCGCGGTCGTAGAATCCTGCTGCGATGCGCCATGCGCGACCGGCGTCGGCCCGGTGGTGTCGGGCCAGGGCTTCCATGGTGCGCGCGGCATCCTCCCATTTTTCTTGCCTCGAGAAGTACTTCGCTGCTGCCAGGTAGGCGTCCTCCTCGGCCGGGATGTCGGCCAGATCGGTACAGCTCCGACTTCCTGGTTCAGCCGTCATCACCAGACGCCACGATTCCGACTGCGCGGCAACGCAACCGCCTGGAAGCCCCGGGGACAGGCGCCGCAATTCCCTGTCCTGGATCAGGAGCACCCATGGTCGGCCCTCGGCTCGAGCAGACTGGTAGAGGTCCCACAGGCCATCAGGTGGGCGCACGTGGGTCACGATCCCGAGTGTGCCGACCACCAGAATCCGCTGGATTTCCGACGCCAGGCTGCTCGAGGGGGTTATCTGGCGTGCCATTCGGCCCGAGTAGAGTTCCGGAGCCGCGAAGAAATCGTTCCAGACGAGCACTTCGGCGTCCGGTGGGGCAAGTTGGTCCGCTGCCAGGGCGACCGAGCGGAGGCCTGGCGTGGGGTCGAGCACGGAGCCGGTGGGGGCCACGGACGGGGCAGCATGGACGAGGAAGAGCAGCAGGAAGGGGACGGCGGTGCGGCTGGTCGGCCAGTTGTGAGGCAATGCGCGGTCCAGGAAGAGGGCGCCGAACAGGGCGGCTGCAGGGAGGAGGGGGAGGAGGTAGTAGAGACGCTGCTGGCTCAGGTTCCAGTAGAGTGTGAGGGGACCGAGAAGCCAGAGTGCCGGGAAGAGCCATGCCCGGTTTCCCTTCCAGAAAGCGGGAACGGCGATTCCGAGACCGAACACGGTGAGGAGTGTGAATATCCGGTCCTGGTCGAACATCTCCAGTGCGTAGAAGTAGTCCCGGTACGGGTGCCAGGAGAACTGAGCCTCGTTCCGGAGCCGGAACACGGCCAGGGTCTGCTCCACGAATACCGCTTGATTCACCGAAAGCTCCACCAGTACCCAGGGGAGGGGGATGGCGAGGGCGAGCGCCAGGGCGGTCCATGGACGCCAGTCGCGGAGTGCGTCCCGCCGGAGCAGCACCAGGTAGCCGAAAAACGCGCTGGCAGAGAACAGGCCGGCATAGGACTTGGTCAGCACGGCCAGACCGGTGAGGACGCCTGCTGCCCAGTACCAGCGCCGGTCCCGGTGCAGCCCTTGCCACCAGGCAACTGCGGCTGCAGCAGTGAGTCCGGCGAGGAGCGGGTCCATGAACACGCGGCGGCTGAATTCATAGAACGGGACACAGGTGAGGAGCAGGAGGGCGGCGAACCACCCGAGACGCCGCCCGGCCAGGGTCCGTCCCAGTTGGTAGGTGGCCACGGTGGCCAGGACCACTCCCACGGCGGCCGGGAGGCGCAAGGCGAGTTCGGTGACCCCCAGCACCCGCGCGAACAGGGCGCCCGACCAGAAAAACAACGGTGGCTTCATCACATAGGGCGTCCCATGCACCGCCGGCGACCACCAGTCTCCATGTTCCACCAGGTTCCGGATCGCTATCCCGTAGATCGCGTCCGTGCCGTTGGTCAGGCTTCCGGTTCCCAGGCGGAATCCCACGGCGACCGAGGCGATCAGGGTGAGAGACCAACGATCGCGCGTGGACTCGGAACAGGCCGCCCACCGGTTGGCAATCGTTCGACCCACTGGACGATTCGCCACCCTCGCCAACAATCGCCGGATCCGCTCCTCCACCCTCACCCGCCCCCGGGTGGCCACGACCCCCAACCCGACCATGGTGACCAGGAGACCGAGTATCCGCTGCCACGTGGTCAACCCGAACCGGAATCGTAGTTCCCGCACTCCCTCTGCGACCGGAACGGCCATGAGTCCCAGACCATCCGCTGCCACGGCTTGCCAAGGGCCGTCGTCAATCGCCACCTCCCACCCCGGCCCGGCCTGCTCGAGAAGGTGAAGCGTGCCGCCCGGGTGTCCGTCCGGAAGTGTCACCTGAAATCGAGCGCCGCGCCCCTGGCGCGTCAGTTCCGGCCAGGCCACCCGGTGACCACCGGTCTCGAGCTGTGCCCACGGCGCCGGGTCCGGGATCACCACGGGGTCCGGAGACCGGGGGGTGAAGGCGAGAGATACGCCGGCGTTCCGGGAAGCGTCGACCACGTTCGTCGGCCTGGCGAGCCAGCGGTAGAGCGTCGGGGTCAGGTATTCCGAGTATTGCCCTCGCACCAGTTGAATCCCGGTGGTCGGACGCGCCGGCGGGAACTCGAGGCCGGACACACGAAGGAGCGTGCCCCGGGGCACGGAAACCGGGGCTGGACGGTAGCGGTCTCGGAACAGCCCCGGTTCCCCTGCAGGTCCTGCGTCGTACCAGTGAACCGTGCCGTGATATGCTGGGACCCAGTCGGACGCGCCGGTGTAGGGAGCGGCATCCCACACGAGCAGACCCAGGCACAGGACGGACAGGGCCACGCCCACCCCGGGGTGGGAACGGTCCTCCCGTGGTGCATGGACCCGGGCAAGCACGCCGGCCAGAGCCATGGCTGCGGCTGCGCTCCCGATCGCCAGGAAACGCCACGCAAACTGAAGCTTCGGAAACAGGGGCCACGCAGCCAGCACTCGAGCCACCGGGAGCAGGGTCATGGCCACGGCGACCATGCCGACCACGCTCCAGGTGAGAAGCTCGAGCCGGTCCCGATCCCTGTCCCGGCCGACGGTTGTGCCGACCAGAGCTGTCACCAGCCCGGAAACCAGGGTCAGTCCGAAGTAGAAGGGCATTTCCAGCGCCGTGCCCGGAGCCACCTGGGATGCCGGATAGGAGGGAAGACGCCCATACCAGAGGCGCCGCCAGACCAGATCCACCAGTGCCAGTCCGTGCTCTCCAAACCTCGGCGGACGACTGTTGTCCAGAAGGGGAAACGACGTGTGCCCCACCTCGAGGACACCCGGGACGATCCAGTAGCCTGCCAGGGCAGTTCCCAGACCCACCGGCAGGAGCCATCGCCAGGAAAGCCGGTGACGGTCCAACATCCACCAGACCAGTGCGGCCACGCCCGCCCCCACTCCTGCGGTAAACAAGGTCATCGGGTGCGAGAGGGCGAGCCACACCGTGGCAAGGACCAGCCGGGTGCGCGCGTTCCGATCCCGCCCGGTGATGAGGGCCACGGCCGCCTCGAGGAACACCGGGACCGCGATCAGCGCGACCGATTCGCCCAGTGCGCCGCGGTAATGCGTGTCCAGCAGGTGGTAAGGGGCGAACACATAGGCGACAGCAGCCACGATGGCGGTGTCCCGACGGCCAGTCACCTCACGAGCCGACCAGTACATGGCCGCCCCGGAGCCGATCAGGGAGAGGAGCAAGGTAACCTTGAAGGCATCGTACACGGTGGCGCCCAGGGCCATCGAGACGATACCAGGGAGGTAGGGAAGAGGGCCGTGGTGGAGCAGCAGGGGGATCCCCAGTCCGATCTCCGACACCCATCGCCCGGGCGTCCAGTGCCCGTCAAAGGAGCGATAAATGGTGTGGAGTGCCCACAGGTGCGTCCCCCCGTCCTGGGTGTAAGGAAACCCGGACCGCAGCAATACGTGACCGGCGGCAAGGCCGACCACCAGCCCGACGCCCACGGCCCAGGCGACTTCGTGCTTCCACATGCGCTCCGGTATCGCCACCAGGAGCGCCAGACCCACGGCGGTCAACCAAAGCCACACCGGCGAAGGGGCCACCGCCACCTGCCCGGTGGTCGCCGCCGGGATGAGCGCCGCAGCCGCAAGCAGCCCACCTGCGACGAGCAGGCTGATTCTTCGTCGATTCTCCACCATCCACCTCAATCGCTCCCGGGCCGGCGGTCCAGCATCCGGCCACGCTTCATCCTCGCCTTCTTCTCCTCTCGAAAACCCCTCGAGAACCTCTCCACCCCGTTCACTCCACGTAGCCAAGGGCACGGAGCTGATCTCGAGTGCCCGGATCCAGTTCCTGGTCCGTGCCCGCTCCGGCCCCCTCGGACGACGCTCCCGGACGCTTCCCATGGCGCGCCAGGTGCTCCGCGAACGCACGGGTCATGCGCGCCACCTGCTCGGGATGGTCCCCGGCCAGATCCCGCTGCTCCCGGCGGTCCTGAACCGGGTCGAACAGGGCGTTCTTCCCCGTCTCGTCGGCGATCAGGACCCAGTTCTCATGATAGACCGCATGTTGGGGAGGCCCATACAACACGTTTTCTCCAAAGAGAAACGATCGTTCCTCTGGAACAAGCAGGTCCGTCCCGGGAAGACCTTCCGGCACCGCAAGCCCCAGAAGCCGCACCACCGTGGGCAAGACATCGAGCAGGGAAACCAGCCGGGACACCCGCCCTCGAGGGGGAGTTTGCGCAGGCCATACGGTGCTGGAATGGGCCTGGTCTGAACCTGCACCGCTCCCGGCTCCCGACCCGGAAGGCTCCTCCGGTGCCCAGAGCAACAGCACCACGCCGCTGACCTCCCGGTGGAAGCTGTGGCCGTGCTCGAACCCCCCATGCTCCCACAACTCCTCCCCGTGGTCGGATACCACGACCACCACGGTATGCTGCATTCTCTCGTTTTTCTCGAGCCAGTCCAGGAGTCGCCCCACCTCTTCGTCCACGTGACGCACTTCTCCTCCATAGAGACGCCGGATACGCGCCTTCTCCTCCTCCGTGTCCGCCAGGCGAGCCACCGCGTCACGCTCCGCCATTCGCGCCGCGGCAACCCCTCCGGCCCGGCTCCCCTGCATGAGCGACTCGATGGCCGCAGCCGTCTGTTCCAGGGCATGGTCCGGCTCGGCGCAAGGCGCTCCCGAGTTCCCGTTTTCACACTTCGGAGCGTGGTACACGTAGGGGAGATGGGGATCCATGTAGTGCACGTAGGCCAGGAATGGTTCTCCTCCCCGCCTCGACAGCCAGTCGATCGCGGCGTCGGTCACCGTTTCCGCAGGGGCGTCGTTGTTGAATGCGCAGGCTTCGAGACCGCGGCACCAGCCGTCGCCTTTGAGCACCGGGTTGGTTTGCTGTCCCCAGGTGACCCAGCCCGAGCGGTCCAGGAGATCGAACAGGAGCGGGATCTGGTCGAAGCCGGCCGGTGGGCTGACCATGAACCGGGTGGACCCAAACCATGCCGGGTAGTGTCCCGAAAAGAGGGAAGCCATGGCCGGTCCCGTCCAGCAGGAAGTGGACCGGGCCTCGGGGAACCACCAGCCTCGAGTTCCGATTGCGTCCAGGTGGGGGGTGGGGACCGGGCCTCCGGCGATGGAAAGGTGATCGGCGCGAAGGGTGTCGATCACGACGAAGAGGAGATTCCAGGGTCCCCGGTCCTGGGGGATGGAAGGTACCATTCTCGGGTGCGCGACTGCGGCCAGGTCCAGTCGTGTGGAACTACGCGGAAGCGTGCGAAATGTCAGTGTTCCGGTTTTTCCGGCCAGGGCCTCGAGATCGGCGGTCACCTCCACCCAGGTCTGACCTTGCTCGGTGCGGGGATCCACGGTCACATCGATGAGTGGGTGACTCTGTCCGGTGTCCGTCTCCTGGAACGTGGCCACGAAGCGCACCCCGTCCCCTGGATCCACCGCAGGCACAGGGCGAATCCCCACCGCAGCCTCGAGGCGTGCGTGCGGTGGGATCTGCACCAGGTCGCTCACCGAGGCCGGCGCCGGGAGCAGGATGGCCTGGCGTCGGTCGCCGTTGATCTCAATGGTTCGATGAGAGAACGCGATCGTGGTTCCTTCCCAGAGCGCCCGCGCCCAGTCCCGGTGCCACGCTCGAGTCTGCTGGAGGGTGAGCGAGACGTGGCGCGGCCGTTGTCCGACCGGGGTGGTCACGATGAGGTCTCCATCCCGGAATTCCCATCGGCCCGGCTCGTGGATGGATGGGTCGAGATACCGGCCGGTACGGCAATCGCGGCCATCCACGCGGACCTTGAGGGCGGGGAAGGCGTCGGGGAGCAGGGTTCGGTCCGCCCGAACCAGGCGGGGGATGGGAAAAGGGGTGCGCCAGACCGAGGATCGAGGAGGGGCGTTGTCGCGACCCGGTCGAGCCTGGAACTCGAGGCTGTCGAACTGGATGGTTTCGCTCGCGAGAATCGCCTGGTGTTCCTCCGGGAGGGGGTGTCCGATGCTGTGAGCGGGGAGTTCGATGCGCCACTGGTCGGCTCGTTGCCACATCTTGTAGACCGGAGCAACGCCATTTTCCGGACGCCAGATGTCCTCTCGAGTCGGTCCCTCGGACCAGGTCCGCTCCTGTTCGCCCCCGGAACAGGCCGGGATGAGCGCCAAGACGGCGATTCCCACCAGTGCGACGTATGGGCCGGGCCCACCGGTCCGCTTTCGTCCCCGGCTCGAGACCGGTTGATGTCTCCTCATGGGCTTCCCCGATACCGAATGCCGGACTCTGCCCGGTTCAGGCCCGGCACAGTCCAGTCATCGAAAGTGATATCGACCGGCCTCGTCCACCGAGACTCGAGGCGGTCGCCGGTGTTCCTCGAAGTAGCGGTACCCCTGTTCCAGGTTGCACCAGAAAGGGTACAGGTCGGGACGCTCCTGTTTCCAGCGGGTCATGCGGCTCGAGGTCATGCGGGCGGGGAAGATGTGCACAGGGATTTTCTGACCGGCGGCGTGGGTGTCGAGTGCGATGAGGTAGAGTTCCTCGATGAGCGTGTCTGTGATGGGGATGCACCCGATGGTTACGCAGTCGCCATGGATGAAGATGTCCCCGCCCAGCGGTGGGGTCCCCAGGATGCGGTCCGATTGGTTGGGGTAGTTCAATCGGAACGAGAGGTGGTAGGCGGAAGCGGGATTGAATCCCACCACCTGGTAGAAGCCCTCGGGGATCTGGCCGTCCCCCTGTCGGCGCTTGGGGCCTGGAGATCCGGACAGGGCGCAGATGGGATAGGTCTTCACCAGCACATAGGTCGCCTCGGTCTCCCCGGCGGCCCAGACCTCGAGCACACGTTCCTGCTTGAACACGCGCAGGAACAGACGCGGGGGAGGGTAAGGAATGCCCCTGGATTCGAATATCTCCCGGACCAGGGCGCCCTTGGCGGCCCGGGCCTGTCGAACTCGAGGGTAGGCGTCCTGAGGGGTTGCTGCGGCCGTCTCGAGGAGAAAGCAGGTAGTTGCCAGGCACATCCACAACATCGACCGGTACATCAGCCACCTCGTAGGCGTTGGTCGGCCGCCGGCCTCGAGGATCACGCCCGGGTCGTCGGGCGAGTCGGGGCTGGGGCAGGGGCCGTTGGTGCCGCGTGGAGAAAGGGCGGCAGGAGGAATGTTACAGAATCGATGGCGCCCTGTCATTAACTCTTGACTGGAAACGGGGTGTCGGCTACTTCATTGTGCTTTGGCGAAAAGGACCCTGCAACCGGCCGTTTCCAACGGCATCCACGAAGCTCGAAAGCGAGGAAGAATGTCATGAATCTCGAAGAACTTGCGTTGCCATACCACGAGAAAGGCCGCCCGGGCAAGATAGAGGTCGTCTCGACCAAGCCCTGCCGTACCGCCGAGGACCTCTCCCTGGCCTACACGCCCGGTGTGGCCGGACCGTGTCGAAAGATCGACGCGAACCCGGAGGACGCGTACAAGTACACTGCCAAGGGCAATCTGGTGGCAGTGGTGTCGAACGGCACCGCCATCCTGGGCCTGGGCAACCTGGGACCCCTGGCCAGCAAGCCCGTCATGGAAGGCAAGGGGGTTCTGTTCAAGCGGTTTGCAGACATCGACGTATTTGACATCGAGATCAACGCCCCCACGATCGAGGATGTGATCAAGGCGTGCGAGTATCTGGAGCCCACGTTCGGGGGGATCAACCTTGAAGACATCAAGGCGCCCGAATGTTTCGTGATTGAAGAGGAGTTGAAGAAGCGGCTGAACATCCCGGTGTTCCATGACGACCAGCACGGGACCGCGATCATCTGCACTGCGGGCTTCATCAATGCCCTGGAGTTGACCGGGAAGAAGGCCGAGGACGTCAAGATCGTGTTCAGCGGCGCCGGGGCGTCGGCGATCTCCTGCGCGCGGCTCATGGTGGCCTTTGGTGCGCGCAAGGAAAACATCGTCATGTGCGACAGCAAGGGCGTGATCTACAAGGGACGCACCGCCGGCATGAACCGCTGGAAGGAAGAATTTGCGACCGACCGTGAGATCCGGACCATGGAAGAGGCGTTCGTCGGCGCCGATGTGGCTGTGGGCCTGTCCGTGGGCGGCATGTTCACCAAGGAGATGGTCGCTTCCATGGCCAAGGACCCCATCATCTTCGCCATGGCCAACCCGGACCCGGAAATCACCCCCGAAGATGCCAAGAGCGTTCGGGACGACATCATCATGGCCACCGGCCGGTCGGACTATCCGAACCAGGTCAACAACGTGCTCGGCTTTCCTTTCATCTTCCGGGGCGCACTGGATGTCCATGCGAGCGACATCAACGAGGAGATGAAGGCTGCGGCCGCCCGGGCCCTCGCCGACCTGGCCAAGGAACCGGTCCCCCGTATCGTTCGTCAGGCCTATGGCGACCAGGACTTCTCGTTCGGGCCCGACTACATCATCCCCAAGCCGTTCGACGTGCGCGTCCTCTACTGGGTCGCTCCCGCAGTGGCCAAGGCCGCCATGGACTCCGGTGTGGCTCGACGCCGGATCGACATCGACGAGTACCGGGACTCACTGACCCGGATCTTCAATCCGTCCCGGAACATCATCCAGGCGCTCATCACCCGGGCCAAGCAGCGGCGGCCCCGGATCCTCTTCCCTGAAGGCACCTCGCAAAAGGTCCTCGAGGCGTGCCGGCGCATCATCGACCGCGAATTCGCCTTCCCCGTCCTGGTGGGAGACACCGAAGAGATCACCACTCGGTGCAAGGAACTCAACATCGACCTGAACGGCCTGGAGATCATCGACCGCAAGAACTACGGCAAGCTCGACGCCATGGTCGACGAACTCTACGAACAGCGCAAGTACAAGGGCATGACTCGAGGAATCGCCCGCAACCTGCTCGAGCACAATGACCACTACTTCGGCGCCATGCTCTTCAAGCAGGGGGTGGCCCAGGCCATGCTCTCCGGCGCCACCTGCAACTACCCCGAGGCCATTCGGCCCGCCCTCCAGGTGGTGGGCATGGCCGAAGGCGTCTCCCGCGTGTACGGGCTCTACATCATGGTCACCCGTTCCGGCGTCTACCTCTTCGCCGATACCTCGGTGAACCACGTGCTCAGCGCCGAGGAACTGGCCGAGGCCGCAATCTTGAGCGCCCAGACCGCAGAAACCCTCGGGCTCGAGCCTCGAGTCGCCATGGTCTGCTACTCCAACTTCGGCAATGCTCGAGGCAACACCGGTCCCCGCATGCGCGAGGCGGCTGCGATCGTTCGGGAACGAAGGCCCGACATTCAGTGCGTCGGCGAGGTGCAGGCGGACTACGCCGTGGTTCCGGAACTGGCCGAGGAGCGCTTCCCCTGGTTCGGTGGGGCTGCCAACATCCTCATCTTCCCCAACCTGAACTCCGCGAACATCTCCTACAAGCTCCTCCAGAGACTGGGCGGCGCCGAGGCCATCGGCCCCATCCTCCTCGGAATGGCCAAGCCCGTCAACATCATCTCCCCAAGCGCCGACGCGACCGAGATCGTCAATCTCGCCGCTGTCACCGCCGCCGAGTTGGCGGTCGCGGCAAAGTAACCGGCCATATCCTCCCTCCTTCCTCCCGCCTCTCCCCATCGATTCCGCCCGGCTGCATGCGCCGGACTCCCGTTCGAACAGGACGTCACCACGGCCGCACCCCCTCGTGAAGTACCGGTAACGAGACGCCTCGAGACCGAGATGCATCGAGACATGTCCACGCTGGGCAGCACCCGCGGCAGCTCTCCCCGCACTCGCTGGAACGGCGGACCGCCGCCGTGCGGTAGGCTCGCGCCGGGACGCGGCTCACGCCCCGCGGTAGATTCGAAGTTCGAGGTCCGACAGGGGGTAGGACATGCATGGATGGACGTGCCCGGTCTCCCGGAAAGCCATGCGCCGGCCATCCTGACCGGGCGGGATGAACACCTCTCCGGCCAGCAAGAGCGCGTCACACGCCCCGCAGGTCCCGGAACGACATCCGGAGGGCGGGGTGAGGCCGGCCCGCTCGAGCGCTGAGAGGAGGGTCTCGTCGGCCGCGGCCGGGACCTCCTCTGTCGCATCAGCCACGTGGACCCGCATGGTGAAGGTCTCTCCAGCTTTTTCCACCGGGTATCCGGCCAGGGCGGTCACGTCTTCCACGGCGCCGAACGACTCGATACGTACCCGGCGACGAGGCAGGTTCCAGTCCGCCATCTGCTCCTCGAGATACCGGTACAGACCGGGCGGGCCGCACACGAAAAAGGAGCGGTCCGTCACCGCCCCGGTCAACCGTTCGATGAGGTCTCGAGAGAGGAGTCCGGCATGCACGTTCGGGTCTGACGTGGGTTCCCGGCATACCAGGTGGTACCGGAACCGCTCCCCGTACTGACCCTCGAGCGCCTCGAACGTGGTGCGGAACACGGCGTCCTCGACCCGGTCCACCCCGTGGATGAGAATGACCGAGGTGTCGAGGGCGTTCTCCAGGAGGTCCGGCACGATGGAACGGAACGGGGTGATTCCGACGCCGCCGGCCAGGGCGACCAGGTTCGGGGCGTCTCGAAGCGGGTCGTGGTAGAACAGGCCATGAGGGCCGGTGGCCTTGATGCACGTGTCCGTTTGCCAGGTGTCGAACACGTGGCGGGTGAAGAACCCCCCGTCCCGGCGCTGGATGGTCACCTCGTAAAATCCCTGCTCGAGCGCCTCGCGTGGGGTGGAGGAGATGGAGTAAGGGCGGGAGATCCAGCCGGTTTCCACCGGGAGCCGGAGGGAGAGGTATTGTCCGGCGCGGAACGGGGCCAGTTCCAGGGTGCCGGACCGTGTGTCTGGAACCAGGCGGAAGGTGCGTACCGACGGCGTTTCCTCGGTGATCCGGTCGATACGGAGGCCGAGCACGGGAGGATGGAGGCGGCGGGCCAGTTGCTGAAGCGGGTCGAACGCGGCCGGGGTCCCGGGTGCGTGGTCGATGCGTTCCTTCCGGTACGCCAGGAGCCGGAAAGCGTCGCGGGCGGAAGAGAGGGCTCGGGTGAGTGCGAGGAGTCGTTTCATGCTGTCACCTCCAGGCGTCTCATGACGGACCGTGCGGCCTCGCGACCGGAGAGGAGGGCACTGCTGAACCCGTGGGCAAGCGCCGCATGTCCGCCTGCGAACGTCAGGCCGCGGACGAACTGCTCTCCGGGCGCGGCGAGTGCTCGAGGAATCACGCTGTCCCAGGGGTCGAGTTCATACCCGTAGATGGAACCCCTGGGAGCGGCTGCGTACCGGGCGAAGGTGACCGGGGTGGCCACCTCCACCTCCTCGATGTGGGGCTGGATCGAGACGCCGGTGGCCTGCTCGAAATTGCGGACCAGGCCGGCGGCCAGGCGGTTCTTGACCCGGACGTGGTCGGCCGGGGCCACCTGGTCCCAGACGCCCGGCTTGAACAGGGCGGTGATGGACAGGATGGTCGTGCCTGGTGGTGAACAGTCCGGCACCGCCCGGTTCAGGCAGATGGTGGCCTGCGCTTCCGGGACCTCCAGCCGTCCAGCAGAGGCGTAGAGCAGGTCTGTGTTCATGTGCGGGGCGATCATGTAGCCGTAGTCCTCGATGCCCAGTTCGTCCGGGGAGGCGTCCAGGCCGAGGTAGACGGCGAACGCGGATGCGCCTGCGCGCCGGGCGTTGACCAGGCGTCGCGCCCGGTCCGGGGAGGCAGAAGGCGGCTGAATCAGCGTGGCATACACCGTGGTGGGGGTGGCATTGGAGATCACCTGGCCCACCCGGATCCGATCCCCGGCCGAGGTCTCCACCCCCTCCACATGACCGTCTCTCACAAGGATACGTTCCACTCGAGTCCCGAATTCAATGCGACCTCCACGCGCCCTGATCCGCTCTGCGATGGCCTCGGACAACCCCTGGGACCGAAGCCGGGGGACGTATGCTCCCAGCTCCAGGTACTCGACGAGCATGCCCGCCCAGATGATGAAATCGAGCCGACTGGTGGGAATGCCCAGGTAGCACCAGTAAGGATAGAGGAGATCCACTGCTCCAGGAGGCAGCGCCATCTCCGAGGTCACGTCGTCCACGGTCCGGCCCAGCGTGCGGAGGAATGCACCAGCCCGACGCAACGCGAGCGTCACATCCCCCCCCCGGGCGCCGCCTCGAGCCAGGCGCTGCATCCGTTTCACCACCTCCCCGGGGCTGGGAGACGGACCCAGCGTGGCCAGCACACGAAGAGCATGGGCCACGTCCCGGCACAACTCGATGTAGCGCGTCACCGAAAGTCTCGACCCCGGCACCGCCCGCTCGACCGCGTCGATGAACGCTTCCACACCAAAGGGCAGACGCGCGTCCACCCCTTTGTCGGTGAGAATCAGACGGTAGGCTTCCGGAACCGCACACCAGTCGACGTGCACGCCCAGCTCGTCCTCGAGGAACCTTCGCACCGCGCCTGGCTGCGCCGCTGGTCCCACCCCGCTCAGTTCGTGGAGGGACGCCTCGAATTCGAATCGGCCACGGACGAAACTGGTCGCGAATCCGCCCGGGACATTGTGCTGCTCGAGCACGAGAACTCGAGCCCCGGCAGTGGTCAGGGTGGCGGCAGCGGCGAGCCCTCCCAGGCCGGCGCCGATCACCACCACGTCGTAGTCATCTCCGAGAGACCAGGCCATGGGCAACTCCATTTCCGGGTGAAGGGGGGTGAGCTTTGGGGATGATAGGCCAGGTGACGACGGATGTAAACCATGCAACTGCCTGCGGCGTGGACGGGAAGAGCGTTTCAGTGCGGTGCGTGCGGCTGTGGCTGCAGTCGGTCAGACGAAGGAGGTCACGAGTGCGTGCTCAGCAAGGAGAGGAGGATGAGTTCGAAGTTCTGTTCCGGCCTTGGGCCGGTGGCATTGAGTTGCACCAGGCCGAGCGGACCCGCCCGGTCACTCACCCAGAAGTCGATGGTCTGGCCGTCTCGAGACACCCGATACTGCTTGCACTTGAGATATCCGGCCGGGACCAGGATGGTGCTTGTCCCCACTCGGTGGGGAGCCAGGGACGCCGGGTCGCCGAGCAGCGCCTCGATCAGGGGCAGTCCGGCCGCGTTCTCGAACACCGCCCGTGGCAAGACGGTCGGGTCCTCGAGGGGCTTGAAGAAGCCGAACACGGCGTTGGGGTCTGAACTTCCTGACACGGCGACGGTCAAGGAGGAGGTCGCGCTGCCTCCTTGGCTGCTCTGGTCGAGGAAGTATCGGACCGTCGGACCCCCGCTCTTGTCGCTCGCCGGCACCACCATCACGACCAGGGTCTGGTCGGGCCCCCCCTTGGGCTTGAACAGGAACTTGGAGCCGCTTCCGCCAATCACGATTGCAGGCTGCTCTCCAGCAGGTGCGGCTTCGACCGCCGCGACGGTGCTGAAGAGGGAGACGACAGCCAGGAGCTTCCACACATGCATCCCGGATTCCTCCACGATGGGTTTCTCCACTTTTCCGGTACTTCAAGTATAGCCGAGAATTCCCGTTTGTCGAAGGCTGGATCCACCGTCTGGCGGGCTCGAGGGGGCGGCCTGGTCTCGGGTCGACCGGAAAAAGCATCTGGTGCCGCCGGTGCCTGCCGGGTTACTCTGTCCATGAATTTTCTTGAGGAGGGAGGAGGCCCATGGAAAGGAACCGACCAGGCGCTTCGAAAATGGTGGACACTGCCGAGACCGGTGAGTGGTCCGAGGAATTGGCGCGGTGCTATTGCGAGGGGATGGAAGCGAACGTCAAATACGATCACCGGCCGTGTGCGAGGCGTATCGCCGCCGACCTGTCCACCTGTCGGCCCGGGTTGACCGCCCCCGTGGTCCTGGACGTGGCTGCGGGACCGGCTTTCCTGCTGCTCGAACTCGCCCCGCACCTCCCGGGAGCGCGCCTGCTGGCCAACGACAGCGCTCCGGTCATGCTCGACCTGGCCGTGGAGCGGGCTCGAGCCCGTGGGTTGGAGGTGGAGCCGCTGTTGTGTCCGGCCGAGGGGCTGACCCTGGCCGACCAGAGCGTCGACGTGGTGATTTGCAAGCACTACCTCCGGCTCTCCCCGGACCCACTCCGGTTGCTCGAGGAGTGCCACCGGGTTCTGGGGCCGGACGGGGTCCTCTACCTGGTGGATTTCAACGGGGAAGCCTCGAAGTTGAAGGCTCGAGTGCTCTGGACGTGGATTCGGGTGATGAACTCGAAAAAGCTCGCGCAGGAGTTCTGGGAGTCGTTCGCCGGAGGTTATCCTGTCTCCTCGGTGCCGCCACGGTGTGTTGCGGCGGGATTCGCCTCTGCGACCGTCCTGAGACGCGGATTGAGCTACCTGGTCCGGGCGACCCGGGTGGGTTGAGTCGACGCCTCGCAACCCCGGGTGCGGAAGACAAGGGGTCAGCCCACGAAGTAGGTGACGGTGATGTGAGCGTCTCGAGGCGGGATGGCGTCGCCGTAGAAGTCGATGGCGTTGGTCTCCTCATCGTAGACCCATCCCTCTCCCCGGGGGATTACGGCGCCGTCCACCTCGACCTCGAGAGTGTCCGGTTGTGCCGGCCTGGAGAGTTGGAAATGGGTGCGGATCCCGGCCGCACTGAGTCCCATCTCGAACAGGATCGAGGAGAAATCGCTTTCGCAGATGCTCCCGATGACGCCGCCCGTCTCCCGGCTCACCTCGATATAGCGCTTGCCTGCTGCACTGTTGGCGCCGCACTCGGTGTCGTTGTCCACCCCTTCCGGTCCCACGATGGCCGACACGATCACGTCCTCATCGCGACTCTTCACGGCCAGGAAATCCCCCACGTACTCGAACACGGGCCGGAGCTCATTGGCCCGGGTGTAGCAAGCCACCTGGTCGCCGTCAAGCGGGTTGCCCTCATCGGAGCAGTCGTCCTCATCGCTGACGAAAATGATGGCCAGCTTGGCGTCCTTGCGCAGGAATCCGGCGTTCCACCCGTCCGCCTCACCACCGTCTCGAGCCGGGTAGAGGGCGGTCTTGGCCGCCCAGAGGCCCTTCTCCTTGGCCGGGCCGTTGCCCAGGGTGAGGATCATCTCCTCGAACACCGCCCGGTAGGTATCGGGATCCATGTCCGAGGTGATGTAGCGCGTCCCGTCCACGTCCTTGAGCCGACCGGCGGTTCCCCCGTCTTCGGCCACGGTGTCCATGTCCATGGTGGTCACGCCGATGTGGAAGTCGGCCTTGTTCTCATTCAATTCGACGAGGAAGTCGTCGAACGCCTGGATGACCCGTTCCTGTTCCTGGCCCGGGCCTTGCATGCTCAGGGAGTTGTCTACCACGAAGAGAACGTCCACCTTCATGGAGGGCGACTGGTCGAAGTGGTCCTCCCAGGGAAGTGCTTCGAGCTGGAAGTCCGTGCATGCGCCGAGCAGCCATGTGGAGGCGACCACGAACAGCGTTCCGGCTGCGCGTGCCTTCCAGGCGCGGTCCTGTTGCTTCTTCATGTCCTTATCTCCTCGCTCCCTCTGCTCGATCGGCAGGGGGCGACGGGTGCATGGTCACCATGAGCCGCGGTTGGGGACGGCTCGACACGTCCTAACCTTCCATTCGTCTCGGGTGCGTCCCGGCTTGAGACAAAGTCGACCTCGGTGCGCGCACTCTTGCGCCGCGACGCGCCCACGAGCCACGGGTCCTGCACAGAGTTCCCGTTTCCGACAGGAGCTGTGGCGGGAAGAAAGTGTTGCGGATCGGCACGGTGGGCCGTATCTTTGTCGAGCACGCGAACCCGGAGAGGAGGAGTCATGCCCCGTGTAAAAGCCCTTACGTTCGACCTGTGGGACACCCTCATCGTCGACGACTCGGACGAACCGAAACGCGCCGCCCAGGGTCTGCCCCCGAAACCCAGGGCACGCCGCGACCTGGTGGCGGACGCCTTGAACCTGAACACGTCGGAGGAACGCCGGCTGCTCGACTGCGCCTACGACACCGTGGATGCGGCAGCCCGCCATGCCTGGTACCAGTACAGCACCACCTGGACGGTGCGAGAGCGACTCGAGGTGCTCTTGCGTGGCCTGAACCGCAGCCTGCCCGCCTCGGTGCTGGAGCGCCTCGTGGACCAGCACGAACGGATGGAACTCGAGGTTCGTCCCGATGTGGTTCCTGGTGCGGAGAGCGCCTTGCAAACCCTGGCGGAGCGTTATCCCCTGGTGATCATCTCCGACACCCTCTTCTCCCCCGGGTGGGCCCTGCGAAAACTCCTCGAGAGCTACGGCCTGGCACGTTACTTCTCCGGATTCGTCTTCTCTGACGAACTCGGACGCGCCAAACCCGACCCGACCACCTTCCAGAAGGCGGCCGAACTGGCTGGATGTCGCCTCGAGGAAATCGTGCACATCGGAGACCGGGAGGAAAAGGATATCGCCGGTCCCATCGCCGTGGGCGCTCGAGGCATCCTGTTCACCGCTGTCAAGGACCGGGGCAGTGCCACCACCCGGGCCGCTGCTGTCTGTCGGGAGTTCGCTTCGCTCCCTCAAATCATCGACGCCCTCGACCGCGAGCCGTGACCCGCGTCCTCGCACATCGGGGGGCGCCCCTGCACCATGTGGAATGATATGCCGGAGGATTCATGACGAGCCGTTTGCTGTTCCTGGTCATCGACGGGTATCCTCGCAAGAGTCGCGACGAGTTCGATTCGGTCGGGATGACCCTTTCCTACAAGCTGTACACCCGGATGCTCCATCGGTACCTCCCGGACGCCGAGGTCAACGTGTGGCTGCCCAGCGATACTCCCGACCTGCCCGGAGGTGTCGGGCTCGATGCCTATCACGGCATCCTCTGGACCGGGTGCAACCTCACCATCTACGACGAAAACGACCCGCGGGTCACACGTCAGATCGCCGTGGCCCGTCGGGCCTATGAAATCGGCATCCCCTCCTTCGGGTCGTGCTGGGGACTGCAAATGGCCGTCTTCGCCGCCGGGGGACGGGTCGAGGCCAATCCTCGAGGCCGTGAGATGGGCGTGGCTCGCCGCATCCACCTCACCGACGCCGCCCGAAATCACCCCATGATGGAGGGTAAACCTCCGGTCTACAATGGGTTCATCAGCCACGACGACGAGGTGACCGGACTGCCGCCCAACGCGGTGCACCTGGCCACCAACGACTTCACCCGGATTCAAGCGGTCACGGTAACCCACAAGCGAGGAACTTTCTGGGCCACTCAGTATCACCCCGAGTATGACCTGCACGAGGTGGCGCGCTTGATCGTGGCGCGGGCGCCCAAGCTGATTCCAAAAGGGTTTTTCAAGGACATGGACGCCTTGATGGCCATGGTGAACGATTACGAGGCGCTCTACCGGGAGCCGGACCGGAAGGATCTGAGATGGAAGTATGACATCGGAGACGACCTGCTGGACCCGGACCTTCGGCAAGTGGAGTTTCGGAACTGGGTCCACAAGGTCCTGCTCCCCTCGGTGAAGTAGGAGGGAGACGTGGGGGTCGGTCCGGAGTCGAGTCGGGCGGAGTCGCCGGCTTACCCGTTTCGGGAGAGCTGGGTGGTGCTTCGAGACGGCCGGAGGCTCTCGTGTGCCGAGTTCGGGGATCCCGGCGGCTCGGTCGTGCTTTGGTTTCACGGGTCTCCTGGGTCGAGGACCCAGGTTCCACCTGGTCTGGACCGGGTGGCGCGGTCTCGAGGCATCCGGGTCATTGGTGTGGACCGTCCGGGCATGGGGGGATCCACGCGGGATCCGGCGATGACGTTCCTTTCCTTTGCAGAAGATGTCCGTCAACTGGTGGACGTGTTTCAAGTATCCCGGTTTGGCGTGATCGGACTGTCCGGTGGGGGCGCGTTCGGCCTGGCCTGTGCCTGTGCGCTCCCGGACCGCGTCTCTGCGCTCGTGACACTGGGGAGCCCGGCCCCCCTGGTCGGTCCGGATGCGGCTCCGGGCTACTCCCGGACCACTGTGCGGCTCGCCGTCGGCCTTTACCCCGTGAAAACACCACTGGGATGGCTGGCGACTCTGGCCATCAAGCCGTTGCGGCCCTTGGCCCACCCGGCGTTGTGGGTGGTCCAGAAGGTCTGGTGGCCGGTGGACCGTCCGATTTTTCAGCAGCCTGGGTTCGCCCGGATGTTTGCCGAGAGCTTTCTGGTTGCTTCGGAGCATGGTCTGCACGGTCTCCCGCACGACTACGCCCTGTTCGGCCGTCCCTGGGGTTTCCGGTTGGAGGAAATCCGGGTCCCGGTGAGCGTGTGGCACGGGGATCGTGACCCGTTCGTGCCCCTGGCTCATGCCCGCTATCTGAACGAGAAGATACCTCGATCCGAGTTGGTGGTGCTTCGGGGAGGAGGTCACCTCGCCGCTGTGGTCCGGGTGGAGGAGGTGCTCGAAACGGTAATCAGACTGGGCGGGCAGGAATGAGCCGGCGTCATGCGTCCGGATCTTGCTGGGATGAATCCGGCGAATCCGGGAGGCGAGCCTCGATCCAGCGCCACATGTAGGGCCACGTGATGCGGGGGGCGTGCTCTCCGCAGATCAGGTCGCAATGTCCCCAGTGCAGGCCGCGGGCCTCGTTCCCGAACACCTTCAGTTCCTTGTCGCTCGAGCCCGCTTTTTCATAGGCTTCCCGTACCGAGGTCTCGGGCACCACATAGTCCCGATCGCCCACCACGAACAGGATCGGCACCGTGAGAGCGGAGATACGGTCCTCGAATCCTCGAGTGCCGTCGCTCCCGTGAAGACGTCCGCTCGCCGCCCATTCGATCAGAAGCCAGAACACGGCAAAACTGGTGCGATCGAACCCCTTTTCGATCCGTTCGACCAGGATGTCCCGCTCGATGCTCCGGGGGAACCACACCTGGACCGGGATTCGATTGAACGGATTGTCGAAAAAGAAGAGGCCGTAGCGTACCAGCAACCCGATCACGTCCACATAGAACGCCTTGGGGTGCAACCGGTGGAGGCGGACCAGATTGCCCGCTGTCACGCCCACCTTGGCGCCGACCCGAAGCAGCGGGTTGCCCTTGCCCATCCGGAACGGTCCCCCGATGGAGATGATCCCGGCCAGGTAGTCCTGGAGCTGAGGCGGAAGGCAGTAGGCAATGGTGCCGCCCAGACTGTGGCCCACCAGGAACACCTTCCGTCCGCCCGAGATCTCGTGAACCGCCTCCAGGATCGCGGGTACATCGAACTGGAGGTAGGTCTCGAATCCGGTAGGATACTCCGAGCCGTTCGCCCGGCTCAATCCGTGCCCTCGAAGTTCCGCGTTGAACGTCTCCAGTCCCTTGCTCACGAAGTAGTTCTCCATGCTCCGCCGCGTCAGCGTCCAACTGTATCGGTTCTGGCCCAGCCCGTGGATGAACAGCACAGCACCCCGCACCTCGCCCGAAACCGGACGCTTGTGCGTCACCACCAGGTTCATCCCGTCCGCCGTCCCCACTTCGTGCAGGGTCCGCTCGAATTGAACCGTCGAAGCACCATTGATGAACTCGGTGTGAATCCTCGCTCTCATCGATGACCTCCCTCCCATTGTCGCGTTATCCCGCAACATCATACAGGAAACGCCTTGCCACCGCATTGAGAACCTGCGAACCGGCCCCTCCGGTCGCGTTCGGTCGTTCACATTCCCGCTCGATGTGGTACTCTGTACCGCTGACTCGAGGGGATCGATCGGCGATCGCGCCATCGAAACATGGGTATCGAGCAAGCTGGCGGGGATCGGCCGGGTCGCGTGCCGGGCTTCCCGCTCCGACGAGAGGGCCTACACGTGTATCTTTCCGTCTCCGGTCTCGAGATCAATCCACTGCTGCCGCCGCTGATAAGCTTTGCCGTGTCTCTGGTCACATCCACCGGTGGTGTGTCCGGTGCGTTTCTGCTGCTGCCCCTGCAGGTGAGCGTGCTGGGGTTTGCGACGCCATCGGTGAGCGCGACGAATCATTTGTACAATGTGGTGGCGATTCCAGGGGGTGTGTTTCGTTACGTCCGGGAGGGACGGATGGTGTGGCCACTGACCTGGGCGGTGATACTGGGCACGTTGCCGGGTGTGTGTCTGGGGGCCTATCTGCGGATCAAGTTTCTGCCCGATCCTCGATTGTTCAAGCTGTTCGTGGCCGCGGTGCTGGCCTACATCGCCTCGAGGATGGTCCTGGACCTGGTGGGGAAGCGGGGGCGCACCGGGAAAACAGGGGGAGGCGGAAAAGGGGAACGCATGTCGCCGGTGACCGTGCTCCAGTTCGATGCGCGTCGAATCGCCTACCGTTTTCAGGGCGTGGAGTACGCGGCGCCGACGATGGGGATTGGGCTGTTGTGCCTGGTGGTGGGGGTCATCGGTGGGACCTACGGGATTGGGGGAGGTTCCATTGTGGCCCCGTTTTTCGTGACCGTGTTTGGATTGCCGGTGCACACGATTGCGGGCGCGGCGTTGATGGGCACTTTTGTCACCTCGGTGGCCGGTGTAGGGTTTTACGAGTTGCTGGCGCCGTTCTATCCGGAAATGGCGGTGAGGCCGGACTGGACCCTGGGAATCCTGTTCGGCCTGGGCGGCCTGGCCGGAACCTACCTGGGGGCCCGGGTGCAGCGATTCGTTCCAGCGCGGGTGATCAAGGGCGTACTGGCCGGGTGCCTGCTGTTTGTGGTGGGCAAGTATCTTCTCGAGTTCCTTTCCTGAAGCGTCCCGGCCACGGGTTTCGACGCTGGATGCCTACCGGGCGTTGACCTATAATGCGATTCGAGCCTGTGTCCTCGCGGGGAGGACATCGGGAGAGTCCACGGAGCCGACAGAGCCTGTGCACAGGGAAGGAACATGAGCAAGGAACAGACGGGGCGGACCACGCTGGCGGTCCTGATCGACGCCGACAACGTCCAACCGGCGATCACCGAGGGATTGCTGGCCGAAATCGCCAAGTACGGGACGGCCAGTGTGAAACGCATATACGGAGATTGGACCACGCCCAATCTTGGGGGATGGAAGCCCTACCTGAACGAGTATGCCATTCAGCCCATCCAGCAGTTTCGATACACCACCGGGAAGAACGCCACCGACAGCGCCATGATCATCGATGCCATGGACCTGCTCTACACCCGGCGGTTCGACGGGTTTTGCCTGGTCTCGAGCGACTCGGATTTCACCCGGTTGGCCTCGAGGATACGGGAGGAAGGGCTGTTGGTCCTGGGGTTTGGGGAGAAAAAGACCCCGAAGCCGTTTGTGGCTGCGTGCGACCGGTTCATCTACACCGAAGTCCTGGTGGGCCACAACGAGCCGGACGATCCGGGGAAGCGCCCATCGGCGAGAAACCTGAAAGGGGACACCCGGCTGGTGAATTTGTTCCGCAGTGCGATCGAGGCGGCTTCGGATGACAGCGGGTGGGCCCACCTTGGGGCGGTGGGAAGCCACATTGCGAATCAGTCGCCCGACTTCGATCCGCGCAACTACGGTTTCAAGAAACTTGGGGAACTGGCAGCAGCCGTTGACCTGTTCGAGATCGATGTGCGGAGCACCGGGGACGGGAAGTCTCGGACCATTTTCATCCGGGATGCGCGCCGGAGGACGTGAGCGGAGACGTATCACAGGTTGCGGGAGAAGTCATGAGCAAGGAGAAGGCCAGGGTAGGGGTACGGTTGTCTCGTCGTCCGCGCATGGAAGCGCGGGGGGAGCCGTTTCAGCCGATGGGACTGCCGAACGAGCTGCGCGTGGACCGTGGGGAGGTGCTGTGGCGTGCGTTGGAGCAGGTTCGGGTCGAGTTTGAGGTCGGTCTGGAGGGCGGCCGGCTCTCCTTGCCGGTTTCTTCCGGGGAACCGTGCGTGGTGGATGTGCCGCCGGAGTGCGTGTTGCGGGGTGAGGTGATCGCGTCCCGTGGGCGGGATGGCTCCGGCAGTGCGGTCGTGACAGACCTGATTCTGGACATCGACCCCCCGATCGTATTCAAGAACATATTCGAAACCCTGCTCGAGGTACACCGGACGTTCGAGGATCGGAGCTTGCGGTCGGTGGTGGAGGTGCTGGACGAGGCCCTGGCCGGCGGGCTGCTCGAGCGGAATGGCGAAGTACGCCGGATGGTCCGGGCACACTTGAGCAGCCTGGGGGAGGAACTTCGGGACGGGGTGGACCGGTTGGCCGACGTTCGGCTGAGCAGGGTGAGAGGAACGCCCACACGGGTAAACGGCTCGCCTTGCCTGGCTCTGAGCTTCAGTGGTGTGGTGGCCTTTCTGGGGGCTGTCCCGGTGCCCTTTTTCCGGGTGCGCCTGCCTGCATTCATCCTCCCCCTCCTCCACGCTTCCCTGGACCCGCTCCTGTCCGGGACGCCCCTGGCAACCGCCTCGGTTCGGGGAGAGGCGGTGCCGGTCCGACCGCTCCTCGAAACCCTCCTCGACGCCTTTGCTCAGGGCAACATCGCGTTGCACGGGCGCGGTCAGATGCCGGATACGCACGTGGTGCTCGAGACCATCCTCCAGAGCGAACTACAGGCCGAGCTGACCTTTCCTGAAGAACTCGAGCTGGAGGTCCGGGTGTCGGCGGAGCGGTCGGGGGATCGGATCGCGGTCAAGTCGGAGACGCTCCGGTTGTTGTTGGACGGGGCCGAGGCGCAGTTGGAACTGGAGGGGGAGATTCACCCCCGCCGTCTGCTTGATGCCCTGTTTCCGGGCACGTCGGACATGGCGCCGGATCGGGAGGCGCTCGGCAGGTTGTGTCTTCGGATTCCCGAGGGGACCTCGTTGGGGCGGTTGCGGGCAAATGTCTCGGTGGGGCATCCACTGGTGCAGGGTCGTTCCGGTTTGGACCTGGCCCTGGACCGAATTGCGTGCTCCGGAGCGGCTCAGCTTTCGGTGGACCCGCGCCTCCGACTGGCTGCGCAGCACGTTCAGCTCGTGTTCGGTATGGGGGTGGAGATCCCGGGCGCTGGCCGCGAATTCGGGCAAGACGCACCAGGCATGCGGCTGAAAAACGGGAGGTTCGGGGGGCGGTTGACCGTGGGACCATCGGAACCTCCCCTGATTCGCGTGGACGGAGAGGGGGACCTCGCCTGGCGTCACGCCGCCCCGGTGGGAACGATTCCCGAACTGGACATTGCCGAAGGCGCACTGGTCACCGAACTGGAAGCCAGATTGACCTTGAAAGGCCGGGCACGGATCACCAGGAAGCCGGGAGGACTCCAGGCCATCGACATCCGCGATTCGCGGGCCCACGTGCAGGTGGGACGCCTGCGTCTGGAGCTGGGTCCGAGGTCCCTGGAATTCCCCACGGGGTCCACGGTGGCCTGCAAGGTGGAGCATGGGGAACTCGCCACCTCCGGGCTCGGCGAACTGGCCATGGACGTCACTTACGACCTGAAGGGAGAATCACCGGTTCTGCGAGGAGAACGTCGAGAAGTTCCCATTTTCGTTGAGGAGCTTCGCCGGGGCGAGATGACCGTGAAGCTGAACCCGGCCGGCGCGCTCTCCATCGAGGGACCAGACCGCGGCCTCTACGACGCGCGGTTCTTCAACGCCCTGGTCAATCCTGCATCGGAAATCGACCGGCTCATGGAAATCCTGGCTTCGGACGAGGCCATTCGCCACGTGATCGATGCGGTCGCCGTGTTCTCCGAGGAGGCCGCGGGATGGCTGGAACTGGCCCATCGCGAGGTGAAAAGGGTCCGTCAGCTTCTCGAGGAAGAAGGGGTCACGGAGCCCCGGCACGTGATCCCGCGGGCCAACATGGCGCGAATCTTCTCCAGGATCCTGTGTGGGTCGGACCGGCTCGCGGACCGCCTCGCCCCCATCATCCAGAAAGTCACCGACGGACACGGATTGGACCGGATGGAGATCAAACGAATCGTGAACGAGCTTCACCCGGACCACCTCTATGATTTTGAACTCGACCGGATCTTGCGCTGGCTCGACCACGTGCTCAGCCCATGGGACCCCATTCCAGCACCGGTGCCGGTGGAGGCCCCGCCGCTGGCTCGAGATCCCCTGTATCAACCGCTCCTGGAAGGCGTGCCGTCTGCAGCCGAACTCTACGCGCTGGTGCAGGCTCCGGATGTGTCGCCGGAATCGGCCCTGCTCGCCGCCCGGCTGGCACCCTACATGAGCTGGGATCAGGTGGTCTACATGGCCGATCACGCCGGTCCTGCCTGGCCGGCCGAGGCTCGAGCCCGCCTGGTCTACATCCGGGAGGTCAAGCGGCGGACTCGCATGATATCTGAGCAGTACGGCGGTATCGGGCACCTGCCACAGGCTCTGGCCATCGCGTTCTTCCTGGGTGAACTCACCACCGTGGATGGCGGAGCGTCGAGCCAGGACGAGGCGGGAGGCGACGGAGCAACGCCTGCGGCCTTCTGTACCTGGTCTCAGGTGCTGGGCCCGGAGGACGTGGCGGTCCTGCTGCAGGCCAACCTGGCGCTCCCGCTGGACAATACCGTGGTCCAGGTCAACCAGCGGCTCCTCCTCGACTACATCACCCGCCGGCCCGATTCATTCCTCCTCGAGGTACTCGTCGAAATGGGGAGGAGCAGCCCTCGAGTCCTCGCCGGCGTGCTCATGGCCTTGCTGGAGGTGGATCAGGGCAAGATGCGGGACCCCCTGGACATCCCTGCCCTCTTCTCGGCAAGACTCGGCGTGCCCGTGCCACGGCGGGCCGACTACATGGCAGGAGGCCGGCACGCTCGAGAAAGCTACTTCCTGGCTGTCTACCGGGTGGCGGAATCCATCATCGCTCATGCCAATCCCTACCTGGCCCTCAAGGAACACGTGCAAGTGGTCCGGCACGAGCCACCCGCTGTTCCGGAAACATCGGGGAGTGTCGAAACGCTGGTGCGGCGTGCACAGGAACGTATCGCCGCAGCAGACCGGGTCGGGGCCACGTGCATTTTCACTCCGCGGCGTCGCGGGCCGCACGCGAGGGCACGGGACCTGTACCGGCGGGCTTTTCGCGCCTGCGCCGAATTGCTCAAGGTAGACCCATATGCATTCCATGCGCCCTGGTTCAAGTCGTTCTGGGAACGAAACCACGAGGCACTGGTCGTCCTTTCGGTCGTGCGCAACTACCAGGAAGATGTGGACAACGTCCGGAAATGGCTCCATGTGCGCACCGGTATCGACCGGTTCGAGAACGAGCAGGCGCTCGTTGACGGCGTCGTGGACGCGCTCTACTACTTCGAGGAAGACCGGGAGCGGATCCGCAAGGACCCGCTGATCCGTCTCCTCATCGAACCGCCACCGGGCCGGTACGATTTCACCATCGTGAGTTGTATGGGCATCATCACCGAAGGGGCTACCGGGTCGGAACTCAAGGAGACGTTCGAGCGGCTCGAGGCGCAGCGGGGAATCAAGACCATTCGGGCGGACACGCCGACCATGCGGTCGCTCGAGTTCAACGCCCGGCGGGTGGAGGAGGCGATACGCAAGACGACCACGCCGTGGGGATACGTGGGTTACAGCCAGGGCTGTGCCAATGCACTCAAGGCCGAGAGCATGCTCCGCGGCGGCACGCCTGAACAGCAAGCCCTTCTCAAGGGGTTGCGGTGCAGAAACCTCCTGTTTGGGGCACACAACGGCTCCGCTCACGGCACCTGCAGCAACTTCAAGCTCCAACGCGCCCTGGAAGAGGGAGAGTACTTCCTCAAGCACTATCAGGCCCTCTTCTCGGCTGCCGCCATCGACCAGGCACTCAAAGGTATCCGTCTCATTCTGGACTCGAGGTTCTTTGTCCACGTGCTCGGCGGAGCCGAATCCGTCTCACACGAGGTCTGTGTCGGCCTGGCGCGCGATGGACAGTACCTCGGCCACGTCCCCACTTCCACGGTGCGCGGGGTGGTGGAAGAAGAGTATCTGCCCGAGGCCCTCGAGTTCCTCAGTCACGTGCTCACCCACCAGGTGTCGGGGGAGCGGCACGATACTCAGGTCACGCTCCCTTCTTCGGTGGGGTATCCGAACCTGGTCGTCAATGAGTACACGCGGTTGATGGAGGCCTGCGACATGGGTTCCACCCCCCAGGCCACTCACCACTGGTCGCCTCTGCTCCACGAAACCGCCTTCATCACCACGGAGCGGGACATCGAACGGGCGATCTACGACTTCCCCAAGGATCGGCACATCATGCCCTGGATCGAGGTCAATGCCCGGTTCGGCATCATCGAACGTGTGGACGACTCACCACCCGCGTCAGGAAAAGGCGACTGAGCGGCGGCCCGGCGGGACCGACATGAAGCCGGCTCCAGGGGAGAATGATACCTCGAGAGCGGCGCCTGATTCCTCCTCCTACCTGTTTCCCTCAGAACCGGCGGCAGCCCGGATCCAGGCTTCGATCCGGGATGCGCGCGGAACCGTGCCCACCGATTTCACCTCCCCGTCGATCACCAGCGCAGGAGTCAGCGCAACCCCGTACCGCATGATTCCCTCCAGGTCCTCCACTTTTTCCACCACCGCAGAAACACCGGCCGACGCCACCGCCTTCTCAGCCTCGGCGTGAAGCTTCCGGCATTTCGCACAGCCCGTCCCAAGTACTTCGATCTTCATGCGTTCCTCCCTCGTCCTCGAAACTCCGCGGGCGCCCCGTTCCCATTCGCTGCACCCGTTCGAATGCGTCATCGCCCAAGGCCCGGTGCCTCAACCAAGGGCACCGTAGACCAGGCCCGCCACGGTGGACAGAACCACCACCAACCCGGCGAACACCAGTGCCTTGCGCGTCCCCATCACGCTCCGGATGACCAGCAAATTGGGCAATGACACCGCTGGTCCTGCCAACAGCAACGCCAGGGCCGGTCCTTTCCCCATGCCGGAACGAATGAGTCCTTCCAGAATCGGGACCTCGGTAAGCGTGGCAAAGTACATCAGCGCCCCGGCCACCGACGCAAACAGGTTGGCCTGCACCGAGTTCCCCCCCACCATTCGGGCCACCCACTCCCCGGGAACCACCCCGCCCCGCCCTCCAGGACCCCCCAGCAAAAATCCTGCAACCAGAACACCGGCCAGCAGCAACGGCAAGATCTGCTTCGCAAACGTCCAACTGGACTCCGCCCAATCCAGAAGTTCCTCCCGCGTAAACCACCGCCACAAAACCAGGGCAAGCACCCCCCCCAATCCACCGGTGACCACCCAGCGCTCAGCATGGATGACAGCCCACACGCCGCCGTCTCCAGCAGCCGGACGGCCCCAGTTGGCAAACACGAGAATCCCAACCATCGCTCCAAAATAAACCGTGTTCTGCCACAAGGATCGTTCCGATTCCTCCTCCGGCGCCACCAGGCCGGCCCCAGAACGGCCGTCCTCTTCGGAACGAAAAATCACCTCCATCAATAGACCCACCACCACGGAGAACACCACTGCTCCCACAGCCCGGGCCACCCCCAGCTCCATCCCCAGAACTCGAGCCGTCAGGATAACCGCCAGCACGTTGATCGCCGGACCGGCGTACAGGAACGTGCTCGCCGGCCCCAGCCCGGCTCCCCGCCGGTGAATCCCCGCAAACAACGGCAGTACCGTGCAGGAGCACACCGCCAACACACTGCCGGATACCGCAGCCACAGGGTAGGCCACCACCTTGCGCGCCGTCGGCCCCAGGTACTTCATCACCGTACCCCGACTCACGAATACGCTGATCGCCCCGGCAATGAAAAACGCCGGGACCAGGCACAACACCACGTGCTCCCGTGCATACCAGCGGACCAGTCGGAGACCTTCCATGACCGCAGACTGGAACCGCGAACTGTCCACCGGCAGGTACCAGCAGACGAGGAACACGCCCAGCATGAGCAGCAGTTTGGTTCGTTCCTTCATGGCAATGGGCCTCCCGGAGTTCATGGCGACTTGGTCAAGTTGGCATTTTCTCGCAAAAAAAGAGAGGTCCCCCTTCAGCCCCGGTCCGCCAACACCTGGGAGGCGCACGTAAAGAAACTGAGCACGCAGGGGGTGAGCAGTCGATAGTAGACCACGTTGCCTTCCCGTCGGTCGTCCACGATTCCGTGTGCCCGGAGCACGGCCAGGTGCTTGGACACCGTGGAACGGTCCAGGCCGACAGATTCTGTCAGCGATCCCACAGAACGTTCTCCATCGGCGAGCAGGTGGACGATGTGCAGCCGGGTCTCGTTGGCCAGGGCCTTGAGCACGCGGGCCTGTTTCTTGAAGTCGATCGTTTCGGTGCGAGTCACCGGGTGTCCTCCTGGAAGTTGGGAACAGGAGTATGTGGCCGGTTGTGCCAACTGTCAACCATTCCGTGAAAACGGGCAGTCGAACCCGGAGTGGCTGCTGTGATCGGACGCCTGGGTGAAGGTCAGGAATCGGCCTGTATCGGTCAGGAGGCCAGACGTGGGATCACCGGGGTTCTGTGGGAGTGGCCGTCGGAGGTGGGGAATCGGACCTGGGGGCCAGAAGGATATCTTGCGTGGAGGTGTTGCCGGCCTCGTCTGTTGCGACGAGCAGGAGGTGTTGGGGCGGGTCGTGGACGATGAAGGTGAAGGCGTTGGTGACGAGCCCCTCGAGCCTGTGGCCCGGGTGAGGTTGGAGTTCCTGAAGGCGGACAGGGGACCTGTCAGCGGTGAGCCGGACCGGAGCGGTGTCGGTGACCGTACCGGATATCTGAACAGCGCCGTCCGGGCGGCGGACGATTTCGATGGACGGGAATGTGGGGGGTGTTCGGTCGACGACGATGGAGATCTCGCGGGAGCGGTAAGCGCGACCGGTGCGTCCGATGAGGGTAAGTCGGTGCGTGCCCTCGTCGATGGGAAGGGCGAGGTCGATCTCGGTTCCAGCATGGGCGACGAGGTGTCCGTCGAGTCGGATTTCGTTTTCCTTTCCGGGCCCAGGGCCATGGACATGCAAGGTGGATGCGGCGATGGGGAGGTGGTCCAGACCGTGAGGATAGAGGTCCTGCTCGTTCAGCTCGAGGTCGAGCGATGCCGTGTCGTCCGGGCGTGTCGGGTGAGCGGTGGGGGTGGGTGCGGGAGAGGGGGGCCTGGAGGACGGGGCGTTGGAGGGAGCCGGCACGCTGCTGGGGGTGGGGCCGACAGGTCCCGTGCCGGAGCACGGTCCGGGGAACAGGTGTCGTGCGGTCAGCGCAGCCATGGCGGCGAGGACCATGGTGGCGGCGATGGCCCATCTACCGGCGGGGACGAAGGACTTGGCCCCTGGGACTCGAGGCCACGTGTCGCCCAGGGCGGACTGCTCGGCCTGGAGGAGCGCTTCCTTGATGGCGCTACGGAAAGCCTTGGCCGTCGGGAAGCGCTGGGAGGGTTTCTTCCGCATGGCGCGGCGCGCGAGTCGATGGAGGGTGAGGGCCAGCGGGTCGGAGGATGCGAGCCCCGGGACTCGAGCGCGCAGGTGTTGTTCCATCACGGCGCGGGCCCCTCTTGCGACGAATGGAGGTTCACCGGTGAGCATTTCATGGAGGACGGCGCCGACCGAGTAGATGTCGGCACGGCCGTCCACGGAGGGTTCGTTGAGGATACGTTCTGGACTCATGTAGAGCGGGGTTCCGACCGGGGAGGAGGCGGTGAGGGCGGCGTCGTGGTCCAGCAGCTTGGCGATGCCGAAGTCCATGACCTTGATCCGGTCTTCGCCACCCGCCACGTCCACCATGATATTCTCCGGCTTGATGTCCCGGTGGACGATGTGGAGGCGGTGCGCCGCCTCGAGCACCTCGAGCACCTGCATGGTGATGTGCGCCGCCCTGGTGGGCGCGAGTTTTCCCTGGTCCGCGATGAGCGCTTTGAGGGTCTGTCCCCGGCAGTAGTCCATGGTGAGGTAGGGGATGCCGCCCTCGAGCAGCCCGTAGTCGAGCAGGGTGACGCACAGGGGGTGTCGAAGGGTTGTGAGGATGCGGGCTTCCTGCTTGAACCGTTCCAGCCAGACCTCGTCGTGGACATACCTGGGACGGATGATCTTGATGGCCACGTCGATTTCGAGATCCTCGTTCACGGCGTGGTAGACGACGCCCATCCCCCCGCTTCCCAGGGTGGAGATGACGCGATACTTTTTGGGGAGGAGACGTGCGAGGCGTCCGGCCTCGGCGTCGGTGTGCGGATCGAGCATCCTCTTGGCTCCAGGAGCGGGCGGCCGGCTACCGATTGCCAACCGATTTGTGGCATTGTACCATGTGATGCGTCGGATCGAGTTGCCGTTGTCATTCTTGGGTGGGAGCGGAGGGTGGCAACGGCCTGTTCTTTTTGAGAAGGAATCGTTCGATGGCAAAACAGGCATGGGAGCGGGGCGACCGCCCCGGGGCGTGGCGAGAAAAGGCGCCGACATGGGTGCCGGCAGGTCTGCTGATGTGGTTGTTGCTCGTGGCCGGATGTGCTCCCCGCACGGTGATGGTCTCGAGCGATGGAGAGGCACCGATGATTCGCCTGCTCGGCCCGGTGGACCTGGTTCCTCTGGCGGACGATCCGGACGGTGCCGGCCTGGTGGTGCTTCTGGAGGTTGTGAACGACCGGAAGAGCCCGGTGGTGGTGGATTTGGAGCACCTCTTGATCGAGCAGCGCACGCCTGAAGGCGCGCGGGTGATCGTGACGGGAAGGTCTGCGGCGCCCCTCTACATTCCTGGTGCCCGGTTCGATCGGGATGGCAAGCCCCTGCCCCTCACCATGCGGCATACCTTGCGGATCGACCGCCATTCCTGGGTTCCGGACATGCTGGACGCACTTCGCACCGGGGAGCTGTTCCTGATTGGACACGCCCGGGCCACCGTGGGGCGGCAGACGAGGGAGCGTGATTTCGTGGTGCAACTCGAGCCGCCGGTGTTTCCATGGCACGATCCCGAGGAGCGGGCCGGCCTGTTCGGGGGATTCCGGTCGCTCAAGCTGGCGTTCCGCGACCTGGAGACTCTGGAGTTCGATGCCGTGGTCATGCTTCGTGATCCGGTCGGGTCGTCCCTCCTCCTGTCGGATGCCACTGCGATCATCGACACCGAGGGTCTTGAGAAAGGGTTGACGATTCGTCTGCCACACATCTCACTGAAAGGACTGCCTCATCAGCAGGAGGTGCGCATTCGGGGCACGGTGGGCCTGCGCGACTGCGATCCCACGGTGCTCGACCGGCTCGCCGCGTCCGCCGGTACCCTCCGTCTCCGGATACGGGCCACGGCGAGCGGGGACGGTCTCCCGCAGACCCGTATCGACGAGATCTTACCGCTCGACCTGAAGGCCTCCGGGTCCATGGCTCAGCGTTTTGGTGTCCCGATCGAGCTGGCGCCGTTGCCGGCAGACACCTCGGCGGCCATGTTCGAGGACGTGGACCTGGCCGACCTTGCGCACCTGGAGATTTCGGAGCGGGAAAAGCTTCTTGCCGGAGAAACCATCGTCTATCCGGTTCGCGTGCGCAACCCCTTTCCTGGAACAATCTCGGTTCGGGTGGTCCGGCTTCGGATCGAGGGTCCGGAACGGTTCACTCAGGCCGGGGTGCCATTGACGCCCCTTCGCGTGGAACTGGTGACCGGCTCGAGTTCGGAGGTCCAGGTTCCACCATTCGGGGAAGCCTCCCTTCCGTTGCGGGTTGGGCTCACCGAGACAGCGGTGGGCGGGAGTGGACATTTTTTCACGAAGCTTCTGGCCGGCAGTGATTTTCGAGGCTACCGGATCACGGAGGACGTGGAGATCGGGGTGCCCCTGCTTGGACGGATTGGGGTCACGTTTCAACATGAAGTCATGCCCTAGTACGAAGGACGCGACGGCTCACAAGTTCGCCAGGGTCGGCTCCGGGCGGCCACCGGGGCGGGTGTGGCACGAGGTGCAGGATGCCTGACACCCGGACCCAGCCGAGGCTCACGCTGATCCGGCCTTCCGGTTCGCCTCTCGTGGTCTGTTCAGGGGATCTGGTTGCCATTGTGGGCGACAGTGGTGCGGGCAAGACCACCTTGTTGGAGCGGCTCGAGGCGGAGGTGGCGTCGTGTCGGCGGTGGGGGTGGTCGAATCGCTCACGGAACGGCCACTGGATCATCCATCGGCCCTTGTGGGACGCGGCGCAGCCTGTGGTGGTGGTGCCGCAGGAAAACGAGCTGGTCTACGCCGGGCTGCGGACCATTGACAATGTTGTCTACTACCAGCGCCAACTGGATCACGATCCCGGGCTCGAGCCTGATGAAGCGCTGGCGTTGGTGAAGCTGGACGATGCGTTGCTTCGGGACCGGAAGGCTGGGCGATTGAGCAGCGGGGAGAAGCGGCGGCTGCTTCTGGCGATGGACCTGGCCTTGCAGCCTGCGGTACTTGCGGCGGACGAGCCGCTGAGTCAGCTTGACAGCGGATCTGCGGACTGGGTGTTTCACCTGCTTCAGAACTACGCGCGGGAGGTGGCGCCGGTGTTGATGACGGTGCACCGTCCCATCGATCGTTGGATCGAGCACTGCACCCAGGTCTGGGTGGTGGAACGGAACGAGGGCGTGACGGTGGCCATGTCCGGGGAGGCGTTTCTCGAAGCGTTTCGGGCTTTGTGGGAAGTGCGGAGGCGGGTGGAGCCGGTATCCGGGGGGCGGTTGGGGCTGGAGCGGGTTTGGCAAGGGTGCGGCTTTCGTGGCGGCTCCATTGTTCCAGGGGGTGAGGTGGGGTCGGAGCCGGTGCGTCCTCCGGCGGTCCACTATGTGCTGGAGCACCTGGAGTCGTTCAAGGAGACGGTGCGTGCCGGCACTGACCGGAGTGGTGCTGGGGAGTCGAGCGGGGGGGCGTCGATCCGTGATGTCGATGGGGTGGACGGGCGGGGGGCCACCGTGGCGTGGGGTGGGGATGGACCGGCAGGTGGAAGCCGGAGGCGTTCCCGGGAGGGTCGTGCGGCGCAGGTGGCGGCCCAGGTGGCGACCGGTCTTCGTCACGAGTTCATCCTGCATTCCAACCTGAAGTTCTGGAAATACTGGCTGCTCGTGCTTGGCCTGATTTCGCTGGTATTCGTCACCAACTTCCTCGGTGACGCGGACCGGTTGCCGTTCGCGGTGACACGTACCTCGGTGGCCTTGCTCGTTGCAGCCCTGTTCATTTCGACCGTGAACTCGGCCCGACTGTGGGTCGATCACGAAGCAGACCGGATACGGCAGCGCTGTTTGCGAGGGATGAACCCGTTTCTGGTGGCCGTGTCTCGTCTCGTACCCGGCCTGGTGGAAGGGGTGGTATTTGCCGGTCTGGTGTTTGCCGTCTGGTGGATCTTGTCGGGCCGGTTGGGGCCGTTGCACTGGCTTCGGCATGTCGGTGTATGGCTCGAGGGCTCGGTTGGGCTGCACACCCTGTGGCCGGACGGACTGGCCACCTTTTCGGGGCTGCCGTGGCTACCGGTGTTGGTTCCTCTCCTGGTCTACGTGTCGATGGTGGGTTGTCTCCAGGGGTTGGTGATATCGCTCTGGGTGGGGCGGCGACAGCTTCTGGGGTGGGGCGAGCGTTCGGGCGGGGGCGGGTTCATTCCTGGAGGCGGTCAGGTATCGGCGTTCGTGGCCGCGTTGGTGGTGGTGGCGCAGATTTTCTTGAGCGGTGCGTTCGGGCACATCACCACGTCTGGAGGAGGAACGGCTTCCCGGGCGTTTGGGAGTGCGGTGGACTGGCTTGCCGGGCTATCCCCGGTCCGGTGGGCCTACAATGCGGTGGTCATGCAGGAATGGCGTGAGGCCCGGTGCAGTGCGGCCAAGACGCCCTGCCGGTACGGGTCCTGGTACGCGCCGACGTTCATTCAAGGATGTCTCGACCCGGCGCTCCTGTCTCGATACACCGGGGCTGATGCGAACCGTTTGGAAATTCGCACCCTTGATCGGAGTGAGGTAACGGATCCGACCCACTGGTGGGATTGCGACGAGCGCAAGGCCGGTGCCTGGTACGTTCCGGTGGGAGAGCTGGAGAACGTGGATGCCTCGGACGCGGTACGGAAGTGGGTGACGCTCAAGGACCTTGGCGCGCCGATCCCGATCGGCTTGATTGCCGAGCAGGTGGGATCGAGTCAGTTCGAGGCGATCGAGGCGCACCGTCGCGCCCGACTGGATGTGCGGGTTACCGAGGAGCCCATGCCTGCGGACGCCCTGGCCGCAGATCCGGGGCTGGCACGGGAATTCCCACTGGGCAAGGTCCGTGGGTTCCCCTATCTGTCCGCCACCGGCAGCGGGGGACCTCACAGCGCCAACCAGGAGGTGGCAGGCCAAAACAAGGAGCGACAGGCGGTACAGGACCTCTTGTGCGCCTCGCGCCATGCCTTCCTTCACCGGGACCTGGACCTGGCTGCTCTGTTGGTGGACCGCGCCATGGTCCGGCCTTTGCTCGTCGATGTCGAGTACTGCTGGCGCACGTGTCCCCGTCTCAGCCGTCGTGGACTGGAAACGTGTTCAGAGGATGCGCTGGAAGGCCCTTTGCGGTATCCTGCCTGGACCGGGGGGGTGCGGCGTTGTTCGGATGAGCCGCTCCAGGTTTTTCTGGCCACCCGGGCGGAGAAAGGCACCATGACGCTTGCGGATTTGGTCCGTACTTCCTGTGCAGAGCGCCTGTTCCCGCTCACCCGGGAGAATCGCCAGATCCTGTTCGACATGGCCGTGGTCCTGCTCCTGTGGGCGGTGTCCGTGTTCGTGTTGACCGAGCGCTGGTACCGCGCACTCGGACGCGAGCGTCGCGGTGGACCGGGCGTCTGGGTGCTGGCCTTCGTCGCCCTGGCCGTCTGGGCGCCTCATCCGGCCGCCGCCCAGATCCTGAATTATCGCCAGGTCGAAATCGGGGACGATCTCGCAGTTCAAATCGCCCTCCGGTGTACCCGGGACCACCTCACCGCGTCGTTGGCGCCCGGGACCTCGGAGGTGCTGGTGACCGGCATGGGGGACCCCAAATCCTTCCCGGTCAGCCAGGTCCGGGAGGCCGCGCCCGACGACCTTCCCCTCGACCTCTATTTTTATGTCCCGGTGGACCTCACCATGCTCGATTCCCACCACGACCTGCTCCAGGCCGTGGCCGAGGTGCCCGCGATGATGCGAACATTGGGACACCGTTCTCACCATTACTACTTCTACACCTACAGCATGTGCGCTGGAGATGGTCAGGCTGTCACTGCGGTGCACCATGGCCCGTACAATCGGGGCTACTACCTTGCACGGCGGGGTGAGGTGGGTGGATTGCAGGAGATGCTATCCCGAATTCCCCAGGACCGGGCCTGCTCCTATCCAGGACGACGGAAGCTGTTCCAGGGGGTCAACGTGCATGACGCCCTCCAGGCCCTGCTCTCCCTGCTCGAGGACGAAGGGACGGTGCGCACCCACCGGAGGCCGCGGATACTTCTCATGGTGGCCGAGGGGCGGAACCGGACCGTTGGTCCCGGCGGAGAGGTGGACCTGGATCGCCTCGAGACGATGTTCGACCAGGTGATCCTCTTTCAACCGGACATCGCCCCGGTCCAATTCGCGATTCATCAGAAAAAGCTGGGTCGGATCGGAGGACTCAATGCAGCGATCGTCCGGAGATATCGGCTGGAACGAAAACGGGAAAAAGGGTGCGAGAGCGTCGAGGGACCTGCACGGTGCTACGAGTCGATCGAGCAGGAAGCTGCGAACGTGGCTGCTGTGCTGGAGGAGAATCCCGGCATCCTCTCAGGTGCATTCGGGGGCCGCCGGTTCATCTCGCGAATCGGCTTGACCCAGATGATCGCCTCCCTGACCGGACGGGAAAAGGCACCCTACCTGGCACGGATCGCCCGGGATGTGGACCTGGCCATCCCCCGGCCCCGAGGGCTGGATTGCCTGGCGCTCGCCTTGCGGGACCGGGGCATCGGAGACCTCGTGGTCGTCGGCGGAAGGAAAGAAACCCGACTCGAGTGCCCCGGGAGAGCACACGGGGAGGGGGGGAAATCGTCGGCTCGAGCCGCGGCATCCATGACCGAGGCCCTGATGGAACTCTCCCCCTTTGCGCAGGCTCGAGTCATCCAGGGATGCTTTCGGGAAGGGCGGCTCTCCCGCAGCGTGGTGATCCAGGACCGGGTCACGGTCAGCATCCTGGTCAAACAGGGGGGCGGTGAAGCCGTGTGCACCACCGCTTCGTTCCTTCCGGACGAGGGGGGTGGCCCTGCCGACCCCGGCAGCAGCCTCGAGGTCCCGGGTGCGCAGGCATCCAGCCCCGTCCCCATCGCTTCTTCTGGTGAGAAAGAGGAACCGTGGATTTCGGCCCCTGGATGGGCACGCCTGGCTTGCGCTCCGCCATCCCCGTCCGCCATCGGACCACCTCCGGAACGGACGGGAATCCCCCCGGTGGCTGTCCTGGCCGGTGCCGTGCTTGGTTTCTTGCTCGGCTGGATGGCCATGGGCAGGCGTCGTCCTTGATGCGAATCGTCCGGGGTCGCCGGTCCCTGTCCAGGGAGGCAAGACCCACAGCACTTCACGCCGAAAGGTCACTCGCGCGCCGGCGTCCCGGGGCGGGCCCCTCGACCGCAAGGCTGCCCGGATCACCGGACGCCTGCCTGGGCCTGGAACGGATCGCAATGGGTGAATTCGATCCAGTAGGGTTCGGACGTGGCGGCTGCGGAAGCGGCATCCTCGACACCGTCCCCATCCAGATCCTGGTCCAGCACCAGCAGGGCATCGATCACCTTGGACAATCCTGTCTCCTCGCCGATGCGGTCGATGTCCTCCTGGGTGATCACCCCTGCCAGACGGAAGTCTTCCAGCCACACGTAGTCCGGCTCATCCAGACCTTCCCCGGGATAAGGCACCAGAGTCCCGGTGATGGTGGCGTCCGAGATGTAGAGGTTGAGAATGGTGGCGTCGGTGATGGGTATCGGGAACACGAAGGTCTGCGGTCCACAGGCAAGTGCGCCGTCCTCGGCCACCGAACAGTCGGTCATGGAGACCGGAAAGCCGAACGTGTCGTCCACCACGAACAAACCTTCTTCACCGGGCACGTCCGAGTAGTAGGCCAGGCCCGACGCAATGTCCACCGACAGGAGGGGAAGCTCCAGGTCCGCATAGGTGTCGACGAACATCAGAGCGACCGGGTTCAGGTAAGCTGCGGAAAGCGCGTCGTTGAGCAATCCCAGCAGGTCCTCGTTCCCTCCTAGCTGCTCCAGCATGACACCGTTGGCGATGTTGAAAGCAATCCCACACGGAACCCGGGTGGTGAAGTAAGCTTCCAGGGACAGGGGCCACGATTCAGGTTGGGCCACCTGGGCGCTCGACGCCTGCATGGTGGTGGCCAGCACATAGTCCGTGTCCCTGGCCAGGCCCACCGGCGGATACGTGAGCGTTCGGCCGTCCTCGCTCAGGCTCGGGTGCTCCAACACCCACGTCTCGCCGTCTGCCGCCGTCACCGTTGTCTCGAAAACGGCCAAATCCGCCGTGACCGGTGCACTGAACAGGAAGCTGAACGCCGTATCTCGAGGCACCGCCATGGCGCCTTGACCCGGCAGACTCGAGATGATACGCAGCACCGGCACAGGGGTGGGTTCCGGGGTCGGCGAGGATGTGGGGGCCAAGGTCGGCGTGGGCGAGGGCGTCGGGGTCCCGGGGCTCGGCGTGACTTCCGTGGTCATGTCGTCGTCCCCGCTCGCGGGTGTCCCGGCGCACGCGGAGAACAGGTATGACAGTACCAGGACGGGAGCAACCGTTGTTGCCAGGACTCTCATCATTGACTCCTGTCGTCGTTTCCCTGGTGTCGCTCGTGGCATCGGAAACAGGGTACACGGATCGAGGCCATCGAGGCAACGGCAAAGCGAACGCGGCGGCCACGGCCGTTGTCCTTGACGGACCGGCCGGGGGCGACTATGATGTGATGCGTGACCAGGGAAAGTTGGGAGGGGCACACAAGCGAAACAGGCGAGTGCTCCGTCGTACCTTTCCTGGCGACCGACCCAGACTCTGCGGGGGCGATGTGGCTTCGACGGGGAACCGGTAGGTCGGGGCAGCGTGCTGAGGTGGGCCACCTCGTAAAACAGGCTCGAACTACAGTCGCCAACAACAACGACTACTACGCCCAGGCAGTAGCCTAGGCTGTTCGTTCGGTTCAGGCTGCGGGGCCGAGCGGGCATGTTGTCAGCAGCCTGTTTGCCCTCGGGGTTTCGTGGGTGACCTCGAACGGCCAGAAGCAATCCCACTCGCGAGCGGGAATCCTGCCGCTGGGAGTCCCGTAAGCCAAATCAAAACAGACGGCTACGCACGTAGACACCTCGAGCCGAGGTTTTCCGGACCCGGGTTCGACTCCCGGCGCCTCCACCATTCCCTCTCTTCCCACCTCGCCATCCTGGGGTTCGTCCATTGGTTTTCTCGGGCGTTTGCGCTCTGCAATTTCCCCGGGAGACCAGTTCCTGCCCGGGGATCGCGACCATTGCAACAGGGCTCCGGCACCGCGACGTTGGAATGTCTCACCTGGTAGCAACTGCAGACAGAGGTCTCTGGCCAGCCCGTGGACACGATCCGCTCATTCTTGACCCCATCGCTGCGCTTCGGGATGACCCTTGCCCGGGTGAGACTCGGACCTGCACCGCAGAAGGAGGTCGTCTGGGTTGCAGTGCGGGTCTCTTCACACCGTGAGACACCACCCAGGCGGATGGGGCCAAGCATCCATCACGACATTACTGGTTGAAGTGTTGCCAGCCTTGCTGGTAGTAGCGGAACAGGATCGGGTCATCAAGCCGGTTCGGCACGATTTCCTTTTGCGGGAGGAGGTCCTTGCCGAAGACGAACATTGCCTGGAGTACGTCCGTTGTCAGGAATCGTGTGGGCACCGTGGGGACCAGGATGGACGGATCGAGCCGCCGGCGAGCAGCGAGAACGAATCCCCACTCGCCGAACGACGGGACGTTCACGTGATAGGGAACCGGCTTGAGTCCGGCGTCGATGTCGTCGAGGGGTCTTACCGCCTGCTTGATGGTCTTGAGTATGCACCAGAACGCGGAGGTGGCATAGAACGGCGAAGTGGCCTGGGTGACCAGCACGCCTTGGCGGGACAGGCGTCTGGCGCAGAGGGCATAGAATGCGGTCGAATAGAGCTTGGCGAGGGACTCGCAGTTGGGGTCAGGCAGGTCGCAGATGATCACATCGTAGTAGTCTCGGTTGGTTTCCAGGAACTTGAAAGCGTCCATCACATGCACCTGCACTCGAGGGTCGTTGAGCGCGCCCTGGTTCAGGTGCAAGAACTCGGGTCGGTTCCTGGCCAGTTGGACCACCTGCGGGTCGATGTCCACCAGGGTGACCGTTTTCACGGAGGGGTATTTGAGCACTTCCCGCACCGCCATGCCGTCTCCGCCGCCAAGGACGAGCACTCGACGGGGGGCTCGAGCCGCTTCCATGGCGGGGATGACCAGGGATTCGTGGTAGCGGGCCTCGTCGACGGAGGAGAATTGGAGATTCCCGTTGAGGAACAACCGAATGTCGTCACGCCAACGGGTCAGCACGATGCGCTGATATCTCGAACTCGAGGCATAAATCACCCGGTCCTGATAGAGCATGTCCTCGAACATGCTGACGAGGTGAGTGGAAGCGATCAGCATGCCGAGCAGTATCACGGCGGCTGCAACGACCTGGCGGCGCAGGCGTTTTTGTGGGCCCGGGAGGAGGCGGAGGCCGACCGCAGCCACGCCGAGATTCATGATACCGTAGACCACGGAGGAACGGCTGAGTCCGAGGTAGGGTAGGACCACGAGCGGAAAGAGGATGGAACCGGCCAGTGCTCCAGCGTAGTCGAGTGCGAGCACATTGCTCAAGGCCGTGGAGACGCCTTCCTCGGCCTGGATGATCCGCACCAGGAGCGGAATTTCCATCCCGACCAGGATGCCGATCGCGGCGCAAAGGACGTAGAAGAACACGGGGAGGATGGGGGAGGCCAGGGCACTCACGGCGAAGATGGCGATCGAGCTGCCACCCCCGAGGAGGCCGATCCAGATCTCGAACTCGATGAAGGTCTCGACGAGTCGTGTGCGCACGAAGCGTGCGAGGTAGGAGCCCACGCCCATGGCACACAGGAAGACCCCGATGACCAGGGAGAACTGGGTGACTGCGTCACCCATCAAGTAGCTCGAGATCGCGCCGGCGACCAGTTCATACACCAGGCCGCATCCGGCCACGACGAAGACCGACCCGAGCAGCACAAATTTCCGTGCGAACGGGGCGGACCCCGCGGAGATTCGTTTCACAGTCACGTGATCGCAGCAGCAATGATGATGGACAGGCCGAGGATCACCGAGCCGAGCACGACACCAAGGGCCGTGTTCTGGTCGACTTCGATCTCCTTGCGGACGGAGAACGGCATGAGTTTCTCGAACAGGAGATAGGCCAGTGCAAAGATACCCAGACCTGTCACGGCATAGATCAGGGTCAGTAACAGTTGAATCAAGTGGATCTTCAATTCCATATTGCCCTCCGATTGTCGCGCCGCCTCATTGCGCCGTCGTGGGCGC
Organism: uncultured Gammaproteobacteria bacterium; assembly: GCA_964418585.1. Taxonomy (GTDB): domain Bacteria; phylum Myxococcota_A; class UBA796; order JAJRTE01; family JAJRTE01; genus JAJRTE01. The sequence goes on along the minus strand of CAYQMG010000118.1, from coordinate 8,646 downwards.
GAGGCTATTTTCCAGCTCTGATTCCCCCCCCTCGGTGAGAACGGGCATGATAGGTCACGGCATAGGTTTCGAAGTACCAGTCGAAAAAACTGCCGGAACGAAGCGGTACGCTCTCTTGTCGGAGGCTGATTCCCTTCGCGAATGCGGGCAGTTGAACTCCCCGGTCTCGAATCGTGCCCATGCCGGCATGGATGGTTCCGAGAAACAGGACAAACCCCACCACAGTCGGGAGCACCTTCATCATTGCGCGCCTCCTTCGTCGCGGGGGCGTGGGACGACAGGCGGGGACGGCCGGTCGCCCGTGGCACATGCTTCAATCGCTGCGGAACAACAGGACGCCCTGGAGGAAGAGCACCAGGATTCCCATGATCCCACACAGTCGTATGCCGGCATTGGCAGCGTGCGGCGCCTTGGCGCCGTACTTGACCCGGACATGGATGTCGTAGTTGTTCTCATCCGATTCCGGGCACTCCCCTTCTCCAGAGACTGCATGGAGCAACAGGCGATAGGTGCCCGCCTGTGGCAGCTTGAAATAGAAGGACTTGTCACGCTCCCCCTCGCTCCACAGCCAGCCGTCTTCCCAACCGTGGTAGTAAAAGATTTCGTCGGAGAAAACGTGGATCACCTGGTCGTCGGCGTTGACCAAGGCTCCATCGATGTCCAGCCAGGCATTGTCCAGGTCCGGCACCTTGATCCGGATGGCCAGGATGTCGCCCGGCTCAACCACGGAGAACGGCGGCGTGAACGTCTCCCCATTCAGCGCCCCCGCCGGGACGTCTGCGGAGAGCACAGTCTTTCCGGCGATCCACGTCCACAAGAGAAATATCCAGTTGATTGCAAGAAACAGCGCAGTCAAGAGAAGTGAGTACAGGGTCGCCCGGGTGACGAACGCGGGCTGCACCCATGGGTGCCTTCTCGCGTCGAGCTTGGCTACCTCTTTTTGGGTGGCCCTGGCAACCTCTTGCGGTGACAGGGGCCTCCCCAACCCGAACTCGAGTTCACCGGCGACCCGCTGGACCTCGTATTGCCGATCTCCTTTCTCGGCCAGAAACTCCACATACTCGGACTTGTCTCCAGGACGGGCGACCCAGGGCAGGGCACCATCCACGTGGACGAGTTCGTACCTGCCCGATCCATTGCAGATCCACCGGGTCCCATCGAAGGTCTCGATTCGCCTGCCGGTCCAGACCTTGAGGATGTCTCCCTCAAATCTGGGCATGAGATGGGTGGTACGAGAAATGGAATAGGCTCCCATGTACTCGTCCAGCCACAACGTCCCTCGGCAGGGGTGGTACAGGAGATACTGTCGGGTCACATCGGAAGAGTCCCGGTTCTCGATAAAGGCCATCCGGGCGATCACCTCGTACCGGATACCGTCCAGGCGGAAAGAATCACCGATTTCGAGAGGAAAGTTCCACTGAGCCACGGCCCCCTCGAGCACCTGTGCAATGTTGCCCGGTTGCAACTCGAGATGGGCATCGCAATGGCCGCACACGACCATCTTCGCACGCTCGTCCTTCACGTCGACCCCGGCGCCGCACCGTACGCACCGAATGACCTGTGGACGATACCGCGGGCGAGTTCGACCGGCGTTCAGGGCGAATCTGGAGGGATCGAACGCGGTCACCAGTCGTCTCCTTCTTCGTCCATCTTGAGCGCTGTGTGAGAGATCCAGGCCCCCTTGTACACCGTGGGCGGCGTCTCGTCATACTCGATCCCCAGGGTATGACGACCGTCCGGGCTCGATGCATCGGCATAGCGGTAACGCTCACCCGTCAGCACGGGGTGGAGAAGATCCCCTTCCATCCCCAGGCACTCCGCCTCCCCAACTTCCTCGACCACGAACGTCTCACCCTCGATCGTCAGGCGGGCCCCCGGGTACAACGAGGCGAACGGAGGCACAGGCGTGCTCTCGAGGAGCGTCTCCAACGCGAGTTCGTGGTTGTCCTCCGTCAACCAGGCCGTCGTGCCGTCGGCGTACTCGAGGAACCACTCATCCCAGAAACCATGGCCGAAACTGTAGCGGACGCGGCCGAGTACCACGAAGCGCCGGCCGGACAACTCGCCCGTGGCCCCGCGGTACAGCCTGGAAAAACCTTCGGGGAGAATGGATTGCTTCCCCGCATTCCGAATCTGGTCTTCGTCCCAGTAGACCGCGTTGCCACAGTATTCACAAACCACCATCATGATCCCGGGATTCCACACGGGATGAACTGCACCGCACGAAGGACACTGAATTTCCTTGGGCCGCATGGGTCTCCATCCTGGTAAACGTGTTTGTGACCTGCACGCTCGTGTCCCTTGGGGCCAGGCGGACGGCTCCAGGCCCATCGTGGACACGCGGCACACCGCTCACGTCATGGCGGCGGCGATGATGATGGACAGCCCCAGTACCACGGAGCCGAGTACAACGCCCAACGCGGTGTTTTGATCCTCCTCGATCTCCTTGTGTACCGAAAAGGGCATGAGCTTGTCGAACGTCACGTAGGCAAGTCCAAAAACGCCTACGCCCAACACCGCGTAAACAACGGTCAGTAGCAACTGGGTCAGATGACCTTCCGTTTCCATCTTGCCCTCCACTCCCCGCTCCGACGAGGCGGCGCGGTCATTTCCCTCCGCTGAACCCCCCACCCAGATGGGACCGGGAACTGTAGCCCCCGCCCCCCCATGAGGAGTAGGAGGAAGAACCGCCCGAGTAGTACCCCCTGCTCCCCTGCCGCACACTGACACCCGCCCCGGCCCCTGAGCCAGACGAACTCGAACCCGTGGACTCCCCACCCCCGTACCTGTGGTACGTGGCGCCCCGATCGAGCGCGGAAAGTAGATTCGCCTTCGGGGCTCCGAAATTCATGGCCGTCCCCGCCCCGGCGCCGCTGGTGCCGAGCAGCAGTACGATGGCGACAAACCTTGGAAAATCTTTCATCAGTTGCAACTCCTTGCCATACCGATCCTCGAGCGGACCTTGCTCGCGTTTCCGGATACCCAGGGCATGCGCCTCTTCACCGAACGCCCTCGAGGACGCTGTTCATGGGGGGGCTTGCCCACACCCTCGAAGACCTGCAACACGGAGGATATCTCCTTGGATATTTCGTTGCGTCAGAAGGTTTCTTTCTCCCATTGAACCTTTCTCAGGCCGAGAAGCAGCACCACGAACAGGGTGCCTCCCAACAACATTCCTGCGACCGCTGCGTAGGGGGCCAACACGCCGTCGTGGACGGATATGTGAACCGGAAAGTTGATCAAGTCCAACGCGCTTCCGTCCCGGGAAGACTGGGGAACCCCCAGTTTCATTCGGTACTTCCCTGCGGAGGGAAGCCAAATGTAGGCGCTCAGGAACCGGTCCACTTCCCATCCGGTATCCCTGACCTCCGGAATGGATGGAAACGTCTGGTATCGGGCACTGTGAATCACTCGGTTCCGGGTATCGAACAACGCCAGGTCCACGTAGGGCCACTCTTTCGGCACGCTCATCTGGATCAGAATAACGTTCCCGGGATCGGCCACCGGGAACGACCAGGTCATCGCCTGCTCCGCCATTGTGGTCGCTGAAATGTACTCTTCAACCACCTTGGTGCCGCTATCCAGACTCCAGTCGAGAAAGCCCATGTTGATCCCTATGCACACCACCGCAACAGCGATCGCCAGCTTGTAAGACTGCGCCTGCCTGTCCAACGCCATCCACTTGGCCTTGAGTTCATCTTCCGTCGGGTCCACCGGCGCGGCTGCCCGCCCTGCCTGCCGCCTCCCCGCGTCCTTTTTCTTCCTGGCGCCCTCCTTTTTTTGGGTCCCCTTCCTTCGGGCCTCCTTCGTGCCGGCGCCCTTCCTTTCTCTGGGCTCCTGCGTTCTGGCGCCCCTCTCGTTCTCGCGGGTCGCTTCGGCAACCTCCGCCGGGGACAACGACCGGCCAATGCCAAACTCGAGTTCGTTGGCTATCCGCTGGATTTCGTATTGCCGGTTTCCTCCCCTCTCTTCAAATTCCGCGTAGGCGCTCCGATCCCCTGGACGGGCGACCCAGGGCAGGGCGCCATCCACGTAGACCAGTTCGTAGCACCCGGAATCCTGACAGACCCAACGGGTGCCGTCATGGGTCTCGATGGTGTCGTGCGGCTCCATCTGCTCCGGGTCTGCTTCGGTGGTCGGCATCAGGTGGGTGGAACGGGAGATTGAATAGTCCCCGTCGTACTCGTCCAGCCACCAGGTCCCCCGGCAGGGATGATAGAGCAGGTACTGGCGCGTCACCTCGGCCGGGTCTCCGTCCTCGATGAAGGCCATCCGCGCGACGACCTCGTAGCGGATTCCCTCGAAACGAAAGCTGTCTCCCACTCGAAGCGGAAAACTCCAGGGCCTGGACGAGACATTCTCCAGCAACGCCACTTCAGCTCGAGACAGCTTCAGGTGGGCGCCACAGTGGGAACACACCACCAGTTCCGCGCGCTCATCCTTGATATCGATGCCCGCACCGCATTGCTCGCAACGGATTGCCCGGGGACGGTACGGGGGCCGTTTCCTGCCCGCTCCCAATTCGAATCTGGCCGCGTCGAACGCTGTCACCTTGCGTCTCCTCCGTCATTGTTCCTGGTGACGCGTGCAAGTTCCTCCATGCGCTCGTTCCCAACCGGGCTACCGAATCGAACGCGAGAGCCGGCATGGTCGGAACGTCCGTTCTCGGGTCTGTGCCTCCAGGTCTGCTCCTGGTGTGAAATGTTTCTCCGCGCACGAAGAACGAGATGGCGTGTGCCCAGGGGCCATGATCCGTTTTCGTGGCGTGCAAATCGCGCCGCCAAAACTGACTGAAGGATTGTAGCGAATCCAATTCAACCTTTCAAGTGCCTGTTTGAACTTTTTTGTCCCATCAATGAAACCCACTTGTTTGCCTAACCGGTCCACGACCTGAACTGTCCGGAATCCCGAACCTTTCTCCCCGAATCAAATCCTTCTCGAGCCCGAATTTTTGGGGACTGGGTCACCTTGATCTGCTGTGCCCGCGCCAGGAAACGCATGGAGACCGACCGGTTGGCGGGCGGGCAGCCACTGAGCCGAGGAAGGGGTGACGGGGCGTCAGACGGCGTGGCCGAGGCGGTGGCAGGCATGTGGGCTCCCAAGGAGAACAGGCGGTGCAAAGGGGGTGAAGGTGGGTCGTGCGGTTGTGCTCTCCGGTTTTTCATCCAGGCAGGGATTGGTTGACGCCATGTTGGCAATCGGTGATACTGATCGACGCATGACGGTTTGGGGCGAGGGCGGCCGTTTCCCCTGGGCGACGCACAGGAGGGGCCGCGGGAGGTCGGCCGCAGGCAGGCAAGGAAGCGGAGGCGATGGGAGGGGACATGGGCCGGAGCGTTCCATTCAGGGTCGGCCGCCGTGCGATGTGGAGGCGGGCCGGCGAGGCTTTGAGCGATTGGAACGGGTATGCAGGCGGGCACCGGAAGGGGGCGCGGCGGGTTTCCGGCGTGCTGCGCTGGATTCTGCTTCTCGCGCTGCTCCTGGTGTTTCCCGGAGTCGCCGGCGTTGCAGAGGGGGCGGAGCCCTGCTCGCCCGTGCGGGTTTTCGTGGATGGATTGCCGCTCGAGCCAGGCGCCGGGGTCAAGTATACCGGGGTCGATGTCACGGTGTCCGCGGACGGTGCAGTGCACATTTCGACCGGGCCCGGTTCTGCTCGAGAAGACCTGAAAGCGCCGACCGGGGGGAGCGGACAGGGGGGGCAGGCGGGGTCGGGCAGCACCACGGTCGAAGGTTCGGCGGACCCGCGGATTCTGGATCCGCAGGCCGGTTTGAACGCGGCGCTTCCCGGCCGGTACTGGCTGGTGGTGCAGGATGTGGACGGCCGCCCGTCCGGTTGGTCAGTGGAAGTGAAGCTCAACGGTCGGTCTCTGGGCACGTTTGTCTCCGGTGAGGCAAAGGTGATCGAGGTGACCTCTGATCTGCGCAAGGGGGAGAACACGGCAGAACTCACCTATCGGCTTCTGTCGACGGGGGGGACCGTGTCGCACAATGGTGTGTTTCAGGTGATCCTCGCCCCGGGCAAGGTGGCCGAGGGCGCGGAGGAGATAGCCCTCGGCTATCCGATCGTGTCGCAACAACGTTCGAGTGGAGGGACGGCCGGGACGGAGGTGGTTCGGTTCGAGCTTCCGCCGCCAATTCTTCCTTGACCTGTCGGCCCACGCCCTGGAGGCACAATGGCAACCCCGGAAAAGAGGGGCAAGCCGTCTGCCGCGCCAAAGCCCACGAGCGGCGAGACCGGCAACTTCGCCACCCGCACCATGCCAAGCGTCGACGTGGCGGAAATCCGGAAACAGTACGAGCAGTTGATGAGCACCCGGCGTCATCCGCGAGTCGGAACCGTTCAGCTCGGCCCGGAGATGCTCAGGGAGGAGACCGACGCTCGAGTGCCTGTGCGTCCGGTGCGACTACCTCTCGAGTCCGAGTCTGGAGAAGGCGCGACAGTGGACCGCGACAAGGTCCTGAAGTCTGCGCAACCCGTGCGGGAGTCCACGCCGACTCCAACCGGCGGGAGGAGCAGCCTCGATCTTCTGATCGCCGCGCTGGAGCAGGAGCGGCTGTCGGATGAACCACCCCCCTATCTTCCGGCGCGAATCGGCGAACGGTTCGACGGCATGATGCGAGGGGGGACGCTGGAATTGAAAGTGGACCCCCCGTGGGGTTCCACCTCTGAGGAAGGAACCCCGCAAGAAGGGGTCTCCGAGATAGAACTCGGTTGGCTCGGCGATGGAAACGGCTCAAGGCAGGCGTTGCCCAATTCCTACGGATTGCCGGACGAAGATGTTTCGAGGGCGTTCGCCGCCGTCCTGCCTGGCCTTCGTGGATTGGAGGGCGAGAAACTTCTGGCCGTGGGGCGCATCGCCCGGATCGAGGGCCGTCTGGTCGACCGAATGGCCGTCATGGGTCGACTGTATCGTCAACTGGTGACCCAGTGCGCTCGACAGGGCAACGGCGTGCTCCGGGAACACGCCGGAAAACTCGGCCTGCTCGATGACGCCGACCTCAAGCAGGTACTGCGTCGTTGGGTGGAAAACGCTCATCCGCCCGAGTTTTTCGCCGACGACGACTCGAGAAGGCTCAAGCAGGTCCGGCTGGTGGGCGTCTACCTGGTACGAAAAAAAGGGGAGGCTCTGTGCCGGTTCCAGAACCCCCGTTCGCGCACCCCGCGAACCTTGCTCGCCATGAAACGGGAAGTGGAAGCAATCAAACGGGGGCTCGAGGAACGCTCCCGGATCATTCAACGGTACTTCGACGGGCGCAAGGAGCCCTTTGCGACCAGTTTTCTCGTCCAGCGGGGCCCGAACGCGCGTCCGGGCTTTTTCTGGAGTGACGAGACGTGTCTCGATTGACGGCACTTTGCCTGGGCGGCCTGGTCGGCGGGCTGATACCGGCCCTTTTCGGAGCGTGTGGCCATTCCGCCTATCTGGCTGGGATCGTGGCCGGACCTCAAGCCACCGGCCACACGGTGGTTCTGGAAACGAATACCGGGGACGAGGTCCCGCTCCAGGGCGACCTGGCCTCCGAACTGGCCCATGTTCCCGGCGCCATGGTTCGCGTGGAGGGTCGCCTTCGAGGGCACGGCGAGCGCCAACGGTTGAACGTGACCGCGTACCGACTCCTCGACGCTGGAAAAGGCGTCCCGCCTCACGTGGGAAAACTCTACTGGGACGGAACCCGACTCCTCCTCATCGAGGAGGAGACAGGCACGGCAGTCGAGTTGAGAGGCCGGGCCGTGACCACGTTGAGACGCCAGACCGGGGCAAAGGCCTGGATCGTCGGGCCGGTGATCAACATCGAGATTCTCGAGGTGGTGGATTATGGTATCCTGCGAGAGGCACCCCGAGCCTCGAGCAGCTCCGAAAACGGGAAAACCGGGCCATGACCACGTTCCGCCATCGCGCCCCCTCGGCCGCCATGAGGGAACGTTGGACCGCGGACAGACTTTGGAGGCTGGCTGGAGCAGATGAAGCTGTCGTGTGAGAACTGCCATTCCGACTTCTACTACGAACCCTCGGCAGTGGGCGACGCGGTCCCGTTCGCCAAGTGTCCCCACTGCGACTTCCCCAACCCGGTCCCGGTCGAACACGGGAGCCTGTTTGGCGACGAAGAGGTCACCTACGCCCAGTGCTTCAATTGTGGGCGAAAAATGGCCCACGACCCGGACCAGGCCATCCCCATCTGTCCCGACTGTCAGCAAGGCGAGGAGCGGGTCGAGCAGAGCAAGGACTGGATGGTTCGAAAATCCGCCGGTGAGATCTACGGACCGTTCGACCTGGAAACATTGCAAGCCTGGATCGCTGCCTACAAGATCGATCCGGACGATGAGGTGTCCAAGGTCGGGGGCCAGTGGAAACCGTTTCACGAGCACCCGCAGTTTTCCCGGCTGTTCGACGGGACGCGGATGAAGGGGGGGGCTGTGGGGCTTCCACTGGGGCCTCGAGTCGAGGAGCCGGTGGAGCCGCCGGCCCAGGAGGCTCCGGCTTCGTCGAAGAAGAAAAAGAAGAAGAAGGTCAAGAAGCGGAAGCTCACGGTGGGGGAGATCGCCGGGATTGGGCTCAAGCTGTTGGTGACCGCCGGGATCGCGGTGGGTTCTTATTTTGCCACGGTGGAGCAGTGGCTGATCATTCCGGAGCCCTGGATCGAGCAGGC
>CAYQMG010000117.1:0-90278 GCA_964418585.1 uncultured Gammaproteobacteria bacterium | reverse complement strand
TGGCTTGGGGAGCGGCGGAGTCGGTGTTCACCTGGTCGACCGGGTCCGACTGGGTCTCCGTCATGGGCTGGACCATACTCGAGTCGGTCTCGACGGCTCCGACCATGGTCTCTGCGGTGACCAGGGTTCCGGTGGTGTCCTCGACCAGCAGGCTCGATTCCGGCATGATGGCGTCACCGCCGTGCACGAACTCCACGAACATGGCGCCGGTGCCTTCCAGTCCGTTGAGGTCCTGCCACAGTTCCGGGGAAAGCCAGTCCTCGCCCACGGATCGGATGACCTCATCGAAGGAGAGGTACAGGGGCTCATCCATCGGCCCATCGTCGATGACGATCCAGCTCCAGTCGAAATGGAGGTTCTCGAGTTCGGCCCGCATCTCGAGGAACATGTCCTGGGCGGCCTGGAGCTGGGCCTCTTCGACCGCGGGGTCCACCATGTCCGGCCCGGTGGTCTCGAGGGGAGTAGTGGACTCCGGCTCATCGCAGTAACTTTCCGCGTCAATCAAGATGGGAACGGGGGCGCCCTCCGCGGTCGGGAGGCTCCATTCAGGGTCACACACATCCCCGACCCCGTCCATGTCGGCGTCTGCCTGGTCCGGATTGGGGTCGTCCGGGCAGTTGTCGAGTCCGACCACGAGGTCGTCGTCATCCCAGTCCATGTCCCGAATGTAGTCCAGGCTCAGCCACCAGGAATCACCGGAGACCACATGCAGGTCCTGGATGACCCAACTCCAATCGTCTGCGTGCAGCGGCAGGGTGCCGAGGGAAAATGCCATGCTGCCGAAGTCGGCGGGGAGTACGTCCACGGTGGCGGGAATGATCGGATTCCACAGGCCGGACAGCAAACCGGTGAAGATCCATGTGGCCAACTGCTCCATGATGTCGTCCGCGACGCCGGTGATTTCGGGCTCTCCCATCTCCGCAGTGATGGTCTGGACCACCTCGACCATGGAGTAGCTCACACCGCGCTCGATGTCGTAGTACTCATCGGGCAACCCATCGGGGTAGTAGTAGTGCTCGAACCAGGCTCCGGCGCATCCATCGGGCCAGGGCAGATCGAACGGCTCGAACCCGGTGAGGAACTGGAAATCGATCAGGATCTCGATGCGGGCGTCCGGGAAGGTGACGGTCAGGTCGTCGAGCACCGGCACACCGCACCAGAGGCCGGAGAGCCAGATCCGGGCCTGGTCCACCTGCACGGTGGGGTTGCCCAGCACCAGGGTCAGACCCAGTCCGCGCGCCGTGGGCGCGAATGCCGCCGACTGTATCTCGAACGTGATCTTGTCCACCTGGTCCAGCTTGAATCCTTCACACTCGTCCTCCGAGCCCTCCGGAAACTTCGCTGTCAGCTTCGGGATGAGCTTGTCGTTGAGCATGGTTTCCACCGATCCGCCGCTCCCGAACGCTTCCTCGAGTCTCGTCTGCACGTTTTGCAACTGCTCGTCCAGAAGATCGAACTCAACTCCTCCGGTCAGGTCCTCGAAAATCTCCGGAATCATCCCCTCATCGGGGCTCGACCCGAACCCGAGCACGGCCTCCAGATTCGAATCGTCCAGGTCGAACTCGTTTCCATCGAAATCGAACCGAAGCGTGGGTCCCTCGATGTCGGAGGCAACGAGTTCGAGCTTGTCCTCGTTTGCCATCGCTCCGACGAGGAACTGAATGCCGGGCAGATCCTCCTGACTGACGTCACTGCACGAATCCATGCATCCGGCAAAGCCGATTCCGATGCAACCGGCCACGAGCCAGGGCAAGGCGGATGGGGTGATACGTTCGACCGTACGGGAAAGGCGATGCTTGCTCATGTCAACCTCCTTGGGGTGCGTGCTCCTGCGACTGTCGCATGTTGAATAGTCGAAGGACCGGGGCCATCTGACATGAGGCGATGTGCATTTTTTGAATTTTCTTTTTCTGCGGCGGCGGGGAACGGGATGGGTCGCACGAGGGACGTGCTTTCGGCGATTCCGGAGCGCCGTCCGGTGGAGCCGGCGATGTCCACGGAAATCAGGAGGCGGGATCGTAAGAAAGGGCCTCGAGCCGGCCGCGCCAGTAGGGGCGGGCGCCTTCGGGGAGCAGCCAGGCGACCTCGCCCTCGATCGGAACCAGGATTCCCTGGCGCCGTTCGTGGCGCCCCCATGTTCCTTCCCAGGGTGTGGGTATCAATGCTCCGTTCACGGACCGGGGCCGCGCGTCGGCCCGGACCGATGCGATCAATGCGTCCTCTCCGAACCGGAACTCCAGGGTCACGGCAATGTCCCCGTCCCGGAGGGTGGCCCGGGCACGGGAATCGTCCACCGCTTCCCAGGTCACGCCGTGGCCGGGAAGAAGCACCGTGGGGTACCAGGCGGATTCGGCCAGAAACCGCATCAGTTCTCCTTCCGCCATTTCCCGGGTTCCCCGCAACTCAGCCACCGAGATCAGCCCGAACAGGGTGGCATGCAGCATGCCCTCCCCGGCCACATAGGCATCCCGCACCCGCACAGGCAACCCGGGGGCCATCGCAATCCGCCCGTCCCAGTCGAAACCGGGGCGCGCCAGCACCACATGCTGGGTCGAGACGAAAGGCTTCCACTGCTCCCCGGTCTCGCTCATGTTGAACGTGCCGAGGTGACGGAGCTGCACCGCCTGAATCATGGGCCGGCCTTCGGGCAGAACCGCCCGGAGGTAACGCCGGACCGGGGCAGGAAGGCCCTCGAGGTCGGCGGAGCGGAACGGACCGCGGGACAGCACCACCCGGCCGGCATCCAGTTTTTCCCGCGTGGCCGCCGTGGACGCATGCCAACGGACGGCGCCGAGCGTCACCACCCCCACGCAGCACAACGCAAACGCGGCCAGGATGATCACCATGGTCATGAGGGTCCCCCGTTTCATCGTGTCCTCGCAGCCAGTTGAATGGGCCAGGCCAACCTGACACGTTCCAGGACCCGAATCAAGCACAACCCGTCCCGTCGAGGTCTGCACCCTTGGCACCGAGGGATGGCAACGCAGGGAGAACGACGAGCAAGGCTGCAGCCACCCCTCCAGCAATCCAACCCAACCCGGCGCCGAAACCGGACGTCCCCAGCACGACCGTGGCACTCACGATGCCGGTGGAATACCCGATCCTTCGAAGCAACCCGGCCAGGCCGGTGACGGTCCCAATCCCGGGACCGGCGGTACGGACAATGGCAGCATTGGCCCCCACCGAGAAGGCACCGAGGCCCGCACCGATGATGGCCAGCGCCGGGGTGCCCAGGCCCCCGTGCGCCAGGAGCCCCCCGCCGGCGAGCAGGAGGCCGACCACGATGGGTCCCCGGGTTCCTCGCCGGTCGCCGTGGCGTCCCCCGACAAGGGAGCCGACCACCAGGCCGACAGGGAATGGAACGACCTCGAGGCCCAGTTGCATGCCGGCAAGCCCCTGCACGTGGGCAAGGTACAGAGGCAGGATGAACCCAAACGCGGCAAGCACGGCGCTTCCAAGGGCCAGGGAGGCGAGCACCCAGGCCGTCGACGCCGACACCTGCTCGTATCGAATCAGGGGCACCCGACTGCTTCGGTTGAAGTTCCAGGTGACGCCAAGCGCAGCCAGGCCAACCGCGATCAAGGCGATCGCAAGGTCCTCCGGCAGGGCCCGTGATCCTGCAGCCCACAGGCCGGTGAGGCCGGTGGCGGCTGCCAGCACCAGGGTGCCTCCGGTGGCCCAGGACACGTCCCGCCACCACCTCGAGGGAACCCTTGGGCCACGGGGCAAGCGACTGGTCACGAGCCTGTACCCCACCGCGGTGACTCCGGCCTGAACCCAGAACACCCCGCGCCATCCCCAGTACTGAATCACCGCACCTCCCACCAGGGGAGCCAGGATCCCCCCGGCAGCCATGAGGGCGGTCATCCGTCCAATGGCCTTGCCTCGTTCCTGTTCCAGGAACTCGTCTGCAATGATGGCCAACCCGTTTGCCACCACGGCTGCAGCCCCGATCCCTTGAATGGCTCGAGCCGCCAGGAGCGCGAGGCCGTGGGAGGCCAACGCGCCGGCACAGGAGCCGAGGGTGACGGCCGCGAGCCCGAACAGGTAGACGCGGCGGCGTCCCACCCGGTCGGCCACCATGCCTGCGAGGGGGCTGAGCGCCGCGGTGGGAAGGAGGCAGGCGAGTGGAATCCAGCCGACCCACGCTACAGGAAGGGCGAGGTCCTCCTGGATGGCGGGAAGCGCGATGTTGGTCAAGGCGCTTTCCACATTGCTGAACAGGAACCCGGGGACCAGCGCGACAAAGGCTTCCCATCGCACAGGCTCCACAGGCACTACCGACACCCCGTCGTTCCTCATGACCGGTGAACTCATGTCTCGAGGCTCGTTCCCCTCCTTGCTGGCCAACCGCACATGGGCCGACACGTCCCACCGATGACGCCCACCGGTCGGAGTCCTCCTACGGTGGCATCAAAAGCGTTCTCGAGCAACCTCAAGGTCTCTATAATGCCCGGTATGCGTACCTTGCTGCTGCGGCCGCCTCCCCTCCGACGCCTGGCCGGTGGATTTCGAGTCCCGCCCCTCGGCCTGCTGTCCCTGGCCTCCTCCCTGCTCCAGCACGGGCACCCAGTGGCATTCCTGGACGCGGCCGCCGAAGGCCTTTCCTGGTTGCAGACCAAGGACCACGTTCGGCGGATGCGCCCGGACATGCTCGGCATCGGCGTCCTCACCCCGGTGCGCGAGGTCGCTTACCATGCGGCTCGAGTCCTTCGGCCCTACGTACGCCACCTGGTGCTGGGCGGCCCCCATGTCACTGCCTGCCGTGCCGGCGTGTTCGACGAGTGCCCGGAAGCAGACTATCTTGTCATCGGCGAAGGCGAGCAGGCCGTGGTCGACCTGGCCCAGGCACTCGACCATGCGCGGCCGGTCCGTATCCGAGGCGTGCTTTCCCGGTCCTGGGACGGAGGCCCGGCGGCACGCATGATTCTGGACGACCTCCCGTCCCCGGCGTTTCACCTCTTGCCGCTCCGCGCTTACCACCACCCCCTTGCAGCGCGGTTGCCCATGTGCACGATGGTGACGTCTCGAGGCTGTCCAGGCCGTTGCACGTTCTGCGATCAGGCTGTATCCGGGGGAAGATGGCGTGCCCACGGTGTGGCGCGCGTCCTGTCAGACCTCCACCGACTCGAGGCTCTCGGTGTGCGCCACGTCGCGTTCTACGATGACAACTTCGTGGTGGACCGGGACCGGGTCATGCACCTGTGCCGCGGAATGATCGACGAGGGGATCCGCCTTCCGTGGAAGTGTGAGGCTCGAGTGGACATGGTGGACCGTGAACTGCTCCGGGCATGCGCGCGGGCCGGTTGCCGGATGATGGCGTTCGGTGTCGAGACTGCGCACCAGGAAGGTCTGGATCGTCTGGGCAAGGGGACCACGGTGGAACAGGCCCGGGACGCGCTGCGGTGGGCGAGGCAAGCGGGGATCGAGACGTTGGCCTATGTCCTGGTGGGAATCCCGGGCGAGTCTCCGGCGCATGTGGCCCGGACCCTCGAGTTCTGCCTGGCGGAGAAAGTTTCGGTGATCCAGGTGTCGACCCTGTCGGTTCTGCCCGGGACAGCCCTCTGGGAAGAGGCTCGAGACCGCGGGTGGCACACCGCCGGGCACCTGCGAGGCGTGTTCGACGACGAGACCGTCCGCACCACCATCGTGCCCCCCGGATGGACTTCGGAAACCCTGGCTCGAGCCCTGGCCCACGCGCACCGCCGGGCGTACCTTCGTCCTCGATTCGTCCTGGGCTCCATCGCGCGATGCCGGACCCTGCCTCAAGCAGCGGGCCTGCTCCGGGAGACGGCTCGAGGCATGCCGACCCTGGCCCGGGAGATCCTGCTCAATCGACCTCGATGATACGCTTGCCTTTCACCGCGTACCCCTCGGGCAACCAGGCGGCCACCTTGGGACGCCACTTCCCGATGGGCCACTTGTGCCTCACCAGGGTCTCCAGGATCCGCATGCGGACCCGGCCGCTCTCCTCCTCGTCCCCGACCATGACCTCCACCAGTTCCTTCACGTGGTTGCCGTCCCCTTGAGCATCCAGGACTTCGACCGCAGTAAACCGAACGGATTCGTCAAAATCGTGCAGGAACGACGCCGCCTTCTCCGAAATGCGCGGATCCGGTGGATACTTGATCAGCAACCCAAGCAACTTGGCACGCTTCGGCCCCTTCATGTCTCCTGCGTCACGCTCCGATTCGAGCACGTCGAGGAGCACCGAGACGACTTCGGAGTCGTCGCCCAGGACATCGGCCAGGATACGTTCCGGCCAGTTCACATTGTTCGATTGCTTCAGGAACTTGCGAACTGGCTCCACCACCGCCTTTCCGCGACTGACGAGCAGCTCCTTCACGTAGGACTTCTCGTCACGGTCCATGTAGCCCTTCTCGAGCGTCATGTCATACCGCTTGAGCAGCCCGAGATAGGCTTCCTCGGTGTCCATTTCGATCAGGATCTCCGCGGCCCGAAGCCGATCCTCGTGCTGCGCGTTCTGGCTGGTCAACCGGGCGATGTTCCTGGCCAGCGTCTTTTCACTGGAACGTGACGACCATCCGGCAAACAAGTCTTTGAGTCCCAAGGCGAGTCTCCTCCAGCAATGAATCGACACGGCAAGCGCCACGACTGCTTATGTAGTCCATGTCTTGCACGGTTGCAAGTGGAAGCGGCCGGGGCCTCCCTTTGGAATTTGTTTTCTTCCAGAATCTCGATATACTGTCCCTTGCTTTGCAAGGACGCCGAGGTTTCCTGGAGTTCGGCCCATGGACGTTCGATCCGCCTCCCTCTGTCTGCTGTTCCTTCCCCTCACACTGCCGTCCGCGGCTCGAGGGGCACACCCGGGACAGGTCACCGCCCTGGTCGGGGCCACCCCCAATGGCGCGGCAGGCTCTGTCCTTTGTGGAAACCTTGACACCAACGGCGACTCGGCAAGCGATCTCGTGGTGGGCTCCGCCACCGTCCCGACGCTTTACCTGGTACCGGACGCGGCCGGCGCCACCGGCACCCGGCCACTGGAGAGCAACGCCGTTCAGTTCGTGCTCGACTCAACGCAACCCACCCTGTCCCTCGCCACCGACGACCTCAATGGAGACGGCCTGGCCGACCTGTTCATCGGCCTTCCCAACGCCGGCGACGGAGGCATGGTGGCAATTTTCCTGGGTACCGCCAACTGGCCGAACCCACAGAGCATTCCGACCGACGCGGACTACCTCGTCTCGCTGAGTGTGGCCGGGGCCGAACTGGGGGCTTCACTGGCCACCGGGCCCAGGCCCGGATCCAACGGCAGTCGCGACCTGCTCATCGGTGCCCCAGGCCTCAACCAGGGTTCGGGCGCCGTGTTCCGGGTGCCGTTCTCGAGCTTCGGCGTCTGGAGTTCCCAGGAAAAGGAAGTCGTGGACCTCTCCGACTTCACCTGGATCACCACCGGGGGCAGCGGGGCCCGGCTCGGCGAACACGTGGCCGCGGTGGGCGACCTGGACGGAGACGGCACGACCGATTTCGTGATGGGCGCCCCTGGGGCCGCGACCGGGGGCGAGGTCTACCTGCACCTGTCCTCCCAGGACCTGAGCAACGAGTCCGACCTGGAGGACTATCCTTCATACGAATCGGTGACTTCCGGCTCGGAACTCGGGACCGCGGTGGTGGGCCCGGGAGACGTGGACGGCGACGGCCTCGACGACCTGCTCGTGGGTGCACCCGGTTCTGACCAGACATCCAGCCACGTCTACCTCATTCCCGGTGCCCCCTCCCCGGCACCGGACGTGGCCGTGTTCGTGGACGCCTGGATGATCCTGAACGCCCAGCCCCCTGGGGAATACCTCGGCGCAGCCATGACCGGGGTCCCGGACGTGGATGGAGACGGCCGTCCCGAACTGCTGGTGGGCGCACCCGGTGCACACGAAGGGGCCGGACTGGTGGGATTCTTCCTCAGTAGCGGGAACCTGGCCGCACACGACGCCCTGGATGATGCAGACGTGCTGCTCGAAGGCGCCGGCCCAGGGGCGGCCCTGGGAACCGCCATCACCGGCGGGGCCGTCAGCTTCGTGGCGGCCCCGGGCGAACCGCTGGACCTGGGGTCCGGAACCATCTACGGACTCGACCTCCCCTCCCTGGCCATCGATGGCGACAACGACGGATTCTCCGTGCTCGAGGGCGACTGCGACGGTCAAGACCCCCTCACCTATCCCGGTGCAGACGAGATCTGCGACGGCAAGGACAACGACTGCAATGGCTCGGTCGGCCTCGAGGAACTCGACGACGACCACGATGGAATCCCGGCCTGCTCCGGGCCGCACGGGGCCGGCGATTGCGACGACGGCGACCCGGCCGTCTACCCCGGGGCACCGGAAATCTGCGACGGCAAGGACAACGACTGCAACGGCACCATCCCGGACAACGAGATCGACGCCGACGCAGACGGCTACTTCACCTGCGGGAATTCCTCCGATAGCTACGATTGTGACGACAACGACGCCGCCGTCCACCCCGGGGCACTCGAGATCTGCGACGGCAAGGACAACGACTGCGACGGCACCGTGCCTGCGGACGAAATCGATACCGACGGCGATGGCTACTTTGCATGCACCGCCTCCACTCTGGCCGACTGCGACGACACCGACCCGGTCGTCTACCCCGGCGCGGACGAAATCTGCGACGGCAAGGACAACGACTGCGACGGTCGGCTGTCCGACATGGAGGAAGACGCGGACGGAGACGGCTATCCCGGGTGTCCCCTCGGCGGCCTCCCGGAAGACTGCGACGACACCGACCCGGTCGTCTACCCCGGTGCGGACGAGATCTGCGACGGCAAGGACAACGACTGCGACGATGTCGTACCTGCAGACGAGCAGGATCAGGATCAGGACGGATACCTGATCTGCACCAACGACACCCAACCGGAATCGGATTGCGACGACACCGACGGCGAGGTATTCCCCGGCGCACCTGAACGCTGTGACGGCAAGGACAACGACTGCGACGGTATCGCCGACGCCGACCTGGATGGTGACGGGTTCAGGGACTGCAACGACCCGGAACACCCGGAGCTGACCGATTGCGATGACAATGACCCCGACACCTACCCGGGAGCGACCGAGGTCTGCGACGGCAAGGACAACGATTGCGACGGCACCATTCCCGTGGACGAGCAGGACGCGGATGGGGACGGTGTCTGGTTGTGCAGTGCCGGTGGCATACCAGACTGCGACGACACCGACCCGGCGCGGTACCCCGGCGCGGACGAAATCTGCGACGGCAAGGACAACGACTGCGACGGCCAGGTCGGTACCGGGGAGACCGACGCGGACGCAGACGGCCACTTCGCCTGCCCGGACGGCGGCTCGGATTGCGACGATGCCGACCCCCTCACCTACCAGGGCGCGGACGAGGCATGCGACGGCAAGGACAACGACTGCGACGGCGTCGTGCCGGAGGACGAGTCGGACCAGGACGGGGACACCTTCCGGGTGTGCCACGGTGACTGTGATGACACGTCTCCGGTCACATACCCTGGTGCGGACGAGATCTGCGACGGCCTTGACAACGATTGCGACGGGGAGCCGGCAGCCACCGAGAACGAGGACCGGGACAGCGATGGGTACACCGCCTGCGGCGGCGACTGCGACGACACGAATCCACGGATCCATCCGGGAGCGGACGAAGTGTTCGACGGCAAGGACAACGACTGCAACGGTGCGGTGGATGATGTTCCCTGCGTGGACATCGACGGAGATGGATATCCCCGTGAGGAGTGCGAAGGCAGCTTCGAGGTCGATTGCAATGACTTCGATGACACCGTCTATCCCGGAGCGTCCGAAGGGGTCCGTCTTGGCGGCCCGGGCAGTCCACTGGAGGGAGACAACAAGGACAACGACTGCGACGGGACGGTGGACGAAGGCACCACCTTCTACGACGACGACGGAGACGGGTGGTCCGAGGTGGCCGGGGACTGCGACGACAGCGACCCGGACATCTCCCCGTCCGAGACCGAAATTCTGGGGGACCACGTGGACAACGACTGCGACAACGCGGTGGACTACGACGATCCCCACGTGGACAACGACGGGGATGGCTACGCCAACGTGGACGCAGGCGGCAACCCGCTCGATTGCGACGATTCCGACCTCACGGTCAACCCCGGGGCCACCGAAGGGTCGGAATGCGATGATGTGGACAACAACTGCAACGGGGAGATCGACGAAGGTCTGTCCTGCTCGGACGACGACGGGGATGGCTACAGCGAGGACGACGGCGACTGCAACGACGCCTTGCCCGAGGTCTATCCCGGCGCCGACGAGGTGGACGACGGGCTGGACAACAACTGTGATGGGCACGTGGACGAGTCGGTGGCATATGCGGGTCCCGGGATCGGATGTGGCGCCATGTCCGAGGTGAGCGGGGTGACCTTCTCGTGCAGCACCGGCACTTCTGCGCCACCTTCGGGGTCCCTGGGCGGCATGGCCGTGCTCTTGCTCGCCGCTTCCTCGGTCCTCACCCGGTCCAGACGACGATGACCCGACCGATACGGCCCGCGGCACAGGAACGGTCCCGAAATCCCTGCGCCGACAGGACTGGACCTGGGCGCGCCGGTCCCTTCTTCGACCTCCTCGACCGATTTCGAACCATGATACGAATACCCCGGCCTTTCCATGGTAGACACGCGACCCGCGGCCACCCTCGGACCAGCCCCAACCGGCTCCGAATGGCCGCAGTGCTCGCCGGCATCGCGCCCTGCTTCGTTCAGGGCTGCAAACCTGAAAATACCAACCTCCCACCCGTGGCCTCGGCCGGAGACGACATCGTCGCCCACGTCCGGACCGAGCGCGCACCCGATGGCTCGCTCGTCGACCAGTTCGACCCGGTCACCCTCGACGCCAGTGCCAGCCATGACCCGGACGGCGGTGTGATCGTGCAGTATTTCTGGTCATTCGACACCATTCCGGTGGGCAGTGCACTGACCTACGACGCCTTTTCCCCCAACGCGGACGTCTCCTCCTCCACGGTATTCACTCCGGACCAGGAGGGGACCTACGGCATCATGCTCGAGGTGTTCGACGGGCAGCGCCTCTCGTCTCGAGACTATGTCCAGGTGCACGTGGTAAGAGACAATACCGCCCCAACCGCGGTTGCGGGGGACGATGTCAACGGTGTGGTGGGGCAACCGGTCACGCTCGACGGGTCGGCGAGTGCGGACCCGGACGGAGATTTCCTCTCCTTTCACTGGACACTGGCCCTGACGCCGCAGGAAAGTGGACTCACCTCCGAGGACATCGTCTATCCGAGAACCGCGTACCCCAAAATCACTCCCGATGTCCCGGGCGTCTACGCACTGGCTCTGGAGGTGGACGACGGATTCGGAGGGACCGACACCGACCTGGCCACCCTCACCGTGGCCGAAGGGAATCAACCACCGGTGGCCGACGCCGGGAAAAGCCGCACCATCACCCCGTGCCACACCCAGCCCACCACCCTGGACGGATCGAGCAGCTACGACCCGGACGGGGATCCCCTCTCCTACGAATGGTCCGTGGCCGAGGTCCCTTACGGCAGCCTCGTGAACGATACCTCCTTCTCCTCTCCCGACCAGCCCGTCACCCAGATCGACCTCGACCGCCATGGGCTCTACGTCTTCGTGCTCGCCGTCGACGACGGCCGCCACACTCCGGCCACGGACGTGGCGGCCATCCTGTTCGACGACGGCTCCTCGGAGGTGCCCCCTGTGGCTCATGCTGGGGGAAACCAGCAGTACCAGATGACATCGGCATGCGATGAAGCAGGCTGTCTTCCGTGCACGTTCCAGGTCCTGCTCGACGGCACCGGAAGTTACGACCTCAACGACGACCCCCTCTCCTACGCCTGGGAGGTCTCCGGGGATGAGGGAACCCTCACAGACCCCAACTCGGCCACCCCCGAACTCGTGGTCACCACCGCCGCTCCGGCCGGATCCGGAAGCCTGGCGCTCCTCTCCGTGGAAGTCCAGCTTGTCGTCTCGGACTGTGCAGCCGAAAGTGCACCTTCCACCGCAGTCCTCACTTTCCTGTGCGAGGGAGCGTGAGATGTTGCACAAGACCCTGTACCCCGGAATCGCCTGCCTTGCTGCCCTCCTGTCCGCCTGCCTCGGCGCCCCCGACCCCTACCCGGAACGCCCCGTGGCCGACGCTGGCACTGACACCTTCGGCACCGTGGGGGAACGGGTCGTCCTCGACGGAAGCGCCAGCTCCAGTCCCCGCGAAAACCAGACCCTGACGTATGACTGGACATTCGAATCCTTGCCCTCGAGCAGCACCCTCGACGACGAAGCGTTCGACCCGGATGCTTCCCCCACAGCGGTCACCACGTCCTTCGTTCCTGACCGGCCCGGACGCTACGTGGTCCGGTTGTCCGTCTCGGACAACGTGGCCGAAAGCCTGGACGACTTCGTCGTGGTCGACGTGTCGGGCGGAGCGGCCACCCCCACGGCAGACGCCGGTCCCGACCAGGTGGTCCAGGAAGGCATGGCCGTCTACTTCGATGGTACGGGCAGCACCGACCCCAACGGCGCCACCCTCTACTACCGATGGACTCTCGAGGGCACACCAGCCCTGTCCCATCTCACCACCGAGGACCTCTCCAATCGCTACACCCCCTACCCCTCCCTCATCGTGGATTCAGGCGGCCTGTTCACCCTCTCTCTGGTCGTCTCCAACGGCAACGACATGTCACCGCCAGACTACGTGTTCGTCACCGTCCAGTCCACCAACTCCCCTCCCGTCGCTGATGCGGGGGAGGACCGCACCGTACACACCGGCTCCGAGGTGCTCCTCGATGGCTCCGGGAGCTATGACGCAGACGGTGACCCCTTGACCCAGACCTGGACACTCCTCATCGTCCCCCTCGGCTCGACCCTCCCTACTGAGGTGCTGCCCGACTCGAGCCAGGGGGCGACCTTCACGCCGGACATCCCCGGCCTGTATGTGGTGGAACTCGTCGTATCCGATGGAGAGACATCGAGCGTGCCGGACGTGGTGACCATCACCGCAGTGCCGCCGGCCTGACACCGGATTCGAACGAAGCAAGCCAGGACCCGGCGCCCGGCACCGACCGTGCGCTCCAGGGCTACAACGTCTCATCACAGAAATCGGCCGAGAACTTCCCATCCAGGACATCCCCGGTCGAAAGGGTGACTTCCAACGTGCCGCTCATCGATGATTCGTCAATGGATGAAATCGTGATGGCCCCTTCCACCACATCCGGCCCGATCCACCCATCCTCCTCGGAATAGGTGCGGAACCAGGCGTGAACCCAGGTGATCAAGTCAGAGTAGACCTCGTCGGGCGCCACGATGTCGTAGGTGCGGGCCTCCACCGGATCTTGTAGTTGAAACCGGATGAACAGTGCATTGAGCGGCAACTCCTCGGCCGGACTGGACCCCTGCCGAAAATAGGCGTCATAGGTGACACACCCCCCCGCGTAGTTCGTCAGAACCAGCAGCAATTCCTCGAGGGTGCTGCTGCTCTCCATGAAGAAGGCCGATTCCACCTTCCCAAATTCCTCCCCCTCCACCGTGCCATGCAGCTTGCTGCGTTGACACCCCAGCAACCCCACCGCACACACGAGAACAAGGACCACGTTCGACTTCGTCATGGTTTGCCCCTGCACTGCACCGGTTCATGCTTTCATGCGACGCAAGTGTGCCACACTCCCGGGTACGCGCCCCTGTTTTCCCACCCTGGCAACGCCCTCAACTCACCCCCCAAGGATCTCACCCGGGGCATGCGGCATGGGGCCTGCCTCTAGAGCCCCAACTGGGCCAGATATCGCAACAAGTTCCGTTGCTCCTCCGGGCTCGCACGCTCGAAAAACAGCCCCATCGCCGCAACTTCGTGCCCGGACGCAAGGCGTACCCGACGCACATGGACCACTCGAGCCATAAGGCGCAACGGCCGCCGCAGGCCGGGGAGTTCGAGGGCCACCGGGATGGTGTTCCCCGGCGGTACCGGCGTCAAGGTGCGAATCATGGCGCCGGTGGCGCTCAGGTTGCCCAACTCGCCCGTGGCGATCCGCCCGTCCTTGCGGAAATAGACCATACCGGTGAGTCCCACGATACGGGGGCGGACCCGCCGGTCGTCCACGCGGGTCTTTCCGAAATAGGCGAGCGGTGAGGCGCCATTTTGCAGGTCCGTGGGGCCCCAGGATGGCCCCAGACCGCCCCACAGGTTGTCCACTCCCCCCTTGCCCCCTTCGGGCCAGTCGAACAATGTGCGGTAGGCGCCCTCGTTCGTCCCCCCTTCCACAGGAAACGGGAGTTCCTCCCCCGTCCACGGATCGACCCGCTTCGGCCGGCCCGGTCGGGTCGCCGCAGGGGAAACGCCCCTCCGACCTCGAGTGGCCGGCCCACGAACGTCCTCTTCCCCGGTCGCCGTTCGCACTCGAGCAGCAGGCGCCCGGGACCCCGCCCGCCGAAACAAGGGGGCACGGTCCTTCGCCGGGCCGGGAGGCCTCAAGACGTGCTCCCGCCCCCCCCGGTCCGGTCCGCCCGGTCCATCCGGTTCCCCATCACTCCGGGTCACTTCCGGTGGAAGCCACCACGGCCTCGCACCTCCGGCGCTCCGCTTCCGCGTTTCCTCCCGCGGTTCCCGAACCATTCGGGCAGCGCCCTCTTCTCCACCCGGCAGGACCGGGCTCGAATCGACCGGGACCTCGGGAGCCGGCTCCGAGGCCCGAATCGGTGGCGGAGCCGGTTCCGAACTCACCTCCTCGAGTTCGCCGGAACCTGCCCCGGTCTCGATTGGCCCGGGGGCGCCTGTCACGGACACCGGTTCTGAACTCACCTCCTCGACGCCCACTGTCTCGAGGCGGGAAGATTCGACCGCCCCCTTTTCGCTCCCCTTGGCCTCGGAACCTTCAGTGCTGGTTCCGTCAAGGACGCGGACAGTCTCACTGGACGGGGTCTGGTGCCAGTCGGGAGGCGTGACCGAATAGGCCCCGACATTGCCCTCGAGTTCTCCGAGTGCGGTGCTCAGGGTATCATCTTCTTCGGCCTCGTCCCCCTCTATTTCAGGCACCTCCTCCTGAACGTGCACATACCCGGCTTCTGAGGTTTCCAGCGGCCGCAAGGTGTCCACCACCACAGGAGCGTCGCCTCCCTGGCCGATCTCCTCGAGTGCGCCCTGGAGTTCGCTGATGCGGTCCAACTCGGGCTGCGCCTGGACCCGGTGAAGGTGCCGATCCCCGGGCATCGCCCCGGTGTCCGGCGCGTCGTCGCCATGGTCCGATGGGTCGGCACCAGATGATATCCGCCGTGCCTCATCCACCCCTTCTCCGGATTCGACTGGAACTGAACGCTCCTCGTGCTCATCACTGGACGCGGAGACCTCCACCTCCCCGGCGCCTTCTTCCTTCGTCTCGGCCGCGTGGTCCTCGTCCTCGTGGTCCACTTCCACCATGTAGTCGGAGAGTTCCAGAAGGTCCTCCTCCTCCTCGCCAGCGACCTGGACTGAACCGGTTTCCGCCGGGGCCAGACGCTCCAGATCCCCCGACCGGGACTCTGCCTCTCCTGCGACCTCCCCGGAAACCTCCGAAGCGTCGCCGACGCCTGCGTCCCCGTGGTCGAGTTCACCGGAAAGGATGTGGTCCAGTTCCCATTCGTCGGTGTGCTCCCCCAGGGACTCGAGGTCGCCTTCGGCCACCTCGGTTCCGCCGCTGCCCGGCAGCCCTGGCCCATCGGTGGAGACAGCCCCCGCTCCCCCCACAGCCTCCCGAACGCGACCAGACGTGTCGTCCTCCCTCATGTCCGCCCCGCCTTCCACTTCCAGATCCAGTAACAGGTCGCCGCCTCCGCCCTCACTCTCTCTCACCATGGCGTCGATCGCTTCCTCGTCAAGGGGTTCACCCAGAGTATCCATCCACGGCGGGAACGCCCCGGCCATCCCTCGAGGCACCCCATCCCCCCCGACCACGGGTGCGCTGCTCGAGACGCCCTCCCGCTCGCCAGAGCCGGTGCTTGCCGAGTCCCACCGGTCCTCCAGAAATTCCACATCGTCAGGGAACGCCGCATCGTCCAGGGGCTCCTGAACAGGAGGGGGTTCGGCGAGCGGACCCGGCCTCGAACCTGGTCGTGCTTCACCATCCGCCGGCTCTTGCTCTCGCTTCCTGGAGGTCTCTGCCAGTTTCTTGAGATGCTCGTACAGATCCTCGCCGTGCAGTTGCTCGAGCGGGTCATCCACCTCCTTCGGCTGGGTCGGCTCGACCGGGTCCCCGGCTTCCACCAGCTTCCGCCACTGACGAGGGCCACCACGCCAGAGACGCCTTCTGCCGATCGAAACGTCGTTGGTATCTTCGGAGTCAGACATGGGCATGTCGTCCCCGGGGGATCACCAGAGCGCAGCGAAGGAGCACGGCTCCTCGCGTCAACGGCCGGTGCCACCCGTGCTCGAGTTGGCCTTTCGCGTCGTTTCCCAAGTATAGCACCAATGAAGGAGTCGGCACAGAGGCTCGAGCAGTCCGGCACCCGGATCGGAGTGATTCGGCACAGGAATTTGCGCCGGAGTGGAACACGCTTCAGCCCTGCTGCGCTCCACCCAGTGCGGCGTCCACCCGGACCTCGAGCAGTTTTCCGATGGCCCGGAGTCTGTCTCGCCATTCGTCGGCGGATGCGCGGCCATCTTCCCTGGTCCGGGCCAGGTCGGCGCGACGTTCCAGGAAACGGCAGAAGGTGTTCTGGGTTCGCCAGAGGTTGATGTCGAAGGAGAACGACCGCGCCAGCTCGAGCATGCCCTGAAGCTGGACGAGGGGGGCCAGGGCAGCGGGGTCTTCCATGAATCGGGCCATACGCTTTTCCAGGGCGTGTCCCAGGGCAAAGCCCACCTGGGGTGCGTCAAGCTTGATTTGCCAGGCCCTGGCCTGTCCCGCCAGTTCACGAGCGCGTTCCAGATCTGGCGGTTCTGCACCGATGGCCCGCAGGAGGTCCACGTTGAGAATGTACCTGGCCGCGATGTAGAGAGGCAACGGCAACGGGGATCCCAGGTCGTGGACGAACTTCATGAGCGCCAGGTGGCGGTTGTACAGCCGACGATAGACCGCCTCCTCCTCTGCCAAGGTGGTGTCCAGGACCCGCTGGAGAATCTGCCGCTGCTCATCCCGAAAAAGGGAGCGAATCGTGTAGGTGGACTGAAACTCACGGGTCAATATCCGGACCGCCTCCACGCTGTCCGCCCGCTCCGCCGCCCCCCGAAACGCCTCGAGCACCTGTTCGTATGCGTCGTCGTCCCGGTAAGGACGCACACCGGCGAGCAGATTGTGATCGCCGAATCCCACCGCACAGTACGTGAAACCCTTGCGCTCCCCCGTGCGCTCGGAGCCGATTTCCACGCACCCGGCGGACATGCGATTGCGACCGGACTCAAAGCTGGTTCCCTGACGGCGGCGAAGGGCATAGGCATGAATCGTGACCGATTCAGGGTAGTCCCGAAAAAGAGAGCTGAGCGCGTAGTGGGCAGCCACCTTGGCCAGGTCCACCATTGCAGGCTCCACTTTCTTCAGGTACACGCCCTCACCGTCACCCATCTCCGGGAGATTGCTCTTGGCCGCTCGAAGTCGGGACCGGAACTCCCTCTCCAGTCCGGACAGCCCGTACACCTCGGCGGCAAGCTGAATCGCCCGCGCTGCGTACTGCAGCACCTGGACCGTCTCGATCCCGGAAAGCTCATCGAAGAACCAGCCGCAACTCGTGTACATCAGCAGAGCATGCCGCTGAGCCTCCAGGGCCTTCAAGGCCGCCACTCGCCCCGCAGCAGAAAGAGACCCTGCTCCGTGCTGCTTCAGAAAACGTTCCACATGGTCTGCGGAGCGATCCAGGACCAGGTCGATGTAGGCGTCTCGCGCTTTCCAGGGCTCCTTCAACCACGCCCGCGCCCGGGTCTCGAACGCCTCGCCCAACTGGTCTCGCAGCCAGTCGAGGGTTTCCCTCAAAGGCGTTCGCCACCGCTGGTTGAATCCCGGTGTGCCGGCATTGCACCCGCAATCCTCCCGCCATCGGCCCACGCCATGAGAGCAACTCCAGGCGGTATTCTCCACGATCTCCACCTCGTATTCGGGAGGATACCGGTCGAGGAACTCCCCATAATTGGTCAGTGAGACATCCGGGGTGGATTCCACGGTATGAAGTGCATAGGCCAGGGCCATGTCGCCCTTGAAATGGTGGTGCCCGTAAGTTTCCCCGTCCGTGGCCACGTGCACCAGTTGGGGACGAGCCTCGTCGGAAAACGCGGAGATCATCCGGTGGGCGAAGTGTTCCCCATTGTCGAGAAGACGCTCGAACGCAACGGCCTGGGAAATGGGAGCATGGTAGAAAAAGACCGCGATACTTCTCCCCCCGGACAATCGAACGCGGTACGCTCGAGTGGTATCGACCCGACCTCCGGAAACGTCAGTCCAGGTCTCCTCTCCCACAGGACGGACCCGGCGGGCCTGGGTGGGAGACAGGATGGTGAAGGCAATGCCCTGCTCGGCCATGATCTCCAGGGTTTCCAGGTCCACCGCGGTTTCCGCCAGCCACATGCCCTCCGGCGCCCGCCGAAAACGGTACTCGAAGTCGGCAATCCCCCACCGGACCTGCGTCTCCTTGTCCCGCCGGTTCGCCAACGGCATGATGATGTGGTTGTAGACCTGCGCCATGGCACTGCCATGACCCGAAAAACGCGCCTGGCTGAGCCGGTCGGCTTCCAGGATACTCCGGTACACTTCGGGAGCGTTGAACTCGAGCCACGAGAGCAGCGTTGGTCCGAAGTCAAAGCTTATTCGCTCGTAGTTGTTGACGATTTTCAGGATATAGCCATCCTGGTCGAGGATCCTGGAAGCGCCGTTGGGACCGTAGCACTCAGCCGTGATTCGCTCGTTCCAGTCGTGGTATGGGCGGGCCGAGTCCTGGATTTCCACGGCCTCGATCCAGGGATTCTCTCGAGGCGGTTGGTAGAAATGCCCGTGGATACAGATGTGGCGTTTCCTCATCTCCCCTTTCCTCCCACTATGGGGCCATCGACAGGGCCGGACAGAGCCGGGAACCATCCCGAGGCCTCTGCGACCTGGAGAGGGGCACTATAGCATCGCCGAATGACCACGTGGAGCATTTCCCCCCCGGTCTTGCATGGACCCACGGGTGGAAAATTCCCCCGGGCACGGCAATGATCATCCTCCTGACGCCAACACAATGGGCAACGTAACCTCGGCGCCTCCCTCCGCGATCCGGGGGAACTTCCATCGGCGCACACGCCGCACGATGCATCCGGTCAGACGTTCGTCCGCCGCCGCCGGACCGGTTACCTCCACCCGGGAGATCCTCCCATTTTCCTCGATCTGAAACGTCAGGTACACCTTGCCGGAAAGGTCCGGGTGGGTCTTGAGCGCCATCTCGTAGCATGCGGTGATGGCAGGCATGCGGCGCGCTATCACAGCACCGATGTCACTGCCTTCCAGCTTGCCTGCCAGTTCTCCCGTGGTCTCAAGTCGCGCGGTCGGAACCGCTCGAGCTTCCCGCCGCTCCGTGGATACCACCACGTGACTGGCCACCGGCGCCACCTCGGTCGTTCCAACCAGGTGCTCGCCACGGGCCGGGCCCCGCAACCTTCCGAATCCCGCCACCGTCCCGGCTTCCATCCCCTCCGCGCCTCGATCCAGCAAGGCCAGGAGATCCGCGTCGCCAGGGACCGGAGCTGCGTCTGCCTGGAGCGCCGGGATGTGTCCGCCCCGGTGTCTGAGGTCGGTCAATGCGCCCAGGATTCCGACACGCAGGACACGGTCGTGCGCGCCGGGTGCGCGTCTATCTGGATCCTCCTGCCGTGGAGCACTCGACCGCGGGTGTTCGGCATCCGACTCGGGCTTCCTGCTCGTGGACTGCGCCTTCGGGTCGTTACGTTCCGGGGGAGGTGTCGGCGTGGTCTGAAGGTTGCGGTATGGGAGGAGCCGCGCCGGGAAACGGTCCACGACTTCCTCCCACGTGGGTCTGGGGGGAGGGGGGCGGGTCCAGGCATAGCCCATGACCGTGGAGTGCAGGAGCACAGACAAGGCGAGCACCACGGCAAACACCGGATCCCGCCTGCGGAGCCATGCTCGAATCCCGACGCCTGACAGGGGAACCGACAGCCGCGGGTAGACCGGCACGAACTGGAAAAGGATCGTGGTTCCCTCAATGACCACCTTGCCACGCATGTCCTTTTCGATCTGAATACTCGAGGACGAGGGGCCGCCCCGGTCCTCGACCGCACCGTGACTCGAGACCAGCCGCGCTCTCCAGCCTTCGTGAAGTATGAGTTCGTATCGACCGTTTCGACACACAAGGAGAGGGACCCTGGGAGGAAGGCCGAGTCCTCGCACCACCAAGGTGCACCTGCGGTCGCTTCCCACGAACACCGTGCGCCCCGGAGCCACGATCTGCTCGTCCACGATGCGTCCATCCTGAATCATGCCCACGCGCAATGCCTTGCGCCGGATTGGTGCCTCTGCCATGAATTCTCTCCTTGACTGGTTCTCCTCCTGCCCGAAGGGACCTCGAGATGGCTGTTCTGGGCCTGTGGACGCGAGCAAAGGCCGATGGTTTCGAAAAATGTGACCTTCCGGGGGAACGATTCCGGGGTCCCGTTGTCCTACTGGACAGGACACGGCGCTCCTCTCCTTTTCCGGCCCGCGTCAGGCGAGGCCTCGAGCCCCCATCTGTTCACGGAGGCACCGGAGATTGAACAGGAGATCCCAGGAGCGCTCGACCGGAAGAAACCTGAAACCCTCTGCCCGGCAACGGGTAGTAAGGAGTACCGGCCCGTCCCGGCTCGGGTCGGAGGAGCGAGCGATGAACAAGGCGATTGAGGTGGCCGACGTCCACCACAAGCCTGTGGAGCGCGGCGTGGAGGAGGCGAACCTCCTGGAGCGCCATCTGGCGGGCGACGGTCGCGCATTCGAGGCCCTGGTGCAACGGTACAAGGCGAGAGTCTACGGGTACATTGTCCGAAGTGGGATTCCCCGGGATGAGTGGGACGACCTGTTCCAGGAAGTGTTCCTCCGGATTCACGCTGCGGCCTCGAGCTACCGTTCTGAACGCCCCCTCGACGCCTGGGTGTTCGCCATCACCGCAAATGTGGTACGCTCCTGGTACCGGCGAAGGAAAGTTCGGACCAGGGTCGTCCCGGACCCGGACCCGCCGGCTCGAGACACCGGCTGTGACAGCTTGCAGATCCTGGAGATACGGGAGTCGGTGGCCTGGCTGGAGCGTGCGGTTCGGTCACTGCCTCCAGTGCAACGGGAGGTGGTGATCCTGAGTTGTGTCGAGCAGCTCCCTCATGCGGAGATTGCGCGGGCACTGGGTTTGCCGGTGAATACGGTCAAAACGCACCTGCGGCGCGGGCGCCTGGCATTGGCGGCCGGACGTGTGCGGGCAAGCAAGCGAGAGCAGAGGGAGGTGGGTCCATGACCCGGAGGTGCGAGCGGGTTCAGGAAACGCTCTCCGAGCACGGGCGGGCGTACCTGGCGCGCGACCCGGATGCTCGAGAACATGTCTCCACGTGTGCGGAATGCCGGGCGTTTCTGGTGGCGCTCGAGGAGGTGGATGCCGCTTTCGAGGCGCTTCCCCGCCATCAACCTCCCGAGGAGGTGGTGCAGAAGGTCATCGAGGCGGTCCGGGGGATCCGGGTGACGGAGGACGACGGTTCCAGGGAGTGAGGGGGGAATCTGTGCAGGGGTGCCGCGACCCGATTGGTCATCCCGGACCGGAAAAAAGGGAGGTTGACAGGCGGAGCAAGCCGGCTACTCCATCTTGCCAAGGACCAGGGCGAGCAAGGCCATCCGCATGACCACACCATTGAACGCCTCGATCCAGTAACGCGCATGGCGGGTGGAATCCACGTCGGTGGTCAACTCATCCATGCGGGGCAGGGAGTGCAGGACGATGGAACCCTGGCGCGCCTTTTCCCGGAGAAGCTTGGCGGTGACCTGGAATTGCGGAGGGGTGAGTCCCTTGTCCTCGGTGGCCTCCTCGCGGGCCTTGGTATAGTCCGGCTGGACCACCGGTTCCATGTAGATCACGTCAGCGTCCTGGATCACGTCGCGAACGTCCTTGGCCTCCCGGAAACTCACATTTTTCTCACGCAGTTCGGCCCGGAATTCGTCGGTGGGAGACATCTCGTCCGGGTAGACCAGGGTCAGATCGATGTCGAACTGGCTCGCCGCATACCCGATGGAGTGCATTGTGCGCATCCGCATGTCCCCGATGCAGAGAATGTGGATGTCGTCCAGGGTGCCCAACTCCTTCCAGATGGTGTACAGGTCGGTCAACACCTGCGTGGGATGCTCACCCCAACCGTCTCCGCAGTTGATTACCGGCACCGAGGCCCACCTGGCCGCCTCGGCAGGCGCTCCCTGCTGGAAATGCCGCATTGCGATCACGTCGCCGTAGTACTCGAGCATGTGGACAGTGTCCTTGATGGACTCCTGGTAGAAATCGCCGGCCCGGGTCATCTTTGCGTCCGAGAAGCCGAGCACGTGGCCGCCGAGCCGGTGCATGGCCGCTTCGGTGGCCATCCGGGTGCGCGTGCTGGGCTGGTAGAAGGCGGTGAGCAGTGTCTTGTCCGAGCAGAGGTCCACGTTGGTTCGGTTTTTGGCGATGGGCGCCAGCTCGTCACACACCTCAAACACCCGGAAGAACTCCATCCGCTCGAAATCTTTCAACGACAGAATGTCTCGTCCACTGAAGCTCCGCATGACTTCTCCTTCCTGAAGTGGCTGTTTCATGAAAAGGCGGTCGATCCGACAGGTCAGGGATCGAAGAGGAGGGAACAATAGCCGACACTCGAGCCTTCCGTCAAGCGTCAACCGCAGGAACAGTTCACTTGCGACGGAAAGGGATTCGGGTACAATATCGTGCCCTTGTGTCCTGCTAATTGCACAATGTTATCGCGCAGGTTGTCATCCGGGACAACCCAACCATATGAGGCAGTCATGGAAAAGCTAGTGGTCATCGCTGTTGGCGGAAACTCCTTGATCAAGGATTCGAGTCACATGAGTGTCCTGGACCAGTACCGGGCGGCAGGTGAGACCAGTACGCACATCGCGGATATCGTCCGGCAGGGCTATCGTGTGGTCATCACGCACGGAAATGGTCCCCAGGTGGGATTCATTCTGCTCCGGTCCGAGCTTGCGAAAGACGTGCTCCATCAGGTGCCGCTCGATTCTTGCGTGGCCGACACGCAGGGGGCCATCGGTTACCAGATTTCGCAGACACTGCTCAACGAGTTCACGCGACGGAACATGGTGAAGCCGGTGGCCACGGTCGTGACCCAGGTGGTGGTGGACCGGGACGACCCGGCGTTCAAGAATCCCAGCAAGCCGATCGGCCCGTTTTACAGCGAAGAGGATGCCAGGGAGCACGCGGAGGCCGAGGGGTGGTCGATTCGGGAGGACGCTGGACGCGGCTGGCGGCGGGTGGTGGCGTCACCGGAGCCCAGGCGTATCGTGGAACTCGAGGCCATTTCGGCATTGCTGGAAAAGGATGTGATCGTGGTTGCGGTGGGAGGCGGCGGTGTTCCGGTGGTGGAGACCGAAGATGGCTCCCTGCTCGGGGTGCCCGCGGTCATCGACAAGGACAAGGCCTCCTGCCTCCTGGCCACCAAGCTCGGCGCCGAGCTGTTCATCATCTCCACCGCGGTGGACAAGGTGGCACTCAACTTCGGGAAACCTGACCAGACCTTCATCGACACCATGACCGTGGCCGAGGCCCGGGAATACATGGCCCAGGGACACTTCGCGCCCGGAAGCATGAAGCCCAAGATCCAGGCGGCCATCGACTTCCTCGAGGGGGGAGGGAAACGGGTGATCATTACCCAGCCGCACCTCCTGGAGAAGGCCCTGGCCGGCGAAACCGGCACACACATCGTGCCTTGAATCGGTTCGCCGCGGACCGCACCCTCCGGACAATCCGGCATTGCGCCCGCGGTCCTCGCCCCACCGGCCCGGGCCACGGGCCGTTCGCCATGACCAAGGAGAAACGACGCATGTTCATGACTGGCTTTCGCTGCGTTGCCTGCAGCACCGAGCAAACGGCCGACTTCGACGGGTACGTGTGCCCCGCGTGCGGCGGTAACCTGGATGTCACCTACAATCACGACGCCATCGCCGCCACCATCGATCCGGACAACCCGTTTCGATCGGACCGGGACGACATCTTCAAGTACGCCCCACTCCTGCCCCTGGCAGACCCGGCCTCGTCCGCACCCGGGCTCCGGATCGGAGCCACCCCACTCTACCACGCTGACCGACTCGGACCATCCATCGGTCTCCAACACGTCTACATCAAGGATGATGGCCTCAACCCTTCGGCGTCGTACAAGGACCGGGCCAGCGCCGTGGCACTGGCTCGAGCCCGCGAGATCGCCGCACCTATCGTGGCCGGGGCCAGCACGGGAAACGCGGGAAGCTCCATGGCCTGCCTGGCTGCCAACGCGGCTGTCCCGTGCGTCATCTTCGTCCCGGAAAAGGCACCGGCGGCCAAAATCGCCCAACTCCTCATTTTCGGCGCCCACGTCATGGCCGTACGCGGCACCTACGACGACGCCTTCGACCTGTGCCTCGAGTTCTGCAACAAACACGGATGGTTCAACCGAAATACAGGATACAATCCGTTCACCCGGGAAGGAAAGAAAACCTGCAGCTTCGAAATCTGCGAGGCGCTGCAATGGCAAGCACCCGACTGGGTCGTGGTCCCCGTGGGCGATGGGAACATCATCAGCGGAATCTGGAAAGGATTCCTGGACCTGTACGCGATCAAGCTCATCGACCGACTCCCTCGCCTCGTCTGTGCCCAGTCCACCGAGAGCGACGCCATCACCCGCGCAATCCGGACGCTCAGGAAACAGTATGGTGACACCACCGATATCGACTGGCGGTCGGTCTCCATTCCCACCGTCCAGGCCACCACCTGCGCCGACTCCATCTCGGTCGACATGCCCCGAGACGGTCTGGCCGCGGTCCGCGCCGTGATCGAATCGAGGGGAGAGGCAGTCACCGTTCCCGACCTGGACATCCTGTCCGCAATCGGCGAACTGGCGCTCAAGCAGGGAATCTTCGCAGAACCGGCTGCTGCCACCGCCTGGGCGTGCCTCAAGAAGCTGGCTGCTGAACATCGCATCGAACCTGACCAACGAGTGGTCTGCCTCATCACTGGAAGCGGGCTCAAGGACATCGCCGCCGCCCGCAAGGTCGCCGGCGAGCCCACCGTTATCGCACCGTCCCTCGAGGCGGCCGAGGCCAGCCTCCGCCCCTTGCTCGAAAACAGGTGAGGCAGTCTTCTCACCCCACGCGGACCGCCCCCCTCCAACTCGTCCGCGCACGCCCCGCACCGGCCCCCATCGCACAGGAACCGCCCACTGAGCGGGTGAGCCGAGCAAAACGAGTTCCTTTTCCTTCACCTGGCCCCCCCCTTGCCTTTCCATCTTCCTTGCGCTTCCCTCCTCCTTGTGACGACCGCACGGCCACGCTATACTCCCGGCCGTATGCAACCGGGAATGTCTGCACCACGGGGTCCGGGCCGCTCGGATTCTACCGGGTGGCCCGTTGGTGGCGCCGGAACAGAGGGAGCAGAGGTTCGAGGAGAGGGAAATGACCGAGAAGCGGATCACGGACCTTGGAGAGGAAGGACTGATCAGGCGGATCGCCCGTGCCTGTGAATTCCTCGCACCATCCGGAGCCGTGGGCATCGGAGACGATTGTGCCGTGGTCCCACTTCCCGGCGAAAAGGTGCGGCTGGTCACCACCGACCTGCTGGTGGAGGATGTTCACTTCCTTCGATCCCGCATCCCGCCCGAGGACCTTGGGCACAAGTCGCTGGCGGTCAACCTGAGCGACATCGCAGCCATGGGGGGGACTCCCAGGGAAGCCTACCTTTCTCTGGCTCTGCCTCGAGACGTGACGCTCGGATGGGTCGACGCGTTCCTGGCAGGGCTGCTCGAACTCGCAGAGGCTTCACACACAGCACTGCTCGGGGGGGACACCACCGGGTCCCGAGGTCCCATCGTGGTAAACATCGCGGTGGTCGGAGACATGCCCGCAGGGCAAGTCCGCCTGAGAAGCCACGCACGACCAGGAGATGTCCTGTGCGTCACCGGGGACCTCGGCGATTCCGCAGCCGGTCTCCGCGTGCTGCTGGAGCGCCACGACCCGACCCCGGACCTGGACGCCCTCGTTCGCCGTCACCATCGACCGCGGCCGCACCTTGCCGAAGGCCGCTGGCTCGCCAGGCAGGCGGGTGTCCACGCGATGATGGATGTGTCCGACGGTATCGACCTCGACCTCCGACGGCTCCTCACTGCGTCCCGTTGTGGCGCAATCGTGGACCTGGAGCGGTTGCCGGTCTCGGACCTGCTCCGACGCGTGGCTCCAACCCGGGGATGGTGTGTATCGGACCTGGCCTGCACCGGTGGCGAGGACTACTGCTTGCTCGCCACCGTGTCCCCCGAGGCGTTCGACCAGGTGCAGTCGGAATTCGAGGCGAGGTTCGGGCGACCACTGCACCGAATCGGACGCCTCGATGGTTCGGTCGGTTCCCTGCGCTACCACACCGCCGGGCACGTCTCGAACCCCGGAGGCCGTGGGTTCGATCACTTCGGGACGGAACAATCACTTCCCAACCCGGCACGAGGGGACGAGACCTGACGCCGAAGCTCCTCGACCGATTCCCTGCACACGGACACGTGTGGTCGGGAGGCAAGCGCCCAGCGAGTGCGTGAGCCGTTCTTGACGGCGCAGGGGGAATGGCCGCACCGCCGGAAGCCGGCCGCCGTGAGGCGGTCCTTGCGCGAAGCCCGAAGCTGCAGGCGCAGTGGGGGGCCTTTCGACCGGCGTTCCCCTTGCGTCCACCGGCTCCTACGCCTTTTTTCTCGCCGCGATGGCCTCGAGCACGCGCTCCGGGGTGAACGGTGCCTTGCGCATACGCACGCCGACCGCGTGGTAGATGGCGTTGGAGATGGCCGGGAGCGGTCCGTTGATGTTGATCTCGCTGACGGACTTGGCGCCGTAAGGACCGGTCGGTTCGTAGCTTGGGACCAGGATGGTCTGGATGTCGATCCGGTCTCGGGTAGAAAAGATCTTGTAGTGTCGGAAGCTGTCATTGAGCATCCGGCCTTGCTCGTTGAAGAGGTATTCCTCGGTGAGCGCGTAGCTCAACCCGTTGAGGACGGCCCCTTCCACCTGCCCCTCGGCCAGCTTGGGATGGAGAGCGGTTCCGCAGTCGACGGCGGCGACATACTTGAGGACGCGGACGAATCCGGTTTCCATGTCGACCTCGACCTCGGCAAAGTGTGCCGCAAAGGGAGGCGGGCTTTTTTCCGTGACACAGGAAGCGGTAGCGCAGATCTGTTCCTGTTCGGACACGTAGAGGGATTCGGTGCCGATCTCCTGGAGTGAAACCGATTTCCCATCCTGGGCCACCACCTTTTCATCCTTGAGGACAAGGGTGTCCCTGGAGCGATCGAGCATGCGGGCCGCGAA
The DNA here is from genome assembly GCA_964418585.1 of uncultured Gammaproteobacteria bacterium. GTDB lineage: Bacteria > Myxococcota_A > UBA796 > JAJRTE01 > JAJRTE01 > JAJRTE01. The sequence continues at coordinate 62,789 of CAYQMG010000117.1, read as the reverse complement.
CTCGAGGATCCGGTCTGCGACCTGAACGGCGGCGCGCCGGACCGCCTCCCCGGACAGGTACGTGGTGGAGGAGGCATAGGCGCCCACGTCAAACGGCGTCACGTCGGTATCGCTCGACAGTACGATGATCTGCTCGACCGGAACGCCGAGGGTTTCGGCGGCGACCTGTGCGAGCACCGTGTCACTGCCGGTTCCGAGGTCTGTGGCACCGACGAGCAGATTGAAGGAGCCGTCCTCGTTCATCTTGATGGTGGCGGCCCCCATGTCGATGTGGGGAATGCTGCTCCCTTGCATGAGGGCGGCCATGCCCACCCCGCGGCGGATCGGGCCGTCTCCGGCGGGTCTGGCCCGCTTTTCTTCCCAGCCGATGGCCTGTGCGCCCACCTCGAGGCAGCGGTCGAGTTCGCATGACCCGATGGTGAACGGCACGCCGGGCTTGCCTTCACCGAGCTTTTCGAAGATGGGGGAGGTTCCGCCCCGCTGGATATGATGTGCTTTTCGCCAGGCCACCGGGTCGGCTCCGATCCTCTCACAGATCTCGTCGATGGTGCACTCGAGGGCGAAAGCGCCCTGTGTGACGCCGTAGCCGCGATAGGCGCCGCCGACGGGGAGGTTGGTGTAGACCACGTTGGCCTCGAACCGGAGGTCGGTCCAGTTGTAGAGGGGCAAGGTCTTGCTCCCGGTATTGGAAGCCACGGTGAGGGCGTGGGAACCGTAGGCGCCGGTATTCATGAGCACGTTGAGGTCGATGGCTCGAGGTGTGCCGTCCGGCCCCACGGCGGCCTTGAGCCGGACGATCTGGGGGTGCCGGGTTCTGGCTGCGACGAACTCCTCGCGCCGGGTGTAGATCATGCGGACGGGACGACGGGCGGCCAGGGCCAGGGCTGCGCACAATTGCTCGAGCAGGACTTCCTGCTTGGCCCCGAATCCGCCGCCGATCCGGGGCTTGATGACCCGAATACGGCGGACAGGCAGATCGAGGGCCTGTGCCACGATCCGGCGAACATGGAATGGGACCTGGGTACTGGTGATGATGATCAGACGGTCACGGTCGTCCAGGTACGAGAGCACCACGTGTGGTTCGATGGGGCAGTGCTGCGCATACTGTGTTTCGAACTCGTTTTCCACCACCACAGCGTCCTGGGCGGCAAATGCAGCGTCGGGGTCCCCCACCTCGGCGCCCACATGAGCGGCCAGGTTGCGTTCCGGCTCGTAACGCACGGGAATGATCACGTGTGCCTCGGGTTCGTCGTGGATCACGGGCGCCCCAGGCTCGGTCGCCTTGCGCGGATCGAGCACAGGCTCGAGCACCTCGTAGTCGACCTGGATGCGGCGCAACGCCTCGTCCGCTGCCTCGTGGGTTTCCGCTGCCACGGCAGCCACACGGTCTCCGACGAACCGGACCTTGTTGTCGAGCACAAAGGAGTCATAGGGAGACGGTTCAGGATACCCCTGGCCGGCGGTGGTGTGGGGATTCCGTGGCAGGTCTTTCCAGGTCAGAACCGCGTGAACGCCGGGCACTGCCCGGGCTGCAGACACATCGATGTTCCGAATTCGCGCATGGGCATGGGGGCTGGGCAAGATCTTGCCCACGAGCATGCCGCGCATCTGGAAGTCTCCAGCATACAGTGCACGGCCGGTCGCCAACGCGATCCCGTCCACCTTTTCCACGTCCTTTCCCACCACCTCGAAATCCGGCGGCGCCGGGGAGGCGGGGGTCCTCGCCGCTTCCTGGTGTTGTCTCGTCATCGTGTCTCCTCCCCTTCGGACAAGGCCGCAGCCGCACGCTCCACTGCGTCATACACCTTCATGTAGCCGGTACATCGGCACAGATTGCCGTCGAACGCCTCCTGGATGGCGGCCCGGTCCGGTCGGGGCACCTCGTCCAGCAACGCCTTGGCGGACAGAATCATGCCCGGCATGCAGAAACCGCACTGCACCGCTCCCGCATCCACGAATGCACGCTGGATCGGATGCGGATGCGTCGGGTCACCCAAACCTTCGATCGTGACCACGGATCGCCCTTCGACCTGACCCGCAAACGTGCTGCATGAAAGCACAGTCCGCCCGTCCACGATGACCGTGCAAGCGCCGCAGTTGTTGTCCTCGCAGCCTCGACGAGCACCGAGATAGCCCTCCCGGCGCAACACATCCAGCAACATCTCGTCCGGACGCGCATCGAAGCAGACTTCCCGCCCATTCAACGTGAACGTGACCTTCATGCGCCCCCTCCTCCCTCGCTCGCGGCCCCTTTTGTCCGCTCCGCGCTCAATTGTTCGAAGCACTCCAACAAGCCACGCTTGACCGCCACCGCACACAACTCGGTACGGTACGACACGCCGGCCCGGAAATCGCGTACCACCTGAACCCGATCCTTCACCTTGTCCGCAACGGACATCGCCAACGCCTCGCCCGGCCGCTCCCCACGAACTTCCGCTTCCAGGTCATCGAGCCTGACAGGACGCGGAAACGCACCACTCAGGACCAGTCGGCAATCCGCAATCCTGCCTCGCCCGTCCAGGTCCACACGCGCCGCTCCTGTAACCAGGGCATAGTCGGTCTCGGTCCGCGCAAACTTGATGAATGTCCCGGCAGACCGTACCGATGGCGCCGGAATCTCCACTCGAGTCAGCATCTCGTGAAACGCCAGCACCTTGGCCGGATGCTGATCGGTCAACGCCCGCGCAGCCAGGCGCCGCGAGCCGGTCCGCACCGACTCCACCTCGTAGGTGGCGTCCAACGCCACGAGTGCCACCGGGAGATCGGACCAGGCATAGAGTTGCACGATATTCCCGCCCAGGGTGATCACGTTCCGGTGCATCCGGTGGCTGATGGTCCCGGCTGCCTTGCCCAGCACGTTCGCCACCAGCGGGGGCAGCCGATCCGAAACGGTCAGGTCCTGAGCCGTCACCGCCGCACCCAGGGTGCACCGCCCGTCCGCAGTCACCGTGACGTGGCGCAACGCCTCGATGCGGGTGTAGTCCACCAGGGCCTCGATGTCCGGTGACCGGCTCTCTGCAAGCGCGGTTCCGCCCCCGATCAACTTGACCCGCCCCTCCCCTTCCGAAAGCAGCTCGAGTGCTTCCGGAACCGTGGCGGGATAATGCCAGCGTTCAAGGTTTTTCATGAGATTCTGTCTCCGTACACGACTTCGTACCAACGACAGGTTGGGCGCATTCAGCCAGACCAGAGCAGGACGAAAGCCGCTCAGCCACCTCCGACAGGGACCATCAGCGTGACCTCATCCCCGTCCTTCAACACCGTGTGGCTCCCCGCGACTTCTCCACCCACCGCGGCGCGAAAAAAACGCGCCTGGGCCGCCGGGAATCCCACCGCTTCGATCACCTCGGCCACCGTGGATCCCTCCTCGAGTTCCACCGTGGTCCGCGTGTTCCCCGAGGGCAGCACCACCGGCCCCGTCACCTTTACCACCACCTTCACGACCCGTTTCCTCTCCTCGTCGTCACCCGCCGGGCAGGATGGTTCACGATCCTGTCCACCCAGCGCCGCACGTTCTGTCCGCGACGTGCGCCCGCCCGTCAAAGCAGTGCCACTATACCCCATCGGGGTTCGGTTGTCAGCCCTGGACCGTCGGTTCCAGCCGGGGAAGCGCGTCCTCCCGAGGCCGGGCTCGCACAAGAGACAGGACCGGGGGAATTCGGCTAGAATGAACCTGGACCTTCATGGAGGATGGGCTGTTGACCGGAGCATTCTCGGCAGCCGTGTTTCTGGACCGGGACGGAACCTTGATCGAACACCGTCCCTACCTCTCCGACCCGGACCAGGTGCGCCTCGTGCCCGGCGCAGCCGAGTCGGTGGCCCGTCTGAATCGTTCCGGGGTCGCCGCGGTCCTGGTCACAAACCAGTCGGGAGTGGCCAGAGGATTTTTCTCGGAAACGCGGCTGACCTCGGTGCACGACCGTCTGGTGACGCTGCTGGCCGATCACGGCGCCTACCTGGATGGTATCTACTACTGTCCCCATCTGCCGTCAGCAAACATCGCCGCATACCGCCTGGCATGTCGGTGCCGCAAACCCGGCCCCGGCATGGTGGAGCGCGCCCGGTGCGAACTGGGTCTGGAAGGGCTGCCCACCTGGGTCATCGGGGACAGTCCCTGCGACCTGGATCTGGCTCGAGCCGTGGGGGCGACGGCTGTCCTGGTCCGGACCGGGCACGGCCGCGACACGGAGCAGGTCGGGCCGACCCCGGACCTCGTGGTGGATACGGTGAGCGAGGCTGTGGAGGTGATCCTCACCTCGAGGTCGAACAGGGAGTGAGCGCCACATCCAACGCCTGTCGAACCGAACCGCTCATTCGAACACCTTCTCGGCTTCGTCGTCCGCCTGTTCCGCGTCCAGCTCGAAATCTCGTATCCCGGGCGCAGGCCGCCCTTGCCGTTTGTACCACTCGTGCGCCACGATCAGGCTCATGATCTCATTCGTCCCGGTCCAGATGCTGGCGAGGCCCAGGTCTCGCACTATCCGCTCCACCGGATAGATGTTCGTGTACCCAATCCCGCCCATCACCTGCATGCTCAGCCGCGCCGCCTTCTGGCACGACTCGGTGACGAACTTCTTGGTCTCACTCACCAGGCGCCGTACTTCGGCCGCCGGCGCACCACGGTCCACGGCCATGGCCGTGGTGTAAACCATGCTCGAGCAGGCGTCGAGCAGCATGGCGGCCTCGGCCACCTGGAAACTCACCCCCTGGAAATCCCGGATCGCGCGACCGAATGCCTTCCGTCTCGAGGTGTAGCGCGTGGCGATCTCGAGGGCGGGACGGGCCGCACCGATGGTCATGGCCGCGGTTCCGAGGCGTTCGGGAATCATCATGGGGTAGAAGATTTCCACCGCGCCGTCCACGCGCCCGAGCACATTGGAGGCGGGAACCACGACGTCGTCGAACACGACTCGAGCGGCACCACCGCCGCGGCACCCCATGAGGCCGTACAGGTAAGAAGTCTTCACGCCCGGCCCCCGGTCCACCAGGAAACAGGTGAGGCCCTTGTGAGGCGGAACGTCCGGGTTGGTGCGCGCGTAGACCAGAAAATAGTCGGCCGCTTCCCCCCCCACGATGAAACGTTTCTGCCCGGTCAGCACCCAGTGGTCCCCGTCCCGCACGGCTCGAGTCGTGGTGCCGAAGAAATCGGACCCGCCTCGAGGTTCTGTCAGGCATTCTGCAGCGAACATCTTCCCGGCCAGGGTGGGCTTGACGTACCGTGCTATCTGCTCCTCGGTGCCGAAATGGACAATGGCGTCACAGACCAGCTCCGCACCCACCCCAAAGACACAGCCGAACATGTAGCCAAGCGTGGCCACTTCCTCCATCACCAGGCAGGTGTCCACCCAGGTGAGCCCCCGCCCACCCATCCGCTTGGGGTACCGTACCCCGAGGAGATTGCGCCGCCCGGCCTCCTCGAGGAACGACCTGGGAAAGCTCACCTCGTCCCGGTCCATGGCCAGAATGAGTTCTCGAGGAATCGCCCGAACCAGGTCCCGGGCCTCCTCCACCAGGCCCCGCTGCTCCGGGGTCAACACGTGCTCCAACATGATCTCCTCCCCCGCGGCGCCAGGCAGCCGCGCCTGACAACCACGTGCCAGTTTCAGCCGAGGCAAAGTTATACCAGATTGGCCTTCATTCCACGACCGGAACTTGATATGATGGCGTCGAACGGACCCAGCCATGGACAGAGGAGGAGGCATCATGAAAGACGTGAAGAACAAGTACGTGCTCATCACCGGCGCAGCCATGGGGATGGGCAAAATCTTCGCCCGGAAATTCGCCGCCGACGGAGCCAAGCTGGTCCTCGTGGATGTCAACAAGGAGGCCCTGGAGCATACAGCAGAAGAGATCCGGAGCACGGGGGGCGAGGTGGCCACCTACGTGTGTGACCTGTCTCAGCGCCGGAACGTGGAGGAACTCGCCGACAAGGTACACGCCGAGGTGGGCAAGATGGACGTGGTGGTGAACAACGCAGGCGTGGTGTTTGGCGGCGAGTTCCTCGAGGTGGACCAGGACAAGCACGACCTGACCATCAGCGTCAACACCATGGCGGTGATGTGGATGACCCGCGCCTTCCTCCCCGACATGATCGAAAAAGGTGCAGGCCACTTCCTGAACATGGCGTCCGCCTCGGGGCTGCTGGGGTTGCCCAAGGGCGCGAGCTATGCGGCCAGCAAGTGGGCGTGCATCGGATTCAGTGAATCGATCCGGCTGGAGATGGCCGAGTTGGGACACAAGAACATCAAGGTGACCACGGTGGCGCCGAGTTATATCCGGACCGGAATGTTCGACGGGGTGAACGCGCCACTTCTCACCCCGATCCTGGACCCGGAGGAGGTCGTCGACAAGGCCTACCGGGCCTTCAAGAGAGACCAGATTCTGGTGCTGGAGCCCTTCATGGTCAAGGTCACCCCCTTGCTCAAGGGGCTGCTCCCCCCGCCCCTGTTCGACGTGGTGGGCAAGCTGTTCGGCGTCACCCGCAGCATGGAATCCTGGAAAGGCCATGGCGGCTAACACCATCACGCCCCCCCAAGCACCTCCTCTCCGTATAGCTTGCCCGGGTTGAGAATGCCGTCCGGGTCCAGACGCGCCTTGAGAGCACGGTACAGAGGAAGGAACCCAGCCTGCTCCCGCGCCACGAATGCCGCCTTCATCCGGCCCACTCCGTGATGATGACTCACCGTACACCCGTGCACCATCACCATCTTCATCGCCCCTTCCCATGCGTCGAAGTAGCGCCGTTCCGCTTCCCGCTCCCCCGCGGCACTTCCGGCAATCGAAAAATAGATCGACACCCCTTCCGGATATGCATGAGAGAAATGGGCCATCACCAGGACATGACGATTGATGGCCCGTCGCACCGCATGATACAACCTCGGAATCCGGTCCCACGTCCCGGCCACCTCGATCGTGTCCACAAACGCCCCCATCCGGAAGAACTGCGGCATGTTGAACGAGACGTCGTAGCGCTTCTTCAACCACCGAAGCCCCGGTTCCGGCCCCAGACTCACCCCGCCGCTTCGCTGGCAAATCCCACGCGCCTCGGGCAGAGAAGCATCCACCTCCTCCTGGTCGCCCTCGAATCCCACCACCAGAAGAACCTCCCCCGGCAATACGCGCTCGAGCACGGCCTGGACCAGCTCGGGCCGGTTGAGTCCGGCCTGCAACGCGCCACGCACCGCCCGGGGAAACCGCTCGAGCAGTCCCTTCCGCCGGGGCGTGTCCGATTCGGTCGAATGGTCACGGCCATGGAGCGCAATGTAGGTGTCGATCTCGTCGTAGAGTCGGAGAACACATGGACGCAACCCTGCCTGCATGATCCGACGCATGGCGGTCAGCCCCGCCTCCACCGTTCCGAACCGAACCCCTTCGTATGCGGTCGCCGCGGGCAGCGGATGAACCTTGAGCGTCACCTGCGTCACGATACCCAGCGTCCCCTCCGACCCCAGGAGTATCTGGTTGTAGTCGGGCGCCCCCGCCGACAAACGCTCCTCGGCCGTATCCAGCACCTCCCCGGTCCCGGTCACCAGCCGCAACGAGACGACCATGTCCTCGATCTTCCCGTACCGTGACGAAAACTGCCCGGCCGACCGCGTCGCCACATACCCCCCCACCGTGGCGGTCATGAGCGAACTGGGGAAGTGCCCCAAGGTGTAGCCCCGCTCGTTCAGGCGATCCTCCAGATGAGCTCCCAGGACGCCCGGTTCCACCGTACAGGTCCCACACAGAGAATCCACGGATACAAGACGTCCCATCCGCTTGAGATCCATTACCACCCCGCCAGGTCCGGCCATGGCGCCACCCAACACCCCGGACCCTCCCCCATACGGCGTCACCGGAACTCCAGCAGAACGCGCCACGGCCAGAACCGCCTGCACATCCGCCTCCCCCTCCGGCCAAACCACCACGCCGGGAAACGGCGGCAGTTTCCCCCGCTGCAGCCGAAGCGTGTGCAGCGGCCAAAGGTCGCGGGCATAAATCGCACACTCGGTCGGATCCACCGAAACCTGGTCCGCTCGAAGCCGCTCCAGAAGCAAGGCGCTGATTCGCGATGTCATGGATTCTCCCCCCAAGCCGAAGTCCGTCTCGTGGCGTCCCCCTCCTCATCGGCCAGTGTACCGCGAACGTCCTCCGGAGAGCAAGCACGGCCAGGAACCGGGAGCCCGACCCCCGAATCGAGTACCTCGCTTCACACCGACACCCATCGCAGGAGGCAAGGTGCGTAGTGCACTTCGCACTTCATCCCTCACCAGCAGGCACACGCCCACCGCGCCATTTCCCCGGACACGCGGTTCTCCCCGTGTTTTCCAAGGGTTACAATGAACAGGTCACCATCCCCCTCAACACCACCCCAGCACTCAAAGAAGGCACAAAACTTGCAGGACCCCTCCCCGAACCAACTCGAGACTCCACCCCGCCTCGCCTTGTCCGCGCGTGGCGGGAAACATGAGAGGCTGAACCATGCAGGACACCCATTCTTCTCACAAGGTGGCGGTGCTTCTGAATGCCAACGCCAAGAAGGTGACCTCCCGCGTTCGCACGAAGATCGAACGCCTCGAGGCAAGCACGGACGTGTTCCTCTCTCACTCCTTGGAGGAGGCGGACGAGATTCTGGATACCATCCTGGACCGGGGCTACACCACACTGTTCACGGGCGGCGGTGACGGAACCATCGTGCAGACGGTCCGGAGCCTGTTCCACAAGACGGGACGGGTCACGACTCGAGGCCAGTTCAAGCGGGACCTGCGGTGGCTGCAACCGGTTCCCCGGCCCCGCACCCCCCTCCCGGCGCTCGGCGTGCTCAAGCTCGGCACCGGCAATGCGCTGGCATCGGTGGTGGGTGCCGGGAAGTACCATCAAGACATCGTGAAAATCTGCCGCGCAGTGGATGAGGGTCAAGATCCACTCACGCTCACCTTGCCTTTCATGGAAAGTGATGGGGACGTCTTCCCCTTTGCAGGCCTGGGCTGGGACGCGGCCATCCTCAACGACTACAATCGCCTCAAAAACAGCACCAACTCTCCGGTGCTCAGGAGTCTGACCAACACCGTGGCCGGATACCTCGTGGCCGCCATCGGGATCACCGCGCCCCAGATGTTGATCCGTAGGCCTCCTGAGGTCGAAATCCGAACCCTGGGTCCTGCAGCGCTGCTCGGCCCGGACGGCAGCCCTCTGAAACAGTATTCACGCGGCGAGGTGCTGTATCGCGGACCGGCCAACGTCGTGGCGTTCGCCACTGTGCCCTACTACGGGTACGACCTTCAGGTCTTCCCATTCGCTCACAACCTCACCAACCGGTTCCAGCTCCGGATCTCCACCATGAGTGTCCCGGAGGTCCTCGCTCACCTGCCGTCCATCTGGCGGGGAACCTATCGCAGCCCTCGGCTGTTCGACTTCCATTGCGAGCGCATTACCATGAGCTTCAGCCGGCCCGTCCCCTACCAGGTCGGTGGAGACGCCAAGGGCGAACGGGACAGCCTCACCGTCGGCCTTGCCGAATCACCCGTCTCGTTCGTCGACTTCCGCACCGCCCTCCAACCTGTGGCCGCTCAAACCGCAGACGCCGACCTCCAGCCGGAAATGGGGCAGGCGCTGGTCACCAGCCGATAGCCACCCACGTCGCCCCCGGCCACACCTCTCCCCAGCCCACCAGAGCACAGCAATACGCTCGAGATCCCACTCCAGGACGTTCTCGAACCGGGACGCTCCAGGATTCGATGGAATGCAACGAACCGCCCTGTGACCTGTTCGATCGGCCGACTCGATGCGGACGGGCGAATTTTGAACCTTTCTGATTTCATACTTGCAGAACTTCGAATCTTTATACATAATACAGCCGCGCGGACGTTCAGAGGAGTATGGGTGCTGATGTGTCAATGTTTCCAGTCAGTTACGAGTCGAGACAGGTGTGATTGCGGCCGGACTGGGAGCAAGTGCGCATGGTGTGAGTGGGGGATCGGCCGCGTCGCGTCCGGGAGACGCGGGTTATGGGAAGGGACATGCGGCCATGGGGGCCGCCGGGTGGCGGAGGGGCCGCCACGATCTCGGGGGTCGAATCACGAAGGGCGAGAACGATGGGAGTAGCAAGGAAGGTCTACATTGCAGGCGTCGGTTGCCTGTTGCTGTTGCGGATTCCCGGCGATCTTCTGGAGCCGAAGGTTGCCGCGTCCGAGGGTGGCGGGCTTGGGATGAGGCTCGGGTCCAGCACCTTGCCGGAGCACGAACCCACGGCCGACCATCGGAAGTTCGCGATCTTGCAGCAGGAGTTCAAGAGCGGACCTGAGGTGACGGCTGCGTGTCTGACGTGCCACACGAACGCAGCGTCTCAGGTGATGCAGACGAGTCACTGGACCTGGATCTGTCCTCGAGCCAAGGAGGAACTGGCAAGCCGCCAGCATCGGGTGGTGGGCAAAGGCGAGCATGTCATCAACAACTTCTGTATTGCGCTGGGTTCCAACGAGCCGCGCTGCACGAGCTGTCACGCTGGGTATGGCTGGAAGGACAAGACGTTCGATTTCAGCAACGAAACCCTGGTGGACTGTCTGGTTTGCCACGACACGACCAAGACCTACAAGAAGTTCCCGACCAAGGCGGGGCATCCGGTGTATGAACCGACCGAGTGGCCGAAAGGTTCCGGCAAGATCTGGCAACCTCCTGATCTGGCATACGTGGCGCAGAATGTGGGGCTTCCTTCCAGACATACGTGTGGCACCTGTCATTTCTTTGGCGGTGGCGGCGAGGGCGTGAAGCATGGAGACATGGACGAGACGCTCGACATGCCGACGCGGGAAGTTGATGTGCACATGAACGCGCATGGTGCGAACTTCTCGTGCACGCAGTGTCACACGACGGTCAACCACCGGATCTCGGGTCGCTGCTACACGATTCCTCTATCCGAGGAACCGGAATTCGTCATTCGGGGCATTGAGAAGAATCTGCTGGCGTGCGAATCGTGCCACACGTCCAAGCCACACCAGAAGGCGATGCTGAATCAGCACACCCGGCGTGTGTCGTGTCAGGCTTGCCACGTGCCCTTCATCGCGCCGAAGAAGCCGACGAAGATGTGGTGGGACTGGTCCAAGGCTGGACAGAAGAACGAACAGGGCAAGCCTCTGGTGAAAAAGACTCAAATCTACCCGGAAGGTGGAGGCCCGAACTCGGTCACCGGCGGCACAGGTGTAACGACCCTCACCTATCACGGGATGAAGGGAGAATTCATCTGGGCGCTGAAAGCCGCGCCCGAGTACGTGTGGTTCAACGGCAACGTGAGTTACACGTTTATTGGAGACAAGATCGACGACCGGACGCCTGGTTCCGAGAGTGGTGCCCGAAAGGGGAGGTACGACAAGACGGACTTGAGCAAGCCCGTGGTGCCCATCAATCGTCTTTATGGCAGCCATGACGATCCAAACGCCCGAATCTATCCGGTCAAGGTCCATCGGGGCAAGCAGCCATACGATGTGGAGAACAAGACGCTGGCGGTGCCCAAGCTGTTTCCATCCGGCCCCAACGCCCAGGACGCCTACTGGAAATCCTTCGACTGGGATCGAGCCATTCGGGCGGGCATGGCCTACGTGGGGCAGCCCTACAGCGGCAAGTACGATTTCATTCAGACCGAGATGTACTGGCCGCTGGCTCACATGGTGGCCCCGAAAGAAGAGGCGCTCTCTTGTGCGAGTTGTCACACGCATGACGGACGTCTGGCCGACCTGACCGGGTTCTACATGCCGGGCAGGGACCGAAGTGGAGGACTGGATCTCCTCGGATGGTTCATGGTGTCCGGGGCGCTGGTGGGAACACTTGTGCACGGATCGTTCCGCCTGTTCTCCCTGGGAAGACGAACCCGTGACGATGGTCCAAAAAGGGAGGAATCATGAAGCGCATCTACATATACAAGCGGTTTGAACGATTCTGGCACTGGACCCAGGCCCTGCTCATCATCTCCCTGGGTATCACCGGATTCGAGGTTCACGGCACCATTCACGTTTTCGGGTTCGAGCGAGCGGTCATGCTGCACAACCGCCTGGCCTGGGCATTGATCGTGCTTATCGCGTTCGCCATTTTCTGGCATTTCACCACGGGTGAATGGAAGCAGTACATTCCCACGCTGGAGGGTGCGCAGGCCATGGTCCGGTACTATCTGAAGGGGATTTTTGCGAACGAGCCGCACCCGGTGAAGAAGACGGAACTGTCCAAACTCAACCCGTTGCAGCGGCTCACCTATGCGGGACTCAAGCTTTTCGTCATTCCGCTCCAGGTGGTGAGTGGATTCCTCTACCTCTACTACAACCAGTGGAACCCGAATCCCATCCTGGGGAACGACGTGGGGAGGGTCGCGCTGGCTCACACGTTCGGCGCGTTCCTGCTCTTCGCTTTCCTCATCGCCCACATCTACCTGACCACGACGGGCCACACGGTTCTGTCGAACATCCGGGCCATGATCACAGGATGGGAGGAAGTGGAGGAGTGACCTTCCACCTCCCGGCTTCCACGCCCCTTGCTTGACTCCGCGGCTCACCCCCTCCCGAAACGGTCCCTCCCTTGCCGACAAGTCCGCTGTCCTCCCTCCCGTCTCCCGGGCACACCATTCCACACCACCTCGCGCCTCCTCCCTCGGGCACAATGCCACAAAACCTGTGCAGACGACAGGTAGGAGACACCACCCTCGATAGCAAACTAGTCCACAGAAGACGAATAGGGCGACGCCACCAGGGACCCATCCTGACCCGGCTCGGTCGCGCGTTCCGCCAGTCTTCCCCGCTCACTGAGACCATCCAGGAGAATGGTTCGGATCAGTTCGCAGGCCTGGACCAGGCGAGGATCGCGGAGACGATAGAAGACCCGCCGCCCCTCATGACGAGGCACCACGATGTGGCGGTCGCGCAGTATCCGGAGGTGCTGACTGATGTTTGCCAGCGGCACCCCAATCGCTTCCACGAGCTGACCAACCGTCAACTCCTCATCGCCGAGCAACGAAACGATCATGAGACGTGTGGGATGGGCGATGGTCTTGCAGAAGTCCGCGTGGAGTTCGAACACTTCCCTGTTCTCGGGCAATTGCATCACAGGCACCCAGTATGGTCGCGAACACTCGATCGGCTTGCAAGACTGAAGGTTTCAAGTGGTGGATTGTTGCGCAACTTCAGGAGAATTGTCAAGGTGTTTCCGCCCGAGGCTGCTTACGTGGGCCGGCAGGGGTCGCCATGAAGCGAACCCAACCTTGAACCGCGAAGCTCGGACGACCCGGGGAACGGTCAACTATGCTCAAAAAGGGAAGAACGCGCAGCCGTGTGCAAGGAAAGGTGAGAGGAGCGTGGGGGGACCTGCCCGTTCTCCAGCCGTATCAGGGAGCACAAAGAGGATAGAGGACCAGATCGTCCATCACCGGCGCGTCGTGGCTGCCGATCTCAGTGCTTTCGCCCGTTTCCGGATCAAATTCATACAGAGTGTATCCATTGGTGAGCAGGAACGTGCCTCGAGGTGGATAAAACTCTATTCCGACCGCGGCAAACGAGATCCCGGTGTTCATGAACCCGTAGGCTTCTCCCGTGTGAACGTCGATGTAGAACACCCGGCCGGTGTTCGAGTCGGCTCCGACCAGGCGGTCGTTCGTGCAATCGTAGGCCAGGCCGTTGGCCCCCACGTTGAACCCGATCGGTCCGACCAGGGTACCCACGCCCGTGTCCGGGTCCAGACGCCAGATCTGGTCAGCGGAGTCGTCCAGACCGTACAGGTATCCACCCGGTCCGAAAGAAAGTCCGCCCAGACTCCCGGTGCCCGTGGTTCCGATCGTCGAGATTGCGCCGGTGCAGGGGTCCAGGGTTTTCAGTTTCAAGTCGGACCGCGCCTGGTAAAACGCCTCGGCATCTTCGATGGTGTCCCCCCGGACCGCGATACTTCGTGTGCCTGCCGTGCCGCTCCCTTGTACCTGAACCAGGGCCGACGCCTCTCCGGTGCTCATGTTCACCTGGTACACGGTATTGTTGTCCATGGAAATCAGCATATGGTGGGCACCCGCATCCTCATCCACATCCCCGTCGCAATCGTCGTCCACTCCGTTGCACCGGTCAAACGCACCCGGATGAACACCTGGATCGTCATCATCACAATCGTCCGGGGTTGGCGCGAAGCCGTTGGGAACTTCGCACGCTTCGACCGGGTCGGTCGCCACCCCGTACCCGTCTCCATCAGCGTCCTCGTAGTACGTCACCAGCACCCCTTCGTCGCGCACGCCGTCACAGTTGTCGTCCAGATCGTTGCATACTTCCAGAACCGACGGGTTCACCGCTGCATTGGTGTCGTCGCAGTCACTCCCGTCCACCACGTAGCCCTCCGGCGCCTCGCAGCCCGACGCCTCAACCGCCCCGTCCCCGTACCCGTCTCCGTCGCTGTCCGCGTGGTATGTCGTCTCCACCCCCTCGTCCACATCCCCGTCACAGTCGTCGTCCACTCCGTTGCACACCTCCTCCGCTCCGGGATAAACCGCCCCGTCCGTGTCGTCGCAGTCGTCGGAAGCCCATCCGTCGCCGTCCGAGTCGATCTCGACGCGATATCCCGAACCTGAAAGGTTGATGGCAAGCTCGAGGGCCTCCTCGTCGTTGGTAAGCAGAACCAGAATCGCGGTATACGAAATCTCCTGATGGGGGGAGAACACCACGCTCATCGCCACGCTGCTCCCTGGTTCGAGGCGGTTGGGGAGCGGTTCTCCTTCAGGCCCGGTCACGACAAACGCTTCTTCGTCGGTGGGATCGTTCAGGTCCACCCGATATTCCAACGTCAAGGGTCCCTGCCCCACGTTGGTGACCGTTCGTTCCACCGTGGCCCGGGTGTCGACCGGCACGGTTCCGAAATCGATGGGAGACGTGTCCAAGGAGATCTCCGGTTGGACTGGACGCGGTGTCGGCGTCGGCGTCGAGGTGGGGGGCATCGGTGTGGGAGAGACCGGAGGAGGCGTCCCGGTTTGTTCGCCTGCTGGCGTGGGGGAAGGCGTCCCGACCACCTCGGGCGTGGAGGAAGGCGTCCCGACCACCTCGGGCGTGGGGGAGGGGGTACCGGGTGCTTCAGGAGACGGCGTGGGGGACGCTGCTGGCGCAGGCGTGGGCGTTCCAG
Source organism: uncultured Gammaproteobacteria bacterium (assembly GCA_964418585.1). Lineage (GTDB taxonomy): Bacteria > Myxococcota_A > UBA796 > JAJRTE01 > JAJRTE01 > JAJRTE01. The sequence goes on along the minus strand of CAYQMG010000117.1, from coordinate 47,678 downwards.
CAGGTGCGGGAGACGGTGTGAGAACCGGCGTGGGCGACAGACTCGAGTCGTCGTTTCCCTGGTCTGGGCAGCCCAGGAACACGGTGGTCAGGCCTGCCAGCCACCAACCATGCGCCAGTTTTCTCGAGATCGTGCTCCGCATTCCAGCCATCTCGCTCCTCCATCGATTCGGTTTACCATGGCCGCATTTCGCAAGTTCCGGGCCGGACACCCGACCGGGGCGGGAGCCGTTCGTCCCCGGGAATGAGCCGGGAACGATTCCGCTGTGAACGGTCAAGGGCCTGGTTCCAGATGATACTGTTCAGCTTGTACGGCGGTTGGAACCGGTGTCAAGGACGCCTCTGTGTGCCGGAGCCCCTGGACGGGAACCGTGCCCGGCACGCGACAAGGGCACCTCCGCGGTCCTCCAGGCATATCCGGCAGCAATCCGAGGCATGTGGTGTTTTCAAAACGTTTCCGACTCCCTGAATGGGCGAGTCGCATGGCTCCGGCGGGCCCGGTACGGCCGGAGGCCCGGCATGGAATCAGATCCGCAGGGCGATGGTAACGTACCAGAGGTGGCCCGGCGAGGAGTCCGGGATGATTCCAGTACCCGAGTCCACGTAGTCTTCACCCGGGATCGGAAATGGTGGCACGAGGGCCAGCGCGTACCCGGCCTCGAGGTCAAGGACGCCAAACTTGCGGGCCAGGCTCAGACCCGCCTGGGGATAGACGGGACGATACCAACGCACGAGGAGTTCGTCGGGCGTGTGCACAGGGACGAATCGTCCGGTGATGCCGAGTCGCACCTTGCCCGGGAGACGGGTAAGGGCGGTGCCTTCCAGAATCAGGTCCACGTAGCGCGCATGCTCAGGGCTCGTCTGAAATGCCTCCTCGTAGCGCTCGGTGCGGACCTGTCTCAGATCCACGCCCCCGTCCACCTGAACCGTCAGGGTCCGCTGAAACAGGTCGACCGCCTGGCCCAGGCGCAGCTTGACCAGGTTCTGAAATGGATCCGCCTCGCCCCACCAGGTCAAGGCGAGCGACGCGGTGGAGAGGGATCGACGGCCCGGACTGACCATGGTGAAGGCGCCGAGGGTCATGCCTCCCACGGGTCTGTCCACGGGACGCACGTCGGGTCCGACGAACAAGCCGACAAAGACTGGAATCGTCCCTGAAAATCCCAGGTGCGTGGCGGTGACCCGCCCATGAAACTCCGCAGGGATCTCGGTCTTGAACAGGTGAAACCGCATGGCCGTGTCCACCGAAATCTCCCAGTCCTTGCGCGGATGGTGCAAGTAGTACGCCTGGACTCGAAACCCGGCGTCCGGCTGCTCCACAAGGTTTTCCTGCAACACACCGACCGGTACGGGCTCCGACGGCATGTGCCGGGTGTAGAGGCTCTCGAGGGTGAAATCGACGAAGAATCGGCGGGTGACCCGCGCCTCACCATAGGTCACCATGAGCGCCCGGGAGATGTGGTCCGCCCGCCACACCTGGTTCTGCTGAGGAGCCATGTAGCCGAAGCCCTGGCCGAAAAGGTAGGGCGTGTAGAACTCCTTGTCGTTGCGTGGTGGGTACTCCGGTTCCGCCGCTCGAGCGGCCCGCGACCACGGCAACATCCACGCAAGGCCCATGATACCAGCGAGCAGCAGGACGAGCAGGGTTTCCCCTCGTCTGCGCTCTTGTTTCAACACGACTGGTTGCCTCATCAGGCCGTTTCTCCCAGAATTTTCCGCACAGACGGCCTGCAGCGGTCCGGCGGAGTCGGTGTCAGAGTTGATAGCCGTAAGAACCCGCCAGGCGACCAGCGATGTCCCAGACCTCATGTCTGGCCTCCGGCGGCATCCGCCTGCGCCAGGACTCGTCGAGACGCAACGTCCGCCAGGAGTCCGCGGTCAGCCGCATCTGGTTGCCGATGATATGGTGCGCGGGCGGCGTGTGCTCATCATGTGACGGAAACGGATCGAGGCCGGCAAACCGGGTAATACGGTCCAACACGCGTGCGGGTTCCCGGCAGAGATCCTCGTACCGCAGGCGCAACCACCGATGGTGTTCCAGCGAGGCAACGCTCCGTTCCACCGCCAGGTTCGTTCTCAACCAGCTTCGCGCAGCCCGCGCCCATGGGACTCCTTCGTGCCGGTTCGCCGACAAGGCATAGCCTCGAGGGTCCCGGACCAGGTGAATGACGAGCAACCCTCTCCCCGCGACCCTGCGCAAGAGCGGAATTCGGGAAGCCGGCTTGGTGGCGTCGAAAAAAAGGCGTTTCCCCGACACCTGGAGCACGGCCCGAATGAACGCCTCGTTCCGGCGCGCGTGGTGGTTGATCCCCTTGCGAAACCGGGAGGACCACTCCCGGGCCACGTCGCGGGCCCGGGCCATGCGCGAGGGAAGCGTGTAACTGGTCAAAAAATAGTCCAGGTAGCGGTTGGGCGACGCACGATGGCGAAGGTCCCAGTAGACCGGGTCCATGGTGACCTCGAACCGTCCGGCCATCACCTCCCGGACCTGCCGGAAGAACGGACAGTCCTTGAGCAGTGCCCCGCATGAGCACCGGTACTCGGGGCCTTCTGCAACGCGCGTGGGACTGATCTCTCCGATACTCACCACATCGGGGTGCGTGTTCATGATGAACGACAGCAGGGTCGACCCGCAAAAGGAGGTTCCGGCCAGGTAGAGTACCGGGACCGGAGCGAGCGGGTCGAGCGAAACGTAGTCCTTGCGCTCTGCCAGCAGAGAGGCCCACGAGACCGTCATCCTTCCTCCATCCTGTTGCCTTGATCCCCAGGTGCCCTCGAGTCCCTGTCCTGGGAAAGCCACACCCGGGATATTCGTTCCACATCGAAACGCTTTACCCGGTCGAGCGCCCCCGCGGCAAGCTCCCGGCGCAACGCCTCGTCGCCCAACAAACGCTCCATGGCCGAGGCCAGACCTTCCACGTCCCCCGGAGTCACCAACCACCCGCTGCGTCCGTGCTCGAGAATTTCGGCAGGTCCATGGTCACAAGCGAAAGAGATGATGGGGCACCCGCAAGCCATGGCCTCCATCAACACCAGGGGCCAGCCTTCATGACGCGAGGAGAGCACAAAGCAACAGGCGCCGGCCAGGTAGGGATATGGGTTCGCCACCGCTCCAGGAAACCGGACCCGGCCGCTCAATCCTTCTGCTTCCACCCTGGCCTCGAGCGTGGTGCGATCCGGACCTTCTCCGAGGATGATCAGGGGCGGAGCTTCCGACGAGAGCCGCGCATAGGCTGCAATGGCCAGGTCGAATCCCTTCTGGTCCACCAGCCGTCCCATGCCGAGCAGGTACTGGTCGGCAGGTGGTACGAATCCAACCCGGGTCGCTGCCAGTGCTGCCTCGATGGCCTCCAAATCGATGGTGTTGGGAATCGTCACACACCGGGCTGGATCCAGGCCGAAGTCCCGGGTCAACGTTTTCCGAACCCCCTCCGACACCGCCACCACGCGGCCGGCCAGGGGATAGAGCCGCGGAATGAGGCGCCTGTACGACGCGGGAAAACCGGCGGGATTGTCCTGCACACACACGGAGACCCGCTCCCGCATGCCCACCAGGGACGCGGCGATCACGGATGGAAAATTCGCACTCTCCATGAACGAGAAAATGCGGTCCGGGCGCTCCCGGGCGAAGAGGCGGGCCAGAGCGGCGACCCGGGCCAGGGCGTGACTCCCCTTCTTCCATGCCTGCCGAGCCGCCGGGAACCCGATCTCGACAACATCACCGCCGTAGGAGTAGGATGGTTCTCCGACCTGAAACGCCGCCACCACCACTTGATGGGTCTGGCTCAGATACTGGCTCAGGACCGAAACCACCCGCTCCGCTCCCCCTCGCCCGACCAGGGTCGACACCACCATCACGATCTTCATCGCGCGTCCCTCCTCCCCCGCACCCCATCCAGCACCCCGGCTCGACCCATGACACGTTTCCTCGATTCAACCACCACCTGCTCGAGGAGATCCTCCCACGCGCCCATCACCCGCTCCATCCCAAACCGTTCGAGCACCTCGGGGGCCCGGGACGCCAGGGCTTTCCGCAACGGTGCGTCCCGGATCAACCGATCGATCGCCGTCGCCAAGGCCGACACATCCTCCACCGGGACCAGCAGGCCATCCAGGCCGGGCCGCACGATCTCGGACGGACCACTCCGGCAGTCGGCGGCAATCACAGGCAGACCGCAGGCCATGGCCTCGCACAGGGCATTGGGAAACCCCTCCGTGCGGGACGGGAGCACGAACAGGTCCGCCTGCTTCAAGTACCGAGCCGGATCGGTCACCGCCCCGGGAAGCCACACCCGGTCGCCCAATCCCAGGCGATCCCGGAGCGCCTCCAGTTCCTGTCTGGCCGGTCCTTCTCCCAGAACCGCCAGAGACCACTCCGGATGGACCGAGGCCAACCGCGCCATGGCCTCGAGCAACAGGTCGAACCCCTTCTCTCGATGAAGTCTCCCAAGGCCCACCACAACCGGACGGCGGGGGAAAAGTGCCTCCGCCTGCTCCTCCACCACCGGCAGAGGGACCGGGTTGGGGATCACCGTCACCCGACGTCGGATCGGCCAGGGATAGAACTCGAGCGCTCCGTGCGTCTGCACCACGATGGCGTTTGCCAGCCCATAGGTGGCCATCCGAAGCGTATCCCAGGTCGCCCCGATCCGATAGAGAAACGGGTCCACACGTTCCGATACCACCACCGGCACACGGAGACTGCGCGCGGCCATGATGGCCAACACGTTCATCGCCGGCAGAAAGCTCACCACTGCGTCCGGGGCGATGCGGCGCAATTCCCGGCGAAGCACCTGGAGCCTCAGCAAGTTGTTCGCCACCGCCTCCCCGGGGCCATGGGAGGAAAAGGCAAGACCAAGTGGCAAATGTCTCACCCGGCGGTCCAGTCGGTAGAAGGGGGCTCGAGCGCCGTCGTCGAGGGTGAGAATGGTCACATCCCATCCCCGGCCCACCCAGTAGTCGGCCTGGATCGACATGACGCGCTCCGCCCCGCCGCAGCAGAGTCCATGAATGATGAGTGCCAGTTTCATCGGCCCATCCCGGGAGGTCCGGCTCGTCCGCCTACGCCTCCGCTCCACCTCCGTGCGTCCCCTGTCCCTGCGCACCCGGCAAGCGGCCCTTCGGCGCTGCGGACAACGTTCGGTTCGCTGCAAACGCCAGTTCCAGTTCCCGCTTGATCACCTCGAAGTAAAGTCGATACAACTCCGGATGGCTCTCTCCACCGTTCTGCCACCAGAAGATGGAGAGACGACCTCGAGGGACCCCTCCGGGGGCCAGGGTCACGTCGAGTCGCGCCGCATTCCGGTCCACGTCTCCTTGCTGGTCCGAGGTGCTCGACCAAACAAGCGGTTTCTCGCCCGGCGCCTGTGGAAAGATCTCCAACCGAATTCCATGGAAAGCGAAAGGCGCCCTCAGTGCGTCCAGGGCTGACCAGACCGCGTCCAGGGAGTCGGCCCGAGAGAGTCTGGACCGAAACTGAAGCAAGGCGTCCGTCCGGCTTGCCATGCCTGCGAACAGGTCGTGAAGGAACAGGTTCTTGCGCGCCTCCTTGATATGCTGGACATATCCCAGGTACCGCATGGTGACCAGGAGGATGCCGGCCAGCGCGATGAACATGATGGTGAGGAATACCTTGTGCCCATGGAGAAAGCTGGTGGCCAACGCCAGCACGGCGAGAAAAGCGCTCAACCCGTAGAGTGCCAGGACCACCTGGCGCTGGGACAGTCCGCGTCTGAGCAATCGATGGTGGATGTGATCCTGGTCGGCGCCCATGAGAGGCTTTCCGGTCAACATGCGCCGGACCACGGCGAGCGAGGTGTCGAGCAGCGGGAGCCCCAGGGCCATGGCCGAGACCAGGATGGAAAAGGCGGTGGCCCCCTTGGTGGAGCCCCGCACCGATACCGCTGCCAAGATGAATCCCAGGAGCAGCGATCCACTGTCGCCCAGGAACACCATGGCCGGGTTGGAGTTGAAGAACAGGAACCCCAGGATACTGCCCCCAAGAGACGCCAGGACGAATGCGCTCACCAGGTCGTTGGCCTTGTACGACAGGATGAACATGGTGACGCAGGCAAAAAAGCTCGCCCCGGACGCGAGGCCGTCAATCCCGTCGATCAGGTTGATGGCGTTGATGATCACCACCATCCAAAGCACTGTAAACGGAAGACTCAGCAGGCCCAGCCGAAACGGCTCGTTGCTCCATGGCAAACCGATCACCTGAACCCGAAAGCCGAGATGAAAGCAGAACAGGGCGACCCCGAGTTGCACCCCGAGCTTGATCAGAGGACGCGCGCCTTTCACATCGTCGTAGATACCCAGGGCTAGGATGATGGCCGCCCCCAACCCCAGTCCGAGCACGGTGTCGAAATTGTAGAGCAACGCCTTGGCAAAAACGTTGGGACCCCGATGCAACAGGTTCTCGCGCACCAGCGAGTAGAGGAACAGGGCGGCCGTGGTCACCACCATGGCCACCGCAATACTCACCCCCCCCAACCTGGGGATGGGCACCTCGTGAATGCGACGCCCGCCGGGTCTATCCACCACCCCCCACCGAATGGCATGACGTCGCACCAACGGCGTCATCAGCAGCGCCACCAGGAGCGAAAGCAGAAACGTGCTCAAATAGGACCACATGATCTCCGCCCTCTCTCTTGAGCCTGCTTCGCCAAAGCACGCTCGTATTCCTGCTCCACCCGCGAAACGCTGCGCTCAATGCTCCACCGATCTCCCACGTGCTTCCGACCCGCCTCCCCCATCCGCCGCGCCACCTCCGGCGCACCAAGCAGCGACAACACACGCCGGGTCATGGTCGCCACATCCTTGGAAGGTACGACGTAGCCACTCTCCCCGTCCAGTACCACTTCCCGGGCCCCCCCCACCTCGAACGTCACAATGGGAAGCCCCACCGCCGCTCCCTGAACCAGGACACGACACAGGCCCTCCCACAACGACGTGTGAACCAGTACGTCCAGACACGCCATCACTTCCGCAATGTCCGAACGAAACCCCGCAGCAATCACCTTGCCTTCAAGCCCTCGGCTCCGTATCTCCTGACGAAAACCCTCCAACCGCTCACCCGACCCGAGCGCCACGAACCGCGCTTCCGGTCGCACATCCAAAACCCGCTCCGCCACGTCCAGAAAGTACTCGTATCCCTTCCCCTCCGTATGCCGCGCCACCTTCCCCACCAACGGCGCCCCCTCCTCGACCCCCAAGGACGCCCGAACCCGGGACTCGAACCCTTCCCGCCCTGCCCGCGCCTCCCAAAACACCCCCAGATCCATGCCGGAGTAAATCACCTCGTACTGCTCCGGATACCCAACCCCGGCCCCAAGGTACCAGTCACGAAGCTCCTCCCCCACCACAATGAACCGATCCGTGATCCGCGCCGTCACACGCTCCATCTCACGAAAAAACGCAAAACGCACCGGGTCCAGGTGCGGATGAAACGTCTGACCGTCCAACGTATGAATCACCACCGGGGCACCGGCAACCCGCGCGGCAAACCGCCCCAACATCCCCCCCTTGGCCATGTGCGTGTGCACGATGTCATATCGCTCCGACCGGATAAGACGAACCAGACGCGCCCCCGCCACCAGGTCACGCCTCGGCGAAATCCGCCTCACCATCTCCGGCACCATGATCACCCGGACCCGGGGCGACACCCGCGCCAGCATCTCCTCCTCGCTCTCCGACCCCACCGCCAGATCCACCTGGTACCGCTCCGGATCCACCCCGTTGACCACAAATAGTGTATTCTCGTCTCCTCCCCCTCGGATCATCCGCGTGTGCACGTGCAACACCTTCACCTTGGCCCGCGCTCCAACCATCAGCGCCTCCCTCCCCCTGCTCCACCCCCGCCTGCCTCGGCAAACGCCCCCATCGACGCACGACCCACCGAGCCCCCCGCTTCGGCAGACGCAGACGACCAGGGGTCCAGCCACGCCCTGCGCCTGGGAAACAGTTCCGTCGCCACACACAAGATGGAGAACAAAATGAGATGGAACTTGATGTTCAATGCGTTGTGCGTGAACAACAGATAGGACGCCGCATAGACAAATGTGACCATCAGGATCTGCCGCTCTTCCCGCGGTTCCACACGAAGAATCCGCACGAACAGGAGTGCGAGGAACAACACGTAGAACACGGTGGGGAGGATTCCCAACTCCGCCATCAGCAGCAAAAACTCGTTGTGCGGACTGTCCACCAACGAAGCGGACCCCAACCCCCCACCGATGAATGGGTGCTCGGCAAACCGGTCCAGATTCACAAAAATCACCCGGATCCGCTGCAAACTGGAGGCGTCGTCAAACCGTCCTTCCCGGATATGAGCGATTCGACCGTAGGCCTTCTGCACCTGGGCGCTGCTATAGTCCTCCATCAGGATGGCGGAGTAAGCGGTGAGGACACCTATCCCGGCTGCAAGCACGGCGGTGATGGTCAACTGTCGCAGCGTGAGCTTCCGTGAGCGCAACTCGAGGTAGGCGACGAGGGGCCAGAACACGATCAGGGCGAACCGTGAGAACGTGGTGTAGATGCCGGCGAACATCACGATGCGGGAAAGCACTGCGAACCGGGTGGGATAGAAGTAACTCAACACGAAGCTCGACAGGATAGCCGCAGCCGAGACGTTCGGATTCAGCAACAATCCCGCAGACCGCCCGGGAAGGGACGAAAAATCGATGATGCTCCGGTCGAAAAACTCGATCAGGTTGAAGATGGCCAGGATGACGCCGGACCAGGACAGGAGCACCACCACGGTCCGAAACCGCTTTTGATTCGCCAACGTCATGTAGGCGACCACGAAGGTGATCTGTCCGTACGCCGTTCGTTTCGCCCAATTTGCGAAAGCAAACTCCCGCGTGTAGGGAGACAGGGCAATCACGATCATGGAGACAAAAAAGAAGAGAAAGTAGACCCTTACCGGCGCTCCGAACACGGGCCGCTCGGCCTGCGAGAAGATCAGAATCGCGATGTAGGCCACCGAGACCGAAAACAGGGCGTCCCCGAACGGGAGGCCGAGCACCACACTCAGAAGCGATTCCAGGTTCGTGTAGAAGGCGAGGATGAGAAAGATGCCCAGATAGGCGGGATGGCGTGCCACCAGCAAGGCCACCCCCACCACCACCGGCAAGAGCGCCAACGCCACCGCATGGGATGGACTCCGCAACACAATCACCAGACCGGCCACGAGCCCGAACGAGGCCGCCATCGCAACCTGCGCATGCCGTTTCAGGATGTCAGGCGTCATCCAGTTCAAGGGTCCCTCGCCGACGGCCACCGCCCAGGCCAGAAGCGGCCGGATAATCGCGCCACCACCGAAACGCCGCGCCAGACCGGTCCCCCGGCCCGCGAACGCTCCCCACTCCGGAGTTCCACGCCCGCTCAGGCCGTTCCTTCTCCGCGATCGTCGTCGTAGTAGTGATAGTAGTAGTAATAGTACCGATACCCATAGTTGTCCCGGTCCACATCGATGTTATTCATGATGCAGCCGATCAGGTTGTTGCTCACCTCCCCAAGCCGCCGTCGGGCTTCCCGGGCCGCGTCCTTGGTCGTGGACGCCTGCTCGATGATGAGCAACACGCCATCCACATGCTTGGAGAGCACCACCGCGTCCGTGACCGCGATGCAAGGGGGTGAGTCGAAGATGATGACATCGAACTGCTGCTTCAGTTCTTCGATCATCTCCTGCATGCGCGCGCTTCCGAGCAATTCCGAAGGGTTCTGGGGAATCGGCCCTGCCGGTAGCACGAACAGGTTGGGCACTTCGGTGGGACGAATGGTCTGCTCGTAGGTTCCCTGGCCCTCGTAGAGGGTGGTGACCCCCTGCTCGATGTCCATGTTGAACACCTTGTGAAGCCTGGGCCGACGCAGGTCCGTATCGGCCAACAGGGTGCGCTTGTTGGCCAGGGCCATGGTGATGCCGAGGCTGACGACGAGCGTGGACTTGCCCTCTCGAGGGGAGGCACTGGTCACGAGGATGGAGCGCAAGGCCTTCTCCTCGTTGCCGAGTGTGATGTTGGTCCGGATGGCCCGAGAACACTCGGCCACCGAAGACTTCTGATTCCGGAAGACGTAGAGGTCACGGTTGGTTCCATCGTCCGACTTGGGAACACTCGGGAAGATGCCGAGAAGAGGGATGCCAAGGTATTGCTCCACCTCGTCCGGAGACTTGAAGGTCCGGTCCAGGTATTCGACAGCAAACGCCAACCCGATACCACCGGTGGCGCTGACCAGAAGGGCAAGCATGAGATTCAGAGTCAAATTGGGACGAATGGGTCGCACCGGGGGAAGCGCGCGATCAATCACCTCGATGGGCGAGGTCCGGATGAGACCCACCAGGTCGAACTCGGTCTGCCGTTCATCAAGCTGCTTGAAAAACCGTGCATTGCGATCCGCTTCGGCCCTGAGGGCATGGATCTCCACCAACTTTTCAGCCATTTTGGCCGCCTCTTCCTTGGCCTGCTCAAACTCCTGGAGCAAGGCGGCCTCCTGGTTCTGGGCCACCAGGAACTCCCGCTCCTTGGCCCGCAAGTACTCGGACACCTCGTCATCCAGCGCCTGCACGATGGCCTCCCGCTCCTTTTGCAGACGCACCATCTCGGGGAACTTGGGCTTGTACCTCTCAGACATGGCCGCCAACTGCCTGTCTATGTCGTTGAGTTGATCCTTGAGCGCCCGAATACTCCCCGACGTGTCCCCACCCACGAAATACTCGATGTTCCCCTGATCATACAGATCCTTCAACGTGCGATATTCGGTCTCCGCCTTGATCCGTTCCGCCTTCGCCTTGTTGTACTCCGCAAACAGCTCGGCCATCCGCTTTTGAAAAACCGCCTCGTTCTCCTCCAACATGACCAGGTCGTTGGCCACGTAGAACTCGTGCAGGCGGAGGTCACTCTCCCGCTTCTTCTCCTTCCACCCGAGGGTCTGCCGGGCGAGGAATTGCCGCGCCACCTTGTTCGTTTCCAGTTTCCGTCGCAGGTTCTCGTCGATGTAGACCTCGGCGATGGTGTTCGCAATCTCGGCCGCCTTCTCCGGGTCCTTGTGGATGTAGCCGATCTCCACCAGGCGCGTGTCCTTGATGAGTTCCACCTTCATATTTCGGGAAAAGACCGCCACCGGGTCGTCGAAATCATCCCACTCGGTATACCCCTTGGCGCGCAACTTCTCGATCGCGGACGCCTTGACCGTGTGGCTGTTGATAATTTGATACTGTGTGTTATAGAATGGCTGAAAGTCTATCAACCTCGGCCGCGTGTCCACACTGTCGTCCCACTCCACGATCCGTGGAGGACTCATGTCGATGTGAAGCACTGTCTTGGCCAGGTAAGCCTTGTCCTGTCTCGCCGTGCCGATCGCCGTGGTCACAATCACCAGCGCACTGAATACGATCACGATCCATTTTCGCCGGACCAGAATCTTCCAGTAATCGAGCAGGCTGAACTCATTTCGAGCCGATTGCGTGGTCATGGTCTCTCTCTATTGTTGCCTCGAGGTCGGCCCCGGATTATAGCAGCGGGCTCGAGACGGGACAATCATCATCGATTTCGGACACGGGCCTCGAGTTCCGCGTTTGCCGGGTCGTTCGGATCGATTTGTTCCGCCCGCGCCAACGCTTCCTCCGCTCCCTCGCGGTTCCCGGCGGCCAAACGCACCTCGGCGAGCAGACGCCAGTACTCGGCGCGGTCCCCATCCTGGGCCACCGCTTGCTCGAGCAACGCCACGGCCCGCCCGGTGTCCCCCGCTTCAAATGCAACTCGAGCCGCCTCGAACCGGCAGCGTGGTGCATAGGGGAGCGCCACACAGGCCGCCAGATCTTTTCTTGCCTCGGCCCGGAGTTCCGGCCCCCCCATGGCATGATGGTATTTCCACAACAGGTAACGCGGCTCCTCCAGGTATGGGTGCATGTCGATGGCGTCCCGCAACGCCTCACATGCCTCGCTCCGACGCCCATTCGCCCACAGCAACCGTGCTCGAGCCAACGGAATCCGGACCTCGGAGGGCACACGCGCCTGATATGACACCAACAACGCGCGCGCCCGTTCCACTTCTCCGTTCCCGGCCAGGGTTCGCGCAGCCCACAGCACTTCCTCCACCCCGGGGGGACGCCGGGCAGCGGCCTCCATCATCGCTGCCACCGCTTCATCCACTTGCCCTCGAGCGGCCAGCACCTCCGCCCGAATGGCGTATCCCCCATGGAACTCGGGAAAACGCGCCATCAGGAACGCCGATGCACGCTCTGCCATCGCCAGGTCCTTGTGACGCAGGGCCTGGTATCCCAGCCGGGAAACCGGTCCGGGTTGGCGCGGTTCACGCTCGAGCACCTTTTCGAACCAGGGGATCGCGTCCGGGTATCGGTCGATGCGTGCAAGGAGCATGCCAAACGCCTGATACGGCCTCCAGTCCTCGGTTTCCGGCAGGTGCGCGCCCACCAGTCGGGCATTCCGGCCCGAGGCATCGAACAGGGCTCTGGCCAGCCAGTCCAGAGCCGGGTCCGGGGCCAACACCAGGGCCTGTCCGAATGCATCCAGCGCATCGTCGCGCCGGCCCATCCACTCCAGGATCCTCCCAAGTTGCAAACGGTTGCGGTAGTCGGACGGTTGCACCCGACAGGCGTCCAACGCGAGGGCTCGAGCCAGGCGGCGCTCCCCTCGAAGCTGTGCCACCCGACTGAGGGCCCGCTGGGCATACCCATCCAGCGGGTCGCGCACAATGGCCGCGGAAAGGTAAGATTCTGCAGCCCGAAGGTGTCCAGGCACGGCGGCCAGTGTCGCTCGCGCGACAGGTGCGTCCTCGTCGAGGGACCGGGCGAGGAGGCGGTGGGCCTGGAACAACTCCGCGGTTCCGAGCAAGCGAACGGGTCCACCTGCCCAAGGGGCCACCTGCGCGGCCACATGGAGGGCGGGAACGAGTTCATCCAACCGCTTCTCCCGATAAGCCTCCTTTCCTTGCTGGGTGACGAGGTCACCGACACCGAAACAGACTGCCAGTCCCAGGGCCAGGGGCAGCACCAACAGGGCCGAGAAGGCCCGAGGGGGGGTCCGGCCATGCCGGAGCGTGGTGTCGAAGTGGCGCGCTTCCGGTGCTCGTATCGCGGCCAGAAGGAGTCCGGCAGCCATCGTGGCGGTGACCAGGGTGCCGTAACCTCGGGTCGTCTGTTCCACGAAGCTGTGGATGAGGAGGCCGCCGAGGGCGGTGCACAGTCCGAGAATGAGCCCCTGGCCTCGAGACCGCAGCCAAAACTTGCTCGAGACCACGTGGCCCATGCCGACTCCGATGGCCGCCAGGGCCAGAAGCGCTCCGGGAATCCCAAGTTCCACGATCAGGTTCAGGTAGGTGTTGTCCGCGTGGAGGACGGTGTAGTAGCCCCGAATGGGGTTGTACCGGGCAAAGCCCTGCTCGAACGTGCCAAGTCCGATCCCCAGCCACGGATGGTCCAGGGCGGTCTGCCAGGCTGCCCGCCAGATCACGGGCCGAAGGTGCGGATGGGGCTTCTCGGAGAGGCGACTGAGCAATGCGAGGAGCGGCTGACGAAACACGAATCCCAGCGCGCCACCGACGATCAGGCTCCCGCTCCAGAAAAGGGCGCCCTGCAGTGCACTGCGGGTCCTCATCCAGAACAAGGCCACCAGGGTCAAGACACTCCACCCCATCACCAGCCAGCCCATCCTGGAATTGCACAGCAAAACGCCTCCGACCAGGACCACCGCGACCGCCAGGTAGACGGGCGGGTCAAGGAGGGAGCCATCGGCTTTCAAGACCGGGGTTCCGGACCGCTGCTCCGGTCGCCCGGGCGAGGCCAACCAGCGTTCGATCCCCATCGCTGCGGCCAAGGGCCACAGCATGTTCAGGTACGCTGCATTGCGATTCTGGGACACGAAACTCCCAAAAAAGTGGGCGTCTCCCGGCGGCCCTCCGGGCAGGAAATAGATGGTCGCAGCATCCCCCAACAGGTGCACCACGCCCACCACCACTTGCACCACCCCGGCGACAAGCATGAGGTGCGCAAAACGGTGCCGCCGACGCATTCCCCGAAACAGGTCTCGAGTCACGAAGAGCAACCCCACCACCAGGGCATAGCGCAACAACCCATGCAGCGTGTTCCCCGGAGAGCAGGAAATGGGCAGAAAACGGGGGCGGGCGTCAGGTGCGAGCAGGGGCCAGGTCTGCCGCACGGTCTCGGCAGCCGTCGCACTCAATCGGGCGGCCACGTCGCCGGGGAGCGGGATGGCCTGAATCAGCACCACCAGAGCCACGCCGAGCAGGAGCCACTGCAACCCGCGGTAGGCAAGCGGCGCCGGTACCGGAGCAGCGAGGCGAAGGGCGCACCACATCAGCACGGCCGTCGCCATCAGCACCTCCACGGCCAACGCCCCACCCGGAGTCACCCCTTCATGGGCCAGCGGCGCGACAAACAGCAATGCGCCCAGGCAGACCCCCACCATGGAGGACCCGAACTCGAGCAGGACGGCGACCCACCGCTGCACCACGCTGTCGGGCGACGACCCCTCATCCCGGGTTGTTTCAGCCGGAGGCTTCATGGTTACCTGGCCAGGTATGCGCCCACAGCGAGCGCAATGGCTGCGACGAGCAGGTAGAGCAAGGCCTGGCGATACTGCTCGCCAACGGCCAGCAACTTCTTCTTACGACGATTGCGTCGACGCCGTTCCTTCCGGATACGGTATTCTTCCGGTGTGAGCCACAGGACCTTGCCACGATGATTGACGTATTTGAGATATCCCCGTTCTGTGTAAAAGGCCTCCTCGACCTCGGCCTTGAGCCTCCGAATCTCTTCCTCCCGCCGAAATCGCTCCTCCTGGCGTTTCCGCTCCGCCGCTTCGGCAGCCTCCTCCTCCCCGCGACTCCGCGCTTTCTCGGCTTCACGCGCCTCGAGCGCTGCCAGGTGTTCTCGAGCGATTCGGTCTCTCTCCTCCGCACTGAGCGTCATGGGGCGGCCCTCTCTCTGTCAGGTGTCGGTGTTCGCATGTCAGGACATCGTCTCATTTATTCATTGCATGCCCTCCTTGTCAACCGGCTCAGCCCGTTCAATCCGGCCAGGACCTGTCCGAAAATCACCCCTCCGCCTGCGCCACAACCGTCTCACCCGTCAAGCAACTCCAGGACGTTCACGAAACGTCCGGAGACTCGAGGCCCGTTGGCAACCAGCCTCAGGCGTCCTATAATCGGGCCAAGCAGGAGGTATCGTGCCCGCTCGCACTCCCAACACGCCAGCACGCTCGCATCTGCGTCTTCCCGTCCTTGCCGCTGGGAGTGGTGTGGCCCGGCGTGTGTCTGGATGGACCGGGCGACTCCGCAAGGGCGACTACCTGTTCGCCGTGGTCACCGCTATCGTGATCGGGGTCGTGGGAGCCTACGGAGCCATCCTGTTCCGTCTTCTGATCCGTGTCACCCACCACCTCTTCTTTGCCACCGATGTCTACTCTCTCGAGGTGCTCCACGCGATTCCGTGGTGGCGACGCCTGCTCACCCCCGTGGTCGGAGGTGCATTCGTGGGCCTGATCGTGACGCGGTTCGCCCCGGAGGTCAAAGGTTCGGGGATTCCCGAGGTGATGGAATCGGTGGCCAGGCGGAGCGGAGCGATCCGGCACCGGGTGTTGCTGACCAAGGCGGTGGCGGCGGCACTGACCATTGGTTCCGGGGGCTCTGCCGGGCGTGAAGGTCCGATCGTGCACATCGGCTCGGCCATCGGGTCGGCGGTGGGGCAGGTTTTGCAAGTCTCTGCCACCCGGTTGCGCACGTTTGTGGCATGCGGCGCAGCAGCGGCGGTGGCGGCGACGTTCAATGCGCCGATCTCGGGGGCGTTGTTCTCCATCGAGGTGGTTCTTGGGGACCTGGCGGTGTCGAGCCTGTCGGCCATTGTGATTTCTGCGGTGATTGCAACGGTGATCTCGAGGCACTACCTGGGGGATTTTCCTGCGTTCACCGTACCGCCCTATGAGATGACACATGGAGCCGAACTGGTGCTCTACGCCGGGCTGGGGATCCTGTGCGGGCTGACCGCGGTACTGTTCATCCGCACCCTCTATTTTGTGAGCGACCGGATGGACAGCTCGAGCATTCCGCCCTGGCTGAGACCGGCGGCCGGGGGGCTGGGTGTGGGGGCGATCGCGCTTGGGTTGCCCCACGTGTTCGGCGTGGGCTACGCGACCATCAACGCGGCCCTGTGGGAGCGGGCCGGTGTGGTGTTCCTGCTATCCCTCCTGGTGGCCAAACTGCTCGCCACGTCGCTCACCCTTGGTTCTGGTGGGTCCGGGGGTGTGTTTGCCCCGTCCCTCTACCTGGGCGCGGTGCTGGGAGCGGCCTGGGGAGAGGTGATGCAGGTGGCCCTGCCGGATTGGGCCGTACCGTCCGGGGCCTACGCGCTGGTGGGGATGGGCGGTCTGGTGGCTGCCACCACCCACGCCCCGATCACTGCGATTCTCATCATTTTCGAACTCACCAACAACTACAAGGTCATTCCACCCCTCATGCTCACCTGCGTGGTCGCGATGCTGATCAGCACGACCTGGTGCCGGGAGTCCATTTACACCGCCAAGCTGGTGAGAAGGGGCGTTCGGCTTCACGAGGGGAGAGACGTCAACCTGTTGAGGACCTTGCACGTTTCCGAGGTGATGGACCGGGACGTGCCAGCAGTGTCTCACCGTGCACCATTCGCCCGGTTTCTCCCGGGCCTCCTGTCCCGTCGCGATTCTGAACTCATCGTGGTGGACGACGACCATCGCCTGGTGGGAACGATCTCCCTGACCGACGTGAAGGCCGTGATCCCCGAGTCCGAAGACCTCGGCGCCCTGGTGCTCGCCGCAGACGTGGCCAACACCGGCGTCCCGTTCGTGGTGCCCCAGGACAACCTGGACCTGGTGATGCACGTGTTCGGTCGGGTTCCCAACGAGCAGCTCCCGGTCGTGGACGATGCCGCCACGCTTCGGGTGGTTGGACGGGTGACGCGGTCCGCGGTGATCGACGCCTACAATCAGAAGGTTTTTCAGGCGGATCTCGCCGGAGGATTCCACTCCCTCCTGGACGCGGTCCAGGGAGAACGCCGGGTACCGGTCGCCGGGGACATTCTGCTGGCCGAGGTGGACATTCCAGCCTCCTTGATGGGACTCACCTTGCGCGAGGCGGACTTGCGGAACAAGTTCGGCGTCGAGGTGCTGTTGATTCACACCCCGGACATGGATGGAGCGAGCATCGAAGGAAGGCCCGGCAAGCTACCCGGCCCGGATGTGCGTCTGGAGCCTGGAGACCGATTGCTGGTGATGGGACGTGGAGCAGCCATCGATGCGCTGAGAGAGCACGGAGGCACGTGACCGGGAGGCCCGGGGGTGGCCCCCGGGGGAAGAGGAGCGAGCATCATGCGCACCGAGAAAGCATCCATTGTGGAGTTTCTCAAGGAGGTAAGGGGGTTCGATGCGATCGAACATGCCGGGCTGGAAACGCTCGCGGAGCAAGTAGATGTCCTCGAGTTTTCGCCGGGGAAGCGAATCATCCGGCGGGGCGACGCAGGGGATCGGATGTTCGTCATCCGGGAAGGTCGGGTCCAGATCCCGATCCTGGATGAACGCGGGGAGACCAAGCTCGTGGTCCGACTGGGGCCAGGGGACATTTTCGGTGAGATGGCCTTGCTCACCGGAGAACCTCGAGTGGCGGACGTGCTTGCCGAGGACCGTGTGGAGACCCTCGCGTTCCCACGGGACAGTATCCAGCCGCTCCTGGAGGCCACCCCGTCTCTCGCCCGGTTCCTCACCGTGCTTCTCGGCCGTCGTCTCGAGGAGGGGGACGGGATCAAGCGGGTCGGCAAGTATCAACTCCTGGGCACCATTGGAAAAGGGGCCACGGCCCAGGTGTTCTCCGCCGTCCATCCGGGTCTCGACCGGATCGTGGCGATCAAGATGCTCAGTCATGCGCTGGCATACGACACCACGTTCCGGGAGCGGTTCCTCCAGGAAGCCCGCACCATCGCCTCCTTGAACCACCCCAACATCGTCCAGGTGTACGATATGGAGGAGGCTTATGCCACGTTCTTCATCGTCATGGAGCGGGTCTCGGGTCAGGACCTCCAGTCGTTGCTGGAAACCTCCGGCCCCCTCCCTCCGGAAAAAGCCATGGCCATCCTCTACCAGGTGGCCGATGCGCTCTACTTCGCTCACCGGCGCGGAATCGTCCATCGGGACGTCAAGCCCGCCAATTGCGCCATCGACGCCTACGGTCGGGTGAAACTCATGGACTTCGGGATCGCCCACCGGGTCCACCCCCGGAACCGGGAGGGATTCTCCTCCGTGGTGGAGGGAAGCCCCCGGTACATGGCGCCCGAGGCCGCCTTGGGCAAGCCGCTCGACGGAAGAACGGACATCTATTCCCTCGCCGTGGTCGCATACGAAATGGTCATGGGAGAACCACTCTTTTCCGAACCTACCCTGAACCGCCTCCTCGAGGCCCACGTGCGAAAACCGCCCCCGGACATCTCCCGCATGCGCCCCCACCTGCCTCGAGGCCTGGTTGAGTTCATCCGTGGCGGGCTCGTGAAAGACCCCGAACAACGTTTGACCTCGTGGCCACGTATTCTCGAACTTCTCAAGCCCGAAACCACTCCTGTGACCCTGCGCAGCACTCCAGAGTCGGAACGGATCGTTCGTATCCGGTACACCCAGGAGGCCGAGCCCCCTGTGGCTGCGGCCGTCAACTCGTTGCTCGAGACCCTCGCCGAGGTGGAAGGCGTGGACATCGCCGTCGGCGAGATCCAGTCCCCGAGACGCCCGAGCCCTCCCGCGCCTTCAGACGACGGCGACAAGACGCTCAGGATCTCCGGGTTCAAGCTCCCGTTCCGCAAGAAACGACCCCGCTGACTCGTCGTGGCCCGGGAAGCCCGATTCCGGGGTCATGACGCGAGATACACCGGGCCTCCCACCAACTCGGCCCGGAGGGGGCGCGTCTCGTCCAGCCCCCCATAAGCCTCTCTCAATGCCCCGAGAAGCCTTTCCACGAACGGGGCCACATGCCCAGGACCGGCCTCGCCGTGCTCCCGGTCGAACGCTCGGGCCGTGTCCAGCATCTCCTCCACAAACCCAGGCCGCAACCGCCGGATTCGGCCGGGTAGCACGGCGCCCTCGAATACCATGGGAAGCCACCGCTGGAAGTCTTCCACCTTCAGCGGCGATGGGCGGAACGCATGCCCCAACATCCGGTTCGCGGTCGCTGTCAGGAGAACCCCGCCAGGCGTCAGCTCGAGGTGGTGTCGCGAAAGACTCCGCGCCAGTTCCTCGCTCGACACCGGTTCGATCGCGAGGTGACTGAACACGAATCGGTACGTGTCCCTGAGTTCGTCCAACACCTCGTCCACTCGCGCCAATTGGCCCGGGACGCTGAACGGAACCCACTCCGGCTTGCTCACCCCGGCGTCCAACCCGGTGTAGTAGCGCGGTCGCACGCCACGAAGTCCTTCCAGCACCTCCCGGGTGAGCGAATCCGCGTGCGGACCCGGGAGACGCCGGTAGGGCGCCGGAAGACTCCGCTCCAACCGGCGCGCACGCTTCTGAAGCTCCAAGGTTCGGGTATGACCCAGTCGGAACAGCCATTCCACCTGCACGTCCCGAAGCACCTCCACCGCCTGCTCCATCTTCCCTGACGAACTCAGCTCCAGCCCCAGTCCGGCCAGGTCGAGCACGATTTGGATCGCCCGCTTCTGGTCCTCGAGTTCCCCTGGATCGAGCCGCTCGGCCACGAGCACACGGTTGGCCAGGGCCACCAGTTCCTGCTCCAGCCCCTCTCCTGGATACGCTTCGAAAAAGGCGTCCAGGGCCTCCGCGAAAAAGGCGTTTCTGGGTCGACCGAGAAGCTTCTGGGGCACCAGTACCGGCCCGCCGGGCGCAGGACCCCGCCGCCGCCGAAACGGGGGGACCGCGGGGAGCGGCTGATAGATGGCCAGCGCCTCGAAGAACTCGAAAAAACCCAGTTCTTCCATGCGACCGGTGCGCAGCCGATACGCAGTCTCCTCGAGCTGTGAAGGGAGTTCGGCAATCAGGGCGTAGATCACCCGGTGTGCCAGCTTCAGGTCGGCGCCATACAGGAGATCGAAGAAGGCACGGACCAGATCCTCGTGCGGATCGTTGGGGGGGATCTCCATGTAAAAAAAGTGGTCCGGCGTCTCGCTGACGTTCAGGGACTCGAGGTGCTTTCTCACCGCTTCCGGCATGTCGGGGTCGATGGGATGAAACCGGACATGCTTGTGGAGAAACACCAGCAACGGCTCGATGTCGATGTCGTCCAGCAGGGTCTCGAGTCGATCCCGGTAGACCTCCACCAGAACAGGGAACCATTCGGCGTAGCGCTCCAGGTCCACCCGATCTCGAGCCCAGATGTCCAGATCCACCATCCGCTGCACCTGGTCCGGTTCGGCCACCTCGAGCAACTCGATGGCATCCTGGAGACCCACCTGCTTCACGAGCAGGAACAGATCCTGCACCGCCAGGCTGCGAACGTGGCGCTCCACATCGGGACGGGCCAACAACGCCTTCAACACCCGGCCCGCCCCTTGAGTCGCCACCTGCCGCCGCAAAGAAGAAGGAACCACCAGCCTGCCCAGCGCGGCCCCGGTCGGACCGCCCCGGCGGGCGGGTTCACGATCTCGTGTCATGATTGTGTGCTCCCTACCGGCGCCGCCGCGGCAATTCGTAGGTCATCTTGGCGAGTCCCTGGTACTGGCGGCTGCCGGTATCCTCCGGGGAACGGGGTTTCCCCGGCGAGATCAGAATGTCCTTGCGAAACCCATTGCGCTCATATGGAAAGCTGTTTCCCGCCGACTGCCCGATGGCCTTCATCGACCGCAGCCCCACGTAGGCGAGGATCTTCCGGAAACCCCGGTCCTTCGCATACTCGATGACCTCCGAAATGAGCGCAGTCGCCACCCCCCGGCCTCGAGCACCCGGGTAGACGTGCAGGCAGAGGATCACCAAAACCTCCTCCACCTCCCCCGGAACCATCGGCTCATGGATGGTCTCAAACCACCCGAGTTTCCACACCTCCTCTCGAGGCGCAAAGGTCACAAATCCGGCCGCAAGCTTGTCAATGTAGGCGCCGAGCATGCAGCAACCGTACCGGCCGGTCCAGCCGGCGAGAAGGCCCACCGTCTCCGGATTGCCACGGGAACCAAACTGCAACTCCGTGCAATAGGCTGGACTCGGGTTCCCGTATCCGGACAGATCGTCCTGGGTCACGGCCCGAATGATCAACGTCCCCTCCGCCTGAGCCTGGTCCAGCAACTGCGGATGCGGACTGTGCGCCGGTGGCTCCCCGATTCGAGGAACCCCCAGTCGATCCATCTCGTGAATCACGCTGTCCCGAAACCCCGTGCCCACGTACCGCTCGTTGATGAAAAACAGCCCTCCGTACGGCACCCGCCCACCAGCTATGATCGGATAATACTTCTCCCGGATGTGAGGCCGCATGATCGGCCACTTCATCGCCTGCAACTCGATCACGTTGTACGGAACCACCGACTGCCCGTACACCTGCTGAAGGTATTGCACGATCCGATACCCCGCACAATAGGGCGCATACAGGTGCTCCACCTTCACCAAAGGCCTCGTCTCGAACGTCACGATGGATGGATCCGTATGATCACTCAACGGCTGTCTCCGTTACACGTCGCCGCCCCTCACCCCGCAACACCCACTTTTCAACCGCTCCTCGCCACCACCCCGCCAACATAGCCCATGGGACCACGAAAAACAAGCGCCACCGACCGCCAACGTACCCCATCCCCCTCCCCCTTCCCCCCCCTCCCAGCCCCTCGAACCCCCTGCAAACCACTCCCCCCGGCTCAATGTAACCCTCTTGATCGATTTTTCGCACCCGAATTCCCAAGAACATGCTCGTGACCGTGGACGAATCGATTTTGATCCGTTACACTGGGAATACCATCCTGGGGTGAGCCGCCACGGACCCGATTCCCTTGCCGGGGTGAGTGAAATCAACTGGTCTGACGTGCGTGCTCTCGAGCGATTTTCAAGACGAGGTAGGATCGTCACGATATCGTCACCCCCCGAGCAACAGTCTGTGATACTTGACAATCAACTATCCTCGGCAGAATGCATGAGGTTCGACTCCAAGACCGGGACATCTGACCCACCCTGACATCGTCTTGGAGTGTGCAGGGGCCATCCCATCGCCGCAAGTCTTCTCGGTCGCCATGCCGATGGTCCCGGCGAGTCGAGGCAAGGGAGCGAATGAGACATCGAACAGGAGAGATGAGATGAGCAGGCGCGGCGGAGGAAGAGGTGGACGGAGAAACCGCACGACAGGTGCGCGCAACGGCGGGCAGGGCGGCCGCAGCCGCAACAACCTGGCCCCGGAACGGGTGAGATTCCCGTCGGACCATGCGAACCGATGGGATTCGCGCTACGAGGCGTGGAACGCAGTGAGGTTCCCGTCGGACTCCAACCGCTACGTCGAAGACGAAGGGACGACGGGCGGGCTTTCCGGGCAGGGCTCGAGGTCTCGTTCAAGCGGGCGAAAGGGCGAGGGTCGAGGAGGGAACCGGCAAGGGGAGGGGACCCGATACGGGGGAGGTCGTGGTCGGCAGGACCGGGGCCGGCGGGGAGGGTATGCTGACGGTCGGGGCGGTCGGTCCACGACGCGGTCCCGGGGTTCCCGGGCGAATCGGAACAAGGCGGGGCTGTCGCGCAAGCCGCTGGACAGCGGTCGGTTGCCGGACGGCAGCATCGATCCATTTCAGCTTTTCTGCACGTTCCATCTCGGGGTCACGCCCGCTGGTCTCTGTCGTGCGGCGGACGTGGCCGAGGCGGCCCGCCGTTTCGATGCCACCCCGGAGATGATCCTCGAGGCCCTGGATGCGCACGGCATGACCGCCGATGCGGTAAAGGAAGCGGGATTCGATCTCGAGCTGGCGCAAATGGACATCAAGGTTTCGCCTCCCGGGGTCAGCAAGATGGAACTGGCCAAGGGATTGTTCGAGGAGTACCTGGACGCGCGGCGACAGGTGGCGGCGGGCGTGTCTGGAGACGGGCCGGAAGCTGACGCTGTGTTCGAGACGGACCCGTTGCAGCCGGCGGCAGAGGGCTCGAGCGGGTCCTCGAACGCGATCCCTGCCGAGGGTCTCGAGGCTGCCGGTGGGTCCAGCGCCGAGGATGCCCCTCTCTGACCGAAGCACCTCCAGTGGCTTGAGGTTTCCCGCGTTCCACCGAGCCGATGAAGGCCCGGCGCCAAGTCAGGAAGCGCGCTCCTTGTCCCCGATCCGCCGCCAACGCCCCTTTCCGGGTATTCGCCACTCGGCCGCGTCTGGAAGGGGATCCCTGGGGACGGTGATGGGCGGCAGTCTCGGTGCAAGTTCGGCGTTTCGGGCGGCAAAATGACGCCACTGAGGAGGCAAGTCCCGCTCGGGATAGATGGCCTCCGACGGACATGCGGGTACACACGCGCCGCAGTCGATACAGGTCTCCGGGTCGATGACCAGAAACAGCTCTGCCTCACGGAAACAATCGACCGGACAGGCCGTGACGCACTCGGTATACTTGCACTTGATACAGGGTTCCGCGACAACGAACGCCATGACTTTTCTCCGTGGGTTGGCACGGCCCCGGCCCCGTTCCGTCCCTGTGGCGACGCGGTCCGCGCTCGTGGAGCGCGAGCATACCATGGAGGGAGCCACACCGGAAGCTGACCGGTGCTCGCCGCGGCTCGACGCAGGACGCGAGGAGTCGGGCCGTGGCGCCGGAGCCGGGGCCTGCCGAGCCATTCTTGCTTGTTGACGACGGTGTGAGGATTCAAGACCCATGTCGACATCAACCGATTCTTTTGACTTTCCGCCCAACGGCTCGTTACTGGGGGGCCACGTTTCCACCGCTGGGGGGCTTCACGAGTCGCCTCCTCGTGCGGCCCGGTTGCACTTTGGCACAATGCAGATCTTTGTGAAGAACCAGCGGCAGTGGCGTGCACCTGACCTGGCCGAGGAGCAGGCAGGGGCGTTCCAGGCGGCGATGGCTTCCGCCGGCCTCCGTCGCGTTCTGGCCCACGCTTCCTACCTGGTCAATCTCGCCTCTCCCAGGGAGGCCGTGCGCCGGAAGTCGGTCGGTGCCCTTGGAGACGAACTGGACCGTTGTCGGAGACTTGGTATCCAGTCCCTGGTGTTGCACCCGGGGTCTCACGGCGGGTCAGGAGAAGAGGAGGGACTGGTCACGGTATCCAGGAGTCTTGACGAATGCCTTGCCAATGTGGACGCGGAATCCGTCCGAATCCTCCTCGAGACCACTGCCGGGCAGGGCACCTCTTTGGGATATCGGCTCGAGCACCTGGCCCGAATCTTCGAGCGGACCCGTTTCCCGGATCGGATTGCCGTCTGCGTCGATACCTGCCACGTGTTCGCCGCAGGCTACGAGATCTCGAAACCGGACGGCTGGGAGGCGTTTTGGCACGATTTCGACCATCTCCTCGGACCCGACGCACTTGCCGCTGTCCACATCAACGATTCCAAGAAGCCCCTCGCCAGCAAGGTGGACCGGCACGAACTCCTCGGACGCGGGCACCTGGGGACCTTCCCGTTCCTCAGACTCCTCCAGGAGTCCCGGTTCACCGGTATCCCTCTTGTGCTGGAGACCCCGGAAGGTGAGAAGCACTACGCCGAGGAGGTTACCTGGCTGAAGCGCCTTCACGAGTCGGCGGATTTTTGATATTGCCACATTGCGTTCCGCGGTGGAACGGCATATAATCAGCCCCGTGAGCACTGCGAGCACCTCGAGAGCTACGGGGAAGTTGACGCGCGCTCTTGCTGATTGCGCACCAGGAGTACACCTATGAGGAGATGGACGTACAGAAGCATGGTTGTGTTGGCTCTGGGCTGGGCGGTTGTGGGAGGAACGGGCTGCCCTGATGAGCCGGTGGTGGAGAACGTACCAGGTCCCAACCAGGAGATGGCTCCTCCGGCGCCTCCAGGCGACCAGGCTCAGGCCGGGGTGCCGCAAACCGAGGGAGCGCCTGGACCGGAAGCAGGTGCTCCGGATACCGCTGCCAAGGAGGCCCCTGCTACGGACCAGGCGGAGAAACCCGGAGAGGATGCCGGAACCGCTGAAGCGCCCGCGACTCAGCCCGGTCCTGGCCCCGGCGGAGAGCAGTTCGGCGGCCCGGACGGCATTCCCTTTACTCCCCTGCCTCCGAACATTCTGACCCAGGAAGAAATCAAGAAAGGGGAATCTGCAAAGCTCAAGGGCGTCCTTGTGGGCGACCGTTGCAAGGGGCACAAGACCCGCATCGAAGTGATGACCGTTGAAGAAGGCCGTCCGACCTTGCTCACCATCAAGGTGAAAAAAGGTATCGGCCAGTACGAGCTGTTCGTTCCCAAGGGCGATGCCAAGCTGTGGGTCACGGCCGTGTGCGACGTGAACGACAACAACAAGATCGACATCGACAAGGACCTGTTGGCTGCTTACCAGGACAATCCCGTGGTGGCCAAGGGCGACAAGGCCGGGATCGTCCTCAAGTTCCAGAAGCCAGGCGCCAAGCTTCAGGGCATGCCGCCGATCGAAAACCAGAAGCCTCCCCAGTAGTCCCGGCCCGGGCGCGGACTGGACCGTTGCCGGCCCACATTGGTTCCCCGCCAACGAATGCTTCCGTCCGGCCGGACCGCTTTCGTCACGTCGGTTCGGTGCCACCCCTGCCTCTCCAGGCGCGACTCAACTTCCTACCGGGGCTTCCGTGTAACCTCGGCGCCGTGCAAGATCTCGGACACAAACCGGGGCGGCGCAGGAGGGGGGCGTCGAACTTGCACCCCCTGCAGCACAGTCCGGGCCCGTGCATCGAGGTCGCCATGTCCTCCCCAGGTCAGGACCGTGAGGGCGCCACGGTTCCGGAGTCCGTAATGGACCGGGAACGCCTCGGGGTCATCGTCGGTCGACCGCCACGCCTGGACAAAGGCCCGGGCATCGAAGGTACTGTCCCAGGCGATCGCCCAGATGATCCGGGCGCCCTGCCCGTCCCCGTCCATCAACACGAAGCGGTCGCCCCCCCACCCCTCGGCAGCAGAATCGGGATCGGCCACCTTGCGTGCTCGACGAAGCACCACGCGCACCCCCAGTTCCCCCCAGGTGCCGCTGGAAACCACCCGGGATGTCCCTGAGTGATCCCAGATTGCCGAGGCAAGGTGCAAGGTCACCACATCGGGTTGCTCCCCCGCGAGGTACCGGGTAGGGTGCAAGACCTGTTCGGTGGAAACAGGAGGCGCCCCATGAGCGCCGTTCACCATGTCCCACCCGTGCTCTCTGAGCAGTCTGGCCACGAAGTCGAGCCCCACCAGGTAGGGAAACAGAAAGATGTCGCGCACTGCGCCAGGTCCTTCAGCCAGGATTCGCGCCCCGTGAACACGCCCTTCCTCCACGGCAAGAGCGATCGCCGTGCCCAGACCGATCTCGACCGACAGGTCATGCGCCTCCCCCATCAGGTATTGCACCGCCACAAACGTCGCGTCACCCTCGACCAGGGCGATCCTGGCCAGGCGCGCATCGTCGTAAAAGGCGAGATCTCCCAGTGGACGCGCCACCCCGGCGGCAACATTCAGGTTCTGCCACTGCAGAGCGTGCACGAATTCGTGCACCAGCGCCCCCCTGTAGCGCGCGTCCGCCCCGGCGCTCGCACGAAGGTCCCCGGACGGGCTGGCGCCGCCGGCAGCCCCGGTCGAGCCGTCCGGTTCGTGCTCAGATTCCCGGGCCGGGGTCGGCACCATCAACACACCTCGCCCAGGATCGTAGTACCCGTTGAACCTCGTGCCTGCGATCTCGCCCAGGTAGGCCTGGAGGTCGAACCCGTCGGGGATGAGGCCGAAGGCGACCAGCGTCGGCACCAGTCCCTCCTGCTCCCCCGTGTTCCGGGCCGCTCGACGAGTCGCCGCTGTGACGAATCGAGCCCGGTCCGGCGTGCTCACCCGGACCGGTGCCGTGTAGTGCAAATGGCGGATTCCCGCAGCCGCCTCCTTGCATTCCTGAATGACCGGATCCAGGCTTCCATCCGCACTCGACGACCGCGTACTCTCCACCACCTGACCGGGCCGGCCCACACGGCACCCCCAGACCAGGACGAGTACCAGAACCAGCGCCCTGCCAGCGTCAGTCGCCGATGCTGGAAATACGTGCATCGATTTCTTGCTTCCTTTCCAGAACCGCACGATAGATCGGTTCGACGCACTGAAGCGCTTGAAGGATCTGCCCGATGACCTCGGTATCGTGGGCTTCGAGCAGGAGCTTGCGGGGCAGGTGGGTGGCAAAGTAGACATCACACCAAAGGTGACCGGGCCACCCATTGAGGAGGCCCAGCATGGCGGCCAGGGGAAGGTGCGTGGCATGGAACGAGAGCGCCTCCGCGTCCGACTCCCCACTCCGAATCCAGAATGAGAACGACTCAAACGCGGCCCTTGCCTCCTTGAACAAGGAGACGAATCCCGGATCGTTGCCCAGCAAGTAGAGAAAATGATGCCAGTCCCAATGCGGCTGAAGCGTCCACCCGGCCTCCGCAGCCCAGAGGTAGCCGCGCTCTATATGGAAACCCACCCCCAGACCGGTGTCCTCCATTTGAAGGACCAACTTGGCCCCGTACGGCCGAAAATGCTCCTTGTGATACAGGTAGACCTCGGGCGTGCTGTACACCGCCGCCGCATGCAGGTCCCGGAACGGGTTGCGACGCCGAAGTTCCTCGGCCAGCACGACACGCCAGTTCGTCTCCGCACTGGTGCTGATGTCCTCTTCTTCAAAAAAGCGGTTGGCCATTTGGTGCTCCCGTCCTGAAGTCGCCAGGCGGACCGCCTGGTGTCGGGATGTCCATCCCGAAGGCCAGCAACCACGTCATCCTGGATGGTTGTGAGTATACCGGGTTGCTGGTCGCTGTGCAATCACCCGACGACCACAAACGTGAGGCTCCAGAGCCTGCCTCGAGCCGCGACACCGGAACACCACTCCCGACCGCTTCCCAGCTCGACGCCTGCCTCACGAAACGTACGGTGCACCCTGTTTCGCCGGTGCCGATGATGGCCGAACGGTCTCTGAAGCCTCCTGAATCTCCTCCAGAAGCTGGCGGGCCACGTCGGCGATCTCCTTGGCCACCTTGCTCAGACGATCCGGATCCTCCTTGCCGGCGACCGCCAGGGCCACCCGAAACGGCTCCCACCGCTCGCTGAGGTGCTTCTCATCGAGCATCTTCGCAACCTCTGCAGCCGCTCCGGATGCGGCCACGGCAACGGCCAGGTCGATAGCCGTTTCCTCGAGAAGCTCTGCCAGTTCGTCATCCTTTCCCGAAAAAGCCGCGCCCTCCGACTTCGAGCCCGCGGAAAACGCGGCGTCGAGCAAGTTCTCCAACTGGACCAGCGCCTCCCGCCACTTCCCACGCCGGACGAGCGCGACGCCAAGGATCCGGGAGACCTCGGGGTCGCCTGGAAGCAAGGCGGAAGCTCGGCGGGCAGCAGCCTCCGCAGCCTCGAGGGCGCCCTCGCGGCCGAGGAGGTCGGCGGCTTCCGAGCACAGGCGCGACAGCTCCAGCCTTGTGGCCTCGTCGAGGGTCGCGGTCTCGCCTTGCCGGGTCATACGCAGATCTATCCGGCGCAGGAGAAGGTCCAGGTCCCGGTCGTCGTACAGGTGCCTCATGAACCTGAGAAGCGCCCGGATTCGCTCCACCTCGGTTCGGCCGTGGCGTATCAAATAGTAGATGTTGTAGAACCGTTCGGCGAGCTGGTAGGTCGTGGGGCTGGTCTTCGGGTTTTTCTCGACCCACCCATCCCGGACGAGCCTGGAAAGCTGGGCGCTGACGTTGTTGGTGCGGATCCTGAGGTCCAGGCCCAGGGCTCGAGCCCCGGTGGGGTCCCAGCGGCGAGCCAAGGCGTCCACGATCCGGCGGGCCTGTGGTGGAAGCTCCTCGACCCGGTGCTTGTAGTAGGGGGTGACCTCGTCCACGAGCCGTCTCAGGGCAGAGTAGGCGTCGGTCAAGGACTCGTCCTGGAACACCTGGTAGATGATGGCAATCATCCTCGGGTTTCCGCCGGTGAGCTGGTGCAAGCTACGCAGCTGGGCGTTGCCTTGCCGCAACTTGTGGAGCACCCGCTGATTGCCCTCCTCCTCCGCCCATCGACGAAGCACCTCCCGCGTATCGTCGAGCGAGAGCCCGCCCAGAGTGTAGATCTGAAAAAACTCGTAGAACGGCGCATCGGAAAGCTCGATGGACTCGAACGTGCTCGGCGCTGCGGCCACCATCAGAAGCCAGGGGGTCTCCATGAGCACGGCGCGCAGCCGATGAATCTGCACGACATCCTGAATCTGGTCCAGGATCAGGTTGACATTGTCCACGAAGAGCAGCAGCCGCCGGCCGGTGGCGCGAACTCGTTGCTCCACCTCCGCAAGGGCCAGGGATTCCAGACGTTCGCCATCGCGCACATCCCGCCGGAGACGACGGGCGACGTCCCCCGCCCCGGCCCAACCGGCTCCGTCCCCGGGGGCTTCCAGAACGTGGAGCCAGAAGTCCGCGAGGTCCCCGATCCCGTACTCTTCCTCACCGAAGCTGACAGGCATCCATCGTGCCGACAGTTCGGGATCGTCTTCCACGGCGTAGCGAAGCCTCAGCAGGAGCGTGGTCTTCCCGGTGCCTCGAGGACCGATGAGCAGCAGGTGTTGCAGCCCGGCAGAACCACCATTCTGGCTCCGGACCACGCCCAGGAGCCTTTCGAAGAGTTCGTGCCGGGCGGTGAAGGAGCGAATGAGCTCCGCCTTGGACAGCAAGGCCGGATTGTAGAACAAACCACCTCCCCGCGGGGTGTCACCATGGGTCATCTCTCTCCCTCCTGCCAAACATGCCGCTGCAACAGCGTGCTCGTCACTCCCTCGCTTGCTCTCGCCACCAGCAGAGTCAGGGCCTGCTCACGAGGAACACGACGCTTTCTCCTTCCGGAATCATCCGCAAGGCGTCGCGCATACGCTGTCCTTGCTCTTCCCAGGTGGCCCGGAACGCCCGTTCCAGCTCGATCCTGGTCGAATCGTATCCGATCGACACCTTCGACAGCTTGAGACCTTTTGGCAGGAACCCGCGGTGGTTGGGGAGCTCGAGCGGTGTTCCCGTTCTGGCGGGCAGCATACCATGCCCGCCGCCGACTGCCAACAACAATTTTGGCAACGGATTCATTGCACAAAAAATCTGTTGGCAACAGCGGCGATGATCACCCGCCCGCTCGAGTCAACAGCTCCGGAAGCGCGCCAAGAACGGTGTGTGGCTGCGGGTGCGGGAGGACGAACCGCTGTGTCGGGTGAAGGGTGTTTGGAACGGTGCACGTTGGGGTCTGGGCCACGAGGAACGCCTGGAAGTCGCGTTTCCCAGTCCGTCATGGTGCGTGGACGCTGTCTGAATGTATCGTGAATGAGGGGTCAACGTCCTTCTGGATCGGTTGACTCGCTGGAGGAAGTTCTCTATAATGACTGCGGTTCTGGCACGCCCCACGTCATCGGGATTTCCATGACTTTTCACCCGGAAGCCTTTGGAAAATACTACCTCGTGGACAAGATCGCGGTCGGCGGCATGGCCGAGATTTTCAAGGCCAAGCAGTTTGGTCCAGGAGGGTTCGAGAAGGTCCTGGTGATCAAGCGTATCCTGTCCCACCTCTCGGAAGATCCGGATTTCGTGGACATGTTTCATGACGAGGCGATGATCTCGTCCAAGCTGAATCATTCCAACATCGTCCATGTGTACGAGTTTGGGAAGATCCGGAACCACTATTTTCTGGCAATGGAGTATTGCGAGGGCAAGGACCTGAAGACGGTCATGAAGAAGTGCCAGGCCCTCGGGCGTCCACTCCCCATCGAATATGCGGCCTACATCATCCACGAGGTGTGCAAGGGTCTGGATTATGCCCACCGGAAGAAGGATGAGAATGACCAGGAGATGAACATCCTGCACCGGGACATCAGCCCGTCGAACATCATCATCTCCTATGACGAGGGGGAGGTAAAGATTGCCGATTTTGGCATTGCCAAGGCGCAGGATGCCACCTATCATACGAAAGCCGGAGTACTGAAAGGCAAGTTCGAGTACATGTCTCCGGAGCAGGCGTCCGGGCTTCCGGTGGATCGGCGGTCGGACATTTATGCCTGTGGGATCGTGTTCTACGAGATGCTTACCCGCCGGCGCCTGTTCAAGACGGAATCCGACGCCAAGACTTTGGAACTCATAAGGAATCCCTGGATTCCTCCGCCCTCACACCTGAATCCCCAGGTGACCAAGGACATTGATGCCATCGTCATGAAGGCCCTGGCGCGCAACCCGGACGAGCGTTACCAGGAAGCGTGGCAGATGCAGCACGATTTGCGCGAGTACATGCGCTCCTCCACGCCGCCCACGTCGCCTGACTACATCGCGCTGTCGCTGGCCAACTTCATGCGGGACATCTTCGCGCAAGAGATCAAGCGGGAACGGGAGCGGCTCGAAGCGGGCACCCGGGTTGCGCGGGAACTCATGCTGTCGCGCGGAGAATCCACGGACGAATTCGAACTGGACGAAGCGTGGGACATTCCGTCGGGTGGCACTCGAGAATCCTCCATCGTGGATACCGGCGCCACCGATGTGCGTCTTCTGATAGAGGAGCGAGAACGGGCGTCGACGCACCGGGTTTTGGTCACGGCGGGGCTCGTGGCCCTGGGGCTTGTGCTGGTCGTGGCCCTTGCCTGGACCGACCTGTTGCGGCCGGAGGGGCCGGAGCCTGGCGCCGAGCCGGCGGGAGACAGTGGACCCGGTTCCCTGGTCACCAGTGCCGGTGCCACGCTCACCACCCTCTCCATCCAGTCGACGCCTCCGGGGGCCAAGGTCTTTCTCAACGGGAACCTGGTGGGTGAGGCGCCCCTGGTCTCGGCAGGGGTCCCGGCCGGAGATGTGGTGGAACTTCGGCTGGAGTTGGAAGGATATGCGCCCTACACGGAAGCGTTCTACGTCCCGGCCGACACTCCCATGATCACCCGATCCATCATTCTCAAACCGCTGCCTCGAGACACGCCGGCCCCAGGCCCGGAGCCTCCTTCCCGACGCTCGTCAACCAGCCGGCCCGGGGCACTCGAGACGCGGCCCGAGACGCGGCCCGAGGTGGCCGACAAGCCGGAACCGGCCAGGGCGCGGCTCGTGCTCGAGTCCGACCCGGCCGGTGCGCGTGTGTCCGTGGATGGCAAGTATGCATGTACGACCCCCTGCACCTTTTCTCGAGGCAGGCCTGGGTCCCGGCACGTCCTCCTGTTCGAGCGTTCAGGGTACGAACCTCTCGAGACCAGCGCGACATTCCCGACCTCGGGAGACCGGGCGGTCTCGGTTCGCCTGGACGTGGCCCAACCCGGATTTCTCACGCTCACCATCAAGGACAATCTGAGCGCAGAGGTCATCGTGGATGGCAAGCCGGTGGGCGAGCCTCGAGCCTTTTTCGACCGGCTTCCGCTGCCGCCCGGGCGGCGGACCGTGGTGCTTCGCAACCAGGTGGGTGGGTACGAGAAGGTCCTCCACGTGGACATCGCGCCCGGCCAGGAGACCAAGCGGCTCAACATCGACCTGTCGAACTAGGTGGTCCGTCGTTCTTCGATTCAGGGAAACTGGAACCGTATGGAAACCGTTCCTGTGCTCGAGTTCTGGTCTCGAGCCATGAAGTACCCGGCCGCGCCCGCGGCAATGGCCAGGGTACCGCCCGCGGCGCCCCAGAACCAGGGTGAACGGAGGAAGCGTCCCCGGGTATGTGTCCCGGTCGGGTTGGAAGCAGATGCCAGGAGGGACTGCCGGTCCTGGAAAAAGTAGAGGAGAAGCTGGCGATTGGTGTCCGGGTCTGGCGTCTGGTCCAGGGGGAGCGTCTCCACGAAAGACGTATCCATTTGCACGAACCGTTCCAGTTCCGTGGCCAGTCGTTGCAGTGGGCGAGGGCCGGGGCGTCGCGCGTCGAGGAAGACGCGGTATGAGGGAGAGAACCGCCTGTCCGAGACCCGGAACAGGGTTGCTTCCACGCCCCCCGGGTCGAGCACGGCGACCACCAGGAAATCGGCCTTCAGCGCCTGGCCGAGGACCCCATAGAGGGCGCGCAACCGGCCCACCTCGGCGGTTTGAGACCCGACGGTCTCGAGGTCGGGAAGTGGGCCGGCCCGATGAAACCGGGGCGACTCGAGCACTCCGTGGATGTGCTGCTCGTCGCTGGAAGTCAGGACCAGGTCTTGAAAGAAGACTCCCCCGACCCCCTCGAGTCGAATGTAATGGCGGCCTTGAGGAACTCGAGGCAAGAACAGGGGAGTGGGGCCGACGGAGCGGCCGTCAAGATAGGCGGTGGCGCCCGAAGGTTCCGAGGTAATCTCGATCCCGGTGCAGTAACGGAGTTCGGAGGTAACGCGCTGCCACATCTCGATGGACTGCCGGGAAAAGCGCAACGGGTCCAGGTGCAACCCCGGCGCCACGGTGGCAAGCCTCCGCATGACATCGAGCGCCCGATCATGCTCACCGAGGCCGAGCAACAATTGCAGGAGGAACTGCTCCGTCTCGAGAAAAACCTCGTCCGTGGTCAGGTGTTCGCGATAGTATAGGAGGTGCGTTTCCGCAGCCTGCAGTGACAGGATGGCCTGCTGGAACTCGGCGCGGCCCGCAAGTTCCCGGGCCTTTTCCAGTGCCTCCCGTGCCGGGGCGACGAACACCGCTTCACGAAGGTCCGGTTGCCGACCTGCGAGTGCCTCGAGAATCGCCGCCTCGGACAGGGTGGAAAAAGCGCCCTGGTTCCGGAATGCATCCCGGAGCTTTGGTGTCAGAGATGCAGCTTCGGTTTCCAACCCGGGTGCAGCGTGCACGCCGACCACGGCCACGATCGGTTCCGAACTGGCCCCGGGAGCCTGACCCAGGAGCCACAGGAGCCACGAGAGCTGCAGGAGGATCCGGCCATGGGGGACCTGCCGGAGCAATGAGACGTCGGGCCGCCCGGCGCCGCGGCGGGAGGTCCCTCCCAGGTGTGCGGGAGTCCACGCGCGGCCCGATGGACAGAACTGTAACGTCACGAGGACGAAACACGATGCCAAGACGAAAGACCACATGGCTGCTGCTGAGCCTCATGCTGATTGCCTGGCACGCCGTGCCCCTGGCCGCGGCCGAACCCACGGCGGCCCAGGCTGCCATCAACGAATCCCTTGCACTCATCGATGCCAACCGACTCGAGGAAGCTCTCGAGAGTGCCAAGCGGGCCATCAAGGCGGAGCCGAACCGGGTCGAGGGGCACTTGCTTTACATCCAGTTGATGATCCAGTTGAACCGGCGCTCCGAAGTTCAGAGACAATATACCCAGTTGAAGGAGCAGCACAAGAGCGGATTGGCGCTGATGCTCTATGGCCGGACACTGGAAGACCTGGACGAACAGATCGCGATCTACCAGAAGGCGCTGGAGATGGATCCGGGCCTGGGTTGGGCTCACTACTGCATCGCGTCGGTCAAGATGCAGCGAGGCGACGCGGAGGGGGCCATCGCGTCTCTTCAAGATGCCATTCGTATCCAGCCGGGATTCACCCAGGGGATGGAGTCTCTGGCGACTCTCTACCTTGCGATGGGCAAGACCGATGAAGCCATCAAGACTTTTGAGCAGGCGATCGAGGCGGATCCGACCAACGCCAAGACGCTGTTTCAACTCGGCTCCCTGCTGGGCGGCAAGGGTGAGACCGACCGGGCGGTGGAACTGCTGGAAAAGTCTCTCGAGCTTGCCCCCAAGAATCCCCAGGTGATGGCCAACCTCGCTTTCATGTACTTCCGGCAGAAGCGTTACGACGACGCCCTGGCTCTGTACGACCGTGCGCTCGAGATCGTCCCGAATCAGAGTGATGTTCGTCTCAATCGTGAAGTGGTGGCACGGGTAAAAAAGGGGGACCTGAAGTACGAAGCCGTCACCGAGATGGAGCGGGCCATGGAGGCGCGGAGTCCTGAAGAAGCCATGGCTCACTACCGTCGGGTGATCGAAATCAGTCCTGATTTCGAGCTCCCTTACCTGGCCCTGGGCCAACTCCTGGCTGCGTCCAACCGCCCGGAGGAGGCGGAGAAAGCCTTGCTGCAGGCGGTGAAGCTCAATCCAGGCTTTGTAGAAGGGGTTCGGGTCCTGGCAGAATTCTACCTGGTGGCCAAGGAACCGGCCAAGGCCGAATCCTACCTCCTCAAGGCCATCGAACTGGAACCCGATCAGCCCGAACTCCAGGCCGCGCTCGGCGCCGTCTACTCCTCCACCGGGCGCGCCGCAGAAGCCGAGAAAGCGTTTGCTCGAGCCGCGGAATTGCTCCCGCCCGAAATGGCCCTGCCCAGTCGGCTAAACGAGGCCAAGGCCATCGCAGCCCAGGGCCGACTCGCCGACGCGGCTCGAGAACTCCGTGGCATCCTGGAGATCAACCCAGATTTCGCCGCAGCCCGACTGGAGCTGGCACACTGCTACTTCGGCATGGAAGAATTCGACCGGGCAAGGAAACAGTACCAGGTGCTCCTGGACCAGGCCCCGGACAGCGAGGAACTCAAGGCCCTCATCGCGGCCGTGGACGAACAGCAGGCGTCCTACGCGGAGAAGGCCAAGACCCAGATGCGCGCGAGCCAGATCCTCGTGAAAACGCGCGCCGAGGCCGAGGCCATTCTCCAGCAACTCCACGATGGGGCGGAATTCGCCGCGCTGGCCCGGAAACACTCCATCGGTCCGGAGGCAACCCGGGGCGGGGATATCGGCTTCTTCAAGAAAGGGGAGCTGATGCCGGAGCTGGAGCGTGCTATCATGGCGCTGGAAGTGGGTGAAATCAGCGGTGTCATCGAAACGCAGGCTGGTTATCATATTCTCAAGCGGCTCAATTGATGGTGTCCAATGCGGAGGCAGGTCATGTTCAAGGTGTTCGAGGACTGGCTCGACCTCGAGGCCGTCAGCTTCCCTATCGCTCACTGCGAGCACTGCGGCGGGGACGTGCTGGTCTATGCGCGCCTCCACGTGGAGCGCTCGCGCAGAACCCTGGTCTGGCGCTGCCTTTTCTGCAACGCACATCTTGACCAAGCGCAACACTCCGTCCGGTACGACTCCCTCATGGACCTGATCGGCGAGGCCATCGAGTTGGAAGGGGTGGACATGGACGACGGTTGGCCTCCCCTCACCGACCCGGCCGGCGGGTGGGGACCGGACGACGGCGCCCCATGAACGCCACCCGTTCAACCCAACCCCGCACAGCATGCGCCTCATGAAGCGTTTCACACATGTCCTGCCGGCGATTCCCCTGGCCGTCGCCGCCATGCAGATCATCCTGCTTTCCACCGGAGGCGCAGACCCGTTCAAGGACGACGCCTACATCTGTCTCCGCTATGCTCACAACCTCGTCTCCGGAATGGGCCTGGTATTCAATCCGGGTGAGCGCGCCGAGGGATTCACCACCCCCCTCTGGACCCTCCTCTCCGCCGCCCTCCTCGCCATCAAGGCGTCCCCGGTCACGGCTCTGAAAAGCGCCGGCGCCATCGCCTTCTTCGGCCTGGTCTGGACAACCTGGATCGCCACCAGGGATATCCTTTCCAAACCCCTCCGCCTGGTGCCACCCCTCACCGTCGCTGCCACCGGGGCCATCGCCTACTGGGCACTTTCCGGTCTGGAAACCGTGGCCTTCTCCCTGGCTGTGATGGCCGGGATATACCATTTCGTCCAGGCGGCCCGAACCGGTGCTCGAGGGACCATGGCCGGAGGTACCTGGTTCGGCGTCGCCATCCTTCTGCGTCCCGAGGCGATCGCCTGGTTCCTGCTCCTCGTCCTTGCCCTCTGGCTTTGGCCCTTCGTGACTCGAAAGGACAATTCCCTGGCAACACCGGACCGTCCCATGCGCAGGTGGTGGGACCCGCAGGCGCTCCGACCTCTGTGGTCCACGGTGCTCCCCGCCTTCCTGCTCGCCGGAGCCTGGCAGGTGTTCCGCCTGAGCTACTACGGCGAATGGCTGCCCAACACATTTCATGCCAAGGTGGAGTGGCAGTTCTATGTCCTGGGTCGCGGCCTGCACTACCTGGCCCGTGCCTCCGTGGCAACCCCGCTGGCCGTTTTCTTCGCGCTCGTCCTGGGGACCCGTTCCGCCTGGCGGCGACCCGAGGTGGCCTTCCCTGCCTTGGTCGCGGGATTCCACCTCCTCTACCTCGTCCTGATTGGAGGAGACTACATGGTGCACGCCCGGTTCGTCGTGCCCATCCTCGCCCCCCTCGCTCTGGCATGGGGCGCCGCCATCGACCAGTGGCTCCGACCTCCCTCGAGCACCTCGAGTGCGACACCTGAGCCGAACGGCATACAAGGTGCCCGCTCCCATCCGTTCACCCCTCGCCACGCCCTCCTCGCATTCGCAACCATCGCCGCCATCGGCACCGGTCTCATCCCCTACGTCCAGGCTCCCGGCGTTCGCGACCCAGACCCTCACCTCACGCGCTACCGCAAGGCCGGCCACTGGATCAAACAGTATTTGAAACCGTCCGCACTCGTGGCCACTCCAGCCATCGGCGCCATCGGCTATCTCGGCGAAACCCGCATCCTCGACACGCTCGGCATCGTG
Organism: uncultured Gammaproteobacteria bacterium; assembly: GCA_964418585.1. GTDB lineage: Bacteria > Myxococcota_A > UBA796 > JAJRTE01 > JAJRTE01 > JAJRTE01. The sequence goes on along the minus strand of CAYQMG010000117.1, from coordinate 10,105 downwards.
GATCGCTACCTGGCACACAAAACGCCCGACATCCAGAACCTGCGGGCTCGAGCCGGGCATGCTCGAGGCGATGGAGCCTACGTGTTGAAGCGTGCGCCGGACATCATCCTGCTCGCCAACGTGTGGGTGCGCCCGGTGCCCCTCGAGCCCCGCCAGGTGGCAGCAAATCCACAGACCCTCACCCTGACCGATCGGCTGTTGTTCGGCATGCCCGAGTTTCTCGAGCGATACGAAATCGTGAGCTATCCCATGCCGGGGGACGAGTGGTTCGGGATGGCCGTGCGGCGCGACAGCCCCTACCATCCCGACTCCCCGCAATGGACCGGGCCGGCCCCCCAGTTTCGCTCCCACTGAACAGTCCACGAAGTTGAGAGGCTATTCCTGTTTCATGGGAATACGCTGCGCCGGCTCGAACCGGCTCCTCCCAGACGTGAGGATTCCCTGGTAGGCCTCGAGGTTGCGGTCCTCGAGATGATCGAAAATCATCGGCGATTTCGCACCGTAGGTGACAAATCGGATGGGGTCCGGGTCCAGTTCGGCCGCGATGACTTCCTCAGTTCCTCGAGCCAAAGCCAATCGCTGGGCGATGGGGCTGATGATCATGGAGTGCCCGAAGTAGTAGCTGCCACCCGCGTCCGGGCCGACCGCGTTGCACGCCACCATGTAGATGTGGTTGTCATACGCTCGAGCCCGGTTGACCATTTCCCAGATTTCGAAGCTTCGGAGCAGGGCAGACGGCCTCACCACCACTTCGGCACCCTGGAGCGCCAGCACCCGATACAGCTCCGGAAAGTCACCGTCGTAGCACAGGGAGAGGCCGATATTCCCCAGGGAGGTCTCCACCACCACGGCTCGAGTTCCCGGAGTGGACCATCCCCCTCCGGCCAGGCGCTCGGTGGGAAACAGGTGCGTCTTGCGATACACTGCGGCGACCTCGCCTTCAGGCGTCACCAGGGCCGCGCTGTTGTACACCTCGCCCCGACGGGGACCCCGTTCATAGGTGGGAAACACCACGAACACACCCAACCTGGCCGCGACCTCCTGGATGGGGGCCGAGAGCCTGCCCGGGAGCGTATCCACCAGGTCCCACAGGGCCTGGACACCCCGATCCGGGGTGAACCCGGTGGTCACACTCTCGGGAAGCACAATCAGGTCCGCCCCGGTCTCGGTCCTTGCACGCTCAATCCACGCCACGGACCGCGTCAGGTTTTCCTGGACGGCCATGGGCGTCACGGCGAACTGAGCGCAGGCTGCAATGAACCGCCTCATGAGTGCTCGAGCTGCTTGCAAGTGGCCACGAGGTCTCCGAACCGGGTCTTGGGGAGCTTCGCCTTTTCGGCCATCGCCTTCTCGTAGCGATCCTCGTCCACAAAGGCCACGATACGCGATATGCAGCTCTCACCATCCACGAACCGCCAGGGAAAACACCCTATCGTCACGCGCTCGTTCAGCAGCAGATCGATGTCGCCCCCCATGCATTCCGCATGGATGATGTGGTAGGGAAACATCTCCAGGTGCATCAGTTGATACTTGCTGTCGTCGAAAATGTCAGCAAGACCGCCGCCATACTTCTTGCGGAAATGGGCCTCCGCCTCGCGGGCCTGACGCGGCGCCCACTGGCGGATGATCGTGTTCATGGGATGATCGGCACTGCCACAGTCGACACCGATCCACCGCAGCTTCTTCGCCTTCGCCCATTCGGCAAACTCCCGATCCGGACCGGGATGCTGCACCATGTACCGGATTTCGTCCGCAAGAGGCTGATCCCAGCCGTACCGATGGTACCCGGTGTGGATGATCAGGATGTCGCCCTCTCGAACCTCGACCCGTTCCTCCACCATCTTGGACGTGTAGATATCGTAATCTCCCACCGCGTCGGAAAGGTCGACGATGACGCCCGGTCCCACCAGGTAGTCATTCAGGTCCAGGCTCGCGATATCCTTGCCCGGCGTGTAGAAGTGGATCTCGCCGTCCAGATGCGTTCCCACGTGGTTCGAGTGGGTGACGAGCTGACCGTTTGCCCCGTTCGACGCCAGGCGCTTGAAGTACTTGAGCTGAATCGGCTCGTAGGTGGGCCACGGCGGCGTCTGAACGCCGAGGGGAATGCTGAGGTCGATCATTTTCACAGTGGTCATGAATCCATTACCTCCATGTTGTGTTGTTGAGGATCGGCAAGTTCATCCGTTTGTTTGTTCGTCCCGGTTCATTCCTCGCTGTCGCGAGTCCGGCGGGACCGGCGATCCATGTCGGCCGCTCCGCCCCGGGGTGCCTCGACGGTCCCACGGCTGGTGGGCGCGGCTACTGGTCCTGCCCTGCGAGCGCGGTGAGGGCGTCGACGAAACACGAGATGGGCGCGCGGAGCAATCCAGCGCCCACCTGACCGATCCCGGGGTCCTTGTGAGCGATACCGGTGTTGAGCCTGGGTGACAGGCCGGTCTCGGCGACCCGACGCACGTCGATCCCGACCGGGGTGCCCCGGAAATCGAGGCTCGGTACCAGAAAGGTGTCATGCTCTGCGGCGCAGATTTCGTACATTTCCCGGGTTGCGTCGATGGCATCCTGGGGCCTTCCGCCGACGAACTTGACGATGGCCGGTGCGCAGGCCATGGCCATGCCGCCGAATCCTGCCGTTTCGGTGATGGTGCTGTCCCCCAGGTCCCGATTGGCGTCGGCCTCCGAGAAGCCGGGGAAGAAGAGTCCCTTGACCTTTCCAGCCTGGGCCGTGAACCAACGGCCGGGCAATCCTGCGATACGGATTCCAAAATCCGTGCCGTTCCGCGCCATCGTGGTCACGATACTCGAGCCTTCGATACCCTCGGCCGGTTCGGTCAGCACCTTGGCTGCGGGCATGGAGAGGTTGAGGAAGAAGTGATCGTTGGCGTCGATGAACTCGAGCACCTTGGCGAGGGTTTCACGGTCCGGGCAAGTTCGCGCCAGGGCGGGAGCGATGGTTCGGAAGAACAGGGAGGTCCCGGCTCGATTGCGGTTGTGGCACTCATCTCCCATGTACAAGGCCTGTGCAATCATGGCCTTGAGGTCGATCCCTTCCGGAATGGAGTGGAGGGCCTTGTCGAGCACGGGATAGAGGGTATTCTCCATCCAGCGAAGACGCTCCAGGACTTCGGGAGCGAAGGCGCCGAAGCGGAGGACCTTGCCCAACCCTTCGTTCATGGTGCAGAACGCACGATTCCCAAACGCAGAATTTTCGACGATCCAGACCGGCATGGAGGGGGAGACGATCCCTGCCATCGGTCCGACCGTGTGGTGATGATGGCACGGATCGAAGGTCACATCGCCCCGTGCAGCCATGGCCGCAGCCTCTTCAGCGGTATCGGCCCATCCTTCGTAGAGGCAGGCGCCGATAACGGCCCCGCGGACCGGGCCGCACATCCTGTCCCAGGTTATCGGCGGTCCGGCGTGGAGGATCACCCGCTCGTGCATGCCCGGAACCACATCGCGAGCCCGGGCCAGACCGACAACGTTGGCACGGCCGGACATGATACGGCGCACCGCTTCCCGGTTCGCGGCCTCCACGTCTGCCCCTGTCGGCGTGGTCACGAGCCGCGACACATCGAACGGCGGGGGCCTGAAATCCACCTCGGTGACCGGAACGCCCTGGCTTTCGAGGCTCCGGGCGAACCCGGCCAGTCCCACGTTGATCGCCTCGAGGGGCTTTCCGAAAAACTCAGTCACGCTCGCCATGGCTCACCTGTCTCCTGTGGCCTCCCACAACCGCTTCGGCGAGAAGCGCGGCAGAGGCGTTGCTGTCCATCACGATGGCGCCGGCTTCCACCAGCGTCTGCTGCTGCCGGGTCAGGCCCTGTGGGTCTCCCTCGGTCCCGGTCACCGAAGCGATCACGACCAGGTCCCGCCCCCCCCTGGCCGCGATGTCGTGGGCTTCGGCGATTGCCGGACCCAGTTCGGATGCGGGGTCCGGGTGTGCACCGTGGCCAAGCACCACGTCGAGCAGGATCACCGCCGTCTCTGGGTCTCGAGCCTCCTGGCGGATGCGTTCCACCCGCAACAGGTTGTCGATCATCGGGTGAGGCCGACCCACGGTGAACTCCTCCTCACCCATGTCGATGGCGGTGTGTTCCTGACTACGAAGCGAATCCGGGAGCTTGCGGCATTGTCCGATGGGGGCGTTGGACCAGACGGCGCCCAGCCGTCTTTGCCAAAGGAACATCGCCTCCTCGCAAAGCGTGCCCCCGGAGAAGAGCCCCCGAACATACCGCTGGCTGTCCCCGAGCCGCTCGGCCAGGGTCCGGCCTCGGGCACGAATGGTCTCCTCGTCCGCGCTCAGGCGTTCTCTGACACCGGCCAACGCCTCGCCGCGGGCCAGTGCCACCGCCAACGCTGCCGCCTCCCGCAAGGTCGACGCCTGGTGCACCCCGGGGGGGAGGTCGAACACCTGCTCAGTCCCCATCAATGCCAGGACCGCCGGCTTGTCCGAACGAGCGGCCTGATCGATGATTCGTTGCACCACCGTGCGGGAGGCCACCTTGGAAACGACCACCAGGACGCGCGTATCCGGATCCTGTTGGAGAGCATCCATGCCCTGGAGCATCGTGATACCGCCCACAGCCTCGCTCACGTCCCGACCCCCGGTGCCGATGCCCTGGGTGATTCCTTCTCCCGCAGTCGCAATGAGGCACGACACCTCCTGCAGACCCGTCCCCGCGGCCGACACGATACCAACAGGGCCTCGAGGCACCACGTTGGCGAACCCGAGACCCACCCCGTTCAGGATCGCGGTGCCAGCGCCCGGGCCCATCAGCAACAGTCCGTGATCTCTTGCATGGCGCTTCAGCGCAAGCTCGTCTTCCAGCCCCACGTGATCGCTGAACAGCAGCACGTGCAGGCCCTCGAGCAAGGCGTCCCAGGCAGGGCCCACGGCGTACCGGCCAGCAACGGAAATGATCGCCACGTTTGCCTTCGGGGCCATCCGTTTCGCGCTCCGCACGCTCCGGGGTCGGACAGCGGATTCTCCTTTCTCCTGCGACGGAGCCTGCTCGGCCAGCAACCGCTCGGCAGTGTCGAGCGCCCGTTGCGCGAACTCCTCGTTCTCGGCGCGCACGGCGATCACCAGGTCGTTGGGGCCGATCTCCTCCGGATCCGGCGGCAACAATCCGTTCTGCCTCAGCAACGCCAGGTTCATCTCGTTGCCCATGACCACCGAGGCGTCCACCACGCCCTCGTGTCCGGACAGTTCGCGGGTCACCAGCATGAGGACCACCGAATCGTGGTATGACCCGCGCTTGACCACGGTTCTGACGGCTTGTTCAGACGCCACGTCATCCTCCCATCGTGCTCGAGTGAATGCAGGCTACCAATATTGACGAACTTCTGGGTGACAGGCAAGCTTTTGTGCCACAATAAAACGATTCGTGATCTCTTGTTGCACACCTGATCCGGATTGCTGTCTCTCGGATGCGACGGAATCGCGGTGTTGGAGCGCTGGCATGGTGTGGAGGCTCAAGCGTCGACTCGACCGGCTTACACGACGCGCAACCTGGTGGACGACTGTTTGCCTGTTCGCCTGCACTCCGGACCCGCCACTCTCGGCACTTGCGACGGGTGCGGCGACCATCGAACCCGGGCCAGCCTGCCCTCCGGACATGGCCTTCATCTCGGGAGGAGCCTTCCTGTCCGGCTCCACACCGGATGAGGTGGGCGTCTCTCCGCTGGGCCTGGCACTGGGCTACGTGCCCCGCCCGCCTCGCTTCCTCGAAGTGGGCGACTTCTGCATGGATCGCTACGAGTTCCCCAACCGCCCGGGGGTTCGTCCCACCCGTTCGGTCACCTTCAAGGAAGCTGTGCAGGCCTGTCTCGAGGTTGGCAAGCGCCTGTGCACAGAGGCGGAATTTGAACGGGCATGCGGCGGACTGGACGGATGGCATCAGCCTTATGGCGAGTTCGACGATCCCGGCCGGTGCAACGACTATGCCGAGGAGCGCGTCGGAGCGTCGAGCTGGTTGGCACCCGCCGGTGCCTTTTTTGGATGTGTGAATCCCGAAGGCGTGTATGACCTGGCAGGCAACCTGTCCGAGTGGGTGCAGCGCGAGGTCGGCCCCCCTCCTGTGGTGCTCGACACCAACGACTGGGTGGAGCCCGCCGACGAATCCGACGGTATCGTTCGAGGTGGAACCATGTGGCGCGCCATCTATGGAAGCGGTTGCCATGCGCGACACTTCCACCCCGCGGGGGCGTCCGCACACATCGACGACGGGTTCCGATGCTGCTCGCTCCCGTTCTCCGCTCCCGGCCTGGGCGGGGGGACGTCCCACGGAGCACAAGGACGGCGGCAAGATGACTGAACGCAGAGCGCACATGGACGACGCGACGACACGCTGGGCAGCCCGCACGCATCTCAGGGATTCCGTGCCCGGGGGAAAGTTGCAGGCACTCCCGGTCCTGGCCTTGTGGCTTCTCGCCGCCGGCACGGCGTTCGGGCTCTCGCTGGCCGCCATCCACCGGTATCACGCCGGCACCGGCGACTGGCCGTTCGACATGGCCTTCTTTCACAACCTGATTCACAACGCGGCCTTCGGCGGCGCATTTCGGCAGACGAGCAGCACTCATGAATGGAACGGACTCCTCAACCTCACGCACGCCTTCTTCTTGCTCCCTGCGTTCGTCCCGTTCTATCGTGTCCTACCTCGTATGGAAACCCTGCTCGTCCTCCAGTCCATCGCACTCGCCTCCGGCATCTTCCCCGTGGCCGCCCTGGCCCGCCTCCACGGAGCACGTTCCTGGACCGGTGTCCTCGCCGCCGCCTGCTACGCAACAAGTTTCGCACTCTGGCGCCTGGGATTGGCCGACTTTCGGCCACTGCTGCTCTCGATCCCCGCCCTCCTGTGGCTCGCCCTGGCGCTCCAGCGTCCCTCCAACCTGCTCTGGACCCTTGTGGCTGCAGTGACAGCCTGCGCAGTACGGGAAGAAATGCCTCTCCTCGTCGCAGCGCTCGCCACAACCACCACGCTGACGTCCCGCACTCCCCGGCGCACCGGGGGGATCGTGGTGCTCGTTGCGCTCGCCTGGTTCGGACTCCAGGCATGGCTCAGACCTCGAGCCGGCTTCTACATCACCTTCGACCGCCCGGTAGACCTGGCCGCCAGCGCCCGGTGGGTGGCCACAACCGCAGGGGAATGGAATCGGCAATGGAAATGTGTCTCCGACTACCTCCACCCGGGATTCTGGCCTGCTCTTCTTGACCCCGTGGTTCTGGTGGGAGCCCTCCCCCTCCTGTTCTATCAGTTCTTGCTCAGCCCCTACGAGTGGTGGACCTGGCAGGGCCCATACGTCCACCACCTGGCACCGTTCCTCGCCTTCGTCAGCGCAGCCGGTGCCTCGGGTTGGGGCCGAATCGAACGGTGGAGGCACGCACTCCTCCCTCGTCGTCCGTGGGTGGTACCCATCTTGATGGCAGCCGCGCTCGCCCTCCAGATACCGCGTACCACCCACCGCATCGCCTGGACACTCGGCCTGCTCGACGACCCGGCCACTCGACACGCGCGCACAGCAGAGATGGCAGCCATCGACCACTTGATCGCGCAGATACCACCGAACGCCCGGGTGGCCACCGACTACCGCATGGTGGCCCGCCTGTCCGGCCGCCCCGTCCTGTATGTGTACCAGGCCGAATTCGACCCGAACCTCACCGACCGGAGCGGCGCGCCCCGCACCCACCAGGAACCTTCGCGAGACGGGCAGGGATTGTCAGGCACCTCCGGTGCCCGAGCGTTTTCCCAGGAAAGCGAACCCAGGACGACTCCAGGACTTCGAGATGTGGACTGGATGTTGATACTGGAGACCCACACCGACTGGATCGAGCGTCTCGAGGAATCTCCCAACTGGGCGATGGTGGACCAGGGCGGCACCTACCGCCTCTACCAGAGAATCCAGGGGGAAGGACAGCGGGAAAGCAACGGTTGAGTCAAAAACGCCATGCCGGGGAACACCCCCTGCCCGGCTATTCCATACTCTCGTCCACCTCCACATCGTTGGTCACCGTGAACTCCACGCTCGTGCTGAAGTTCCTCCGGTCGCAAATCTCACCACTCACGCCCGACGCAAACGTAAGGGTGTCGCCGTCGCCCGTGATGTTGATCTTCGTGACCTGAAGGTCGTAGTTGCACGTGCGCTCCTGCACGTTCGCACCGGCGACCGTGACGCTCCCCGCGATGTAGAGCGTCTTGCCGTCCAGATCCTCGAACTTGGCTTCCTCGTCGTTGTAGGAAGTTGGGAACCCGCACACATCGTAGGTGCCGGACAGGGTCAAGTCCCCATAGTTCTCACCCTCAATCTCACACCCCGTCGATTCGCTCTCGTAGCAAATTTCCCCGGTACCGTCCACGTACTCGGCCCAGGACAACGTCCCACCCTTGGTGCACGTCAGGGTGAGGCTCGCATACTCACCACTCACATTTACCGACGCCGTGTAATAGGCCGAAACAGCCTGGTTGACCACTGCCTCCGCGATCTGCTCCTCCGCGATCTGCGCAACAGGTCCACGGCAACCCGACCCCATGGCGAACACCAGGGGCAATGCGAACATGGGTCCAAGAAAGTCCGTTCTGTTCATCCGTTTTCTCCTTACATAATGCCAGCTGATTGCCTCACGCATGATCGATGATCGCGTGTTCACGTTTCACCACCGGGTCAGACGAACGCCACACCCGGATATTCGATGTCGAGGCAGAATTCAATTCGCGTGCCATGGAGAACCGGACTTCGGTTCTTGCCACGCAACCACGCAACCGTCCTTCAGAATCTCATCACAGACCGTACCACCAAAAGAAGGAAGCAGTATAGCAGGCTTTTCGAAACCGTAAAGAAACATGATCGAGATGTCCTGCTCCGCGAGCTTTCCTGGCTGGACCCCCAAGTCTTGCCCGGATTCCGGAATCAGATATGATACCCTTGCAGGAGCGGCTGATACTCTCGGCCGGTGCAGAGTTGGTTTGCCTTCCACGCGAGCGCACGGGGGAGAGTGGATGAAACTGCCGTATGGGATGTCGAACTTTGCAGCGATCCGCCGTGGAGGTCTCTACTACATCGACAAGACCCGTTTCATTGCAGAGCTTGAGAGCGCCGAACTGGGGAGCCGGTATCTGATGCTGCTGCGTCCCCGTCGGTTCGGGAAGTCGTTGTGGGTGAGCACGCTGGCGCACTACTACGACGAGGCATTTGGGGACTCGTTCGATGACCTGTTCGAGGGACTGTGGATTCACGAGCACCCCACCCCGGAGTGCGGCCGGCACCTGGTGCTCGCCTTCGATTTCTCCCCGGTCGCCGCGTCCCGGGACACCGCTGCCGTGGAACGGTCTTTCAACGCGCTGGTCGCGACGACGCTTACGGGCTTTCTTGCCCGGTACGAACGATTGGGCAGCGCGTTTTCACGGCTGAGGGACCGTATCGCGGACTTCCCAGACGCCGCCACGATGATTCAGGCCGCGTTTGGGGCGGCGTTGGAGGTCGGGAAGACCATCTATCTTCTGATCGATGAGTATGACAGTGTTGCGAATGACCTGTTGGCGCGTGGCCATGTGCAGACGTATGACGAACTGTACCTGAACACGGGATTCATGCGGACGTTCTACAAGGCGCTCAAGGCCGGGACCCAGAGTGGGGCGGTGGCCCGCGTGTTCATCACCGGGATCACGCCGGTGCCTCTGGACGACATGGCGTCTGCGTTCAACATCCTGACCCAGATTTCGCATTCTCCCCGGTTCAACGAGGTGTGCGGCTTCACCCGGGAGGAAGTGGCGGCCGCGGTGGATACGTTGCTTTCGGAGCGTCCGGACCTGGGTCCCCGGGAGGTCTTGCTGGAAGACCTGGAGCGCTACTACGACGGGTATCGATTCTCGAGGCGGGCCCGGGCAAGTGTGTACAACTCGGACATGGTGCTTTACTACCTGAGGCATCTGAACGAGTGGGAGGAGCCGCCATCGAACATGCTGGACGAGAACGTTCGGACGGACTACACGAAGCTGCGTTCGTTGGCGAGCCCTCCTGGGGGGAGCCAGGACTGGCACCTGAAGTTTATTTCGGACCTGTTGGTGGAAGGCGAGGTGACCGGCGACCTGGCGGAGCGTTTCAACCG